>JAJDZX010000044.1 GCA_022824395.1 Alphaproteobacteria bacterium
ACAGACCGTCTTCCACATCCACTTCCACGTCATTCCGCGGTATCCGGGCGAGGGGCTCACCCTGCACGCGCGGTCGATGGCGGATGCGGACGAACTCGCGGCCAACGCGGCGAAGATCCGCGCCGCATTGGCGTAGGCTCAAATTCTCGGAGGCGCTCCCCGATGCGCCCGGTCAGGCGGCTTGCTCCTTGAACTGTTGCCCGGCCGTCAAGTTGCAGCCAATCCGTTAGCGTTCCAGACGAAACACCGCGGCGCTGCCGGGACCGGCCGCATCGTTGCGGAAGCCCGCGACGATCTCCGGGTAGTCGGGCTCGTACTTGTCCAGCCAGGCGTTGAGGATTGCTTCCGCGTCTTCCGACACCGCGACCGCGTTCAACGCGAAGGTGCTGTCGCCAAGCCGCAGTTCCACCGGCGAAGCGGCGCCGATCTTGCGTACCCAGCCGCTGTTCCTATCGCCCACGACGTGCAGGTCTCCGGCCCATTCGACGATCCAGATAATGACCACGCGCGGCAGGCCGCCCGGCACCTTGAGTTGGACTTCGTGCACCGAAGAGGTGTCCGGCCAGGTATCGGGGGGTTGCGCTTGCGAGCCGCCGATGAAGAACCCGGGCATCGGACCGATCGGCGCAGCGACGGCCACCACGAGGACCAAGGCGACCAGCACGGCACCCAGCACTTTCAGAATCTTCACGCTTCCCTCCAAGAACTCTGTTGTGAACTAGTGCTCCATCAAGCTGATGCGAAATTATCCGCTTGATGGAGCACTCTGGTCCGCAATCAATCAAAATAGCGGCAGCGCTGTCAACTGCAATGCGAAAAGCAGCCCGCCCCAAAACGGGTCGGCCGTACGCCCCAAATCACCAAAGGATTCCGAGCAACTGTGGATGGCGGTGGCGCCGGAGGGTCGCAGCCTTGCCGCCATCGCCGCCGACAGGGAGGGCCTTGATATTGCACCGTGATCAGCAGGTCGTCCAGAATCTTGGGCGATTCAGGCGGGGCACCGCCGAAGGTCGAGTTCACCGATCTGGACCTGACCGCGTATGGTGGCGCATCGGTCCTGGCGCAGACCGCAGGGCGTTTCGGGCTCTTCGAGCTCCTCGACGAGACGCTGTGGGCCCTCATCGCGTTGCTGGCCCACGACCACGTGGCGCTCAGAGACCTCGATGCGCTGCGCACCGACACGGTAGCCAGCACCCTGCTCAGCCTCGGCAACGTCCCCGAGGCGCGTCTGTCAATGGCAACTTAAAATTGCACACTTTTCCCGGAGGGTCGCCTCGGGTTCCGCAGTGACCCTCGCTTGAAGGCTGTTCGCGTTGGGGGCCGGACGCCGGGAGCGGAGCGACCGGAGACCGGCCCCCAACGCGTCGCGAAGCGGACCGGATCACTTCGCCTGCCTCCGGCGGGTGGACTCCTCCGGCCGTTCGGACCGCAGCAGGTCCCGGTGCTCCCGCATCCGGTAGCTGTTGCCGCGGATGTTGACGATGTGGCAGTGGTGAAGGAGCCGGTCGATCAGCGCCGCCGCCATCACGTCGTCGCCGAGCACGCCGCCCCACTCCTCGAAGCCCTTGTTCGAGGTGAGCACCGTGGAGGCGCGCTCGTGGCGGGCGTTGATCAGCTGGAAGAACAGGATCGCGCCGTCCTGGGTGACCGGCAGGTAGCCGATCTCGTCGACCACCAGCAGTGCGGGATGCGTCAGCACCTTGAGGCGGCGCGCCAGGTTGCCCGACGTCTTCGCCTCCATGAGCGACTCGACCAGGTCCGCGAGGGTGCCGTAGTAGACGCGGCGTCCGGACTCGGCGGCGGCGATCGCCAGGCTGATGGCCAAGTGCGTCTTGCCGACGCCCGGGGGGCCGAGCAGGACCACGTTCTCGGCGCGGTCGACGAAGCCGAGCTCGTGCAGGCTCTCGACCTGCTCGCGCTTGATGCTCGGCTGGAAGGCGAAGTCGAACTCGGCCAGGGTCTTCACCGCCGGCAGCCGCGAGGAGCGCATGGCGGAGTCCAGGCGGCGGTTGTTGCGCAGCACGATCTGGGCGTCCAGCAGCCTCTCGACCGCCTCGCTGGCGGTGACGGTCCCGCCGTCGGCCTGCGCCAGGATGTCGTCCGCCACCTCAAGCGCGCCGGGCATCTTGAGGTCGGCCAGCATCGCCCGCACCCGGTCGCGCCGGTTCCTGGCCGCGGCCTTCACCGCGCCACCTCCGCGTAGTCGGCCAGCGAGCGCTTCTGCACCGGCACGGCGGGCCGCGCCGGCGCTGCCGACGCCGCGGACTGCGTGGCGCCGAGGCGTCGGTAGGGCCGCCCCGCGAGCGGGCCGAGCGCACCCCTCTCGTCGCGTTCGAAGCGGTCCACCGGACGTTCGCCCGTGGTGCCGTGCACGCGCACGTTCGCGGTGCCGTCCAGCCAACGCGCCGCCTGCCCGTTGAGGTCCTCGTCGCTGGCGAACGTGCGTCCGTAGAAGAAGTTCTCCCGCAGGTAGCGGATCGGCCGCTCCACCTTGCCCTTGGTCCGGGCCCGGTACGGCCGGCACGAGCGCGGCATGAACCCCCAGTGCGCCGCGAAGCGCAGGAACTCCGGGTTGAGGATCAGCTCCCCGCCGCCGGTGCAGTCGTCCGAGAGCACCACCGTGCGCATCTGGTCGAACAGCAGTTCCCGGGGCACCCCGCCGAAGCGCGCGAACGCGCCCTCCAGCCCATCGAACAGAACGCGCATCGTCTGCCGACGGTAGAACCGCAGCCACAGCAGCCTCGAGTGGCCCAGCATCACCAGCAGCGCGTGCCGCCGGCCCCACGGCAGCGTGAACGTGCCGAAGTCCACCTGGCCCTGGCGGCCCGGCGGCGTCTCGAAGCGGACGGTCGGCTCGACCGGAGCGCGCGGCCGCACTTGGCCGACGTAGTCCCTCACGCGGCTGTAGCCCCCCGGGTAGCCCGCCGTGCGCACTTCGTCGAACAGACGCTGCGCCGAGAGCTGCGGATACTCCTCCAGCCGCGCCTTGATGATCCCCTTGTACGGATCCAGCTTCTGCTTCCTGCGCCGCCGTCGCGCCGCGCCCGCCGCTCCCGCAGCGAGGTCGCGGTCCAACTGCCCCGTGGCGATCCAGTGGTGGATCGTCCGCCGGCTGATGCCGAAGCGCCTCGACAACTCCGCCTTGCTGATCCCCTGATCGAGATAGTGCTTCAACAACACCAGTAACAAGTGCTTTCGAATTCCTAATCTCCATAATCCTCTGTTCTACCGTGATTGACACTATTAGTTTGATGTTTGATATCACGCTGCCCTTAAATCTAGCGGATGATTTCGACCTCGGCTCCTATCTAACCAACAATTCACAGCCGGTAGATGATCAGCCTAGCCACTGTTGCGTGAGATGAATTCGCCCGCTTGAGCCAGAGCCTTTCGCCCCTCTTTTAGAGCAGGCCAAAACAGGTGCCAGACATGGAACAAACCGGGCCCGATCTCTAGAACACTTTGCACGCCAGCTTGAAGCAGCTTCTGATGCATGAGGACAGCATCGCCAAGAAAGACCTCACGGTCACCGATTTGAATAAGGACCGGTGGGAAATCAACATGATCTGCAAACAGGGGCGACACCCGCGGATCCTGTGCTGACATTCCGTCAAGATACCTCTTTGAATGCCACTCGGAAATTTCCGCCGACAATAATGGATCAACCTCCGCCAGCAACTCGTAACTTTCATTGTCTGTGCAGAGATTCACCCATGGGCTCAGCCCAACAATACAGGCGGGCATCGGTTCACCAGAGTCCCGTAGATACGATGCGCAGGAGAACGCTAAACCACCCCCTGCTGAGTCGCCCGCGATTGAAACTGACCGATGGGGGAACTCACGAATAAGCGCCTGGTAGGCTGAAACAGCATCATCCAGCGCAGCTGGAAAAGGATCTTCGGGTGCTAATCGGTAATCGACGGAATATACGATACCTCCAACACACTTTGCCAAATAGCTACAGAGATGCCGGTGTGAAGTACAAGAACCGGTCACAAATCCACCACCGTGAAAATACAAAACGATGGGGCCGTCTTCGTCAAAAACGGCCAGTTCTGCATTGAGCTCGCCTAAGTTTGATTCGCGTACGCTGACGCCCTCTGCAGGCGCGAATTGGTGCGATAGCGCATCCACTGCAAGACGCGCCTGTTCTTCACCCTCATCAAACGTGGCCGGTGTTTGGTAAAAGCTCTGGATCAGATCCGTTACGCTAATGTCTTCCATAGTAGGGGTATCGTCTGTCGTTGAGCTATTTGTTAAACCGGCTGTCCTTCCACAACCCGTTTCCATAGGCAGGATCTTGATTCCACGCCTCTACGATTTTTCCGTCCACAACCCGATAGACCTCAATGCCGCTGATGTCCATATCCCCATGCTCCAC
>JAJDZX010000109.1 GCA_022824395.1 Alphaproteobacteria bacterium
GGAACCGGACGTCGCGCCGGCCAGGATCCAGGTGCCATGCAGTTGGCCAGAATATCAACGTGACTGTTGGTGCCAATATCCTCTATTAGGATGATTACGCACTGCCGGCGCCGGAACCGGCTGCCGGACCGACCATGACAGGAGACCCTTCGAAAGCCGCTCGCCGAACGAGAACCGGTCAAGCCCCCGGTCCGCGGCTGGCCGCAGATTCACATCAATGCCGGCCGTTGGGTATCGAGGCTAGTCACCGGCGAGGTCGGTGCGCGCAGCCAGCAGGTCGTCACGGAGCTTGCGGAGGCGCTTCCGAAGCCTGGGCTCGATCGGTACGGCCCCGGGATAGCGGATGGCGTCGATACCCTCTTCACGCAACGCTTTCTGCGCGCCGTCGATGGTCAGGTGGCGCTCCTGCAGGAGGCGCTTGATCCCCCAGAGCAGCGCGACGTCCTTGGGGCTGTAACGGCGTCGCCCGCCGCCAACCCGGCGTGGGCGCAGGACCGAAAACTTGTCTTCCCAGTAACGGAGCACATGCTGGGGGACGTCCAATTCGCTGGCTACGTCCCCGATTTCGCGCAACGCCGTGCTCCGGAAATCAGGTCGTTCGCCAGCTCGGGCTGCGGGGCCTGCCAGCGGATTGATTTCTCTCCCAGCCCCGGCAGGTGCTGCGGCTTCCTCTGGCCGTGGCGACTGCGACGGCATCGGGTCCGGTCTCACCGGGGTCGGGTTGGTGGACTCGCTTGAAAGCTGAACCGTGGACTTGGAGTGGGGGTCCGATTCGCGCTGCACCTCACTCGTCCCGCGGTGCAGAATTGACCCGTTGCTTCAGATTGTTGGAGGACCGGAAACTGACCACCCTGCGTGGCTTGATGACGGCTTCGACCTGCGTGTTGGGATTGCGTCCAAGCCGCATGCCCTTCCGGTGCAGGATGAACCGGCCGAAATTGCGAATCCTGACCACTTCGCCGTTGGCCAGGCATTCGGCGATCTCCTCGAACACCTGGTCCACCAGAGTGGAGGCGAGCTGTTGGGACACCCCGAGTTGTTCGAATATTTCCCGGGCTAGGCCAGCGCGCGTCAGAGTTCCCTTGCGCATGCACACCCCCGTCGAACCTGCCGTCTAATCTATCCATCAGTTAATACTAATGTCAATGACAACTGCAGCGACGGTGTTCGCACAAGTGCGCGTTGACGCAAGATCAGCTTATGCCGAGAGGCCCGGCCGTTAGAGTTTGTCAATTCGCCTGCTGTCGGGCTGCGCGCTGGCGGCCCGGGTGCTAGGCGGGCGCGGCTTCGCCTATTTCCCGAATTGCCGCAAGAATGTGCTGATTGACGTCGCCACGCACCATGTCGTACGCCACGTCGATGGAGTGCGCAAATCCCAATGCGTCGGTGCCGCCGTGGCTCTTGACGGTAACACCGTTCAAGCCGAGCATGATTGCACCGTTGTGTTTTCGGGGGTCGAGCTTCTCGCGGAGTGTTTGGAAGGCAGGGCGGGCGAGGACACCCGCCATCAGACCACCGAGTGAGCTGCGCAGCGCGGTGCGAAGGTAGTGGCTGCAGAGCTTCGCCGTGCCCTCTGCTGTCTTCAGCATCACGTTGCCGGTGAAACCGTCGGTTACCACGACGTCGGCTTCACCGGCCGACACTCCATCGCCCTCTATGTATCCCCGGTAGTGGTTGCTGAGCGGCCCTTTTCGCAATTGCTCATCTGCCTGGCGGATGACGGCACGCCCCTTGCCCCGTTCTTGTCCGATGTTGAGGAGCCGGACGTCCGGTTCGATGCGGCCAAGTACCACGCGCGCGAATGCCGTTCCCATCACGGCAAACTGGACCAGGTGACTGTCTTCGCACTCGGCGTTGGCGCCCATGTCCAGCAGCACGGTTTCACTCCGTCGCGTCGGAATCGTGGCCGCGATCGCGGGCCGATGGATCCCGGGAAGGCATTCGAGAAACTTGACGGCAAAGGCCATCAGGGCACCGGTGTTGCCCGCCGAAACCGCGGCGTCGGCGGTCCCGTCCTTTACCGCTTCGATGGCGAGTGCCATGCTCGAATCCATCTTGTTTCGAAGCGCAAGGGACGGTTTTTCATCCGCTTCCACGCTAGAGCCTGCCGGAACGATGTCACAGCGGTCCCGCAGCGCCTTCTGGCGGTCCAGAAGCGGCTTGATGCGATCCGAATCGCCTACGAGGTGTATCCGGGCGTCGGGATGGCGAGCGGACGCCAGCGCGGTCCCCCGGATCACCAGCTCCGGCGCACGGTCGCCGCCCATCGCATCCACTGCGATAGTCGGCTGTCGGTTCATGAAGAAAAGTTCAGTCGCTGGCGGAAGGGGTGTCGTCGATAAAATCGCGACCGCGATAATGACCGCACGAACCGCAAACGTGGTGCGGCCGCCGGTACGAACCGCAGTGCGGGCACGCGACGACGTTCACCGGCTTCAGATGCTGGTGAGCGCGACGATGTCCTCGCCGGGAACGCGTAACTTTCTTGCGCGGAACTGCCATGAGCCTGCCTGATCAGTCGAGCACGACTTCGGGGCGGTCTAGGTAACCCAATTGACGCCGCTGCGCAAGCCGGGAACCGAACGGCCGCGCGGTTTGGCTAAGCGCCACGGCCCGTGCCTGTCAGTCCGGCCAGCTTGGCAACGAACTCGGATTCTGTGTCGCCTTCCAGCCAGTCGGCGTGCCCGGGTGACGGCGCGTCAGGGTGCCGAGGATACGGGTCCAGCCCCAGCGAGAGATGCTGGATGGCGAGCTCGCCAAGCTGCAGACCCTCCGCGTCGGGTGTCTCCGGCGTGCCGGTGCCGACCGGCACGTCTGCTGCGACGGTGTCGTCGGCAAGTTCGCCGGGCGATGCCGTGAACGGGAGTACAACGGATTCCTCGAAGTCTTCAAGTGTGACCACGCAAGTACGGACGACCCGAGCCCGGACCATTGCCTCGACTTTCACGCTGCCATCGGACCCGACAGCAACCTCCGCGTCGACCGAAAGGGAGTGCAGTCGTGGCAGCCCCAGGCGTTCGGCCACGATCGGGCGCTCGGCTGCGGAACAACGTAGCTGAAAACGGCTCCTTACTGTTCCCCAGAGTTCCGCGGGGATGGGGTCCAGCAGGGGACGTGCAGAAGGCATGCGTAGGGCGTCACCGTCGGGTCAGGGTCGCCAGACCTCACGCTCCCGATGTGCGCGCGGCATCGCGCGGGTTCCACCGCACACGAGGTATCGGAAGGGGCGGCGAGTGGAAGTCTAGAACACCGGCTGCCCCATTTGCACCGCCGAGCCCGGGGACGCGGTTTGGTGAACGACTGCTGCGGTCAAGTTACGGCTCGACGGCAGCGGCAGGAAGCGACAGCCCTGCCGCGTTGGCAGGTGGGGCCGGCGGGCGGTACCTACACAAGCTTCGGTGGACAGTTTTGGCAATGTGTACAGTCGGTTGGGTATACCGGTGCCGGACGGATGCGGCAGTGCGCCAGCGCCGGATGACCCGCGACGCTGCTCCCACCTTGGGGGCGAACATCAGCTACCATGTCGCAGGCGAAGGGCTGGCGCGGCCCTGCGGGTATGGGGCTGCGATTCCGGTGGCTTGACCAGTGAAATCTCGTGCCGGGGTCAAACGGGAAACTTGTCCATGAAAGTCGTCGAGTCAGTTGCCGAGATCCTGAAGCGCGAGAACGTGGAGATCATCTTCGGGTATCCGGTCAACCACGTGCTGGAGTACGCGGCGCGGGCGGACATCCGGCCGATCATCGTGCGGCAGGAGCGCATCGGGGTCCATATGGCGGATGCCCTGTCCCGAATGACGTCGGGAGCCAAGATCGGTGTCTTCGCCATGCAGCACGGGCCCGGCTCCGAGAACGCCTACGGGGCGGTGGCCCAGGCCTTTGGCGAATCGGTGCCGATCCTGGTGTTGCCCATGGGTTACCAGCGCCGGATCGCCCATATCCCTCCCAATTTCAATTCGACACGGACCATGCAGCCGGTCGCGAAATCGACCGAGCCGGTGACGGCCGCGGCGGAAGTCGGAAACGTGCTGCGGCGGGCGTTCACCAAGCTGCGGAATGGCCGTGGCGGACCGGTCGTGGTCGAGATTCCGGCTGATCTCATGCAGGAGGAGTTGCCCGGAGATCTCGACTACGAACCGGTCTACGCCACGCGCTTTGGCCCTGATCCCGATGCTGTCGCCGAGGCCGCACGGCTGCTGCGATCGGCCCGGCGCCCCGTGATCTACGCCGGTCAGGGAATCCATTACGCGAGGGCTTGGCCCCATCTCCGGGAACTGGCCGAGAAACTGGCGGTCCCCGTCTGCACCAGCCTCGGCGGGAAAAGCGCCTTTCCCGAGGATCATCCCCTAAGCCTCGGTTCGGGCGGCGTATCGATGCCCCAACCCGTGCGAACGTTCCTGGACCGGGCGGATGTCATTCTTGGCATCGGGTGCAGCTTCACGGAAACCGCATTCGGCGTGTCCATGCCGAAAGGCAAGACGATCATCCATGCCACGCTCGATCCCATGGACCTGAACAAGGACGTTCGTTCCGAAGTGGGCCTGGTTGGAGATGCCGAGCTGACCTTGCGGGCCCTGCTTGATGCGCTTGCGGACGAGCCCGACCGCGAACCAGCAGACATTGCCGCGGAGATCGCCCGCGAAACGGAGCAGTGGAGGGCAGAATGGCTGCCCAAGCTGACCAGCGACGCAACCCCGCTGAACCCCTACCGCGTGCTCTGGGAACTTCAGCAGACCGTGGACAAGTCGAACGTGGTGATCACCCATGATGCGGGAAGTCCGCGCGATCAACTCTCGCCATTCTGGAAGGCTACCGAGCCCCTGTCATACATCGGTTGGGGCAAGACGACGCAGCTGGGCTACGGTCTTGGCCTGGCGATGGGAGCCAAGCTGGCGTGCCCGGAGAAACTCTGCATCAACGTCTGGGGCGATGCCGCCATCGGCTTCACCGGCATGGACTTCGAGACCGCGGTGCGTGAACGCATTCCGATTCTCTCGGTTCTGCTGAACAACTTCTCGATGGCCATTGAGCTCAAGGTCATGCCGGTTTCCACTGAGCGCTATCGGTCGACCGATATCTCCGGCGACTACGCCGCCATGGCACGTGCCTTCGGAGGTTACGGAGAACGCGTGACGGAGCCGGGCCAGATCCGCGAAGCGATCAAGCGTGGCATCGCCGCCACCGAGGACGGTCAGCCGGCTCTCCTCGAGTTCATCACGTCCAAGGAAGTGCAGGTTTCCAGGCATTAGCGTGCCGCAACGTTGGGACGGGAACAAAGTGGCTGTAACGTCCTCGCGGGCGCGGTTGGTCTGGCCTACGCGGCCGGAGGCGATCTCGGCGGCGCCCCTACGGCATGGAGTATGTCTCCGTTCGCCGGTTTGACGTGCGTCATCTGATGCGGAAGGCTCGCCCGCCTATGCTGACCGTGTTGCAGGCCTCACGGGGGTTCGTTTGTTGCGCATCTTGCCCATAGCGTTGTTGCTGATCGCGTTGACGGCGGTGCTGGCCGCCTGTGGGTCTCCGCGCGTCACCACCAACGGATTCCTGTACTCGGGCCTCGATCTGTCGTTCCTGGAAAACGACGGCACGACCTGCGAGGAGGTCTACACGGCCCTGGGGACCCCGACGGCGGTCCGGCAATTCACCGGTGCGCCCTTTGGCAACGACGCGTGGTTCTATATCGGTCAGCGTGTCAGCTACTACGCTTTTTTCTCGCCCGAGGTTATCGAGCAGCGCGTTCTCATGGTGCGGTTCGATGCGCGGATTGATTCCGCGGCGTCCATCTGCGGCGACAATCCGACGGTGGCCGAAGCGGCCGACTTCAGCGAGAACGAGTTGCGCAACATGGAATTCAATCCGGACGCCACCGTGGTGGTCGGCAATACCAGGACCCTGTTGCAGGAATTGTTCGGAGATATCGGCCGGTTCTCCACGCCGGCTGTCCGTTAACTGCCTGAGCGTTCACGCATGCCGAGCAAGGCGGCAAGGGCCCGGGAGAGTTGGCGGTGTGCGGACCGCCCGGCTGACCTCCGTGACCCGTCCGTGCCGGCAGCAGGCACCGAATGGATCCGCCTCTGCACCGGCCACCGGCGGGTGCTCTTGATGCCTGGCCGCCCGGCGATACTTCCGATCAGTTGCCGTCGGTCATTCGGGTGACGCCGAACGGACTTAGGTGCCAGGGAACAACCTTCGTCATGGCTGCGACACAACTTGACGGTAGCACGCTGTGGGCCGGCCGGCCGGCTCTCGGCGCCACTGCGTAGGATGAGCATGAAGGTTGCACGGGATCCCTCGTATCTGAGGGAGCTTGAGGCGGAAAGCATCAATATTTTCCGGGAAGTGGTTGCCGAAGCTAACCGTCCCGTCTTGCTTTATTCGGTCGGCAAGGATTCGAGCGTCATGCTGCGCCTGGCGATGAAGGCGTTCTATCCGGCCAAGCCCCCATTCCCGCTGCTGCATGTCGATACAACCTGGAAGTTCCGGGAGGCGATAGCCTTTCGCGATCGCGTGGCCGAACAGTCGGACTTTGAGCTGATTGCGCACATTAATGAGGACGGCCTGCGGCGTGGGATCGGGCCGCTCTCGCACGGTTCGCAGGTTCACACGGAGGTCATGAAGAGCGAGGCGCTCAAGCAGGCCCTGGACAAGTACGGGTTTGACATGGCCTTTGGCGGAGCCCGGCGTGACGAGGAGAAGTCGCGGGCCAAGGAGCGGGTGCTGTCGTTCCGCGATGCCAAGCACCACTGGAACCCGAGGGATCAGCGGCCGGAACTTCGCAACCTCTACAACTGCCGGCTCAATGCCGGCGAGAGTTTGCGCGCGTTTCCTCTGTCAAACTGGACTGAACTCGATATCTGGCGATACATCGCCTTGGAGCAGATCGACGTCGTGCCGCTCTATTTCGCGGCCATTCGTCCCGTGGTCGAGCGGGATGGTCTGTGGATCATGGTGGATGACGACCGGCTGCCCATGCGGAAAGGGGAAACACCGTCGCTGCGGCGCGTCCGGTTCCGAACGCTCGGTTGTTATCCCCTTACCGGAGCGGTCGAATCCGATGCCGAGACCGCGGCTGATGTCATTCGGGAATTGGAGGGCGGGCGATCGCTGGAGCGCAGCGGGCGCGCGATCGACCATGACGCGGAGGGGTCGATGGAGCGCAAGAAGCGGGAGGGGTACTTCTGATGCCTGCGCCTTCCGCGCCCGGGGCCGACCTCCTCCGATTTGTGACATGTGGCAGCGTCGACGACGGCAAGAGCACGCTGATCGGCCGGCTTCTGTGCGACGCTGGCCTGATTCCGGGGGACGAGTTGGCCCGGCTGCGCCCGCGAGCCCAGCAGGGCGGCGGCCACGAGATCGACTACGCATGGTTGCTTGACGGCCTGCAGGCCGAGCGCGAGCAGCACATCACCATTGATGTTGCGTACCGCTACTTCTCGACCGACCGCCGGCGCTTCATCGTGGCGGATGCACCGGGGCACGAGCAGTACACCCGAAACATGGCGACGGGAGCCTCGGCCTCCGATGCCGCGGTCGTGCTGGTGGATGCGCGCGAGGGTTTGCTGGTGCAGACGTTGCGCCACAGCCACATTGCCTCGTTGTTCGGGATCCGGCACGTGGTGCTCGCCGTCAACAAGATGGACCTGGTCGGCTACTCCGAGGACCGCTTCCGGGAAACCGCCGGTGCCTACCGCGCGGCTGTCGAACGCCTGGGCTTTGCGAGCATCGACTGCATCCCGGTGTCGGCACTGCACGGCCACAACCTGGCGCGGACGACCGACGCGATGCCCTGGTACGACGGGCCCGCCCTGTTGCCGTGCCTGGAGGGTTTGCCGGTCAGTTCGGAACCCGCGTCGTCAGCTTTCCGCTTCCCCGTCCAGTGGGTGAACCGACCGCATGCGGGCTTTCGCGGCTATTGCGGCACGGTGGCATCCGGAAAGGTCCGGCCCGGCGACGAAGTCGTGATATCCCCCTCCGGAGATGTGAACCGAGTGTCGAGCATTGTCACGATGGACGGCGAACGGGATCTGGCCGTTGCGGGCGATGCGGTGACATTGCTCCTGGATGAGGAGACGGATGTCAGCCGGGGCAATGTGATCGCTTCGGCGGATTCGCCGCCCCAGGTCAGCGACCAGTTTCGGGCGACCCTGCTGTGGATGGATGCGGAGCCCATGCTCCCCGGCCGTGCCTACGAGATGAAGATCGGTACGCAGTCGACGATCGCGTCGATATCCGATCTTCGGTACGTGCTCGACGTGTCATTGTTTGAGCGCAAGGCGGCGAAGGTGCTTGAGCTCAACGGAATCGGCGTGTGCAACCTCGCGCTGGGCCAGGCTGTCGCTTTCGACTCGCGACAGGAAGATGGAGCGGCGGGGTCGCGCTACATCCTGATCGACCGGTATTCGAAGCGAACGGTCGGGGCAGGTGCAATCGATTATGGACTGTCGCGCGCGCTCAACCTTGCTCCGCAGAACCTGCAGGTCGACAAGGCGGCCCGTGCCGCGCTGAAGAAACAGAAACCGTGCGTGCTTTGGTTTACAGGCCTCTCCGGTGCGGGAAAATCGACGATCGCCGATCTCACCGAGAAGAAACTGCACACCCTTGGTCTGCATACCCACGTGCTGGATGGCGACAATGTCCGCGCCGGACTGGGCCGGGACCTTGGTTTCACGGACGCTGACCGGGTCGAGAACATTCGCCGGATTTCCGAGGTCGCGGGGCTGTTCGTTGAGGCCGGTCTGATCGTCTTGGTGGCAGTCATCTCACCATTCCGGAGTGAAAGAGAGATGGCGCGGTCGGTGGTGGACACACACGAATTCCTGGAGATCTTCGTCGACACGCCGGTGTCCGTATGCGAGAGCAGGGACCCGAAGGGCCTATATCGCAAGGCGCGCCGGGGTGAGCTCTCGAACTTCACGGGTATCGATTCGCCCTACCAGCCTCCGGAAGAGCCTGAACTTCGGATCGATACGACCAAAATCTCCGCTGAGGAGGCCGCCGACCAGGTGGTCGGTTTGCTTCGTGCCCGAGGCAGCGTTTGAGGGTCCGCGGCCGAGAACGCACTCATCCGGCCTGACTGCCCATTCCGTGGGACGGCGGTCCGTGCCGAACCGCACGCCCCTGATGCCGGCGAGAATCAGCGTCAGGAACGCGCGGGCTTTGATCTGGCCACCGGCTTGAACGCGTCGGTGCTGGCGGCCCTGGCTGCGAGGCCCGATCAACTGCCGCGGCAGCGGTGCGGTGGCGCGCCGTGAACCCTGGGTACGCGCTTATCCGTGGTAAGCGGCCCTCCCGGCCAGATATCCGAGGGCGCCGTAGGGCTGGAGTACCACCATCCGGTCCCGAAACGTCTTCCAGCTGGCATAGGTCCGGCGCGAGATGTCGTCCGCTGCCCCTGCCTCTGCCACCACCTCGGCGGCGTGTTCGAGCATCGCCTGCAAGACCGGTTCCGGGAAGTGGCGGACAGAGACCCCGTGCTTGTTGATCAGCGCGTCGAGGGCGGCGGCATTCCCGTTCACGGTCTCCGCGTACATGCGCATGTTTTCCTCGCCCGCCGCCATGCGCACGATTGCCTGAAGATCGCCGGGAAGTGCGTCGTAGGCGGCTCGGTTGACGGTCAGGGAAAGGCCCGGTCCCGGCTCGTGGACACCGGGCCCGTAGTAGTACTGGGCGATCTTGTAGAAGCCCATGGCGAGGTCGTTGTACGGTCCCGCCCATTCGGTGGCATCGAGGACTCCCGCCTGGAGCGAAGGCAGCACCTCGCCTCCTGACAGGTTGACGGTGACAACGCCGAGGCGGTTCAGCACGTTTGCCCCGAGACCCGGAATCCGCATCTTCAGCCCGTCCAGGTCATCAATCGAGTTGATTTCCTTCCGGAACCAGCCACCCATGTTGGGGCCGCCGGTGCCAGCCAGAAAACCGCGAATGCCAAAGTCGGCGTACAGCTCGTCCCACAGGGCCTGCCCACCGCCGTACTGGACCCAGGCGTTGTGCTCCGGCGGCGTCAAGCCGCCAGGAACCGAGCAGAAGAAGGGCATCGCACCGTGCTTCGCGACCCAGTAGTAGGGTGCGTCGTGGCAGCAGTGGGCGATGCCGTCGCGAACGGCGTCGAACGCCTCAAAGGCCGGAACAAGCTCCCCGGCGGCGTAGAGCTTGACGGTGAGGCGCCCGTCCGACATCTCGGTGATGGCGTCGGCGATCCGCTGCGCGCCCACGCCGATGGCCGGCAGGTTGCGCGGCCAACACGTGACCATGCGCCACTCGATCCGGTCCTGGGAAATTGCCGGCGCAGGGAAAGTGCTGCCCAGCGCAGCCCCGGTGCCCGCGGCGGCGCCCTGCAGGAAACGCCTGCGTTCCATAGCCTGTCCTCCTTTGCCGACTGCTCGTGGTGGCGCGGGTAGTGCCGGGGGGCAAGCAGCGGGTATTGATGACGCGAAGCAGTTGACTGCCGCTACGGTACACATTCTCAGTCTGCAGGAAACCTGCCGATGGGCCTCGGCGCAGGCCGCTTGGTCGACATAAGCATTTGATAGAACGTTTGTAATCAGTTAGTCGTTCGCTACGTTGCCGGTCAGCGGCATCTATCGGCAGGCAGTGGAGATCCCTGGGCCCCGTGATTGCGGCCACTGGCACCCATGCACGTTCATGCGATCGAAGGACGTACGCCTCACCGATTGTGCCGAGGATCGCGCGCATGGCACGCGCCCCGGTGTTGCTGGCCTGCAGGCACACACGCGGGGCTTGACCCAGGTCATTGCACGGGGTCGCTCGCCGGGGAGGCACGCACGACCTTCCGGCCGGCGACCGTGGCCGCTCAACCGCTCTATTCCCCTTCGGCGAGTGCCTCCACCCTCTCCATCACGCGTAGCAGATTGCCGCCCCAGAGCTTCGCGATCTCGTCCTCGCGGTACCCCCGGCGCACGAGTTCAAAGGTGACGTTCATGGCTTCACTGGTGTCGTTCCAACCTTCGATGCCGCCACCGCCGTTGAAGTCGGAGGTAATGCCGACGTGATCGATACCGATGAGGTTGACGGCATAGTCGATGTGGTCGACCAGGTCGCTGACCGAAGCCCTGGGCCATTTCCGGTCGAGCTCGACGCGGCGAGCCATATAGGTGTCACGCTCTGCTTCGCTCATTCGCGCCCAATCCACCGCGTCCTCGAGATCAAATTCCGCCCGCAATGCCGCAAGCGCGGTTTGCTTTTCCTCGGGTACGGGGCGCAAGTACGAATCGAACGCGACGACGGATACGACCCCGCCGTTCCGGCGGAGGGCCAAGAGGGCCTCATCGGAGAGATTGCGCGGATGGTCGTGGACGCCGCGAATAGCCGAATGAGAGGCGATCACCGGCGCACGCGAGGCGCTGATGGCGGCGAGCGCCGTCGTCATGGCGGCGTGCGAGATGTCGACCATGACCCCGAGCGCATTGGCGCGGGCGATCACCTCGCGCCCGAAGCCGCTCAGGCCGCCGTGTTCGGCCGCCGGCTCACCCCGGCGTCGGCTGGGCACAGCCGAATCACCGATGTCGTTATGGCCATTGTGGAGGAGGCCCAGGTAACGGACACCGAACGCGTGATAGGTATCGAGGAGTCCGACATCGCGGCCCAGGGCAAAACCGTTCTCGATCCCCATGAGGGCCACGCGTCTCCCCTCGTTGTGGATCTGGTGCACATCCCGAGCGGACAAGGCCAGGCTGATTTGGTCCGGATATTGAAGGTCGGTCATTCTCCGGATCGCGGCAACCTTGACAAAGGCATCGGATACGGCTCGGGCGTATTCCGAAGGATTGCGTTCGCGTTGCGGGACGTACACGACGAAGAAGGCGGCATCCAGCCCTCCTCGCTCCATTCCCGGTAGGTCCAACTTCTGACGCGGCGGCTTCGCCTGGAGAATGTCGTAGGCGGCGGTGCCGAAGTTGGGCGGAATGTCGATATGGCTGTCGATGGTCACGACACGCGCGTGAACCGCCGCAGCCTCGGCCAGGAGTGAGGCTTCGCGCGTTGCGGTCGCCGAATTGGCAAGGAGCGCCGCACCAAGCAGGACCACCCCAGAGGCAAGAACAAATGGCATCGTTTGGCGCTCCAGTCGCGGTTCGTGCAGCGGCCTGTGGCGGAGCCGTCGCGCTGCGGGGGCTCCGGCAATTTCTTGCTCTGGACGGAAGGGGTCGCGACACGTCGGGGAACGTCGTCAGCGGCATCCCGAGACTAGATCGTCCGCTGCCAGAAATCGACGGGACGCCAGTGGCCCGAACGGCTGCGGAACAGTTGCTGCCGTGGTGCGGAAACGTAGTGGGGGTCGCCTCTCGACTCCGGAGCACGAGTCACTTTCCCCACCCCGGCCAGCTGCTTCCTCCTGTCTCGCTACCGCCGGCGGGAAGGTCATCGGGCGACATCAAATCCGGCGGCTGACACTCGCTTTGCTTGCGCCGAGATTCGGCCGTCTGACGGGTGCCAACTGCAGGTGGCGCAGTCTCCGGAGCCATAGGATTTGTAATGGTGACGCTGCCTGAACAGCATCAATTGGTATTGGAAACAAATGCAACAAGCCGCTATAGGTTTTGAGGATAGTGAAGTCGAGACGCGAATAAGTCAGCTGCGATAACTGGCTCCGCGGTTGAATTCGCAGCAGCACACGCGTCGCCGGCTCTCTTGGCGTCCGTGGGTGGACACCGCCGCCGAACTGCTGGAGACCGCCTCAATTGGATGCTTGGCGGACGAGTTCAGAGGAATTCAACTTCCCGGTTGCCATAACCGGGTACAGCTACCGATTGCCTGGCGGCATCCACACCGACTCCGATTTCTGGAATCTGCTGAGCCAGCGCGAGATCGTCCAGGAACCCGTAACCGATCGCTACGGGAGAGGTTACCGGCCGATCGGCGGCTTCTCCGGACCGGGTCGATTTGCCAGCGCCTACGAAGGCCTCATCCGCGACGACGAGGAGAAGCTGTTCGATCGCGGTCTCTTCGGCCTGTCCCAAAGCGAAATGCTGTCGACGGATCCCCAGGTGAGGATGCTGCTGACATGCGCCTGGGAGGCGTTCGAGCACGTCGGCTGGGATCTTCATTCGCTGCGCAACAGTGCGACGGGTGTCTTCATCGGGGCCCAAGTGCCGGCCGTCTCGAACTGGCGGCCGATGCGGGGCGCCCAGCCGTTCGACGTGACGAGCATCAGCCTGGCCATGCTCGCCAACCGCATCTCCTACCACTTCAACTTGATGGGATCCTCGACAACCTACTGCACGGCGTGTTCCGCCAGCCTTACGGCGCTCCATGCGGCCATGAACGGCCTCCAGCGCGGCGACTGCGAGCAGGCGTTGGTCGGTTCTGTCAACTACTTGGGAACCGCCAGGCTGAGCGCCTCCTTCAACGCCCTGGAAGTCATCAGCCCCGACGGGAAGTGCCATTCCTTCGACGCAGAAGCCAATGGCTACATGCGTTCGGAGGGGGCGTTCGTCTTCACCATCAAGCCGCTGGCGGCGGCCGAGCGTGACGGGGACCCTATCCACGCCGTCATCGAGGCTACCGCCGTCAATTCGGCCGGCGCTGCCGACGGGAGCGAGGGCCTGGCGCCGGGGCGCTACATCACGGCTCCCACCCGTCATGCCCAAGCGGAGCTGATGCGTGTGGCGGGAGCCCGTGCCGGCCGCGCGCCGCAGGAATTCGACTACATCGAAGCCCATGCCACCGGCACGGTCGTGGGGGATCGGATCGAAGGAAACGCCATCACAGCTGCGTTTGCCGGACCCGAGCGGGAGGCCCCGCTGCGGATTGCCAGCGTCAAGAGCAACGTGGGGCACATGGAAGCCGCGGCGTTCCACTGTGCCCTGCTCAAGGTTCTCATGATGCTGCAGCGGCGGACATTCGCGCCGATCTCCAAGAACTTCGTGGTGCCCAATCCGGCGATCGATTTCGACCGCTGTCCCATGGCGGTGCAGACCAGCTGCGAGCCGTTTCCCGAGCGCCCGGTGGTGGTGGGAATCAATTCGTTCGGCTTCGGCGGCGCCAACGGGCACTGTGTGGTCCGCGAGTACCGTCCGTCCCGGCCACGGGTCTGGTCGGTGCCGCTGGCCCCGGCGGCCGGGTTCATGATTCCGCTGTCGGCCCGCACTGGCAGCACACTCACCGAGAGCGCGCGGCGGCTGCGAGACTTCCTCGCCGAGGAGGAACCCGATCTCTACACGCTGGCCGGCAATCTCAGCCGCCGCCGCACGCATTTCCCTGTGCGCACGTCGTTTGCGGTCCGGAGCCGAGAGGCACTGGTCGAGGCGCTCGAGGCCTTTGTGGAGAATCCGGCACCCGCCGACCCGGTCGTCGATGGCAGCCGCCGCGTGGCGATGGTGTTTTCCGGTCAGGGCACCCAGTGGGCGGGGTGCGGGCGCGATCTGTATGACGCGGAACCCGTGTTTCGCCGGGCCATCGATGCCGTCGAGGCGCATTGGCGCGAACACTCGGAAGTCTCGCTGCGCGAGGCTTGTTTCCGTGCAACGCAGACCGAGCTGAACGAGGTGCGGTTGGCGCAGCCGGTCATCTACATGATCCAGTGCGCCCTGGTGGAACTGTTCAAGACCTGGGGTGTCTACCCGGATTGCGTGGTCGGCCACAGCTCGGGCGAGGTCGCAGCGGCGTACGCGTGCGGAGCGTTGTCGCTGCGAGAAACCACGCGCCTGGTGTTTCATCGTGCCACGCTCCAGCAGCGAACGGCCGGGTCCGGGCGCATGCTGGCGATCGGCCTCGACCGTCCGGGCGTCGAGGGCCTGCTGACGGAACTGGGGATCGCGTTCGGCAGCGGGGAGGACGACAGCGATCGATCGACACAGGTGGCGATCGCCTGCGAGAACGCACCTGCCAATACCGTGATCTGCGGCACGGAGGAAGCCTTGCAGCCGGTCATGGCGGCGTTGGACCACCGGCATCTGCAGAATCAGCTTCTGCCCGGCAACATCGCCTTCCATTCCGCCGCCATGCAGCCGCTCAAGTCCGATGCGCTGGCGGCACTGTCGTTCCTGAACGACCTCGACTTTGACGCCGAAGTCCCGTTCGTGTCATCGGTGACGGGGCAGCCAGCGCAGCGACTGGACAACGCTTACTGGTGGTCAAATATCCGCCAGCCGGTGCGGTTTGCTGCCGCGATGCAAACGCTGATGCGCGAATGTCAGCCGGACGTGGTGTTGGAGATCGCGCCGCATTCCGCGCTTCAGTCCACCATCGCCCAGTGTTTGGAAAACAGCCGCTCGGTGTCTGCCTGCATTCCGACGCTGACACGAGAGACGGACGTCTGCGTCGGCTTTCAGACCGCTCTCGGCGCATTGTTCCAGGCGGGCATGCCCCTGGACTTCGCGGCCCAATATCCCCGTCCACAGCCCGTCACGGATCGGCTTCCCGGACATCCTCGCGAAGAGCGGACGACCATGGATCTCCACTGCGACAACGAGATGTTCGTCCGGCAGGGCGAATATTCGCAAGGACCACTGGTCGGCCGCCGGGTTCCGTGTGAGCACCTGCGGTTCGAAGCACGGCTGTCGGAGGCCGATTTCCCCTGGCTGGCGGACCACCGCGTGCATCACGCGGCGATCATGCCGGCGGCGGGCTACATCGAGCTGATCCTCGAGGCCCTCGGCGGGGTTCCAGTCCACTTCGAGGCGCTCGAATTTCTCCAGCCGTGTCCGGTTCCCAAGGCGCCGGTGAGGCTGCAAACGGCCCTGCAGCCGGTCCCGACGGACCCGGAGGAGTTCACGTTCACGATCTCGTCGCGTTCCTACGAGGTCGACACCCGGAGCGAGGTCCACTGCCGCGGGAAGGTGCGCGTGCTGAGCGGCGATCCGGCGGTCAGCGTGCCGGTCCGATTGAAAGAGATTGATACCGATGGCTTCGAGGCGTCCATTCTCGCTGACGACCAGAACTTCTACGAGCGCTTGCAATCCGTCCTGAGCGAGACATTCCAGTACGGCCCGTACTTCAGGACGATCCGGCGCGTATTGGTGGACAACGTGTCCAAGGCCTACCTGTTTGATGTGGAGATGGATGAGGGGTTGTGGGCGACAGGAACGGACGAGGGCTACGTCACCTGTCCGCCTCTGCTCGACGGCGGGCTGCAGATATTCCTGTATCACCTGTTGACCGCCGCCGACCTGTTTGCGATCCCGCAGCGGGCGGAAAGGGTGACGTTCTTGCGTCCGCCCACCGGCCCCCGCATTACCTGCCGTGTCACGAAGCCCAGCGACGACTGGATGAACGCCAATGAGCGGGGCCAGTACTCGGTTCGGCGCGGCGAGCGGTCGGGCGGCAGCATCAGCTTCTACGACGGCGCCACCGGTGACCTCATCGCCCATATCGGCGAGTACACGTACTTCACATCCAACCCCCGTTGGAACGACTTGCCGAACAGCAAGCACCGGATCTGCTGGCAGCCGAAGTTCCTTCCCGCCGGACCGGAACTTATCGACAGACTGCCGAGCGGGGAGCCGAAGCCCGCGACGGTCATCGCGGCGCTGACCCAGCCGGACACGGGCTTGCGATACGCCTGTCACATCGTGGAAATCGCCGGCTCCAGAGAGCCGGGCCAGACCATTCTTGAACAATGCGTTGCTGACCTCGCGCAGGCTGACGGGCAAAGCGAGTTCTGGCTCGTAGGGGACAGTGACGAGAGTACCCATGCCTACCACCAGGCCTTCCACGCACACGACGTGACGCTTCGCTTCGCGACGTTCGACGTGGCGAATGCCCCGGCATTGGATGCCGGCCTGCTGCGGCCGGGCGCAGCCGAGATCATCTTCCTCCACCGCGAGGCCGCGGGTTTCGGGCAAAGCGAATGGGAAACCGTGCGAAGCCTGGCGGTGCCCGGCGCCTGGGTGCTGGTGCAGCACGACGAAGGCGATGTCGTCTCCGCCGGTCCCGGCTGGAGAACGGTTCGCGCCGGACCACAGGCCGCCTTGCTGCAAGCTCCCGGTCAGAGCCGCCGGCAATCTGATGCCAGCGCGCTTCCCGGCCCCCGATGGGTATTGGGCGAGCCCGATAGCTGGGCGTCGGCCTGGTCGGCGCTATGCAAGCCCCATGGCCAGGTGCACCTGATCCCCGAAGAAGTGTTGCAGACCGATCATCTCCATGCGCTCGACGGCTGGCCGGAAGCCCAGAGTGTGCAGGCGATCGACTACTTCTGCGGTCAGGATCCGGAGGATCCGACCGGGGAGAGAGCGGCATCCCGTTTCGTCGCGTTTGTCCAGGCCCTGGTCTCCTACCGGATCGAGCACGCGGACCGCCCATGCCGACTGACCGTGATCACGCGCCGCGCCGTCCACGATGTGGAGGATCCGCGTGGCAGCGCGTTGTGGGGAGCCGTCCGCAGCATGGCCTTGGAAATCGACGACGAGGCGAAACTCGATTTCCGTCTGGTGGACCTCGGTGACCCGGATGATCTCCGGACGCTGCACTGGCTGATGTGCCACGACCTGCGTGAGCGCGAGTTGGCGGTGCGGAAGAATGACCTCTGGACCCCGCGAATGGTCAGTTTCCGGGAGCGTTATGCACGGGTCCCGGCTGGCGCCCAGCCGACGTACCGCCTCGCACTCGACAATCCGGGACAGATCAATGGCCTGGAGTTGAAGACGTACGAGCTCCCGCCCCTGGGTCCGGATGACGTGGAGATCGACGTGGCCGCCGCCGCGCTCAACTTCCGAGACATCATGGTCACGCTGGGGCTGTTGCCCGCATTGGCGTACGAGCGCTCCGTGCTGGGGCACGAGGTCGGCATGGAGGGGAGCGGGGTCGTGCGTCGTGCCGGGCAGGATGTGCAGCACTTCCGGCCCGGGGACACGGTGGCCTTCATCCAGGGCGGCTGCATTGCGAATCGCGTGGTGGCCAGCCAATACCGCGTGTTCCGCAAGCCCGAAGGTCTCAACATGGACGAGGCGGCCTCGTCGCTGTCGGTCTATGTCACTGCGTACTACTCGCTGATCCATCTCGCGCGCCTGCGGAAGGGGGCACGAGTCCTGATCCACTCGGCAATGGGGGGAGTGGGGCAGGCCGCCATCGCCTTGGCCAAGCACGTGGGGGCGGAGATCTACGCCACCGCCGGGACCGATGAAAAACGGGCGCAACTGCGGTCGCTCGGTGTGCGGGCAGCGTTTGATTCGCACGGTCACGACTGGCACGACGAACTGATGGCGGCGACGCGCGGTGAGGGCGTGGATGTCGTGCTGAACTCCCTGGCGGGACGCCATGTCCAACGGTGTCTCGAGGCGCTGCGTCCCGGCGGCTGGCTTTGCGAGATCGGCAAGGTCGACATCTATGCCGACCACGCCCTCGGCCTGCGGGTGTTTCGCAAGAACCTGCGGTTCGCGGCCATCGATGTGGACCGGCTGATGGCCGACGACCCCGCACTGGCGCGCGAGTTGTCACTCGCCTGCCTGGACCTGATGGACGGCGGCGCCTTGCCGGCATTGCCAGTCACCGCATTTCCCTACGAAGACTTCGCGAAGGCCTTGCGGTTGATGACGACCGGCCAGCACCAGGGAAAGCTGGTCCTGCGGGCGCCGCAGGACTCCAGTGCGCTGGATGCGCCGATCGCGGACGTGCGGCCGCTGTTCGATCCGGCCGCCACCTACCTCGTGACGGGCGGCCAGGGCGGCTTTGGCCGCCGCCTGATCCCGTACCTGGTGGCGTCGGGGGCGCGGCACCTCACCCTGATGGACCGCAATCCGGAGCGTGGCCGGGATGCCGAGTGGATTCGCCGGCACAGCGCACTCGCCTACATGGATGAAGATGTGGAATTCGACATCGTGGCGGGAGACGTGTCGGTCGAGGAAGACGTCCAACGCTGCGTTGGCCAGGTCCAGCGGCCGCTCAAGGGCGTGTTTCATCTTGCCGGGTCCCTCGACGACTGCTTGCTGGACGATCTTTCAGCCGAGTCCCTTGCGAGCGTGTTTGCGCCCAAGGCCCACGGTGCCCTCCACCTGCATCGGGCCACGGCAGGCCACCCGCTTGACCATTTCGTGCTGTTCTCTTCGTCGGCCTCGGTCTTGGGCAACCCGGGCCAGATCAACTACAGCGCCGCCAACGCGTTTCTCGACGGCCTGGCGGCGAGCCGCCGCCGGCAGGGACTGCCGGGCCTTTCGTACAACATGGCCGCCGTCGCCGACGCCGGCATGGCCGCACGCAGTCTCCCCGTGCTCCGCATGATGCGGGCGGCCGGCCTGCCGCCAATCAGCAGTGATTGCGCCGTTGCCAATCTGGACTTTGCGCTCCGCTCGACGACCGACTCGGACCACCTCATCTCGGTGTTGTTCCAGCGCCCTTCGTGGACGGTAGAGTTCCCGGACTACATGCGCATTGGACGCCTGATGCGAAACCAGGATGCGTTTGAGGCCGGCGCGACTGGAGAGCAGACGCTCGAAAGCGTCGCGGCGCAGATCGCCGCGAAGGTGGCGGAATTGTGCGGTCATGAGGAAGGCGGCGTCGAGGAGCCGCTGTCCAGCTTCGGCCTGACCTCGATCTCGGTTGCCGAGCTCGGAACATTTATCCAGACGCAGTTCAATTACCGGGTGAGTGCGCTCGAGCTCATGACCACCGCCTCGGCGCTCTCCCTGGCGCAAGGGATCGTCCACGGAAAGGATGAGGAGGAAGAGGCCTCATCCGATGAACCGACAGCGGAAGCAGCGGACACGGCGCCCGTTTTCGTGGAAGGCGTTCAGCGGGCGCCGTCGCGATTTGCCAGCGTGCCCGAGGATCACTTTCCGAGGGACGCTGATGTCACTGTCGCGGAAGCGGCCCCGGTACGCCTTGAGGCGGCGGGATAGAGAGGGCCGTGGCCATGCGGAACGCGCTCCTGATTTATCCGGAGCATCCCCCGACCTACTGGGGAGCGAACTTCGCGCTGGAAATCGCCGGGATCAAGGCGGCATTTCCACCGCTGGGCCTCCTGACCATCGCGGCACTGTTTCCGCCGAAATACAACCTCCGTGTCGTGGATCTGAACGTGGCCCCCCTGACCGATTCGGATCTGGAGTGGGCCGACATGGTGTTCACCTCCACCATGATCGTGCAGCGGGTTTCCCTTCAGACGGTCATCGATCGCTGCAATCGGGCAGGGATCCCGGTCGTGGCCGGGGGGCCGCATCCCACCACGTTTCACGACGAGATCCACGGTGTCGATTACTTCGTGCTGGACGAAGCCGAAGAGACGTTCCCCCAGTTTCTGCATGACCTCGAGAACGGCACACCCCGCAGGATGTATCGGGAACCGCGAAAACCCGACGTGAGTCGAACGCCGATTCCGCGCTTCGACCTCATCGACATGAAGAGCTACCACTCGATGGGCGTTCAATTCTCGCGCGGGTGCCCGTTTGACTGCGAATTCTGCGATATCACCAAGCTCTACGGCCGGGTGCCGCGGACCAAATCGCCGGACCAGATGGTGCGCGAATTCGACGCGCTGTTCGAACTCGGCTGGCGGGGCCCGGTGTTCCTCGTCGACGACAACTTCATCGGCAACAAGCGCGACGCGTTGAACCTGCTGCCGGCACTGGCGGAGTGGCAACAGGCACGCGGATATCCGTTCCTCCTGTGCACCGAGGCGAGCTTGAACCTCGCACGCATGGATGACCTGATGGAAGCGATGATCTCCGCTGGCTTCGACACCGTCTTCCTGGGTATCGAGACCCCCAACCCCAAGGCCCTGCTGAAGACCAAGAAGCCGCAAAATACGAGCAAGGAGGAAGAGAATTTCCTGTTTCAGGCGGTTCGCAGGATTCAGGACAAGGGGATGCAGGTGCAGGGCGGCTTCATCCTGGGTCTGGATGGGGACGACGAGAGCGTGTTCAACACCCAGATCGAGTTCATTCAGGCGACCGGCATTCCCGTGGCCCCGATCTATCTGCTTACGGCACTGAAGGGCACGGACATGTACAAGCGCCTGGAGGACGAGGGCCGGCTCCTTGACGTCGCAATCGGAACCCAGGCCACCATTCTGAACTTCAGGACGGAGCTGGATCACCAGGTCCTGCTCGAGGGATATCGACACGTGACCACCACGCTTTATGACCCGACGCTGGAGAATTATTTCGAGCGCTGCCTGACGCTGTTCGAGCACTGGAAGCCGGTTCCGCACCTGCACAAACCGAAGAGCAAGAACGCCGTGTTCACGGACCTGATGGGGGTGCGCGGGCGCCTCTCTCCGGAGCAGGTCCCGGCCTTCACGAAGTTTGTGGCGGAGGTATCGAGAAAGCACCCCCGCATGCTTCCGAAGGCCATCCGGCTGGCGGCATTGGGTTACCACTTCGAAAAGATCACCCGCCAGCAGATCGCGATCCATGACTTCAAGGAATTTCTGGCGGAGGAACTGGAGTCGTTCAAAGAGGACGCGGCCGTTGGCGCCGAACAGCCGGAGCACGTCGACGTGCGGCGACAGAGACTGTTCGCGGATGTCGATACCCGCTACCGGTCGATTCCGGGCGACTTCCGCTATCACAGCGATGGTATTGACACCGCGTTGGACTCCTTTCGCATGGCCATCAACGCGCAGGCTGCGGAGCAGGCGCGCTTGCCGGCGACCTGAGCAGCCGCCCGGCCACACATCCAGAGATCGAACGCATGCCCGATCACGCTGTTGCAGACACGGCGGTTCCGCCGCTGACGGGGGTCCTGCCGCCTGACTGCCAACGAGATGTCGACGCGCTTCGCCGTTTCGTCCACGACGTCATCAGCGAGGAATCCCCGTCAGCAGCAGTCGCCCCGACAGACATCAGAGAGGTGCTGCTGACCGGCGTGACCGGGTTCATTGGACGTTTCTTCCTGTGCGAACTCCTCCGGCAGGATCCGCACCTGGTCGTGCACTGTCTGGTTCGGGCCAGAGATTCGGAACACGGAATCGAACGCCTGCGAGACGCGCTGTCCGAGGCCGAGATCTGGGTTGACGCGTTCGAGCCCCGAATCCGCGCGGTAGCCGGCGACATCGGGTTGCCGCAATTCGGCCTTGACGATATCAGGTTTGACAACCTCTGCGAGCGGATTGACGCAATCTATCATCTTGCTGCCGATATCACGCTTTCCTCCTCTTACAAGGCCATTCGCGATATCAACACGCTCAGCCTTCGCAACGTGCTGGGACTGTGCCTCCGGACACGCTACAAGTACCTGTTTTACGCATCGTCAATGGGCGTGTTTCCGCAATACTTCTTTTCGTTCGCGCATGAATTCAAGGGGAGTCAGATCGGGCATCAAATGCAGCCGGATCTGGCTTGCATGAAGCGCATGTTCCCGATCGGTTTGCTGGGCTATCCCTGGAGCAAACTGGTATCCGAGCAGGCCCTTCTGTACGCCCAGCGGGCCGGCATGCCGTTGGCGATTTTCCGCCTCCCGCAAACCGGTCTGTCGAGTACCGGATACACGCCGGCACACGACCTGTCGATCAAGATCTTGGCGGCGGTCGGTGAAAGCGGCACCATGCCGAGAGGTTTCTCGTTTCGCTCCAGCAACGAAGTGGTCGATACGGTGGCCCGGGTTTGCGTGGCCGTATCCCTGAACGCGGACCGGCGCTTCACAATCTACCAATGCTGTAATCCGGAACTGGATCCTCACGATCTGGAACCGGCGGATTTCGGTTTGTACTGGCCCGAGGTTTCCTATCAGGCATTCAAGCGCGCGTGCCAGGCTCGCGGCAAGGAATCACCGCTCCATGGTCACTGGGCGGTGCTGGATCATTTCGGCAAGTACTGGTTCAGCCGGAACAAGCCGGATGGCCGGCTCCCGATGTGTGACCGCGCCATCCGCGAGGACTGTCCCTTTCCGATCAAATGGATGGGCGCCCTGACCAAGCTGCGGCGCTCGCACCGTTGGATTCGTGCGCACCGGGACGTCTGGCGATATTCGATCCATCAAAGCCGCCTCGACCTCGACGGGCTGATGAGCCGGGCGGCACGGTATGCGGAGGACGAGGGGGTGGCGTTCGACGTCGCGTATCCCGCGTGGATGCGCGAGGGTCTGGAGCAATTCATCGGGGCCTTGCAGGGATCCGGAGTCAGGCTCCAGCAGGACAAGCTGGCGGATACGGTCTACGGCCTGAGCCGCTTCCTGCGCGGCAATGCCGCGCTTGCCGGTGAACGGTGGCGACATCCGGAAATTGACCGCGAGGAAATTATCCGGCCGGTGTTCATTGTCGGGATCAACCGTACCGGCACCACATTCCTCCACCGCCTTCTGGCCCGGGACCCCCGTTTCCGGGCGTTGCGGCAATACGAGTACATGGAGCCGGTGCTGCCGGGCGGCGACTACGCGGCGGTTGGCGGCACTCCTGACGATCCCCGCCGGATGCGGACAGAGGAAGTGTTCCTTGCCTCCCGGTTCGCCGAAGTGTTCGCCGGGGTTCACGATTTCGACGTGAATGAACCGGAAGAGGACTTCCCGATCTTCCGAATGACGTTCATGACATGGGTCTTCCTCGTCCAGTTCCCAATCCCGGGGTATGCCCGGTGGCTGGCCGAACGCGGATCCGTGGATGCCTATCGCTTCCATCGACGCACCATCCAGCACTTCAACTGGCAGCGTCGGCAGCGCGAGCCGGAGCACGGCGGGCAGTGGCTGCTCAAGATGCCCTTCCACCTCATGGAACTCGGTACGCTGATGGCGACCTATCCTGACGCCTTGTTCATTCAGACCCATCGGGAGCCGGCGCAGTTCATGGGATCCTGGTGCAGTCTGGTGGAGCGGATTCGTTCGCTCAGCAATGAGTCGGTAGATCGCTCCGAGCTTGGTCCCGAGCAGTTGTCATTCATGAGCAGGATGCTTGACCGGGGAACGCGTTTCCGGGAGGCGCATCCCGAGCTGGAATCCCGCTGGGCGGACGTGGACTACCATGAACTGGTTCAGGATCCCATGGCGGTGGTACGCAAGATCTACGGTCGGTTCGGGTGGCCCCTCACGCGGTCAGCCGAGAATGAGATGATCGGTTGGCTGGACCGGCAGGCGGAACGGCGGCGGCAGGAGCCTCGACACATATACCGCCTGGCGGATTACGGCCTTACTCCCGACGAAGTCGACGCTGCATTCGCGGGATACGCCAGGTTTCGCGCGACCAGAAGTTACGTGCACGATGTGGAGCCGACCCCGTCCGTCAGCCGGCAGGCGCGCTGAGGGGAGGCATCCGGGCAGTGCCCGAGGGATGCCAGTGGCTGGGAAGGTTCGTTCGAAGGCCCATGCGCGGATGCAGGTGCCAGCTAGCCAATGTTATGTTCGCGGAACAAAAAACATCAGATGTTTGATGTTTTCTGAAATCTGATCCGCTTCCCGGTGCGCATCGACATCTCCTACCCGGGTCCGGACGCCGGCACGCTCGCTTGGAGCCAAGTTGGAGTCATCCGGCAGGGCCCGTATAACGTAGGTGCCTTTGACGCAATGGCGCGTACCTATTTTTCGCGCAAGTACGACAGTCACTTCCGTCCTTGCTGTGCAGATCGTGCGGCGCATCCAGGCGGAATGAAGGAGGAATGCGTTGGCAGTTACCATCGACCTCGCGGCGCTGCTCGCGCCCGATCTCCCGGCACCTGCTCCCGGCTGGCAGGGCCGCCCGCCTTACAATTTCGTTGGCGGTCACGTCGATGCGGCCAGCGTGCCGGTCGAGGACATGATCGCCGCAACCGCGACGGCTCTACGGCGGGACGGAGCCACGCTGTCCACCTACGGCCTGGAGAGCGGCCCGCTTGGTTATCGGCCGCTCCGCGAGTTTGTCGCCGCCAAACTCAAGAAGCGCAGTGGCCTGTCGGTTTCACCTGACGGGGTCCTGATCACTTCCGGCTCCATACAGGCGCTCGACCTTGTCTATCAACTCTTTTCCGGTCCCGGCGATACGGTCCTGGTCGAACAGTTCACCTATGCGGGCACGCTCAGCCGGCTGCGCAGCCTCGGCGTGAACCCGGTCGGCATCCCGCTTGACGAGAGCGGCATGCGTGCGGATCTGCTGGCTGACAAGCTGGAGGAGCTCACGGCCCAGGGGATCCGGCCGAAATTCATCTACGTCATCCCGACGATCCAGAATCCCGACGGCAGCATCATGCCCGAATCGCGCCGCGTGGAGCTGCTGCGGTTATCGGCCGATTACCGGGTGCCGATCTTCGAGGATGAGTGCTACGCGGATCTCTTGTGGACCGGCGAGCGTCCGCCCGCCATCGCGGCCATGGATGAGGGTCGACAGGTCATCCACTGCGGCTCGTTCTCGAAGACCATCGCACCGGCGCTAAGGGTCGGCTACATCGTTGCCGAGCCCGGCCTCGTCGCGCAGATCGCTGCCCGCAAGGAAGACGGGGGAACCGGGGCGCTCGAGCAGATGATGCTGTCCGAATACTGCCGAAACCACTTCGACGACCATGTCGACAAGGTCACCCTGCTGCTCAAGGAAAAGCTCGACGTGATGACCGAGGCGCTGGAAGAGCACTTCGGAACGACGGCCGAATTCACGGCGCCACCCGGCGGGATCTTCCTGTGGGTCTCCTTCCCGGATGCCGTGGACGCCATGGAGCTGGCATCTGCCGCCGCGGCTAGGGGCGTGGCGATCAACCCCGGCCCCGATTGGTCGGCAGACGCTGCGCCCGCGCGCTCGCGGATACGCCTGTGCTTCGGGAACCCCACGCCCCAAGCCATTCGAGATGGCGTGAAGGTGCTCGCCGAAGTCTGCCACGAGGAATTCGGCGTCCCGGTGCGCAGCGGGAATATCGAGCGGAACAGCCAGTCGAATTGAGCCTGCGTCCCGGCGAACGGTTCGGGAGCAGCGCACCGCCACGGTCACGCGACAGTCGCGCGAACGCGTCTGGGTCACGGCACCAGGGAGGGTGCCTCGCGTCGATCACGGGCGCCGTCCCGCCGCGTGCGCCGGTCCCGCCTGCGGCGTCGAAACTGAGGGGGATGATTCAGGCTCGTGGAAATGGCGGGTTTCCACCGGCCAACGGGAACGAGTGTCGGGGAGCGAGAAGGGGTGCGTGCAATTGGAGTCCGGGGATGCTAAGTGGTCCGCGTCGGCAGCCCAGCGATCCGGACGCTGGCACCCGCAGATACCCGCCGAGCCATCAGAGGATGACGCCATGACCGGTGCCGCGCCCTACGAACCGCCTACAGTCTGGAAATGGGAGATGGAGAGCGGCGGGCGCTTCGCCTCGATCAATCGTCCCGTATCCGGCACCACGCACGAACAAGAGCTTCCTCGCGGCAGTCACCCGCTCCAGCTGTACTCCCTGGCGACCCCCAACGGGGTAAAGGTCACGGTGATGCTCGAGGAGCTCCTGGCAGCAGGGCACAGTGGTGCGGAGTACGACGCCTACGTGATTCGCATCGGGAAGGGCGATCAATTCGGGTCCGGGTTCGTTTCCATCAATCCGAACTCGAAGATTCCCGCCCTGGTGGACTATTCGCTGCCCAAACCGACCCGGGTGTTCGAATCGGGCGCGATCCTGCTCTACCTCGCAGAAAAATTCGGCGCCTTCATTCCGGAAGATCCGTCGGAGCGGGCCGAGTGTCTCTCCTGGCTGTTCTGGCAGATGGGTTCAGCGCCTTACCTCGGCGGCGGGTTCGGGCACTTCTACGCCTATGCCCCCTCCAAAATGGAGTACCCGATCGATCGCTACACCATGGAGGTGAAACGGCAACTCGATGTCCTCGACAAGCGCCTCGCCGAGACACGCTATGTGGCGGGCGATGCGTACACCGTTGCCGATATCGCGATCTGGCCGTGGTACGGCGTGTTGACCACGGGCAAGCTGTACAACGCGGCTGAATTTCTTGCCGCGAGCGAATACGAGAACGTCGTGCGCTGGTACGAAGAGATCGCCGCACGAGACGCCGTCGTTCGGGGGCGGAAAGTCAATCGCTTGAGCGGGCCGTTGGAGGACCAGCTACACGAGCGCCACGACGCGTCCGATTTTGAACTCCGGACTCAGGACCGGCTCGAGGCCGCGGCATAGGGCCGCTGGATCAGGTATCGCGAACTGGGTTGTGCAGGCCTGTGGCGGGAGAACTTCGAGCGCCGTGATGATCGTGACGCACGCTGCACCGTGACATCCGTGCTAGCCTCGATACCCAACGCCATCGATTGATGTGAGGATTTGCGGCCCGGGCCAGCATGCCCGCCGCCGGCTGCAGCGGTCTGCGCGTGTCGGCTCGCATATGAGTATGACCGTTTGCGTCACACTTCCACCATTCCACATCTGTTCTTTTCCGACGGTCTCCAGCCGCGCCTGGCGGGTCCCTGCCCGCCGCAGGCGCCCCGAGTGCAGCAACTTTCCTTGTGATCCGGCGCATCCGGCCGGCCGCGACCGCCCGAACCGCTCCGCCAGCACATGATGG
>JAJDZX010000075.1 GCA_022824395.1 Alphaproteobacteria bacterium
CTGTGCTGGTGGATTTCCCACACCGGCGATCCCGACCTCCCACCGGCCCCGCACGTATCCGTTCGTACCCTTCACGACGCTGCACAATCATTGAGAGCACTCGCTTCCGACCTCGACTCCCTCGCCGATCGCATCAGCCCACCGGAACAAGCAAGACAAGGACCGCCGACCCGCTCCCCCTCCACACGGCACAAACCATGAGCACCCGTAAACCCTTCAACGGCGACGCCGGCTATCTCTGCTCTCTCCGGGCACCCTTCGGCCACGTTGTCGTCTATGACCGCGCCCGGGGCGGTGACTGGATCGACGGCGACACGCGATGGGTCGTCGCCGCCTATGATCACGACAAGCGCAACATCGCCCTCCTCGACTGCGAGACCCAGCGAATCGCCCGCCAGACGATGAAGGACGCTCGCAACGGGCACCATGACTGGATCGAACAGCCTGCAGAGGAACCGGCACCACCTCCCGCCGGCGAACCTAATGGCACTATGGTCATCACCATTGCAACCGGCGAAACCGTGACCCTTCAACTCGACGACAAGGGACAACCCCTCCCTCGTCTCCCCCACAACGAGTCCTACATGCGCGGCTGGAACCAGGGGCTCGACCGTCGACGCCGCAGCCGCAAATAACCAAGTTCGACCACCTCCCATGACCAAGCGATACCCCTTCGCCTCACGCTACGAAGGCGGCATCAACCGCTGGAAGAGCAACCTCCAAGCCGCCATGCAGCGTGACGCCCACCGTCGGCAATGCCCGGCCTGCGGCCGAAAGAGCGCACTGCGTCGCATCCAGCTCCCCGGCGAACAGGCAATATGGGTCTGCCGATGGACCGATTGCCGATGGGAAGGCACCGCAGACGACCGCGCGACCCTCATCGCCAAGAAGGACTGACCCCCACGCCTCCTACCTACCGTCCCATGCGCCAACACCAAGATCCTCACGCCGATCTCGCGGCCGCCTTCGCCTGCCTCGACCACGCCCTCGATACGGTCGCTCAATACGCCGCCATCCAGGTCATCGACCGCAAAACCGCCCGCATCGCCTTCTACGCCCCGCGACCGATTCGCCCCGACGACAGACAGATCCGTCCCGGAATCCACCGCCTCAACTGGCCCGACCGCCGACGCTGGCGCTCGTCAAGCCACACCTTCCGACAATGGATTGCCGAGCTCGAAGCCCACGAGCTCACCATCGCCCGCACCCGATTCCGCGCCGTCGCGCTCTTCGATCGAACGCTCACCTTGGGAACCGAACACCCCCGAACCCTCTACCGATGGATGCAGTTTCGGTGGCACCACCCCCCTCCATCCTCTCGCGATAGCTAACCCACCCTACAACCAAGCAAGTCAAGACCCCTCCCATCGAACTTCCTGACGAGCTCCGCCAGGACCATCTCCTCCCTTCGGCCACAGGTCCCGACCCTCCCCATGTACATCGAACACACCGTCGTTCCCATCTCGCGCGGGCGCCCCCAGCGCACCCCCCGCATCTTCGGCAGCCACCGCGACGCCATCGCCTACGTGCGCCGCAAGATTCGACGCGCCGCGCGCACCACCACCTACAAGATCTACCGCAAGAACGAGCTCGTCCTCAAAGTCTTCTACGACTTGGGCCGATGGATCGATCGCGGCAAGTACGCCTGACACCCACCCCGGCCCGCCCTTCTGGGCGGACTCTCCCCCCACAGCCACGGAGTACCCCATGACGTTCCGCGCCTACGAGAAGGTCGACAACGAGGAGCGCTTCATCGCCTCGTTCACCCTCTCCCTCGACACCGCGATCTTCATCCGCGCCTACCACGCGCAATACCCCGACGCATCCGCCCACGTCCGGACCAATGTACACATGCGTCACATCAACCACGGAACCTCCCTCGAGGCCATCAACACCCAGCTCATCGAGCTCACCGCCCTAAATCGCTGACCGTCCCCCTCCGACCGGCACCAGGAGAGTCAAATGAACGACACCATCATCCGCGCCAGAACCGAGACCCGCATCCTGCGACCCGGCGAAGGTCCGGACAGGAACATCCCTTGCGTGCGGGTGTTCCGTCACTCACCGGGATTCGTGGAGCTCCAGATTCGGGCGCAGGGTCCCACCGTGCTGTCCAGACACGCCGCCGACCGAAAGACCTACTCGGGCGCATCTCTGGACGCAGACACGCTCCGCGCAGTCATTCGCGCGCTCCGCGAGGGCTTGGCCGAAATCGACGACTCCGGCCATCGGGACGAGATGCCCTGATGGCTCGCGCCAAGCTCGCAGCCAAGCGAAGGCCCGCGCCTCGGTGAAGCCGGTCGGCATCCATACCTCCCTTCCTCGCTCCACCCGCCACACTGGGCAGCCCTGTTCCTCCCTGAACGACCCCGCATCGCCATCCGAGCGCACGGCATCGATCCCGCCACCTGGCCCGATCCAATACCGGCCGTGGCCTGATGATCACCCAACGCGCGACTGCGCGGCGCTGGCGACCGGGCCTGACACGGGGCTGCCCTCGTAGCCTTGCCCTTTTCTGCAGTGGCGCCCACGCGACCACCACTCGGCCCCTTCCAGCCACTGCTCGACCCTTCCGTGTGCCTGCATCCCGAAGCTGGAGCAAGGCGAAAGCCCGCGACGATTGGCGCGGACCTCCACTGCATCCCACCGTTCGGGCATCACCGCGCGATCCTCACTCAAGAGTCAGCGTCAATGCCTGCTCTTTGGCGATGACCTGCCTTTGTAGCTCCTTCAGCTCCGCAATCGCGGTTTGGGCTCGTTCACGGCTTTCCCAGCCACGTTCGATGGCTATCTCGACGGCTTGCTCGATCGTCGGTGCAACTGAAGGTGCGCACCCGAAATCGCGTATCGCCACGCTTCCTCGTGCGTCAACTTCCATCGACGGTCCGGTCGTCTGGCTCAATTGATTCCCCGGGCACGTTCGTGAGATCCCGCCGTCGCCGCGCGCCTGCGCGATCGTTCGATCGATCTCCTCGTTGGCGATTCCGCCCAGGGCTGCTACGTGCTCGACAGCTTCTTCGAGCCTCTCGTACCGTCCGCGTGTTGCGCCCTCATTTTCGGCTCGGCATCGTGTCGTGACCGCCCATTGGCCCCGGTCGCGAGTGATTTCGACTGCGGTCAGCGCCCACCGTCCGATCGCCCACGCGCAGAAGCGCGCGGGATCTTCGCGGATGTGCTCGATTTGTGGCGGAATTCCGTGAATGGTCCTGCGCCCTTCGGCACCGTACCGCTCCTGTGCACTCGCGAGTCGTTCAACCATCGCATCGAGGTCTCGTGCGGTCCCCTCCGTCGCCATGGCTCGTTGAAGCGCGTGTCCGTCGCGCACTCCGGCAACGGCGAAGTCGAACACGTCCCGAACCGGACTGTCGTCGCGCCGGTCAATCCACTTGCCCGCGAGAATTTCTTCGTTGGTTGCGCTCCAGAAGCTCATCCCCTCCGATTCGGTGCGGATCACTTGCCCGCGCAGCTTCGGAGCGAGTTCCACAAGCTCGATCCGTGGTGGGTCCTGATCGTCCTGCGCGCCGAAGATGTACATGAGCTCCAGTTGGCTCGATCGTTTCTTGGTGTGCGCACCGGCGGCGTGCATTTCCCGATCGAGGCTCGCCTCGAGCATCGGTTCGTCGTGCATGCGCGAGACCGCTCGATACCCTTCGGTGTTGTTCACCTTGATGTCGAGGTCCTTGCTTGCACGGTGTCCCCACCGCGCAGCAAGCATCGTGCCGCCGCCGATGATGTATCCCGCCCTGGCGGAGTCCCCACCGAGTCTGCGCTCGAGGAGCGGGTACACTCGTCGCAGCAGCGTGCGCCCCGGCTCCGGCAGCACTACCTGTTCGGTGCGCATTGCTGCGGTTCGACAATCAGCCATTGCCGCACGCTGTGCACCGTCAGCGTGTCGTCGTTGTCGACGATCTTCTCGATCGCACGCATCAGCGCCGTCAGAGTGAACTCGCCGGCCTTCCATCCTTCGCGCACCTCGTGCGCGGACGCTTCGCGAAGGAAGGTCCGGATCGCTTCAGCCTGCGTTTCGTTCGGCGTCGACGTCTTGAGTCCACACATGACGTCTTCGGCCCTTGGCGCCTCGACGTATCCGGCACAACGCGAAAGCAGCACTCCGTGAATCGTTCTCCCGTCCTCCGGCCCCGAGATCATCAGCCCGCCGTATGCGCGTTCTTCCGGTGCGTCGACCACCGCCTTCAACGTGAGCTTGCCTACCTGTGTTTCCGCGATGACCCGCCGAGAGCCAGTCGGCCGCCCTTCGCGTTCGTGCCAGCGCTCGCAGGCGATGACCTTGTTCCAGTCGACCCGCCAGCGCAGATCGCGCCTGCTCGGCACCGGCAGTATCGACAGCGGGCTCGCCCGAGCGGCGGCTTCCCGTTCGCCCGAACGGTCAATCCCCAGCGTGATCATCGGATGTCTCATGGGATCTCCAGGAGCTCTCCCCTCGAATGCGTTGCGTCGTACATCGTCATGTAGTCTCGCCACGTTCAGCAGACTAACCCGTAAGCGGTGCCAACACACCGCGTGGCGGCCAAGGTACACACAGCTCGGACGCGCCCGTACCACAGGCCATCAACACCCCCCTGGAGATCCATGTCCCCCCGGACATCAGCGTCCCCCTACGTATATTCTCCTGGACAGTGCTGCCTCCCCCCTCCCTGGCGCGCACTCCCTTTACAGGTCCCCCATCGTTCGTGGTAGCCCCGACCAGCCCTTGGACTCCACACGACCCCTCCGACTCCTCCCTACGCTTCTACAGCCCCATCTCCCGTCTCCTCGCCAGAAGGCATCACCCGCTACCCGTCTTCGAATACCTCCTCCTGCTGCGATCTTCCCTTCGTACTCGTTTCCGGATGCCGAGGCCCTGACTGGCATGAGCACGCCCTTCGAGGACTAGCTCGGATGCGCAGGGCCGCCATTTGGCCGAAAATGGTCGCGACGCGATTCATACCCAGGGCCGGAGTCGGAATCAATGAACGCGAACACAAAGCGCACCAAGCGAGCACGCAAGGGTCGGCCGACACCGATGACGGCCCGGGTGCTGGCGCAAACCGGAGGATGGCCGGCGGTCATTCACGAAGAGTACGCTTGGCTCATCGAGGACGAGGCGGAAGCCGCCGCGACGATTCGAGCGCGACAGGAGAACGAGACCGGGCGGTGAGGCGCCTCACCACGAGCGCGATCGAACGCTCCAGCGACCAGCGACGCGAACGGAGTGACGAATTCACCAGGAGGCAAGCGGAATGAGGCGGTCTTCGGGATGGGCGAGACGCATCACCAAGCGCACGGTGTCGACGCTCGTCGTGGCCGCGGTGGTGGCCGGTGTCGTCGCCTCGTTGCCACCGTCGACGTGGCGCGAAGCCGAGCGCGTGGTGTACGGGCAACTGAGTGTGATCGAAGACGTGATTCGGCCCGGCAAAGAGCGGATCGCGCAGTTTCTCGGCGTCCGGGAGGCGGTCGGCGACGAAGGTCGGGGCGTGGCGATTTCGGGGTCGGTGCGGATCGTCGACGGGGACACTCTGGACGTGGACGGACGGCGGGTTCGGCTGCACGGCATCGACGCGCCGGAGAGCGGCCAGACATGTCGGATGGAGGCTCGGCGCTGGCCATGTGGACGGCAGGCGACCCGGGCGCTCGGCGAACGCATCGCCGGTCGCCCGGTGCGGTGCGTAGAGCGCGATCGAGACCGCTATGGGCGCATCGTCGCGGTGTGTCGGACGGGGGGAGAGGATCTCAACGGATGGATGGTGCGCGAAGGCTGGGCCCTCGCCTACCGAACCTACTCGCTCGACTACGTGGACGAAGAGCGGCGCGCACGGCAGGCGAGGCGCGGTGTGTGGCGCGGTGAGCTCGTCGTGCCCTGGGCGTGGCGGCGTGGCGAGCGGCTCGCAGATGTGAGTGCCGCACCGAAGGCGGATCGTGAGGAATGTCGCATCAAGGGAAACATCAGCCGAAACGGGACGCGTATCTATCACGTCCCGGGAGGGCGGTACTACGCGCGTACCCGCATCGACGCCTCGAAGGGCGAGCGATGGTTCTGTACTGAATCCCAGGCCCGGGCTTCGGGCTGGCGGCGTTCAAGGCAGTAGCGGCGGCGTGAGTCGGCCGTCGGCGCTGCGGGGCGACGCACAAAATTGACCCACCCTCGTCGCCGGCGGCACCGATCGCCCCGGGCGCAGCCGGGCCGATTGGCGCACCTGATGGACAGATGCCAACGCCGCCGATCATCCCGTCGTCCGTCGAAATCCGGCTCACGTGGTGGAAACAGGATGGTCCTGCACGAAGCGGCACTCGGGGAACGTCTCGCATCCCCAAAACCGCCGGCCGGCGTGCTTCCCCTTCCTTGCCGTTCTGACGACCAGATTCCCTCCGCATCGAGGACAGCTCGGCGCATCGAGGTGCACGGAATCCACTGCATGCTGTTCGAATTCACGAGCTTCGCCCGCGGGTGTCCCGCGCTGTCGATAATTCCGCGTACCTCGAGTCCCCCGATCGGGACCATCACGCCGAACACGGACTATCCACCTCATGAGCCTGTCGCCGTCTACGAGATCGATCGGCTGCCCCTTGGCGAATCGTATGGCCTCGGCTGTGAACGTTCCCGAGCAGACGATGAAGACTCCCCTTGCCGATTCGGCGGCAAGAACGCCGAACATCTCCCTGACCGTCGTGACGCCGATACGCTGCTTGCGCCAGTTCTTGCACTGGACCAGATAGCTCTCTCCGCCTTTTCGCATGCGAATGTCCACACCGCCGTCCGCGCCGGCGCCGGTGTTCTCGATCACGGTGAATCCGTCTCGTCTGAACGCTTCCGCCACGAGTTCCTCGAATCGCCGCCAAGGCAGGTCCCGGATGGACTCCAGATTTCGTTGGCGATCCAGCAACCGCTTCTTGCGGGCGCGTTCGGTCAACGACACCACTGCCGGCAACAGGAGGATCATGGCAACGGGTACGCCGAAGTAGCTCGCCTTGCTCTGCAGCGGCACGGCAAACGCCCACAGGGGCGACTCAATCGACATGGACGGAAATACGTACACGATGCCGACGAAGGCGACCGCAGCGATGGCTGCACTCACCCACCAGGGGAGCAAGCTCAGTTCGAGCAGGAGACCTTCGTTCTTCCGCGGCATCAGCAGGAACGCATCGGAATCTGAGGCGGCAATCGGCGATGGTCGCGTGACTGAAGCTGTCGGTCTCCGGGAAACCCGGCGCGGTTCAGCGCTTCCGGTGTCTCCGGGCTCGGTCGATGACGGCGCGGGTGAATTCCATCGGTCGTGCGTGGTGCGGATACTGGACGTACGGGAACGCGGCGAGTTCGCTGGGGTCGTCCGTCCAGTCACCCAAGCCCCGCAGCGCATCGATGGAGCCTTGCACGGCGTCAGCCGCATCGTTCGCCTCGATGTGGGTCAGGCGCTGGCCCCATCGCACCACCCACCAATCCTTCCATAGGGAATCCATCACCCGATTCTCTCCCCCGTGCGTCTCGGAGCACAGCCTCGCAACCACTTACGAGGCTGCGCTCGTCTCTTGAAGACCGACTATCCGTAGAGCGGGTGCAGCAGCTCGGGCGTATCGTTGCGCGGACTGTTTACCTGACGAGATACCCGCCACCGGTCGAACGGACCCGAATGCGGATGGCGGGCCATCGCAAGCGCCCGCTGTGCCGGTGTCGTCGGGTCGAGCCAATCCTGGAAGTCCTCCGCACGGATGACGGCGGGCTGGCGATGGTGCAGATCGGTGAGCGCGGGCGTCGCTTCGGTGGTCAGGATGACGAAGCTCTCCACCGTCACCCCGTCTGCGGTCCACGTCTCCCACAGGGCGCCAAACGATACGGGCGCTTCGTCGGACGCCGTGATGAAGTACGGCTGCTTCCCCTCGCGCTCGGCGCACCATTCGAACCATCCATTCGCGGGCACCAGACATCGCCGTCGCCTGAACGCGTCGCGAAAAGCCGGCTTCTCATGCACCGTCTCGGCTCGCGCATTGATGAGCCGAGAGCTGATACCGGGGTCCTTCGCCCACGCAGGGACGAGGCCCCAGCGCAGCTTTGCCAGGGCACGCGTCCCCGCCCCATCAAGCCGACACGCACCGAAGTCTTGAGTGGGGCACCCGTTGTAGCGGGGTTGGAGGTTGAGCTGAACGTGACCCGGGATCTGGTAGAGCGCGTGGATCTCGGTCCATGACATGCGTTGAGTGAACCGGCCACACATGGTCCGCCTGTCGTTACAGCCTCGGAGAGATTCGGCAAGGGCTTGGCCGCCGAGCGCAATGTAGCGCGCTCAGCGTCCCGTTGGAATCACTTCGTGGGCGTCCCGACTCAACTCACTCTCTCAAATCAGCGCTGACCGATGCCGACCGGTGACGTACGCACAGCGTGAGTTACAAGATTGTGGAGGAAGGCCTGCACATTGCACTGGCGGCGCATGCCGCCACGCCGCTGGTTGCCGCCGATGCGGCACTCGCCAGACGGGTTCGTGGCACGCCTTGGGCAGCTCCCGTGGAGCTTCTCGGC
>JAJDZX010000073.1 GCA_022824395.1 Alphaproteobacteria bacterium
ATACAAGCCTCTGCCTGAACACAAGTGGGGATATTACATGGAGCTAATAATCCCGGCCCCGAGACCGCCCCGGACGCCTCTACCCCCACAGCTTCAGTAACTTACGGGCTGTCGCGCCCGGCCCTACCCCGTGAAGTTCCGTTTAACCCGGAACAGGAGTTGCTTGACTATGAAATCCACCTTCGCAGGGACCGCAAGAAGCGAGCGCCACTTCAGTGCGTTGTTGTTGCCCCATCTCTTGATGTGCAACGACTTTGCGGGATGCCGCGCATTGTTTAAGAAACTCCGCCTGTCCGAAGAGGAAGCAACCGCCCCCGTCGAGATCGTTGCCGAGGTGAACCCGGTCCGCGATGTGGCCATGCGGGCCGACGATGCAGCAGCGGAGATGCCACGGAGTGAAGGCCAGGTAGTGCCTGACCTGTTCCTACGCATAGGCGACACTGCGGTGGTCATCGAAGCGAAGTTCTTCACCCATCCTTCTGCTTCGGACCTGGCGGATCAACTGCATGCCCAGCGCAGCGCCATCGCAAGTGCGTTGCCCCTCACCGTTTACGAGGATTGCGTGTTCCACTACGTCGCGCTGACGGTGAAGCCGCTGGAGGGTTCCGACGACTGGGCTAAGGATATCTCTTGCTTGACTTGGTCCGAGGTCATTGAGGCCATGGAACCCGTCGTCCGCGCGGCCGACCGCGCGGACATGGACTACGCGTTGGCGCAACTCAGGTGCGCCGTGCAGCGCAGCCTCGCGGAAGCCGCTACCGGATCCGTGGAGATCGGGCGCTGTAAGTCAATCACGGATCTGCTTCGCCAGGCGGCGGCGCTATTGGGCAAAGGGAACCGGTACGTCGGCTTTATGGGCGGCAACAAGGCCCTGGCTCAGGCGACTCTTGAGGATCTGGAGAAGCGAGACCATTACAAGTACTCCGATCAAAATCCAAACGCGAACTGGATTCCGTTGCACGAGGTCGTCGCGCGTTACCTGGAGTTGATGGCCAAGGAACACCCCGGCGACTGATCGGGGCCACATCATGCGGCTGGTCGCAGACTCAGACGTGAAGATGCCGCACGCGTCCTGTTCCGGGATGGAGCGCATCAGGGACGGACGGGAAGCGAGTGCGTTTCGTCGTGCTCGAGGTAAATGTCTTCACCGTCCTCACGACCTCCGTTAGACAGATTCGATACAAAGCGACATTGATTGCCGCGCGTAGCGGTAACGCGCCCGCCGCGCGCTTCCCCAGCGCACAGGTTGGCGGCGCGACTGCCGCTGAGTCTGCACGCGGCGGGCGTTGCAACCGGACACTCGCATCCGCGGTAACGTGTGAAGGGATGCTCAATGCGGAGCGGTAACGTGTGCGCCAGCATCGGGTGCGTGGCCAGAAGTGTGGGTTGTGACACCCAGCGCTTGCCTGGCGTGTATCGAACGGTTGCCTTTGCGCCCGGGAGGGCGATGCGGACCGCGCGGGCAACCGCGGCCCTGTCGCCTCGCTCAGTCGCTACGATGGCTTCAAGCCCTTGCGGCGGCGGCCGTTTCCGAGCGGTCACCTCAACGGTGTCGGCCAGTCGATCCGAACGACCTGCGGAAATTCGAGGTCACACCTTCGACATTCGCTGACCGCCACGCCCCCTATATCGCCACGCGCAAATCGGCACATTCAGGTCTTGCGCATGGATGCTCTGACGAAAAACGAGCATTACGCCGCGTTCTGCTCCGCAGACGTCGGGTCCAACTCCAGATCACCATCAATGCTGTCGCCAATGCGGGCAACTGACGCCTTCATTGTGTCGCGGGCGAGGTGCGCGTACCGTGCGGTTGTCTGCACCTGGGTGTGACCGAGCAGTTTTCCGATCATCGGCAGCCCTTCGCCGAGCGCGAGCGCCCGGGAGGCGAAACTGTGCCGGAGGTCGTGGAGCCGCACGTCGTGAAGGGCTGCACGAGCGCGGATCCGTCGCCACGGGCGTTCCAGGTCCGTGAGGTGGGCTCCCCTTCTGCGACCGACGATGACCCACGGATTGTCGTCCTGGCGAGGAAGGGATGCGAGCAGACGTACAGCCGAGGGAGCCAGCGGAATCGTCCGCCCCCCGGTCTTGGTGTCGGGCAACCGTAGTTCGCCTGCATGCAGATCCACATGCTCCCAGCGCAACCGCTGGATTTCTGACCGTCGGCATCCGGTCAACATGAGCAGCCGGATCGCCGCGACCGCTGAGCTGGACTCGGAGCCCTCCTCGAGAATCTCGTCGAGCATGGTCCCGAGTCGCTGAAACTCTTCGGAACTCAGAAAGCGCTCGCGCGGTCTCTCCTTGTAGCGCGCGACGTGCCGGCAAGGATTGGAGCCGTCCGGGCGGACCCCCCACAGCTCCGCCAGGTTGAACATCTTCGACAGCACGCTCAATGTGCGGTTTGCCTGGTAGGGAGCGGCGCGCATTGCGTGGTGAAGCTCGGCGATGTCACTCCTTTGGATGTCCGTCGCGGTCCGGCTGCCGATCTTCGGTCGAATTCCGAGATCGATCAGCCGGCGATATTCGTAGGCCGTACCGGACTTGCAGTGGGTCGCGACATACTCCTCAAGAAATCGATCGCACAGGTCCGCTACCGTGACCACCGTCCGATCGGCATCCCGGCGCGGCGTCGGATCGCGGCCGGCCTTGGCTTCGGAGATGAGCTCCCTTGCCCGCTGACGCGCCACGTCGGGCGACATTGCGCCATGCGGGCCAAGTGTCATCCGGCGCAGGCGCCCCTTCGCACGGAACTGCGCAACGTAGTACTTCCGTCCCGATGCACGAATCCGCAAGCCAAATCCCGGCAGAGCGTGGTCCCAATAGAAGCGATCCGTTCCGTCTCCGTTCAGGCGATCAACTGTCCGTTTCGTGATCCTGATTCGAGCCGACATGACACCTCCTGAGCCCTTCTCATTTGGTGTTCATGGTACCACGTTGGGAATCGTATGGGAATCACTTTGACGCCAATTTGTGGCACTGGGCATGTGGTGACTGTCCCTCTTTGTCGCAACAGGTCCTTTCTAACCACTTGTCTACATGACATTAATGTCGCCCAGAGTCGATAAGTTGCGACATTAGGGGAAACGTGGCAAAGTGGGGTGCTGGAAGACTACGGATCAGGAGGTTGAGGGTTCGAATCCTTCCGGGCGCGCCAATCATTTCAATGACTTATATCGAAAGTTTCTGGATCGGTCCTTGCTCCAGGTAACATATAGGTAACTGTCAGCTTCGTAGTTCGGCGGTGTTCCGCGCGGTCCCGAGCCTGCGCTAAACCTGTTCGATTGCGGGCCACGACACATCGCGCTCGCATTTTCAGGTCCGACCTCCCTCAAAGTGAGGCCGGCAGAAGCGGGCACAGATCGAGCAGGAACCGCGGATGTGCCAGCTTGGCAACATCCGCTTCTGGGGCTCGGCCCAAGGGATGGTCTTTAGTGAGCAGGACCACCGGCCGAACCAATCTGGGAATCCGTCTCTCCTGACGGCGAGTACAGGTACAGGCTCGAGATCAAGCTGTCGGGCAAAGCGAGCGTCTGTCTGTTCCTGATGCTGAACCCCGGCACCCGGGACGAGCGCACGCAGACCGGCTATCACCTGACGAGGGAACGCTGCAAGGCACCCGCGAGAGCGCGCGACTGCGGCACCCTCGTAACGTGCAATTTGTTTGCGTACCGGTGTTCCAGACCCCGTGAGCTCCGCGAGACGGACAATCCGGTCGGGCCGCCTGAGAACGACCGACACATCCGGGCAGCGATCCGGCAGGCAGACATGATCGTTTGTGCCTGGGGCGACAGCGGTCGGCGGGCACTTCCCGACGTGTTCTGCGACCGTGTCCGGCAAGTCATCGCGCTACTCGAAGAAGAAGGAGCTGGCGGCAGGCTGTATGCGTTGGCCCCGGAATTAACGAGAAAAGGCCACCAACCGATTCACCCCGGTTGGCGCCAGTTGCCGAGCAAATCCGAATGCAGGCGGCTCGACATTCGAAGCAGCAGGCTGCAACTCGCGTCCTCGACATAGTCACGTTGGCTGTCGCTGCCGGGACTCCGGGCCGGGATAGGCGCGACGTCGACGCTGAGCCGGAGTCCTTGCCCGTGGGCTGCCCGTTGTCAGAGCCAGCTACAGGGGAAGCCCGCTGGGCCGTCACTAGGTGACGCGTCCGCAAGCGGTCAGGTTCTTGGCGGTACCTTGGAATGTGACATGGTTCGGACCGAGGCCGCTTAACGGATTCCGATCATGCTCCTAAGTGACTAAGGGCGTAAAATCCTCTCCCTGCATCGGTTCATGCCCGTTCCAAACCCCCGTCATCTCAACCAAAAGTCGCTGGCTTCGTGGAACTGGAGCAGGGTTGACCCGTACCACGCGTGCGAAATAGGTCGGCGAGTGGCGCCTGGCCGCCTCCAGGTCTGAGACCAGATAACGGGGGGCCCACCCAAGCATGTGATAGTCCGTTGACTGGATTTGCACTGCCAGTCCGGTCGCCGGATTGGTTAGCTCCAGCGTCACATAAACCGATTCTCCCTCCTTCAAACGGGAAACTCGTTCCCACGATGCCGGAAGGACATGCCCGGCACCATGCACGAAAAAACGGCAGGAGAAGCTTCCGTCCTCGCGTTTCACGAGCCTGGGGAAGACCTCGTAGATGTCCGTGACGCGCCGTCCGCCGTTGACCGAGAGAATGGCCACGGGATCAGCATCTTCCGGAAGTCCAAGGCAACGCAAGTACGCACTGCGGTCCGGTCGTCCCGCCGCAATGACCCGGTTCCGGAACAGTGCGAATAGCCTCTCGGAGCGGTAGTCGCGATCAACCCTTGGGAAGTCGGGCAGCAGAGGGAAACGCGCCTCGACCTGGGCCCGCTGCGCTCCCTTGGTGTAACGGAATCGATACTCCGGGCCTCGGACATCGGCATCCAGTCTGCCTACCGGGAACCACTGACGCTTGTCCTGGTCCTGCCAAGCGAGAAACAGTGTCTCGGCGCTCATTACTCCAGTCCCTTTAGCTGCTCGTGGCTGTACGACACGAGTGCTGTTGCAAATTCCTGCGCCGGATGTGTCATCCATCCCTCTGGAACCCGGCTGACCAGCCGACTGAACGCTTCGCACTCAATGTGCTCCAGCCGCCTTAACGCCGGCCGGAAGAATTCAGGGGAAGACCGTGACGCTCGCCTCACCAATTCGAGAGGGCTGGGTCCATGCGGTTCCTCTTCCGACCAATACAAGCCTCCTCGACCCCGTTCGACGTACCATCCTACGCGTCCTTCTTTCAGATACGTAGTGCGGAGCTTGTCTTGAAGCTCGCATCCCAGAGATGATGCGTGATCGAACGTCGGCGCCACTGACGGATACCGTTCAGCATCAGTCGGCCAAAACACCAAGCCCCAGTTTTCGTGGTGGCGGTCGGTGTTGCCTACCAACGCATCAAGCATCAGGAACTCTGCGATGCAAACCTTGGCTTGTTCCGCCTACTCCGTCGCAGGGCGGAATACGACATCCATCGCCTGAAAGATAAGAGCCAGCGTGTGTCTCGACTGACCAAGCCGCAAGTCACGGTCATAGTCTTCATCGACCGCCGCCAAGATCTGATTGCCGTGGAGCAGCTGCCAGCCCCCAGCCGTAAACGACTCGGTCGCCGAACCTTGCGTGCCTTGGAATTCAGCGAGTTCCACTCGAGCATGGGGAATTCCGAGCATGGCTGCTGCCTGTTCAACGAGCTTTTCTGCCCAATGCTGGCCAGTCAGCGACTGCGGGTACTTGAACAGCCAGTCTGATCGTCCCTCCGGTGGCCGGTACCAGAATTTTTCCTTGCTGCCCATTTCTTCTGGATGAAGTACCCATTCCGGGTCCACGCTCAAGACAGGATACACCTCGTCCATGCACCCAACTCCACGCTACGCTGCCGGTCAACATTATCGCCAGCTTCACCTGCCAACTCGACGAGTCGTGCCGTGCGTAGACAGGCTTCCCCACGAATTCCGCTACGACGGGCACCGCTCTGGCCGACATTCCTGCTATTGATTCTATATATGAACCCACTACTGTCCCATTGATAGTCAAGCAGATTCAACTGGTTACTGGGGCTGCTCTGTGAGATCTGCGGTGTCTTCGTGTCAAACAGTTGATTCAATGGAGTTTTCTCGAAGATCGTGAGGCTCAGGATCTGTAGGATTGTGTGAAGGCTTTCCTCGATGTGCAGGCGCTTGCGGATGATGGCGACGAGGACGTAGACCGACACCGCGATCCAAATCTGGGTCTTGACGGCGTTTTCGGAGGTGCCGAAGAAGGACTTGATCCGGAGGTGCTGCTTGATCCACTTGGAGAACAACTCGACCTGCCAGCAGGCACGGTAGAGTTCGGTGATCGTCAGGGCGGGCAGGACGAAGTTGTTGGTGAGGAAGACGAGGGTCTTGTCGCGCTCGGCGTCCCGGTAGCGGATGCGCCTTAGCTGGTCTGGATGTCGGTAGCGCTGTCGACGCCGCTGGGCCGTACGATCTGGTCGCAGATGAGACCGGTGGTGCGGTCGACGGGCCGGGAATAGAGGCGACGGAGCCTGGTGTTGGATTTTGCCCGCAAGACAAAGAAGCTGCCCCGGTGATGCCGGTGATGGAGTCGGCCGAAGTCGAGATAGGCCCGATCCATGATGTAGAAGGCGCCGGCCTCCGGGAGGAGCATGTCCAGCACGTTGATGTCGTGGAGCTTGCCGGAGTACATCGCTTCCCCTTCCTGACGGCAGATGGGACAGGAAAAGCCTGCCGAACCGGTGTCGGGGTCTCAAGTCGGTGACTCCCCTCAACAGGGGGTTATCAAATGATTATCAATCCTTTAGCCGAACCTGCCTCAAAAACGTTGGGACACCAGTGGGATCCATGCTTTCCTGTCAAATTTCTCAGTCGTTGCGGTCATCGGACTGCTGCACGGCGTTTGGTCCCGTCCCCATAAGCTGCTCCGTTCGCGCGGCGGGCGCGTTCGCTTGCGAGCGATACGGCAGGTGCCCATATATCGGTCAAAGGATTGGGAAGTTCCCAGTCGACAGAAGGGCTCTGGAACTTCCGGGGCCCTTTTGTTTTCCCGGCCTCGGGCGTTCACGGTAGTTGAGCCAATCCGCCCAGCTTCGGTTGCACGATCTCGAATGCGCGGTTGGGCTGGTTCGGACGCAGGTGCGAAAGCGCGATGGGCTGCGCCGTCAAGTCCGCCAGCTGCAGCCCGACGGCGTCCACCGCCTTCGGCACGAACACCGGCTGGAAATCGAACAGGCTGAAGTCTTGCCGGCGCGGACCCGAACTGCCGTCGTTGGCGGCGATCCGACGAAACTCCAGTTCGAGTGCGCGGTCCTCCTTGTCGTTGCCTGTGTTGTGGATGTGCGCGGGAAACAGGAATTCGTTTTGCGGTCTGTGACTGACCGATACTCCAAGGGACTCGCCACGGCCGGGGCAGGAAAAGTCCTCAGGAATACGTCGGCTCTACCCGGCTCTGAACCGGCCGCTTAGTGAGACGTGCTCGGCCGACCACCATCGAACGAAGGGCTGTCGTGCTGAAATTACGATGCTCTCTGGTCGAGCCAACGTCCCTTCCCGAGCAATTCTGCAAAGGAGCTTGATCGTTGGTAACATATATGTTACCATTCTCGGGTGTTCGAGATCAGGGAGTATGTCGATGCCCGAGGCCACAGCCGCTTTGTGCGATGGTTCCATCGTCTCAATGCAAGTGCGGCGGCGAAGGGGGCAACGGCTCTGGTACGCGTGGAACATGCCAACCTCTCCAACGCCAAGCGGGTCGGGGCTGGTGTTTCTGAATATCGCATTGACTTCGGGCCTGGCTACCGAATTTATTTTGGCATGGACGGTCCGACACTGATCATTCTTCTGGGCGGGGGCACAAAGAACCGTCAACAACGGGATGTGGAATCCGCCCGGACCCTGTGGCGCGAATACAAGCTTCGAAAGCGAACGGAGGGATGAGCTCCATGTCTTTAACCCGTGACTTCAAGGAAACTGTCCGAGCGCGTATTGAACGCGACCCGGAATTTCGCGAATTGCTCCTGGAGGAAGGCGTTGAGTGCCTGCTTGCCGGTGAAGTGGAAACCGGGAAGTCAATATTGCGCAACTACGTCAATGCGACCGTCGGATTCCAGGAACTCGCCGGGCTTACGAACAAGTCTTCAAAGAGTCTGATGCGCATGCTTGGGCCGCACGGCAACCCGCAGGCGCGCAACCTGTTCCAGATCATTGGCTGCCTGCAGAAGCACGAGGGCTTTCAGCTCAAAGTCCAAACTGTCCGCTAGAGACAAGGAATTATATGTGCGGGTCGACTTAGCCCTAGCATCGCGCCTCCCGGCCACCCAAAGGGAGGACGTGACGGTGGACAAGCCGATGGATCTATCAAAAGTGGTAGTTGGGCTGAGCCTGCCCCCAAAGTTAGCGGCAGGCTCCGAGCCCGGATTTTTCCGTTATCCGTGGTCTAACTTCCGGAGGCTAGGTCCTCGCAGGTAACTTCGTGAGATTCCGCAATGGTACGGTCGCCGTGAAGGTGCTGATCGCATGGCACTGAAGCTCAACGGCAAGGACGACCGGCTGCGTCGCCGGGATTTCCTCATGCTGGCGCGAACCATCGGACTGCCAGGCGCCGAAGCCGAGGTCGCATTGGCGGACCTGACGGCGCAGCTTTCCCGGCGCGCAGGCACCTTGGACCTGCCCGAATTCGCACAAGGGTGGCAACCCGCAAACACAATGCGAGACAGGGTGATCAGTATTGTCGCGGAACGATCAGCCGCACTGATGTAAACCTGTCCGGAAGGGAAATTCCGCGATTGGGCCCGTGGTGATGGGTTACAGGATCGATGCGCTGGCAAGGCATATCTGCATCCAGTGCAGCGCCCGGACGACGCCCATCGCTATCCGGCCGGGCGCGATCGAAGGGCCTGGCTCTACCTGCCGGTGTCAGGTGATGTTGCCATCCGCCCGTCGCCCAACGGAGGTGCCGCCGTCGGAGGCCTGTGTCGAGGTGCATGCTGTGCGCCGTCTGCCCGTCAACTGTTAGGCCGCATCGAGGCACCGCAAACCGGAGACTACGTAATTTTATGATGTATCTATGAATTAATCGCAAATCCACACGTTATATCCACATAAAGTGGGTGTCTTTGGTGGCGCATCGTGGCACTCTAGGGCCATGAATGGTGCCACCCATCAAGGACCGCTGCACCGCATCGGGCCCGCCGGCAGTCCGGGGGAAGCCGGGGAACCAAGCCAGACGTGCCCTGGAGTGCCGCCGCAGCGAGGTCCGGTTCGCGGCATGACATTGCACGCTTCACTGAGCCTGCCCTGTGCCCGCGGAGATCGTCGTGCGGTGACCGAATGGCGCCTTCAAGCCGGAGACGCGCACCGATGACCATGAGCCTTCACCAGCTGACGCTGCCAGAATTTCTCGCCAGCTACGGTACGGAGGAGCAGTGCCTCGACGCGCTTCTTCAGTGGCGTTGGCCCGACGGCTTCGTCTGCCCTGCCTGCGGCCACGACCAGTGCCACCGGCTCGCCCGTCGCGACCTCCACCAGTGCAACCGCTGTCGTCGGCAGACATCGGTAACCGCACGCACGTTGCTTGCTTCGACCAAACTCCCCCTCACAACATGGTTCTATGCCTTGTATGCGGTCGGCAAGGGAGGCCAAGCTAGTACCTCGATTGAACTGAGCCGGGCGCTCCAGATCTCGTACTACGCCGCCCGGCGTTTGCGGCTCAACGTACTGCAGCTCCTGAACGACGCTGAGCGGCCGCTGGCTCTGAATGGCGCGGCAGCAGGTCTGGGCAGCAGCATTGCCGGGACGAGGCGACACGCTGGCAAGGACCATCCCGGACGGTCGAGGTTGCGCTCCACGGCGCATCCTGGTTCATCTCCCGTGAAAAGCGGCCAAAATCCGCCGCACTAGCCGAGGCGTCATCGGCGCCTGTTCCGCCCCGCCAGCACACGAACCCAACTCCTAGCACAGCGGACGGAATGGCTCGAGGAGTGTTGTGCGCAAGCGGCCTCGGGCCGCACGGCTCGGCCGTCGCGCCGACGCAACTTCGGATTCTCGTGTGCGCGTGTGAGCCCGGCGGTCGATGGGCTGCGTGCGAACGTTGCGCGGTGGATGAGCGCCGCTCCGAGGCCGTCCTCGGGCCTGGGCGGAACTGCGAACCTGATGGACCGAGCCTCGCCGGAGTTCCGATCACATGATGTCGGTGATGCTTGCTGCAGCCCATCGGATCGACGCCTCGAAAGGGAGCGCCGTCGAGGTACGAGGTACTAGGAGCCCTTTCCCTCCACTAGAAGCGAGACACACTTTTGCGCCGCCGGCTTGCGGCGCCCCTGCGCTGTCAGCATCCCGCAAAAGCGGTTTCCGAATGTCGCAAATCCGCTAGCGAGCGGAACCAGTGCCCCGGATTCCAGATGCTCCTCGATGTAATGGCGCCACCCCATGGCGATTCCCAAACCGTGGATCGCTGCGTTCAGCACGTAGCTATAGCTGTCAAACTGCTTGAAGCGCGGGGCAATTTCCGGGGCGCCGGCCATCCGGAACCAGTCATCCCACGACACCCATCCCAAATTCGGACGAGCAAGCTCAAGGAACGGCAATGCGTCCCAGTCACTCACGGGCAGCTTGAGCAAGTCCCGATGCCGGGCGGCAAACTCAGGAGAGCAGACCGGTCCCGCGCTTTCCTCGTGAATGACCACATAGTCTTCGGTGTCGATGCTGGCTTCCCATGTCAACACTACGTCGGCGGGCGAGTGGGCGGGGAGCTGGCCAAAGTGCTGGGGAAAGGTGATGATGCGTACTTCGGTTTGGTCGCCGAGTGCCGTCTGGAGAGCGTGGTGCCTCGGCAGAAGGAAGAAATTCGAAGAATCTTCTGAACACGCGATGACAACCTGTTCGCCGTGCGGAAACAGGCTTGCTTTGACAGCCGCCGCCTGAATCACGCTCAACCCCGCCTTCACGGCATCCCGAAATTGAGCTCCGGCGGCGGTCAGCGTGACGCCCTCAGGGGAACGGTCAAACAACCGGACTGCAAGCTGCTTTTCCAGACCAGCTATCTGGCGGCTCACGGCCGGCTGCGAAATCGCCATCTCCTTGGCCGCACGTGAGAAATTCTCGTGCCGCGCAGCGCTTTCGAACGTGACCAAGGCGGCCATTGTGGGAGTTCGGGGAGGCCGGATTCTGGCCATCTATTTCGAAGTTTGCCGAAATGAAGAAGGGAACTTTGATCATAAATCAGCCTCTCGCTCGAGGCTACAGTATGCAAGTCAGCTATTTGCCTATGCTGGAGACTTATGTCGTTGCCTGGCTATCAAGCCGGAAGGCCGATTGCCGGAGCGCGACGCAGGACGGATCGAACAGCGCGGGTGGGCTTGCCGATGACGGTCGATCAGTAGGCCGGCCGGCACGGGACCGACGGGGGATGCAATCCGTAGCGGCGCTCAACGCGGCCCATCTCCGGCGCACTGTTCAGGCCACGACATTCGCTGCGACCGCTACGTCAGGCAACTTGCTCGTGAGGAGTCACGCACTGAGACCTTGGCCACCATTCGCCGTGCGACGGCCGCTACGCGATTACCGAGCCGGAAAAAGTTGCCGGCGCACTCCACGAGGATTCAGTGTCGAGCGAAAAGCGGGATCAACGGGAGCTGCACGCCTGCTCGTTCACCGCCTGATACTCGGCAAGAAACTTCTCCATGGACTGGTCGACCAAGGCCAGAATGGCGTCGGGGACCCCGTCGTGGGTTCCGGTGGCGCCCGTTGCCCAAGTTGTGGCGAAGCTGCTTTCTCCGGAATATTCATCATACAGGCGCTTCTTAAAGGCCACGATGATGTCAAAGGCCTCGCTCATGAAATTCACGTTGACAAACAGATAAGTGTGAGCCTCGGGATCATGGAGGCTGGCGGCGCGCAGGTGACCCTCTGCGGCGGCCACAATCGCTTCCCTCGAGAGATTGATGGCTTCAGCTTCCGGGTGCAGCCCTCCAACACGAAGGCTGAAAGGCTCGCAGTTGGTGGACAGCTTGAACGCTGCCAAGCGCTCGTCCGTTTCCTCGGCTCTTACCGTGCCGGCCAACAGCAGCGAGACCGCCAAAACGGCCAGTCCGGATACCACGTTCGGGCCGTACCATGTGTTTAGTGCTCTCATCATTTGTCAGTACGCCTACGAGACAGCCGGCAGCATCTGCGGACAAGCGAATCGGGATCCCGACACACTACCAAGCGGATGTTCCGCGCGTGCTTGCCGAACTCGAAGGCGCGCCATGGCAGCGGTCATTGTGAAGCTCCGCGCGGGCGCTGATTCGCCGCCACGGGTTCTCCAGGCCCGTGAGATGGGCTCCCAGCCTGCGTCCGGCGATCACCGGCGGGATGCCGCCACCGCGAGGAAGGAATACGGGCAGACGCCGTCCGGAATCGCGATCCGTCCGTCTCGCGGCACGCCTTGACACGCCCAGCCGCCGCCGCCGCGACCATGATCCGCTGGGGCGGTGGTCGAGGGGGGCAGCCGTTCACGGGCGCATCCGGTCACCCGATTGATCTCCTTCGAACGACCAAGCTGTTCCTGCAGATTCGATCATGTGGGGACGGCCGTGCGCGTGGCAGCCTACCCGGGCGCTAGCCCATGGTTCTTGGAAGCCACAACACGATCCCCGGGAACGCCAGCAGGACGGCAACCGTGAGCAGGTCGGCGATGAAGAACGGCCCAATGCCCCGAAAGACGTCCTGCAGCGGAATGGCGAGCGAGCGTCCCTCCGCATCGCGGAGCTCGCGTGAAACGCCTGCGACGACGAAGCAGTTGAGGCCAATCGGCGGGGTGATCAGGCAGATCTCGGCCATCTTGACGACGATGATGCCGAACCAGATCGGATCGTAACCAAGGGCCACAACCGCCGGAAAGACGACCGGAAGCGTCAGCACCAGCATCCCGATCGCGTCCATGAACATGCCAAGCACGGCATACGCAAGGAGGATGCAGATCATGATCAGCACTGGCGGCATGTCGAGGGTGACGACCCAATCCGCAAACACGCTCGGCAGACCGGCGAACCCGAGGAACCGGACAAACAGGAACACGCCCCAGATCAGCGTGAAGATCATGACGGTGAGCTTCGCGGTCTCCATCAGCGCTGTCCGGATTCTTCCGCCCATCTCGCGGATCGCGCGTTCGCGATAAGCCCTGATCGCGTAAAAGCAGAACACCACCATTGCGCCGAGCGCGCCCGCCTCGGTCGGAGTCGCCGCACCGGTATAGAGAGCGCCGAAAATGACGCCGATGACAATGAAGATGGGGAGCGTTCCCGGCAGGCTCTCCAGGCGCTGTCGCCAGGTGAAGCCGGTGATCGACCGGCCAAGGTCGGGGCGGATCCTGCACATGCCGATGATCAGGCCCGCGTAGATCAGGGCCGAGACGATCCCGGGAAGGAATCCGGCAAGCAGGAGCCGCCCCACGGACTCCTCGACGATGATCGCGTAGACGACGAGGATCGCCGACGGCGGTATCAGAGAGGCCAGCGTGCCGCCCGCCGCGATGACCCCCGCCGTCAGCCGACGGTCATAGGCATTGCGCATCATGTCGGGGATGGCAATCCTGGAAAACACGGCCGCCGTCGCGGTTGAAGCGCCAGACACCGCCGCAAAGCCCGCGGCCGCAAACACGGTCGCAACGGCGAGCCCGCCGGGAACCCAGCCGAACCAGCGCCGCGCGGCCTCGAACAGCCGCGCCGTCAGACCGGCGTGAAAGGCGAGAAAGCCGATCAGGATGAAGAGCGGCAGCACGGAGAGCGGGTAAGTGACCGCCTTCGAATGCGGGATCGTGCCGGCGATTCCCGCGGCCACGTCCCAGTTCCTGAGCGCCAATAGACCGAGAAAGCCGGTCAGCGCCGCCGCGACATAGACGCGGACGCCGATGACCACCAGCGCGATGAGCAGGCCAACCCCGGCAATCCCGATGGTGACGTTGTCCAGGCCGAACATCAGGCGGCGTTCTCGCCCGGGCCCGCGCGAGGCCGGTCATCCGGTACCGCGTCCTCGGTGTGGCGGATGTTCTCGGCCGCTGTTTCCTCCACCTCCTTCAGCAACGGTACGGCTACCGGTTCCCGATCGGGGTGGATGACGAGGCGGACGTAGCCCGCCAGCTGCACTGCGAGGCGTCCCAAGAGGATGGTGAGTGCCACCGGCACCACGAGCTTGGCCGGCCACGTGACGATCTCAATGTCGATCGTCGAGTCGCCGAATTCGAAGGCGCGCTCGAAGTGGCGGTACGAGTACGGAATCAGCACCGCGACGATGAAGAGGGCGAGCGTCGTCCCGACGGCTTCCGCCACCCAGAGCGTTCGCCCCTTGAGGCGCCCGACCAGGAGTTCCATCCGCACGTGGCCGCCCACACGCTGGACGAAGGAGACCGCGAGCACGGCGAACCCGACCATGGAAACCTCGACGATGTCGATGTAGCCGAAGATCGGCGCCCGAAACACGGTCCGGAGCGCGATCTGGGCGACACCCAGCAGCATCAGCGCAAATATCAGCAGGCCCGCCACCAGATTGAGGCGGGTCTCGACCCAGCCGAGCCACCGATCGACCGTCGCCAGGCCGCGCCCGAAGCCGTCGCTCATCGAGGCGCCCGGTTCAGCAGCGGATGCACCGGAGCCGAGGCAGACATGACCGACCGGGGCACGCGAAACCCGCTAGTAGGACTGCCCCACGGCGCCGAAGATCGCCTCGATCACTCCGCGGGCGTCAAACCGATCCTGGTTCTCTTCAATCCAGGCATCGATTACCGGCCTGCCCGCAGCGGCCCGGAACTTGGCAAGCTCGGCATCCGAATAGCGGACCTCCTGCAACACCCGCCGGAGCATGGGCAGGTTCTGCTCGTCCATCGCGATGTAGGCCTGGATCTGCACCTCCACGACTTCGTCCTTCACTTCCTCGAGCAGGACCTTGTATTGATCGGGCAGGCTTTCATGCGCGCTGATCGAAAACGCTATGGGGCAGTCGGAGGTGCCCGGCGTCAGGTTTGAGGTGAACCAGTCCGTCACCTCGTGGATCTTGTAATCGACGTGGCCGTACGAGAACGGAAACGACACCGCGTCCATCGTTCCCTGCTGGACACCGGTGTAGACCTCGGTAGCAGTGGAGCTCGTGGGCGTCGAGCCCAGCACTTTCATGGCGCGCCCGAGCCCGCCACCGGCACGCACAGTGAGCCCATTCCAGTCTTCCAGCGTCAGGGGGGCCTTCCCTCGGCCGAGGAACTCGTATTGGGGCAGGTAGGAAGAGACGTACGTCATCGCATTCCAGCGGGCGAGCTCCCGCCTGACCGCGGGATGCGCATAGACCGCGTCACGCGCCTTCCGATTGTCCTCCCAACTGCGCAGCGGCAGGAACGGCATGGTGAGCGCCATCAGTGCCGGGTTCTTCCTGGGGTGGTAGAAGTTGCAGAACATCGCCGCCTGAAACGCGTCGACCGATAGGCCGTCAAGGTTCTCGCGGGCCTTCGACAGGGCTTCGCCATAGTGAAGCACCATGGTCCAGTTACCGTCGGTCTTCTCGGCGATCAGCTGAGCGAGCCGCTCGACACCAGCCGTAAAGGCACGTTCCTTGCCCCAGAGCGAAACGTCCCAGGTCAGTTTCGGCCCGGGGACCTCCGCCGCCCGCGACACGGAGGCGGCCAGCACCAGCGCAAGAGCCGACAGCAGTGCCAAGCCCGTTCCACCCTTTGTCTTCACTGCACCTGGCCTCCTGTTGCCACCGGCCTCTCGTGATGCCGGCGCCCCAACCGCGGACCCGAAGCATATCTGGCCCCGGAACCGCGCGGTGACTCCAAACCGCCGGCCATCCCGATCAACCACGAGGCGCCCGGCAACTCGATATTCCGTAGACCGGTAACTCGCGCCCGAGGAGGCCCGTGCGCCGGCGGGACCGACCAAATCACTCCATCGAGTGTGCCCGTTCTACGTCACTCCCCGTGCGTCAGCCTCGAAACGGGCGGGCCCCTCGTCCCGACCGACACCAGAGTTCTCACATCGTGGTCACGAGGGCGCCGGCGATTGCCGCGCAGGCCCAGCCAAGCGACGTCCAGACGATCGCCCGGCGCAGCAAGAACACAGGTGCCGGCTGGCCGGGGGACAGGATTCGCGTCGCTCGCCAGGCCGCCAGCGGCGCGAGATATGCCGGAAAAAACAAACCGAACGACAGTAAGCCCAACAACGTGGAGATCTGGATGCCGACAAGTGCTCCGCACAGTGGCTCGGCGATTCCGCATCCGGAAGCCGCGCTGGCGTCAAACACCGCCAGGATGATTGTCGCGAGGATGATTCCCGGCAGCAGTCCGGCGGTGGTGAGCAGGCAGGTGTGCAGGAAACGGTTCGGCGCCCGCAGGGAGCCGAACCGGCCTCGGGCCGTCTGGATCCCGTACCAGAGCACCACACCCCAAAACAGGTCGGAGCCCGCATACAGAGCCACCAGAACCCCCGGCCTTCCCTCGCCGACCAGGTCCCATGGGGCCGTGTAGCCGATGGCGGCGGCCCAGGCCGCGATACACGAAACCGCGACGGAGGCGAACAGAAGTTGGTGGCGATGCATCGTAGTTCAGCGGACAGTGATCGACGTGCGCGGCAAGCAGTTCCACCAGGTCGGGAAGCGAGCAGAATCAGGACAACGATAGCCCGGATCAAGACCGGGGCCCTTCTTGGCACCGTATGACATGAAAGGAGTCGAAATTCGTGACCGAAAGACAACATGCGAACGCCCGATGGCAGACGATCGAATTCTCGGCATCGCCGGCTCCACGGAGGGCGGCGGCGTACAGTCACCGCACGCGAACGAGCGCCCAAACCGGCGAACTGGGGCGCCGGGACAACCGGCAAAGCGAGGTCTCCCGGTATCGGCACGGTTTCCCGGCAGGGCCCCTGTAACGCTGGCGGCCTTCCGCGAATTGTCGGCCCCATCAGCGCCGGCCGGCGGAGCCCATCGGATGATGAGCCCCGCCATCCCGCCCCTTCGAGCATTCGTCAGATCAGGAGACCAAGCCCAACTCTTCCACTTGCCACCGCTTCAGAAGGAACGATCCGGCCGGTCTCCGTTTCCGGAACGAGCGCTACGCCGGCTTCATCGCTTCCCGACCCATCGTCTGCGACGGCAATTCGCCAAACTGCAGTTTGTAGAGCTGCGCGAAGCGACTGTGACTCCAGAAACCGCATTCGGCGGCGATGTCGCCCACCGTCTTCTGTCCCTTGCGGCACGACAACAACGTCCGCCTCGCTTCAGTAAGCTTCACCGCCCGGAAGTAGCGTAGCGGCGTGGTGCCGGCGTGCCTGAGGAAGGCCGACTGGATGGACCTGACACTTCGGGAAGTGGCTTCGGAAAGGCGGGCGTAGTCGAACTCCGCCATCGTGCCTCCTGCCATGATGTCCTTGGCCTTCAAGTAGGTCTGATAGTCGCCTGATCGGGATTCGCTGGGCCACTGGTCGAGAACGGCCTCGTGCAGCGCAAATTCGGCCTCGATCACCGCAGCTAGCGGACGGGCCACGTTCCGCCGAACCGCCCGGCCCTTAGAGCGGGCACGGATCGCCCGCAGCAGGTCAATCGAGGCCCCACGCAGTCTCGCCGCCAATACCGGCGCCTGCAGCACCGTGATCCGGCCGGCTGAGGGGTCGAGCGGCTGGGGAAGTTCCCCGCCGGGCGCCACCCGGTCGAGGGCCGATTGCTCGATGCAGACGGCGAGAATCTTGCCGCCTGCCGGACTGCTGAGACTCAGCTCACACCCGGGATTGGTGACCAGCAATCGGTCCCGGCTGAGTTCGACACCGTTGGCTCGGAACGGAGGGCTCTTGCCGACCACGAGCCCGAGGCTGATCATCCCGTTCGGGCAGCCCACCCGTTGTTCCAGCGCCTGGTTGGCCGCTTCCAGGTGGAGGGAGATTCCCCCGCCCAGAAAGGCCGAGACAAATCGCCCCCGAAATGCCCCGGGCGACATCTGGACGTACTCCTGGTCATGCCCGGCCAGTTGCTCCGACTGGGCATCGAAGTCATCGAAGCACCGGTCCACGCAGGCAGGCAGGAATTCGCCATCGGCGCGTTCGGAAGGGGAAGGTAAAGACCGCTCGCCCACCGTTACGACACCAACCGAGAAATGCGTTGCGCGAATGGCATAACCGTTCGAACTCCCGGCCCATAGTCTAACGGGATCGTTGCCCACGAAAACGGAGGACCGCCATGCTTCGACGAACACTCTTCCAGGGCGCGGCGGCGGCACTCGCAGGGGGTACCGCGGTGCGCGTGGCGCCGGCACGGGCGGACGCGGCGCCCAGGACGGCATTCGTGCTGGTGCACGGCTCGTGGCATGGCGGCTGGTGCTGGGGGCTCGTCCGCCCGAAGCTGCACGCGGCAGGCATGCTTTCCGTGGCTTTGGACCTGCCTGGCCACGGGCTCAACGCGATCCTTCCGCAGTCGTACCTACGACGTCCCCTCGATACGGAGGCTTTTGCCACGGAGCCGTGGGCGCTGGCCGACGTCGGCGTCCACAGCTACGCGGATGCCGTGCTCGAGGCCGCGCAGACCGCGCGCGCCATGGGGGCGGAACGCGTCTTTGCCGTGGCCCACTCCATGGGCGGCGTGCCGGCCACGTTCGCAGCGGCCAAGGCGCCGGACGCGTTTACCGGACTGATCTACGTCGCTGCCCTCGTCCCGACTCCCCACAAGCCCGCCGGCGCCTATCTCGCGCTGGAGGACCAGCAGGCCAACAGCCTGGTGGTCCGGGTGATCATGGCAAACCCGGGCGTGGTCGGGTCGCTGCGCATGGATCCCCGATCAGACGATCCGGCTTACATAGCGGGCGCCAAGGAAGCGGTCGCCGCCGACGTCGATGACGCCCTCTGGTCAGCCGCGGTCAACATGCTGACACCCGATGCGCCCGTATCGCTCTATGGGGACGAAGCCACGTTTGATCCCGCCTTCGGCCGGCTCCAACGAACCTATATCCGTGCGACCCGTGACCGCACCGTGGTCCCCTCCACGTGCGAGGCGATCGTGGCCGACCTGAACCATGCGTGGCCGGACAATCCCACTGCCCTCGTCGACATCGATACGTCGCACGAGGCGATGTTGGCGCAGCCGGACCGGCTGGCCGAACTGATGATCGCCGCCGCGGAAGGAACACCGCATCCGTAACGAACGGCGCGACCCTCCACGGTCGATGCAGCCTTCGCGGGAGCCATGAGCCGCCGGCACATCACGCGGGCCCCGAGGCCCCCGTCGCCGTGAAGCTTTCGCCGCGGACGGAGCAGCCCTTCACGGGGCCGGAGGACGGGACGGGCGCGAGACGATCCAGACCAGAACGCACCCCAGCATCGCGGCCATCACCGCGTAGACCCAGAGCGGCCAGTCACGAGACACCGTCAACCACGCGAAGCTGCCCGCGATGGCCACCGACGCGGCACCCTTGGCCCACGGCGGAATGACGTGATGGTCCTGCCAGCCCCGGATCAACGGCCCGAACTGCGGGTGCCGTCGGAGCCAGTGCCGCCAGCGTGCTGAACTCCGTCCGAAGGCCCATGCCGCCAGCAGGAGGAACGGGGTTGTCGGGAGCAACGGCAGCAGCAGTCCGAGGCAGCCCAGACCGACGCAGATCCATCCGATCCCGAGGAACACAGACCGCCCGGGCTTGCTTCCGGGTGGATGCGTCATTGGGACCGCGCTTCGATCCGGCGGGGTCCGGGATCGCACGGCCAGCCGGTGGCGCGGTGCCGCGAGGTCAGGCCGCGGCAGACCCACGACATCGGCAGCTGGCGCTGCCCCGCAACGAAGGCGGCACAGGAACGGACCTGAACCCGGTGGGCATGACCACGGCCGCGCATGCGGCTAACGGTGTTCTGCGAAGCGGCGGGCCGCGGCTCGTTTGACCGCCCCGCCGCGGCCCCCGCCAGCCAGGGGCCAACTCGACGAAATGCTGCGGTTAGCTCAGCCAACTGCGGCGCACGGCCGCCCGCCGGGCCCCGCGGACACTACCGCAGATAACCGTATTCCGCCCACTTGCGGTACGCCTCATGAAAGGCGAAATACGACTCCGCCACCCGCGCAAAGTCCGCATCTTTCGCCGATTCCTCGGCGACGACCTCCTGCCAGCCCTGGCGCATCGCCTCCAGGATCTCGGGTGACCAGTGGTGAAACTGGACTCCGAGCGCCTCCAGTTCGGCCAGCGCCTTCGACTGCGCCGCCTCTCCCAGCGCCGCGCCGCGCACAAAATTGGCCTCGCAGACGATCTCGATCTGGGCCTGCTGTACCAGCGACAGCTCGGCCCAGCGATCGCTCGAAACCAGCAATTCGAACAGGCTCGTCTGCTGGTGCCAGCCGGGGAAGTAGTAGTGCTTGGCGACCTGATAGAACCCCTGATTGAGGTCGATGACGGGCATGGAGTACTCGGCGGCGTCAATGGCCCCGAGCTCCAGGGCAGGGAAGATGTCGCCGCCGGCAAGCAGTTGGGTCGACACACCCAGCTTTTCCATCACCCGCGCACCCAGCCCGAAGAAACGCATCTTCAGCCCGCGAAGATCCTCGATCGATTCGATTTCCTCCCGGAACCAGCCGGATCCCTCCGGGGAGTGCAGCCCGCAGTGCATCGCGTGGATGCCGTGCGGCGCGTAGAGCGCCCGATAGGTCTCCTCGGCGCCGTCCGCATACAGCCACCCGAGGTATTCGCCAATCCCGGGACCAAATGGCACTGCGGTAAAGAACTGCAGGGCGGGGATCTTGCCGGCCCAGAGACCTGCCGATGCCCAAGCTGCGTCGATCGAGCCCTGTGAGACCGCATCGAACATCTCGAGCGGCGGGACCAGCGCGTTGGGCTCGAAGAACTGAATCTTGACGGTCCCCCCGGTGACCTCCTCCACCTGCTCCACCAGATGGGTCCCAAGCTCGCCCTGTATCGGCCACTGGCTGCCGAAGGCGCTCGCCATCTTCCACCGGACCTGGGCGGCGTCGCCGCCCGCCGTGCTCGCGACAGGTTCTGGACCTGGTTGTCCCGGCTCACCCGAATCCCGAGGTGCCGCGAGAAATCCGCCGACCGCACCCACCAGGAGAGCGCAGACGACTATGACAATTCGTCCCATGGCGATGGCTCCGCTGTACCCTGCGTGAAACGACCCTATCACACCCCCTTTCCGCTCAAGCCTGCGCCAATCAATGCGGTAGCCGCCGAATTCCCTAGCGCCTCGCCGGCGACCGATGAACGCGAGGTGTCGGCAGACATCCGGGCGGCCCCCCTCTACGGGGACGCCCGTCAGGCGGGGAAGTGCATCGATCCCATCAGCCCTTGCGCAGCGTCGCCGAGACCCTGCCATCCCCGCCAGTCGGCATCGGTGTCAATGCCAGCCGAAAACTGCGTATTTCGGACAACAGGAAACTGCGCGCTTCGGGGGTACGGGCGAAGGGCCGGGGAGCGCCTGGCGGGCGGCTAGGCCCGCAGGGGCGTGGGAGCTCGCAAGCAACAACCCCGCGGTCGCGCCGTAGCCGTGGCCGACGGACGCGGAAACGTTCGGCGAGGTTGTCTGGGTCGCGCGGACGCTATTCGTACCGCGGCGGGGATGGCGGGGTTCAGGCCGGAACCGCCTGAGCATGCCAAAGGCCTGCTCCGCCATCCAGCACCAGCGCGTCACCAGACGGTTGAACTGCTTCTGCCGGGTGGTCGGTACATGCTCCGACGCCCGGTCCAAGACGCGTGCCCACGAGGGACGATACGCGGACGGTTCAGGGCCCGGAGTCAGTCTTCGAACCGGGGACCGATACGCAACTTTCCGGGCTGAACGACGACGAACCTCCCGACAAGGTCATCGCCTCATCGTTCGACCAACTCGGCCACGACTTCACCGATGTGTGATCTGGCATCCGCCGGAAACCGTACCAAGATCACGCCGACAAAACGCGCTCCACTCGCATGCACGAACTGGCCAAAGTCCTTGTCTTCCGTCAGCAGAATGCATCTCTCCCGCAGAGCCAGTTCGATCACCCACTCGTCACTGGCCCCCGGAGAAAGATCCGCAACTGCCAAAACCTCGTGGCTAGTGCGCGACAGCGCTCGAACCACGGCGTAATCACAACTCTCGTCGGCGAGAAATCGCACTACCGAAGGCTCGTCAAAAGACTAGGCAGACTCCAACGACAGGGTTTCTTCGTGGGCGATGGTGTTTGCTGCGTAGACAAGGCAGGCGTGTATGTCGTGTTCGGTCAGCCGCGGATAAGCGCTGAGTAAGTCAGCCGTGGTCGCGCCTTCACCAAGCTTTCGGAGTATCAATTCCACGGGGATGCGGGTACCAGCGACCACGGGTTTACCCAACATCACACCGGCTTTGGTCTCTATGCGGTCTGTCTGCATGGCAGAATGCTCCCGAACCGATTGTGCTCCCTATCCTATCCCGCCAAGTCACTTCTAGCACTCTACCTGGGCCAAACAGCTCTGTTTTTCTGGTCGCTGTGTCCGTACCACATCGCGGCGGGGATGCGCGTGCCCTGCACCGGATCATCTGCGTCCCAAAAGCAAGGCAGATGGAAGCAGCGGGCGATCGATTGGACGCGGATTGCGGCGCAGATTCGGCAAAGTTGAGAAAAACCTGGAGGGTTTGGTCAACGCCGCGGTCGCGGACGGCGGCAACCCCTTCCCACCCCACCTGCAGGACAAGACGCTCACGCGCCTAGTCATAACGCACAATGCGACGCCCGGTGCGGGCCCGGCCGACATCTCAGAGTTCGAGGCGGCGGAGGGTGGCGGTGAGTCCGTGCGGGGGCATGCAACCGTGGGGGATGGCTGCACCCCCCCCTTTCCTCGCCAGTCGCGTGCAGCGACGAAACCGCCGCTCGACGCGAGCGAACGGCCGCTACGTGAGGCGAGAGCGCTTGCGACCGGGCTAAGCCGCTTTCGACCTTGGCCTCCGGGCGCGCCAACGCCGCCGGCCAGAGCCTGGCCGGCGGCGCGACACGGGCGACAGGGCTGCCATGAGCCCATCACCCCGGGGAGGAATCCCCTAGACGGCGTAGTACATGTCGAACTCGGCGGGATGCGGGGAGTAGTCCAGTCGCTGGATCTCCTCGCGCCGAAGCTCGATGTACCCCTCGATGGCATCTTTCGCGAACACGCCGCCTTCGGTCAGGAAACCGTGATCGCTCTCCAGCGAATCGACGGCTTCCTTGAGGCTCTCCGACAGCGTCGCAATCCCGCTGCGCTCCTCGGGATCCAGGTCGTACAGGTTCTTGTCCAGCGGGTCGCCGGGATCGATCCGGTTGCGGATTCCGTCAAGGCCCGCCATCAGCATCGCCGCAAACGCCAGGTACGGATTGGACGATGGGTCGGGGAACCGCACTTCGACCCGCTTGCCGTTGGGGCCCGTCGTGAACGGAATCCGGCAGCTGGCCGACCGGTTCCGGGCGGAATAGGCGAGAAGCGTCGGCGCCTCGAAGCCCGGCACCAGCCGCTTGTAGCTGTTGGTGGTCGGGTTCGTGAACGCGTTCAGCGTGCGCGCGTGCTTGATGATTCCGCCGATGTAGTGCAGGCACATTTCGGAGAGCCCGGCGTAGCCGTCGCCCGCAAACAGCGGTGCGCCCCCCTTCCACACCGACTGGTGCACGTGCATGCCGGAGCCGTTGTCGTCGACGACCGGCTTCGGCATGAAGGTCGCGGTCTTGCCGTAGGAGTGCGCCACCATGTGGACGCAGTACTTGTAGATCTGCAGCGCGTCGGCGGCCTGCACCAGGGGGCTGAACTTCAATCCGAGCTCGTGCTGGGAAGGCGCCACCTCGTGGTGGTGCTTCTCCATCTCGAGCCCCATCTCCGCCATGGTCGTCACCATCTCGGAACGGAGATCGTGGGCGGAATCCACCGGCGGCACGGGGAAGTAGCCGCCCTTGGCGACGGGGCGGTGCCCCACGTTGCCGCCTTCGAACTCCTCGCCGGAGTTGTACGGGCCTTCCTCGGAATCGATCCGATAGAAGGTGTGGTTCATCGACACGTCCCAGCGCACGTCGTCGAACACGAAGAACTCGGCCTCCGGGCCGAAGTACGCGGTCTCGCCGATGCCGGACGATTTCAGGAAGGCCTCGGCACGGAGCGCCGTGGAACGCGGGTCGCGCTCGTAGGACTCGCCCGTCGTGGGCTCGAGGATGTTGCAGAACAAGATCAGGGTCGGCTGGGCCGTGAACGGATCCATCACGGCGGTGGACGGATCCGGCATCATGCACATGTCGGACTGGCTGATGTCCTTCCAACCGGCGATCGACGAACCGTCGAACATGACGCCGTCGGTGAACGTGTCCTCACCCACGATGGCCGTGGTCTGGGAGACGTGCTGCCATTTTCCGCGCGGATCCGTGAAACGAAAGTCGACGAACTCGACATTTTTTTCACGGATCAGTTCAAGAACGTTTTCTACATCAGAAGCCATGTGGTCCCTCCACGGCATGCTCACAGAAGAAGTTGGGAGAACGGGCCGGACGCTGCCGGCGGCGCGGCTAGATTACAATGTCGCCTTCCTCGCCGGTCCGGATCCGGATTGCCTGCTCGACCGGCGTCACGAAGATCTTTCCGTCACCGATCCGTCCGGTATGGGCCGACTTCTGGATGGCCTCGATCGCCTTCTCGAGGACCTCGTCCCGAAGTACCACCTCAATCTTGATCTTGGGCAGGAAGTCGACGACGTACTCGGCGCCACGGAACAATTCCGTATGCCCTTTCTGACGGCCGAAACCCTTGACTTCGGTTACGGTGATCCCTTGCAAGCCTACCTCGTGAAGTGCTTCCTTCACTTCGTCGAGCTTGAACGGCTTGATCACGGCTTCGATTTTCTTCACGAGCATTCTCCGAGCTGGTGCCGACGCGGAGACCGTCGGGCGACTGTTGAGAGGAAATAAGCAAGCTTCGTACCAACGCCGGAAACCCAGCGTCTGGCTGGCTGCGGGCGCCGGAGTCCGGGATTGACTGCGTACATTTTATGCATACCTGCGCCTAGTTCGTGGGCGTTTCTCGGGGACGCCGCCAGCCGACGGGCATTGCACCCGGTTGTTGCAGTCCCCACGCCCGCAGGCGATCATGAACGACGAGAGCGGTCGGGACAGTGGTCGGATACGTATCAGAGTTATGGACTATTTCGCCCAGCAATTCATCAACGGTGTCAGTCTCGGAGCAATCTACGGCCTGATCGCGATCGGGTACACGATGGTCTACGGGATCATCGGCATGATCAATTTCGCCCATGGCGAGATCTACATGATCGGCGCCTTCATCGCGCTCATGGTCGTGGTGGCGTTCGGGATCAGCGAGGGCGGCCTGGTGGTCCTGGCGCTGCTGTCGGCGCTGCTGGTGTCGATGGCCCTGACCTCGCTCTACGGCTGGGTGCTGGAGCGCGTCGCCTACCGGCCCCTCCGGGGCACGCAGCGGCTGGCCGCGCTCATCTCGGCGATCGGCATGTCGATCGCGCTGCAGAACTACGTCCAGCTCACGCAGGGCGCGCGCGTCAAGACGCTGCCGCCGATTATTCGGGGCGGGTTCGAATTCCAGTTCGGCAACACGGAGTTCATCGTCCGCCTGAGCACGCTCCAGATCCTGATCGTGGTGGTGACACTCGCGCTGATGGCCATCTTCGCGCTGCTGATCGCCAAGACGGCGCTCGGCCGCGCGCAGCGCGCCTGCCAGCAGGACCAGAGCATGGCCGCACTGCTCGGAGTCAACGTGGACCGAACGATCTCGCTCACATTCGTCATGGGGGCGGCCCTCGCCTCGGTGGCGGGACTGATGGTGACGCTCTACTACGGCGTGATCGACTTCTTCGTGGGTTTCATCGCCGGCGTGAAGGCATTCACCGCCGCGGTGCTGGGCGGCATCGGCTCCATCCCGGGGGCCATGCTGGGCGGGCTCCTGATCGGCCTGACGGAAGCCATGTGGTCGGGCTACTTCAGCATCGAGTACAAGGACGTGGCAACCTTCTCCATCCTGGTGATCGTGCTGATCTTCCTGCCGACCGGCATCCTGGGCACCCCCGAAGTGGAGAAGGTGTGAATTCGCCGCACGCCGCGTCGCTGCGCGACGCCGCCCTGGTAGCGGGAATCGCCGGGATCCTGGCATTTCCGTTCGTCGGCCTGCTGCTGACCACCGAGGGAACCGCACCGACCCTCAGCACCCGCTTCCCCGAATTCGCCGGCGCGGTCGTCGTGATCTTCTTCGGCCGGTTGGGCGTCAGCGCTGCGCGCCGGGGGCAGGGGCTTCTCCCGCTCGTGCTCGGCCTGGCCATGGCCGTCGGCGGCGCGTTGTCGCTCGTTGTCGAAGCGACCGGCCTGGGGGCTTCCGGCGCGGCCGCCTGGCATGCGTTCGTCCCGGGCACGTTCCTGTCGACCGTCGCCTGTGCCGGCGGCATCGCCATCGCGGGCCTGGCCGGCCGCAACTACCTAATGCAGGATCGCAAGCCCGCTGAACGGACCCCGCTCCCCATGGGCCAGCTGCTGCTCTGGCTCGGAATCGCGCTTGCGGGCTTCGCCATCCTGCTCCCGCTGCTGCCCGGAGTGGACCGCCGGCTGATCGACGTCGCGACACTGGTCCTGACGTACGTGATGCTTGGGTGGGGCCTCAATATCGTGGTCGGCCTGGCGGGCCTCCTCGACCTCGGGTACGTGGCCTTCTATGCGGTGGGCGCGTACTCGTACGCCCTGCTCTCGGTCACGTTCGGCTGGAGCTTCTGGGTGTGCCTGCCGGTGGCCGGTACCCTTGCGGCCCTGTTCGGGATCCTCCTCGGCTTTCCTGTGCTGCGGCTCCGGGGCGACTACCTGGCGATCGTCACGCTCGGCTTCGGCGAGATGATCCGGATCATCCTGCTCAACTGGTACGACTTCACCAACGGCCCGGACGGCATCACCAACATCGGCCGACCGAGCTTCTTCGGCCTGCCGTTCAAGTCCGAACCGGAACAAGGCACCGAGTCGTTCCACACGTTCTTCGGTGTCACCTATGACCCGGTGCATCGCCTGATATTCATGTACTACCTGATTCTCGCGCTCGCCTTCGTGACCAACGCGTTCACGCTCCGAATCCGGCGCCTGCCCATCGGCCGTGCCTGGGAAGCGCTCCGGGAAGACGAGATCGCGTGCCGGTCGCTGGGCGTCAATCCGCGCAACACCAAGCTCTCCGCCTTCGCGATCGGCGCGATGTTCGCCGGGTTCGCCGGCTCGTTCTTCGCCACGCGTCAGGGGTTCGTGAGCCCCGAGAGCTTCACGTTCATCGAATCCGCCATCCTGGTGGCGATCGTGGTCCTGGGCGGCATGGGGAGCCAGATCGGCGTCGCGGTGGCAGCCATCATCCTGGTCGGGCTGCCCGAGTACTTCCGCGAGCTGCAGGAATACCGGATGCTGGCCTTCGGGATGGGCATGGTGCTGATCATGCTGTGGCGGCCCGGCGGCCTGCTTACGCATCGCGAACCCACGATCCGCACCCGGCCCGCCCCGGCATGAATCCGCCCACGCTGCTCAGTGTCGAGCATCTCACCATGCGCTTCGGCGGCCTGATCGCGGTCGACGACGTCAGCTTCTCGGTGGAACAGGGCGCCATCCACGCCCTGATCGGCCCCAACGGCGCCGGCAAGACCACGGTGTTCAACTGCCTGACGGGCTTCTACAAGCCAAGCGTCGGACGGATCACGCTGCACTCGCCGGAGTCCCGGACGCCGTTCCTCCTTGAGCAGATGGACGACTACCGGATCGTGCGCGAGGCCAAGGTCGTGCGCACGTTCCAGAACATCCGCACGTTTCCCAAGATGTCCGTCCTCGAAAACCTGATGGTGGCGCAGCACAACCACCTGATGCGCGCGTCCGGATGGACGTTCCTCGGACTGATCGGCGCGCCGTCCTTCCGCCACGCCGAGGCGGAATCCGTGGAGCGGGCCGAGTACTGGATCGGCCGGACCGGGCTGGCCGACTACGCCGATACGGAAGCGGGCGCCCTCCCCTACGGCGAACAGCGGCGCCTCGAAATCGCGCGCGCCATGTGCTGCGATCCCGTCCTGCTCTGCCTGGACGAGCCGGCGGCCGGCCTGAACCCGAGCGAAACCGAGGAGTTGAGCGAACTCATCGGCTACATCCGGGACCACCACCACATCAGCGTCCTGCTGATCGAGCACGACATGTCCATGGTCATGGGCGTCTCGGATCACATCGTGGTGCTGGACTACGGCCAGAAGATTGCGGAAGGCGCGCCCGAGGCCGTCCGCAACGACCCGGCGGTCGTCCAGGCCTACCTCGGGAGTGACGATGAGGACGAGGCCGGCGAGCGCGCGGACTCGACGCCATGACGCCACTGCTCAAGGTCACGGGCGTGCGCACCTTCTACGGCGCGATCGAAGCCCTGCGCGGAGTCGATGTCGAGGTCGCCGAGGGCGAGATTGTCACGTTGATCGGCTCGAACGGTGCCGGCAAGTCCACCCTTCTCATGACCATCTGCGGCAATCCGCGGGCGCGCACCGGCGAGATCCAGTTCGCCGACCAGGACATCACGCGCCTGCGCACCTGGGACATCGTGCGGCTCGGGATCGCGCAGACGCCGGAGGGAAGACGGATCTTCCCGCGCATGACCGTGCTGGAGAATCTGCAGATGGGCGCCGTCGCGAATCCGGCCGTCGACTTCGACGACGGCGTCCGGCACGCCTTCGAGTTGTTCCCGGTGCTGGGCCGGCGCCGCAATCAGAGCGGCGGGACCCTCTCCGGCGGGGAGCAGCAGATGCTGGCCATCGCACGGGCGCTCATCAGTCAGCCCAGACTGCTGCTGCTCGATGAGCCCTCGCTGGGCCTCGCGCCACGGCTGGCGCGCCAGATCTTCGCCGTACTGCGCGAGATCAACCGAACGAGCGGCACCACGATCTTCCTGGTGGAACAGAACGCCTACCACGCGTTGCGGCTCTGCCACCGGGGGTACGTGCTCGCAAACGGCCTGGTCACGCTGGAAGGCACCGGCAGCGAGCTGCTGGCAAACCCCGCGGTGCAGGCGGCCTACCTCGGGGGCACCGGGCAGTGATCGAAACCCTGCTCGGCATGTCGCTCGGCGTCTATGTCGGGGTCACCGTCGTGATCGGCGGCGGCGCCTCGTGGTTGTCCGGGCGCGCCCTGGCCCTCGGCTGGCGACCGGTCTGGATGGTCGTGCCGACCGCACTGGGACTGGCGCTCGCCGACCGGTTCTTCGTGTGGGCCCTGTTCGCCGGCGAGTTCTACCCCGCAATCGGCACCCTGGCGGAGTTCGCCACCCTCCTCGGCCTCGGGCTGCTGGCGCACCGCCACACCCGGACCCGACGCATGGTGCAGCAGTACCCCTGGCTGTACGAGCGCGCCGGTCCGCTCACGTGGCGCCGCCTGACCCGCGATTCCGACCGCGAAACCGCTGGCTAGGAGCCTGCGCTTCAGAACGGTTTTGACGCGCTCCAGATCCATATATGGTATGCAATTGCCTGTGCGGCATACAATATGCGGTAGCAACTTTTTCTACCGCGCAGGCTCCTAGGGGCGCCTTGTCCCCCTGATATAATGCGGGCGCGGACGCAGTCGGGCGCGGTGGCGGCCTGGAGGCGCGTCAAGGGAGGATGGGACCAATGAAGCAGATCATTTACGGGATCCTGGTCGCGGTGGCGGCCGTGATTGTCGTGATCATCGCCATGGACCAGTTTGGGGGTGACGATGGCGGTTCCGACCAACCGATTTCCATCGCCGCGGTGGGGCCGCTCACGGGCCAGTACGCGTCGTTCGGCCAGCAACTGGAGCAGGGGGCGGCCGCAGCCGTCGCCGACATGAACGCCCAGGGCGGCGTGCTCGGACGGCAATTGGTGCTGGAAGCCGAGGACGACGCCTGCGACCCGAAGCAGGCCGTCGCGGTCGCCAACAGCCTGGCGTCCAAGGGTGTGCCGATCGTGATCGGTCACTTCTGCTCGGGCTCGTCGATCCCGGCGTCCAACGTCTACGCCGAGGAGCAGATGATCCAGATTTCGCCGGCGTCGACCAACCCGCAACTCACCGAGCGTGGGCTGGACAACGTGTTCCGCACGTGCGGGCGCGACGACGCGCAGGGGCTGATTGCCGGCGCCTATCTCGCTGAGCACCACGGCGGCGACAACATCGCCATCGTCCATGACAAGACCGCGTACGGAAAAGGTCTGGCCGACGAGACCCGGGCAGCGCTGAACGCCCAGGGGGTGACCGAAGCGCTCTACGAGGCGTACACGGCCGGCGAAAAGGACTATTCCACGTTGGTGTCCAAGCTCAAGCTGGAGCAGATCGACGTGCTCTATGTGGGCGGCTACCACTCGGAGGCTGGTTTGATCGTGCGCCAGATGCGCGATCAGGGCCTCGACACGCAGTTGATCTCCGGTGATGCGCTGGTGTCCCAGGAGTACTGGGCCATCACCGGCGAGGCGGGCGAGGGCACCCGGATGACCTTCTCGCCTGACCCTCGGAACAACCCGGAAGCAGCTGACGTCGTGCAGCGGTTCCGCGAGGAGATGAATTACGAGCCCGAGGGCTACACGCTCTACACCTACGCGGCGATCCAGGCGTGGGCGCAGGCGGCCGAAAGCGCCGGGTCGCTCGAGCCGGACGCCGTCACGGCCGCGCTCAAGGGCGGGACCTTCGAGACGGTGCTTGGCACGCTGAGTTTCGATGACAAGGGGGACATCGAAGGGCCGTCGTACGTCTTCTACGAGTGGAGCAACGGCGAATACCAGGAAATCAACTGACGACTGGATGCGACTGAAGTTCCCCGCACGAAGCGGACAGCACCTTCTCCGGGCGGCTCGGCCGAGTCGCCCGACGAAGGTCTGTCGACTTCACGGGAGGGATGCCGGAGTGGTCGAACGGGGCGGTCTCGAAAACCGTTGTGCGCGTCAGCGTACCGAGGGTTCGAATCCCTCTCCCTCCGCCAACTTCAATGGACCACAAAGATCGACCGCCTCACGTAGCCAAATTCGATTGCAGTCCAACCTGTCTTCCCCTTTGAGTTGGCGATACAACAGGTCTCATGCTCATCGCCGTACGCAAGCCAAGCGATTTCGACCTACGGGTTATGGATGCAATCCTCTTGCACCGGTATGAATGCGTACTTGTCGCTGTAGTCATTGTAGGAAGCGAAAAAATGCCAGGAAAAGGACAACATGTCGTTCCCCAGGAGGGCAAGTGGGCTGTGCGGAAGTCTGGTGCCGACAAAGTAACAAGGACGTATGATACCCAACACGAAGCCATTGATGCAGCGCGCGGCATTGCCCGGAATCAGGGAGCCGAAGTGTACATTCATGGACGTGATGGCCGCATTCGTGAACGTGACTCCTACGGAAATGATCCTTATCCGCCAAAGGGATAGAGATCACGTTGGTGGACTCCGATTTTGGCCGTAACGCCTTTGTCAATTGCCTATTTGATAAAGCCTACGAGCCGATTCTCCAGGCTCTCCTATTCTGCCTCATGCGCTTCGGGTTACGGCCACGCATAGCGTCTGAGCAAAGTGATGCAGGGACGCCACGGCTCGAGCGAATACTTGAGCTGATCAAGTCGTCTCGGTACTCCATTCATGACCTTAGTCGTTGTCAAGCCAGCCGGGTGAACGAGCATTACCGCCTGAACATGCCGTTCGAACTCGGAATGGATTTTGGATGCCTCCATTACGGAGGACCGCCTTATTCGGACAAACTCATTCTGATACTCGAAGAAAAACCGTATCGCTATCAGGCTGCAATTTCTGACCTTGCAGGAAGCGATATTGAGGCGCACGAAGGCGACTACGCAACCGCCGTGCGGAAGGTGCGTAACTGGCTAGCTGGACACGGCGAGTTCGAATTCATAGGTGCCGCTCAGATCTTGGCGGAATACGAGGATTTCCAGCAGTGGTACTACCAGCGGCAACTCAGCGCAGGCTTTTCCGACGATGATATCCAGGACTATTCTACCGCAGATCTCTTGAGGGCAATGTTCGATTGGGTTGATCAGGGTATGCCGAGACATTAGTCGCGGAAGGGAACCGGGTTACCGTGGTCACTGAAGCTGCGATCCCTCCGGCACGACCCGAAGCAAGGTCATCATGGACATGACGCAATATGCCGAGGTCCGCATTCGCGCAAAGGCGCCAAGCTACTCTTTGAGCGACTGAGTTAAGCCAAATCCCCGGCAGCGCTCTCGCCGCAGGACATTGTGCCGAGCTTCGGAAGCACAACGACGTTGAACAAGACGTTCCCGAGGAGTCAGCTGATCACAACTGAAAGCCGGCTGGCCGATGCCCCTTCCCCGCCCCCGAGGACAATGCTTACACGATCTGGCTGGGCCCAAGCTTGCCACCATGGGCTACGAAGTTTGGGGCCGACGTGACCCTGATCAAGGGTGGTGACGATTGGCAACGCAAGCTGGAGGACACCCTGCGTGAACGGGCCTGCAAGATTGAACTGCCCCCGATGAATTGGTCCTCCGTTAAAGTGAGTAGTCGGAGGCGCCTGGAAATCCTCCCTGGCGATCCCGAGGTCGGCGAGCATCTTGCCGAGTAGTCCCCCGCCGGTCTCCTTCTTCCGGCCCTTCACGGTTGTTTCCCGCAGTGTGACGTCATCACACGTCCGGCAAGCCTGGGCGACTGAACAGGTCGTTGCCGGCTGCCTCGGGCGACGCGGCGCCCGGCCTCTCAACGGTATAACCCAGCCCTTCATACCCCCGGACGCGCCTGGCACTCATTCGCACGAGCGTGGGCACGGCGCGATCCACATAGTCGTGGACCAGCACTTCGCGCTTCGCCGCATGCAGCCGGTGGAGGCGGCCGACATCTTGCGCGAGCGTGCCCTTCCACGAAACGGGCATCGTCAGGAACAGGGTGTCTAGGCGGGCGTCGTCGAAGCCTTCGCCGACATAACGTCCCGTCGCGATCAGCACCCGCTCTTCCGTCTCGGGGATGTCCTCGAGACGCTGCATGATCTCGCGGCGCTGCCGGGTCCCCATGCCCCCGCGGAGAACGAGCACGTTCCGGGCAAAGCGGGCGACCCGCTCCGCCAGGCGGTGGGCATGGTCCTTGCGTTCGGTGAGCAGGATCGGTGAGCGGCCCGCCTCCAGCGCCCTGAGTACGTCGTCGAAGATGATGTCGTTGCGATCCTCGTCCGCGGCCAGCGCGGCGTAGATATGCTGGATCGGCTGGCGCTCCGCGTCCATGCCGGCCGGCAGCCTGAATTCCGTCGGACGCAGAATCGCTCGGTGTCCGAAGGGTCGTTGCCGGGCCTGTGCCTTCGCGCTGGTCCGGAACCGGACAGGGCCGCACTGCATGAAGACGATCGGATGGTGACCGTCCCGGCGCGTGACCGTCGCGGACAGGCCGAGGACGTATTTCGCCTTCGCCCGGCGCGCGACCGCCTCGAAGCTGACGGCGGAAATATGGTGGCACTCGTCGACCACGAGATGCCCGTAGTCGGCGACGATGTCGTCGACCTCGCCCTTGCGCACCAGGCTCTGGAGGACACCGACCCCTATGAGCCCGCCCGGCCGGCGCCGGCCGGCGCCGATCTGCCCGATCCCGGTGGCCGGGAGATCGAGAAACGCCGCGAGCCGCGCGATCCACTGTTCCATGAGCTGGCGGCGGTGGACCAGCACCAGCGTGTTGATCCCTCTGGCGGCGATGACAGATGCGGCGATGACCGTCTTGCCGAACCCGGTCGCCGCCGCGAGCACGCCGGTCTCTCGTTCCAGCAGTGCATCGGCGGCGGTTTGCTGTTCCGGGGTCAGGCTTCCGAGAAACGTCGTTGCAACCGGACGGCCGGGATTGCGCTCGTCGCGCAGGTCCAAGGGGATGCCCAGTTCTTCCAGCAACCCTTCCATCGCCTCGCCGCAGCCGCGCGGCAGGGCGACGTGGTGGGAAAGCAACTCGGCGCAGGCGACGATGCGCGGGATGCCGAAGGTGGAGCGCCGCATCGCCTGGGCGCTGTAGAAGGCCGGGTTCTGGAAGGCCGCGAGACGGATGAGCCGGTTGACCAGACCGGGCGGCAGACCGGCGCGCGGGATGTAGATCTGGTCGCCCAGAACCGCGTCGATCCGCTCCGGCAGCAGCCCCGCCATCTCGGGCAGCTGCGGCCGGCGCCGTGACGGCGGCGCGCTCCAGGGCTCGTCGTCCTCCTCATCAAGCGGCAGGCGCAGCCCGACAACACGGCCCTGCCGGCCGGCCTCGTCGGCGATGGCGGCCGCCTCGGCCGGGGCGAGGCGGCGCAAGGACGAGAGAAACGCCCACTGGTCGGCATGGGGCTCGAAACGGTCGTCCAGAAAGACGCTGTTGCCACTCTCCCGTGGACCGCCTTGCAGCGGCAACGCGATGAGATTGCCGAAGCCGCCGGCCGCCACGGAGTCCTGGCTCGGGAAGAACCGGTCGTACGACGCGAACCCGATATCCGGATGGCGCTCCATCGTCTCGGTGACCAGATGTGCGCCGAGTCGGCGGGCGAGGGCTGCGGGCACCGGCCCGGCGAAGAAGATCCAGACATGCCCGCCATGGCCCGAACGCGAGCGTTCGAGAGCCGCCGGCACGTTCTTTGCGCGACAGGCTTCAAGAAAGGCACCGGCGTCCCGCTGCCAGCTCGGCCCGTCGAAGTCGGCGGCAAGAAACCGGCAGGCGTCGTCCGGAAGCAACGGATAGACGCCGACCGTGTGGCGGCCACGGAGATGCCCGTCGATCGCCTCGTCCGTCACCTCCCGGAAGGCCTGGTTGGGACAGGCGCCGCACTTGACGCGCGGCTTGCCGCAGATGCGGGGCGCCCACTCGTTGGCGCAGACCGGCGCATAGCCCGCCTTGCCCTTCCCGGTGTTCTCCCAGCGCTTCGGATAGACGTCCTCGCGGCCCCGAAACAGGGATCTGAACAGCGCGATCTTGTCGCGCTCCGACGAACGGCTGGTGATCGGTCCCGCGGACGGCAGGCCATCGTTCAACGCGGTGGGCAGAGCCCCGATCTCAGTGAGACGGGCCTTGAGGGCCGCTTTCTCGGCCTCAAGGCGCGCAAGCCGCTCCTGTATGAGCGCGGCTTCCTCGTCGTGGGATGACGCGTGCGCCAACTTGTCCCGGTTTCGTCGATAGACCAGCGAATGCCGGAGAGGGTGCAGCATAGTGCGCCTCGAAAACCCCGATAAATGCCCGCCTACGCGCGTAGCAGATACCGTGTCGAGATCGTCCGATGCGCAAACTGCAACTATCCGAAGCAGATGGCCCCGGCCGAATGGGTGTACGAGGCATTGCCCGACATGCACCGAGCCGAACCGCACGCCGCGTTATGACCTTCGATCGTAGGGATGCCGGAACTGCGGCGCCCGCGTGTCGGGACGCGGGTAGTGAAATGCCGTAGCGCTGCGCCCGCGGCGCCGAGCCCGACCGGGTTGCGACTCTCGCCTACCCGTCGATCATGCCAGCTGGTAGCGCCGGACGTCGATCTCGTCGGCGCGCGCCTGCATCCGCGTCGCGTCGTGCCAGGCCTGCATCCTCAACAGCAGGTCCATGATGAGGCCGAACGCCTTCTCGACCCGCAACGCCACCTCGGGCAACAGAGAGGCGTTGCCGTTCACCAGGTCGGAGAGCATCGCCCGGCGCACGCCGTGAATCCGCGCCGCCGCCGACACGCTCAACCCCAGTTCCTCGAGGGCCTCAATCCGGATGAAGGTTCCGGGATGCAGGGGGTCATCCCCCTCTTGATGCCGCCGCTGGTCATCAGTGGTAGTCCTCCAGGTTCACGCGCTCGATGCCGCCGTTCAGTTCCTCAAAGGTGATCCGCCAGTTGCCCGACACCGACACGCTCCACTCGTGGCGCCGCCCGCGGGACAGCCGGTGGACCCGCCAGCCGGGCGTCGCCTCGCGCATGCAGCCGTCCATCGTCTCCGCGATGGCCTGCACGGCCAGGATGCCGCGCACGCGCTCCACGAGGTCCGTCTTCAGCAGCCGGGGCAAGTCGTTTTCGAAGAGTTGGGAACCTCGACCAACCTGGTTTCAGAAGTTGGTGGCCCACCGCGTGCGGGGACGTGCCGAATCGCGATCGAACGCTATGGGCCGCGAGTGGGATCTGCGGCTCTCGCAGCGAGGCGCCTACGACCGGGCTGGCGACCTGTTCCACAACCAGGCAGCATTCGACGGAACCGTCAGGGCCGCGAGCGAGGCTGTCGCTGGGCCATGTCGTGGCCGGGACCAAGTTCATCGACCATCATTTGTCGCATTCGGAATTTCTGCGGTTTGCCCGTGACGGTCATGGGTACTTCCGCAACCACGCGGATGAAGCGGGGAATCTTGTAATGCGCGATGTTCCCCTGACAGAAACTGCGGACGTCTTGTTCTGACAACTCGAAGCCCGCGGTCGGAATGACCCAGGCACACACCTCTTCTCCGAAGCCGGCATCCGGGATCCCGAACACGTGCGCCTCGCGAATCTGCGGATGGCGAAACAGGTACTCCTCGATTTCGCGCGGGTAGATGTTCTCGCCCCCCCGGATGATCATGTCCTTGACCCGACCGGTGATGGTGCAGAACCCGCCGGCGTCCAGGCGGGCCAGATCGCCGGTATGCATCCAGCCGTCGCGGACGCTCGCCCGTGTCGCTTTCTCGTCATCCCAGTACCCCTTCATGACGGAGTAACCACGGGTACACAATTCACCTTCTTCGCCGACCGGGAGCACCCTTCCGCCCGAATCGACGACCCGGGCCTCCAGGTGCGGATGGATCCGTCCGACGGTGTTGCAGCGCTGCTCGACCGGGTCGTCAACCATGCTCTGAAACGACACTGGCGAGGTCTCGGTCATGCCGTAACAGATGGTGAGTTCCGGCATGTGCATCTCGTTCAGGACCCGGTCCATCACCACCTTCGGGCACGGTGCACCGGCCATGATCCCGGTCCGCATCCCGGCGAGTTGCAGGTCGAGCGTGGGAAGCTGATCGAGCATGGCGACAAACATCGTCGGCACGCCGTAGAGCGCGCTGCAACGCTCATCGGACACCGTGGAGAGGGTGGCCCCGGCGTCGAAGCCTTCACCGGGGAACACCATTGCGGCGCCCTTGCTGATCGCGCCGAGGACCCCCATCACCATGCCGAAACAGTGGTAGAGGGGAACAGGGATGCAAAGGCGGTCCGCCTCGGTGAGATGGATCCGGTCGGTGACAAACCGCGCATTGTTCACGATGTTCCGGTGAGTCAGCGTCGCACCCTTCGGCTCTCCGGTCGTGCCGGAAGTGAACTGGATGTTGATCGCGTCATCTGGGTCCAGGGTCGAATCGACAGCAGCGAGCCGCAGGGCTTGCGCCGGTCCCGCGAGACCGGCCAGGCTTGCGAACGCGTGGATTCCCGGCCCCGGGTCATCGCACAGGGCAATGACGCTCCGGAGATGCGGCAGCTGCTCCGAGCGCAGGCCGCCCGGCTGGCACCGGTCAAGCTCCGGGGCCAGGCTCCGCAGCATTCGCAGGTATTGTGACGACTTGAAGCTCTCGGCCAGCACCAGCGCGCGACAACCGGAACGGTTGAGCGCGAACTTGAGTTCCGCCGACCGATAGGCGGGGTTGATGGTGACCAATATCACGCCGATGCGCGCGGTGGCGAGCTGAGTCAACACCCACTCGTACCGGTTGGGCGACCAGATTCCGACCCGATCGCCTTTCTCCAGCCCGATGGCGAGGAGCCCGGCCGCGAGAGCGTCGGTTTCACGGCAGAGGTCGCGGTAGCTCCGCCGGATCGGCTGGTGCGCACAGATCACGGCCTCCCGCGGCCCGAACCGCGAGGCCGCGCGCCCGAGCAGGTGCGGGACCGTGATCGCCTCGAGTGGCGGCGCGGCGGGCCCTCGCACGTACGACTCGCCGTGGACGGGAACGAGGTCAGGTGACGGGGATGGTGCGGTACCGAAATCGGCGATTCGGCCTGCCAGGCTCTGGGTCAGGATGTTCACGGGCGCATCGCTACATCGTCCGCCAGTCGCCGGTCTGCTCGAAGGCGTGGGCGGCACGGTAGATCGTGGTTTCCTGATGGGAGCCCCCGACCAGCATCATGCCGATCGGCAGTCCCTCGCTCATCCCGCAGGGGACGTTCATCGCCGGCAGGCCCCCGTTGAACGGGGCCGTATTGCCGATGTTCTCGAACGCCCGCTGGATGTACAGCGCGATCGAGCAACCCGGCGGCGGGAGTTCCTGCGCCTTCATCGGCAGCGTCGGCAGCAGGAGAAGGTCGTGCGCCTCGAGCGCGCGTGCGTAGGCCGCGTTCGCCTTCCGCATCAGGTTCTGCGCCTTGCCGTAGAACCGGCCGCGATACTGCCGGCGGAAGTGTTCACCGAGAAACATGCAGACCTTCAGGGAGTGGCTGAGTTCGTCCGCCCGCGTCCGCCACTGGGCCATGTGATCGATCATCGACGGCAGGAACAGGCCGCGGCAGTTCGTGCCGGCCGCGTTGCCGTGCATCATCTGGTCCTGCAGCCCTTCGACGGCGATCGCCGTCCAGCAGTCAAGCGCCAGGAAATGCTCGGGGACCGACACCTCCTGGACGCTCGCACCCAGCTCGCGGAAGCGGTCGGCAGCTTCGCGTACCTTGCGGTCGACGTCCGGCTCGCTCTCCGTACGGTCGAAGCCCTCCTTGAGCACGCCGATCCGAAGCCCGCGGACACTCTGGCCGAGCGCCTCGGTGTAGCGGGCAGTCTCCGGATTGCGCTGCCGGGGATCGAGCCCGTCGTCGCCCGCCAGCACCTCCAGCAAGACCGCATTGTCAGCCACGGTGCTGGTGACCGGCCCCACGTGGTCGATCGTGCGCTCGATCGGCATGATCCCGGTGTACGGGACCAGGCCGTGCGTGGCCTTCATGCCGTACACGCCGCAGTTTGCCGAGGGGATCCGGATGGAGCCCCCCTGGTCGCCGGCAATCGCCATGTCGACTTCCCCGGCGGCGACGAGCGCCGCCGAGCCGCTCGACGAGCCGCCCGCCATGTAGCCGCGCTTCCACGGGTTCTGGACCGGCCCCTTGGCGCCGGTGTGCGAGCCCGCCGACAGGCAGAAATTCTCGCAGTGGGCCTTGCCTGCAATCGTGGCGCCGGCGTCGAGCATGCGGGTGACGATGGTGGCGTCGACCTCCGGCGTATAGCCCTCCATGATGGCCGAGCCGTTCATCATCGGCACGCCGGCGAGACACACGGTGTCCTTCAGGACGACCCGCTTGCCGCGGAGCGGACCATCCGGGGCGCCGCGCACGTCGGTCTTGACGTACCAGGCGTTCAATTGATTTTCGGACGGTTCGGGGAAGTGCCCCGGCGCTCTCGGATAGCGCACCGGCGGCAGGTGGTCGGGCGCGGCATCGAGCCGGTCGTAGGCCTGGACATAGGGCTCCATGACTTCCCGGTACTGTTCGAGTTCGTGGTCGGTGAGGCCCATGCCGAACCGGTCGGCCATGGTGCGCATCTGCGCGAGCGAGGGTCGGTTGACGGTCATGGTATTCGCTGTTCCGGGGGAGCCACTGGCAACATCAATTGCTGGGGGCGGCGCCCGTTCCTCCGGGACACGTCCGTGGACCGGGGCGGCAGCCCGCTCCACGGGGTACGCGTTCCCCGCCGGGCCGGGGCGAGGCGACGGAGAGGAAGACGAGGCGGTGCGCGCCGGGCCGAGACCGAGAAGCGTCTCGATTTCGGCCGGGTTCGAGAGGTCGCTGCGCCCAAGCTCACCCGTGACACGGCCCCGTTCCAGGATGAGGACCCGGTCGGACAGGGCGGCGACGAAATCGAAATTCTGCTCAACCAGCAGGACGGACAGTGCCGAACGCTCCTGCAGGCCGCGCAGGGTTTCGGCGATCTCGTCGACGATCGAGGGCTGAATGCCTTCGGTCGGTTCATCGAGCATCAGGAAATCGGGCTCGCCCATCAGGCAGCGCGCAAGCGTCAGGAGCTGCTGCTCCCCGCCGGACAGGGCGCCGCCCTTGCGGTCGAGCAGATCGGCAAGGCGGGGGAAGGCGGCGACAACCGTGTCCAGCACATCGTCTTCGTGCGCGCCGGTGAAGCCCTGCCAGCCGAAGCGCAAATTGTCCCGGACGGTGAGTTGCGGAAAGATCCCCCGTTCCTGGGGGACGAAGCCGAGCCCCGAGCGTGCCCGCTCGAACGCCGGCAGTGCGGTGATCTCACTGCCGCGGTACCGGATGACACCGGACGTAGCGGGCAGCAGGCCCATGAGCAGCCGCAGCAGGGTGGACTTCCCCATGCCGTTGTGACCGAGGATTCCGACCACTTCGTCATCGAACACCCGGAGGTCCACCCCGTGCAGGATGGGCACCTTTCCGTAGCCGCCCGTGAGGCCCTTGACCTCCAGGGCCGGTACCGATTCCGGGACCTCGGTCACGCGGCCTGCCCCAGATAGACGCTGCGGACGGCCGGATCCGCCAGCACCGCGTCCACGTGACCCTCGAGCAGCACGGCGCCCCGATGAAAGACCGTGACGATTCTCGCAATCGAGCGGATGAACTGCATGTCGTGTTCGACCACGACCACGGCCGCCGTCCGCGTGAACTCTTCCACGATTTCGGTGAGGCGTTCGACGTCGCCGCCGGTCATCCCTGCCGCGGGCTCGTCGAGCAGCACCAGCCAGGGATCTCCTGCCATGACCATGCCGAGTTCGACATGCTGGCGCTCGCCATGGGCGAGCCTGCCAGGCGAGCCGCGCGCAATGGGTCCCAGCGCCAGCCGGGTGATGGTTTCGTCGGCTTTTCGGGTAGCAGCCTGCGGCGGCAGGAACCGGCGGGCGGCGAGCCAGATGTTCTCGAAGACGCTGAGCCCGTCCATGACGCTCGGTACCTGGGTCTTGGTGCCGACGCCGCGACTTGCCACCTGGTGGGCGGGCCAGCGCGTGGTTTCCCGGCCGCGCATGAAGATCTGCCCCTCCGTGGGCTGAAGCAGCCCCGTGATGCACTTGAAGAACGTCGACTTCCCGGCACCGTTCGGGCCGATGAGGCACCGGAGCTCGTGGGAAGCCAGCCTGAAGTCAACCTGGGCAACCGCCAGCACCCCACCGAAGCGCATGGTGAGACCCTGCGTCTCCAGGACCGTTTCAGGCATCGCCTGATGCCAGGGACGACCGCGGCCCGCGACGTCGCGGGGATCGGCGCCGGGGGCGCCTCTGCGTGACCGAACGCCAGGCGTTCGCCAGCACGGGCGCAATCCCTCCCGGGAGAAAGAGCACGAAGAGGACCAGGATGGCGCCGGACACGACGGAATTGTGAATGAGCCCCTGCTGGCCCAGGAGAAACTTGAGGTAGGAGAGGCCGGCTGCACCCAGCACCGGCCCGATGCGGGTGCCGAGGCCGCCCACGATGCACCAGATGATGATGTCTGCCGACTGGCCGAGGGAGAACAGGCGCGGGGTGACGATCTCCGCCCAGTTCGCGAACAACGCGCCGGCCAGTCCGGCGATCGCGGCGCCGGCCGTGAACATGACGGTCTTGCGGGCCGGCACGTCGTAGCCCATCAGGGCTGCGCGCGTTTCGTTCTCGCGGATGCCGACCGCTATGCGTCCGAATGACGACCGGAGCAGCGCGCTCACGAGCAGATACACCAGCAGCAGGCAGGCCGCACAGAAGTAGTAGAGCGAGTCCCCCCAGACGTATGAAGCGGGGTGTCCGGGGACGTTCAGGGTCTGGAAGCCCGGAATTCCGTTGAAGCCGCCAAGCCGAGCGTTGCCGATGACATAGTCCGACCCGGCGGTGGCGTTCATGAACCGGTGGAGGATCAGCGTGACCACGAGGGTGATGACGCCAAGGTAGACATCGGTCAGCCGACCATAGAACAGCATGGCGCCAAGCAGCGCGGCGAAACCCGCCGGAATCGCCACCGCGAGGAGCATCGGCACCGTGCTCTCGCCGATGTTGATCGCGGCAATGGCGTAGGTGTAGGCGCCAAGGCCGAAAAAGGCCGCCTGGCCGAAACAGAGGATCCCCCCGAACCCCCAGACGAGACCCAGACTGAGACCGAGCATCCCGTAGATGACGAGGACGGTCAGCGTGTAGGTGCTGACCAGCATGGGCAGGACACCAACGGCGCATGCGGCCGCAACCAGCGTGCCGGTGAGTTCGCGACTCCAGCCGGCTTCCCTCACAGCGATTCTCTGAACAGCCGGTCGGTGATGCCCCGGGGCAGGAGGCGAAGGAGGACGACGGCCGCCACCAGGAGCGCGACTTCGCCGACAACCGGCGAAACCGCGAAGCTGAAGATCTGGTTGATCAGACCGAAGACGCCAGCGCTGCTCGCCAGGCCCGCGATGAGCGCGGGACCGCCGGCGATGACCGTGATGAAGGCCTTCGCGATGTAGGCGCCACCGGACGTGGGGACCAGCCCGACGAGCGGCGCGAGGACAGCGCCCGCCAGCCCCGACAGCGCGGAACCGCAGGCGAACGTCAGCATGTAGATGCGGTCAGGGTTGTAGCCGAGCGACGCGGCCATGTCCGCGTGCTGCATAGTCCCGCGGGCGATTAACCCGGACCGGGTCGATCTCAGCACGGCCAGCATGAGGAAAAGGAGTGCGGCTGCCACCAGGACAATGAAGAAATTGTACCCGTTGACCTGGTAGTCCCCGAGCGCGAAACCGGGAATGGGAGTCGATATGCCGGTCGTCGTGTTGCCGAACACCATCGTCACGATGCCGACGAACAGCAGGCTCAACCCCCAGGTGGCGAGCATCGTGTCGATGAGACGGCCGTAGAGGTGCCGGATCACCAGACGCTCGACGACGAGGCCCAGCACGCCGACGACCGCCGGCGCCAGGACGAGCATGGCAAGAAAGACGTTCACGCCGAGATCGACGGCGGTGATCGTGGCGTATCCCCCGAGCATCATGAACTCGCCGTGCGCGAGGTTGATGACTCGCATCATGCCGAAGATCACGGCCAGGCCGGCGCTGATCAGAACCAGTGCGCCGATCGCGTACAGCACTTCGACGACGATGACGAGAATGAAATCCATGTCAGTGGCGTGGGGCCGTCCGGGTCGAAGCTGCGGGGGCGGCGTGGCCGGGCACGCTGACACCCCCGCGTCGCAGGGCTCAGATCTCGATTTCGTACTGCTGGTTGTCGTCCGGGTTGGCCTCCAGATCGCACACGGCCTGGGTGTCGATGGGCTGACGCCGCGGCAAGGTGTCGATGACCGTCATCCCCTGGTTCTCGATCTCCATCAGATGGACGTCGAGGACAGCGTGGTGGGTCCTCGGGTCGACCGTCACCGTGCCGCCCGGACCCTGGACGGAAATCCCGGTCTCGAGCGCCGCGACGACCGAATCACGCTCGAGCGAGCCGGCTTCCCGCACGGCGGCCGCCCACGTCAGCACGCCCTGGTAGTTCGATACCGCGATCTCGTGGATGGCCGTGTCGTCGCCGTAGGCGGCCGCCCATTTCCGTTTGAACTCCGCGTTCTTGGGCGTGTCGAGCTCCTGGCTGTAGTTGTAGGCAACCATGATCCCGTTGCCCTCATCCGCGGTCAGGACCTTGTGTTCATTGCCGACGCCGAGGGTCGTCGAAGCAAGGGGGATCCGGGCCTTCATGCCTGCCGCGGCCCATTGCCGGAAGAACGACAGGTGGGCGCCGCCCACCAGCGGCGCGATGACCAGGTCCGGGGCAGTCGACTGGATCTTCGCGATCGTCGATCCGAAGTCCGAGACATCGAGCGGGAAGAAGTCGACAGAGACGGTTTCGCCGCCGTTGTCGCCGACGTACTTCTGGATCCACTTGGCCGTGATCTGGCCGTAGTTGTAGTCGGCCGCAAGGATGTAGACGGTACGGGCACCCACCTTGTTCATGGCGTAGGGCACAAGTGCCTCCACCTGCTGGGCCGGCGTGACACCGTTGATGAAGATGTTGCGGTCGCAGACCCCACCTTCGTACAGCACGTTGTAGAAGTACAGCGTCCCGCTCTTGCGCAGGATTTGGCGAATGGCCTCGCGGGAGGCCGACAGGATGCCGCCATGGACGACGTCGACCTGGTCCTCGCGGGTGAGCTGCTGCGCATACTGCGAATACAGCGCCATGTCCGATTGCGTGTCGTAGGCGACCACTTCGATAGGGCGCCCCAGCAAGCCGCCGGCATTGTTGATGTCGGCCACGGCGAGACGCATCGCCATGTCCATCGGCTTGCCGTAGGCGTCGAAGATGCCGGAGCTGTCGAGGACGGATCCGAGCTTGATGGCGTCGGCTGCGGCCGCGGGGTACCCCAGAACCGCGGCACCCGTCAATGCGGCGCTGCCACCGAGAAAGTGGCGACGGTTGATGGACATACGGAATTCCTCCTGTCGGAGCCCGCGCGGCCCCGTCATGGGTTGCTGACAGGCACGGCTGTCATGCCTTGCCCTTGTCCTTGGACTTGATTCGATTCGCGTAGTCGGCAGTGCGGCCGGCAAGGTTGGGATCAAAGTCGAGGCCGATTTCGGCCCCCATCTGCTTCATGGCCGGCAGTCGGACGGCCATGCCGAGGATCTGTTCCATCGCGGCGCCAAAGGCGTTTTCCGCCGTGTCCGAACCTCCCGCCCCCGGTCCGGCCCCGCCGATCTGATTGATCCGGATGGATTCGATCTTTTCGACCGGCTTCATCATCTGCGCCATGATCTCGGGGAGGCGATCGAGCTTGCGTTCCTCCAGGCGCATGCGGATCACGGAGTCACTCAGCAGGTTCTCGGCCTTGTTCAGCGCCGTGCGTCCGTCAGCCTCTGCCTCCATGCGGGCCTTTTCGGCTGATGCGGCGGTTGCCGTTGCGGTGGCCTCGGCCTTGGCTTTCGCGAGCACCGTGTCGACATCGGTCTGCACGCGCGCGTTCTCGCGGGCGAGGTCCTGTTCCTGGCGCATCCAGGCGATTTCTCCCTCGCGCTCGGCGGCGGAACGTTCCTTCTGTGCCAGCACATTTTCGGAGGCGAGCACTAGTGTCGTGTCACAGAGATTTTGACAGTTTGAGGCGCGTTCATTTCAGTTTGGGGAGCTGTTCGGGATCGACGAGAACGCGGATGCTCCGTGGCTCGCCGGGGACGCGTTCGATCAGGCGTGCCTGGTGGAGATTGAG
>JAJDZX010000119.1 GCA_022824395.1 Alphaproteobacteria bacterium
GCAGTATGGTAGATATCATGTGTTAGGCAATGGATGGCCAATGGATGAAGTGGGCTGGAGACAAGTAGCGGAAGGACACCATGTCGGACTCGAAAAATGCCAAGGGAAGAAAGAAGCCACGCTCCGTCATGGCTGACGACAGCCAGTGGCACCTCATCGCGCGCCGCGCCCGCGCGGCCGGGATGTCCATCTCCCAATTCGTCATCGAACGCGCACTCGAGCCCGCACGCCCCCCGGTGGAAACGGACTCTCTGCCGGTGGCGGTGCAGCGCGGCGCGGCGGTGGACCTGCGCACGCTGGCCCTTGCCGAGCGGCTGCGGTTCGAAACCGCCGACGCGCACGCGGCCTGGCGGCGTCTGGTCGAGGAGGCCGAGGCGTCGGTCGCCGCCGATGAGGCGCAACGCTGAGATGGCCCGCGCACGCCAGCGCTGCGTCACCTGCCCGCCCTCGCAGTGGCGGGCCATTCAGGACCTCGCGCGTGCCGCGGGGATGAAGACCTCCCCATACATTCTCTCCCGCGTACTGGGCAGTGCGCACCGCACGGGACTTTCGGCGGAGCAACAGCGCAACCTCTACGCGCGGGTGAACCGGCTCGTGCTGCTGTGCGAGGACCTCGTGCGGCCGCTGCCGGGGAGCGGGGTGACGCTGCGCGAGGCGGTGTCGTTTCTGGTTCACGACCAGCGGGCGTCGGCGCAGGCGGCGACGGAGAGGAAGCGGCGCGGGAAGGCAGGCCACCGCGATACCGACCGCCGCCCGAGCGCGCCGGACCTGTTCGATGAGGACGCGCCCGAATGAGCGACCGGCACGAGCGCTCGGTGTCGCACTCGCTCTCGTGCACCGCGCTCCAGTGGGAGTGCATCCGGGACCTCGCCGCGGATGCAGGCCAGTCGATGTCGCGCTACATCGTGGACCGGGTGCTCGGGCACGACGCCTCCGGGGGCGATGCACAGCCCGATGGAGACGATGCGCCGGTGCTCGATGCCGAACGGCTGCGGGCGATGCACGATGCGGCGCTCAGGGCCGAGGCGCTGATGGTGCGCCTGGTGGGCGAGCCCGACGCCGCGCAGCCCGACCTGCTCGAAGCGGTCCGCGCGCTGTTCGAGGCGCGGCTCGAGGACATGGTGCGCACCGGCCGGTACGAGGCGGCCCGGGCGCTGCTCACGTCCATCGTCGGTCCGGAACGCACCGCGCGCATCCTCGGCCAGATAATCGAGCGGGTGAAGCAGCGCGGGTGATGACGCCCCGGCGTCGAACCCGGGACCGCGAAAATCGGCCGGCTGCGGATGCACCGCCCGGTGCGTCGCCTCCGGGTTGATTCCGCTCGGCAACGGCCTCCCGCTTCGCTCGCCGGGCGGCGACCTGACCGCAGTTGGCCCCCGCACCGCACAGAGCCTCATCCGCGATTCCTTCCCGGCGAATGGCCCCGGTCATGAATGTCCGCATCCAAGCTCTGCGGTTTTCGTCATGCCGGGCGATACCGCACGAAGTGCGATAGCCTCCGGTCCGCAGCTCCGGCGATGTTGCCGGGAGCGACGTTTCGCAGCAACATCGCCGGAGCGCCCGCACGCGGCCCGCACGGAAGACATCGAGTGTTCGGTCCTCTCATCCGCGCCTGTGCTCGATGACGAAGCCATCGGACACCGGCCCCGCGCGGGCGCAATCCGGCCCCTTGCGTTCGGACCGGGAAGCGACGCCGAACCAGCTCGACCTGTTCGCCGAACGCGGCAGGGTGACAGCCCGCCTCGCCGCGGAGCCGACGGCTGCGCCGGCCGCGGCGCCCGTGGCGTCGCTTTCGGACGACGATCTGCTCGAATCGATCCAGAAGACGGGGCCGTCGAATATCGAGGCCGTCTGTTCCGAGATTATCGCGCGTTCGCTGGAGGCGGCGGTCCCGGCGCTCGAGGCGCTGTGGCGGCGCTTCGCCGGCTTCGGCGTCGAGAAGCCGCTGCGTGAGCAGCTCGCCGTTCTCGACACCCTCGCGCGTCTCGGCGGCACGGATGCGCGCTCGACGCTCAGGGCAATCGTGCTGTCGAAGGGCTTGCCATGCCCGCTGCGTTCGTCGGCCCGCTTCTCGATCATGAGGACGCCGCGGTGCGGGGGGCAGCCTTCGCCCTCGCGGCCAGGACGGACGTTCCCGCCGACCGACTTCGCGGCGGCCTCTTCGACCGCTCGGCCGCGAACCGCCGCGCGGCGGCGGTTGCGCTCGGACTGCGAGGCGACGCGGGCGCCCGGCAGCCGCTCTACGACGAGCTCGCGCGATCTCCGTCGGCGGAGGTCTGCGCATCGGAGAGGTATCCCGGTTGCAGTTGCGCGACGCCGACTTCGAGCGTCGTGTTCTGTGGGTGCGCAAGACGAAGTCCGCCAAGGACAGGCTCGTGCCCTTCGGACCGCGGGTCGCGACGGCGCTGCGGGATACCTATCGCAGCTTCCGTGCCGTACCGGTGACCACACGCTGCTGTTGTTTCTCTACAACACCGGTGCCCGAGTCCAGGAGGCCGGCTCCGGAATGGGGCGCGCAGGGGCCGTGCGGTTCGCCCGGGAGGGGGCGGCGGATGCGGTGGTGGATATCGACGCCGATGCGGTGCGGGCCGTCGTGGGCGAGATCGAGTCGGCCGGCGGCCGCGCGGTGGGAATTCCCGCCGACCTCACCCGCGACGAGGACAGCCGGCGCATCGTGCGCGAGGCGGCGAACGCGCTCGGCGGGATCGACTTCGTCTGGAACCATGTCGGCCATCCCGGCCCGGCGTCGGTCGAAGGCATCGAGATGGACGACTTCGACACCGCCGTGACCCTCAACATGCGCACCGTGCTGGTCACCACGGATGCGGCGATTCCGGAGATCCGCGCCCGCGGCGGCGGCGCGCTGCTCTATACGGCATCGACTTCGGGGCTGCGCGCCTCGTCCTTCAGCCCGGTCTATTCCGCCGTGAAGCACGGCGTGGTCGGGTTCGTGAAGGCGCTCGGCAGGCGGCTCGCGATGGAGAACATCCGCGTCAACGCGATTTGCCCCGGACCGGTCGACACGCCCATGCTTCGGGTCTTCGTCGCGCGCCCCGACCAGCAATCGACACATGGCTTCGACCGGGAGCAGCTCGTCGCCCGGCGTGGCGCCACGATTCCCATGGGTCCCCCGGGCAGGCCGGAGGAGGTCGCCAGCGCGGCGCTCTTCCTGCTCTCGGACGAAGCGTCCTACATCACCGCGACGACGCTTGCGGTCGATGGCGGGGCTACCGCCTGAGACCCGCGACTGCGGGCGGTGTCTGCGCGTTCTGCAACGCGTGCGCTCACCGCGCCCATCCTCTCGTCGAGGGGGCAGGGCCGCACGCAGCGGCTCGTCTGTCCGTATCACGCCCGGACCTGCGATCCGGGCGGGCGGCTGCAGCACGCGCGGGGTACGCAGTCTGTGGCCCGCTTCGAGTACAACGCCTTTCGTCGGGCCCGAGGACGTCCGGCTCTGCGTCGATCGAAGTCGCCAGCCTCGCTACCGAATGCCGGATGATATGTAGTCGCACTACGTTCAGCCTACCGTATAATCCTGTCCGGCATCCGGCCACGACCGAGCCCCTCGACGATTCCTCGCTTCGGTCCTGGCGCAACGCCGACGTCGTTGCCCGACGCCGCTCGGCGCTCCGGCGGCGCGTGCGGTTGCCGTCCTCCGCGGACGGTGCAAGGGTCAGCAATTGTTGTCGTGCCGTAGAATGGGTCAGACGTGGGCCCGATGGTTCCTGTGTTCTGGAGAAGCGCGTGATGCCGGGACTTCGCTTTCATCGAAGGCACTGGATGTGCCTCGTATTCGGTGCCCTGGGTTTGCTTGCCGGGCTTCTCGGTCATGCCGCATCCGGTGCCGAAAGGGTGAATGTCGGCATCGTGGTCGACGGGGACGGCCCCCTCCTTCAGGAAGCCGTCGGCCTGTTCACGAGCGAGATCACCGAACTGATCGCCGGGGAGTTCGACGTCCACTTCGATGACGCCATGATCCTGACCGGCGACTGGTCGGTCGAAGGGGTCGAGGACGCCATGCGCGCACTGCAGGGCAGCGCCGACGTCGATGTCGTGCTGGCGCTCGGCTTCGTCTCCAGCACCGTAGCCGCACGGATGCCGGAGCATCCCAAGCCCACGTTTGCTCCCATGGCCCTGGCTTCGGACGTGGCGGACCTGCCCCGGTCCGGCAGATCCAGCGGCGTCACCAACCTCAACTATCTCGCCGCCGAAGTCCGATTCGCAGACGATCTGCAGACGTTTCGAGAGATCGTTCGCTTCCGGAAGGTGGCGCTGCTGATGGAGAAGTCCATCGGCGAGGCCGTGCCAGAGCTGGCGGACAGGGCCGGGGAGCTGGCCGCGGACCACGGCGTCGAGCTTGTCTTCATCCTCCAGGAGAGTCCCACTGACGACATCGTTGCACGGATCCCCGGTGACGCCGAAGCGGTCATGCTGGGGCCGCTGCCCCGGATGGACCGGGCCGGGAGGACGCGGCTCATCGAGGGCCTGGCCACCCGTGGACTGCCCAGCTACAGCCTGATCGGCACCACTCCGGTACAGCACGGGGTGCTCGCGGCGGCGGCCCCCGATACCGACTGGACACGACTGGCGCGGCGCAACGCACTCAATTTCCAGGCGGTGCTTCTCGGCGAGAACGCCGGCGACCAGGGCGTGTCGTTCCGGCGCAAGCGCAGACTCACGATCAACATGGAAACTGCCGGCAAGCTCGGCATCTCACCCCGGTTCGACGTGCTCAGCACCGCCACCCTGCTCAACGAGGATGCGGTTTCGGAAGGCCGCCGGTGGGGTCTTTCCTCGGTGGCGAAGGAGGCGTTGCAGGCAAACCTGAACATCCGGACAGGCATGGCGGGACTGGTGGCGGACGCCGAAGGGGAGGTCGTGGCGCGATCGCGCCTGCGGCCGCAGGTGGGCACCTCGCTCGGAGTGACGCAGTTGAATGACGATGCAGCGTCGGTCATGGCAGGAGGATCGGCGGAGCGGACGTCGACCGTGCAGTTGCAGGCGAGTCAGTTGCTCTATTCGGAGTCCGCCCGGGCCGCCGTCGAGGTGGAACACCATCGGCAGCAGGCTCGCGTGGCGGCGCAGCGGGCCCTGGAGCTCGACGTGGTGCAATCGGCCACCACGGCGTTTCTCCAGGTCCTGAAGGGGCAGACCGCGGTCGACATCCGCAGGCGTGCGCTGGAGCTCGCTCGAACCAATCTCGATCTTGCCCGGGACCGCGTGCAGCTCGGCTCCTCCAGCGCGTCCGATGTCTATCGCTGGGAGAGCGAGGTGGCGTCGGCGCGGCGGGCCCTGCTGACCACCCGTGCCTCCCGGGAGCAGGCGATGGACGCTCTGAACCGCCTGCTGCATCGCCCGATCAAGGAACGGTTCTCCACCGAGCCGGCCAGCCTGACCGACCCTTCGCTGCTGGTGAGCCGGAGCAACCTGGTGTCGCTGATCGACAACCAGCGTGCAGTGGATGCGATGGGGGAGATCTTCCTGGCCGAGGGGCTGGCCAATGCACCGGAGCTGCGAATCATCGCAGCCAATGTGGCGGCGACCGAACGACAGGTCCAGTCCAGCCGCAGGTCCTACTGGAGTCCCGAGCTGAGTCTGTCCGGCCAGGTCGGCCGCGTGCTGGGAGAACATGGAAGGGCCATGGGCTCGGCCGAAGGGCGCAACGACTGGCGGGTCACCCTCAATCTTTCCCTGCCACTGTTTCTCGGTGGACGACGGCAATCCGACATCGACCGGGGTGTGTACACCCTGCACGAGCTGAAGCTGCAGCGGCTGGCCGAGCAGCACCGAATCGAGCACGACGTCCGGTCCGGCCTGCACGCGGTACAGGCCAGCTACGCCGCCATCGACCTGGCGGCCAGGGCGGCGGACGCCGCGCGCAGGAACTTTGCACTGATCCAGGACGGCTACAGCGCCGGCACGGTGTCCATCATCGGCTTCCTG
>JAJDZX010000066.1 GCA_022824395.1 Alphaproteobacteria bacterium
GATACCGGAACAATCGCCCATGTCAACCATGATATCCATTCTTACATGGCTACATCTGCACGCACACATAGGCACGCAAACCCCGCCAGCACAAGCGCTTGGCTCGATCATCCGGCAACAATCAGGGGGAACTTCAGACTAGGGTGCTGCAGGAACGACGGATTGCCGGGGCAGGGCTCGACGTCGTCGACCCGGAGCCCGCGGCCGCGGATGACCCTCTGTTCGCCCTGGAGAATGTCATCGTGACGCCGCATGCGCTGTGCTGGACGGACCAGTTCTTCGCGGGATGCGGGGCGGCGGATGTGCGCGCGGTCATGGATGTGATGGTGGGTCAAGCTCCCCGCGGGATCGTCAACGAGGACGTCGTTGACCATCCTGGGTGGCAGGCGCGGCTCGCCGGCTACGCTCAGCGGTTTGGCGGTGGCTGACCGCGGGCGGGCCGGAACTGCATCGCACCCGGGCGTACCGTGAGACCGCGGAGTCGCACGGGGCCCGCTGAGCGCGGCCGGCTGTCCTACCTGTGTGGCGCTTCGTCTTCGGCGTCCGTCCCGGGGGACACGGGTTGGCGGAATGCCTCCATCCCCGGCCGCGTGGCTCGCCACGGTTCCACTCCCAAGTGAGAGTGGGCTGCCGACAGCAGTACCAAAGCAGCCGGATTCCGTTCATGCGCACTTGCCCAACGGGGCATGCCTGTCCGCATGCGGGGGGTTCCGCGCGCCGCAGCGAGACGGATGCGGCTCAGGCGTGCCCGGCGTCCGGCGCTGCCGGCATCGGGCTCTCGGCCGGGGTCAGATAGTCCAGCACGTTGCGCTGGAAGACCTCGAGGGGTGCTTCAGCGCCCGGCCCGGCGGCGAGGCGTCCGACCCGATGGTTGGGCGAGCGCAGCGAACGCTGCATCTTCTCGCATACCCAAACGTCCTCCCAGTGGAAGTCGCCGGTTTCCAGTGGATGACCCGGAAGCTGCGCCAGGCGGAATACGCCGCTCGCGGCGTCGTAGCCCGGCATGTCCTTGATGTCGTCCTCGCTGTCCTGCTCGCCCAGCCATCGCTCCCAGCCCGCCCGTTTGCGCTGCCAGACCCGCACCGACAGCCGGCAGGTGTCGGCGGTCGTCCCCTGCAGCCTGGAGACGCTCAGCTCCCCCGGCGACGCCGTCACGATCGTGCTCGGGAACAGGAAGAACACGCCGCCGTACTCGCCCGATTCGGCGCCCTCGATGGGGTCTGCACTCGATCCGGCCGCGGTGCGTGCAATTGCCTGGGGCAGGCAGGTCTTGCGCCCGGTCTCGGTCGAGTACCAGACAAGATGACGTCCGTGCACATCCCAGACGTTGCGGTCGGCACGCGGGCCGCCGAGCGTGCGGCGGTGGAGGTAGGCCAGGTGATAGCCGTCGATGGCGTTTTCGACGAACACCTTCCAGTTGCAGCGAATTTCGTACGTGACTTCCGGGCCCGCGCTCATGCGATCGAACCGGTGCGGCCAGACCACGCCCTCGACGCTGTCCCGCCAGCCGGCAAAATCCGCGCCCGGATCCGGATGCACGAACACCAGGCCGCCGAGTTCCGCCACGGCGGCGGGCAAGAGGGGATGGTTCCCGGTATCCAGGTCCGCGAAGCACTGCGCGCGGAGCGGCACGGCGCGGAGCGTGCCGTCCAGGTCGTAGGTCCAGCGATGGTACGGGCACACGATGCGCGACCGTTCGACCCGCCCGGACCCCTCCAGGAGCTCCGTCCCCCGGTGCCGGCACAGGTTGTGGAAGGCACGCAGCACGCCGTCCCCGCCACGGACAACCATCAGCGGGTGGTCTCCGGCCAAGACCGTCGTGAAGTCCCCGGCAGCCTGGAGTTCGCGCGCGGCGCCCGCGCAGACCCAGGCCCGCCCGAACAGGAGGCGGCGCTCTCGCTCGAACCACTCGGGGCTTACATACGCTTCGCGGGGCAACTGCTGGGCCGGTTTGGGCGGCATCGGGTGCCCGGCCCCACCGCTCGCGCCGGACGACGGTTCCATCGATCGCCCGGCATGGTCCTGGCCGGCTGCTCCCAGGGCCATCTCAGGCAAACCGCCAGACCAGGTCGGCAAACAGGGTCCAGAGCCCGAACCCGCCCCACATGCCGGTGATCGCCCAGTAGAGGATCGGATTGCGTATCCGCGTGACCCGTTCGATCAGGAAGGCTTCGCGCGTGCGGAGACTGACGATCACCCAGAAAAGGAAGAGGAGCCCCCACGGCCAATACCATTCGAGGAAGGTAGCGGCGGCCAGCGCCAGCAGGATTATCACGGTCAGTGGCTTGGACCCGAGTAGTCCGGACAGCCGACGGCGAACGCTTGTGAATGTCATCGCCCGTTCTCCGACAACCCGCGCAGGCACGTTCGGCAGGCAAGCGCCGCCGCGTCCCGGGGCGCCACGGCCCCGTCACGCACGGCGGTCCAGGCTGCGTAGATCAGCGAATCGATGACCAGCGCCGCCCACGCGGCAGGCACCTTGGATGCCACCAGGCCCTCGCGCGCCATCCACTGCACCATGGTGTCGACGCCACGCAACTGGCGTGCGTAGGCCTCCCTGACCGCGTCGCTGGCGGCATCAAGCGGTACCCGACTGAGCACGTGATAGCGATCACCCAGGGGAATCACGGCCTCGAAGATCGCCAGCAGGTACTCCTGACTGGTCATCCCTTCCCAGTCGATCGCGTTTACGGCTGCGTCGGTCTCCTGGATCGCCTGCAGGCTGCTGGTGTCGATGAGGGCCTGTCGGGCAGGAAAGTACCGGTGGAGTGTTGCCCGGCTTACGCCTGCGGCCTCGGCAATCACCGACAAGGAGGCCTCCGGGTTGTCGGCAAGGGCTGTCATTGCGGCATCCAGGATGGCGGCTCGGCTTGGAAGCCGCCGGGGTTGAGGTTTGGGCTGCTGGAGGGTTGGTTGCATCTCGTGAATGTGGTACATGGCAGAGGATAATGAGACAATAGTGTCTCATATAGATCATAGATAGATAGTAATCAACAGATACGTGCAAGTGGTCGTGAGGACCGGGACCGGCGGCATCTTTGAGGGAGGAGCGGGGCGAGGAGCACGGCAACAGGACGTCTGCGGATCAACGCCCGGCTGCCTCTGTGCAATCTGGCGTTCGACGGCCGGACGATCGCGGAGCCGGCGATGGGCCGTCTGGTGGCGCTCGTCCGACCGGTTGGCTGGTACTTGCCCCCGCTTCTTCGTGGGTTCAGCCCGGGGCGGAGGTCCTGGCCTGTTCGATGATCACCGTGTCGGTCCCTGACCATGGATCCGATCGGCGATGGCGACGATCCGATGCATCTCGCGGAGGACCGGTTTCTCGATCAGCTTGCCGTCGATCACCACCAGCCCCGTGTCGGCGGTCTGGAACTCGGCGATGATGCGGCGCGCCCGGGCAATCTGTTCGGCCGACGGCGTGAAGACTTCGTTGAGGGGCGCGATCTGCCTCGGGTGTACCGCTCCCTTGCCGGAGAAACCCAGGTCCCGCGCCAGTACTGCAGCGTGCTTCATGCCGTCCGGATCCTGGAGATCGAGGTACGGCACGTCGATCGCATCCAGGCCGGCGCTCGCAGCGGCATGCACAACGCGGGAGCGGGCGTACAGCAGCGGTTCCCACTCGTTCCGGCAGCGGAGCTCGGCCGCCATGTCGACGCCCCCGAAGAACAGCGCATCGATCCGCGGGCTGCAGTGCGCGATGTCGTAGGCGGCCTCCAGTCCGGCATTGGTTTCGATGATCACGTGCAGGCGGGTGTCGTGGCCGCGCTCGGTCAGGAGGTTGTCGAGCGTGACCACTTCGTCCGGCGTTTGCACCTTGGGCAGCATCAGCGCGGGCGGGGGCGTCTCGGTGGCCAGGACCGCCTGGATGTCGGCGATGCCGAACGCCTCGCGGAGCGAGTTGATGCGCACGATTCGCTCGATCCCGTCGTCGGCCTGGGGAGTCTCGAAGAGCTTGATCGCGCTGGTCCGTGCGATTGGCTTGTCCTTGGGCGCGATGCCGTCCTCCAGCTCGACACAAACGATGTCGGCCCCGCTCGCCAGCGCCTTCGGGAACATCTCCGGCCGCAGTCCGGGCGTGAAGATGAAGGACCGGCGGGGGCAAACGGGGCGTTCAGGCATGTCTGGGATCTTCCGCTGGGGCACCGATCGCCGGGGCGGCTCGATCGGCTCGGGTGACGGGTCGACGGAGTCGATCCATGGGCAGTGTCAACATCCTGTCGGGCATGTCAGGAGGGCGGGAGCCGGCTTCGCTAGGTAGCCATGGCAAACTCTCCGGTGGCCTCGTTGAGAGTCCAGAGTTCGCCCTCGGCGATGTCGAACCAGGCGCCGTGCAGGTCGAGCCGGCGGCTGTCTTCAAGGTCCGCGATGAACGGGAACGTCCGCAGATTCGCGACCGAATGCCGTACTGCCGCGCGTTCGACGGCGGTTTGCCGCTCCATGTCGTCAAGCTGCTTGCCGGACGCGACTTCTTCGACGGCGGGCCGGAGCAGGCTCGTCCACCTGCCAACGAAGTCATCGGGCGACAACGGCGTTGCCGATGGCTGCAGCGCCGCCCGGATGCCCCCGCACTCTCCGTGGCCGAGGACGACTATGTGCCTGACCTGCAGGCTCTGCACGGCGTATTCGAGGGCGGACGAGGTGCCGTGGTAGGCACCGTCCGGGTCCCAGGGCGCCACCAGGTTGGCGACATTGCGGACCACGAAGATCCCGCCCGGCGCGGCGTCAAAGATGGTCTCGGGAGCCGATCGAGAATCGCTGCAGGCGATCATCATGACTTCCGGCTTCTGGCCATGCTCGGCCAGTGACCGGTAGAGCGCATGTTCGCGGGCATGACGGTTCGCCTTGAACCGTCGGTAGCCGTCCAGCAGCGAATAGGGGAAGTCGGACATGGATGTCGGGCGATAGCCTTCTGCACGCAACGCGACGCAACCACACGTGCTCCCTGGCTCAAGCGCGCGGACTGACCGGCTGGGGGAGCGGCTGCACCGCGCATTACATACATGTCGTCGCGCGTGTCGTCAGCCCGCGCTGCTGCTCGCACTTGTGACGGTGACGCCAGCGGGCAGGACCCGTTCGCTCACCGGGCATCTCGCGGCTGGTTCTTTCGTTGGACCGGTCGGGGCTGACGCGCGGTTCGCGACGTGCACGACGCTCATGATCCCTTTTTCGGCGCCGATCACCTCCGGGCACGCCGAACCAGTTGAGCTCGGCCGGCCGGGTTTTGCAGGAACCCGCGGATTCGGTATTGATGGGGGTGGCCCGCGAACGGGGGCACGAAGCGAGGGTCGATGCCGACGTTCATCCGTGATCGTCGGCGGGCCATTCGTTATCAGCCGTCAGGCTGCGCGGCTGAAAACTCGCACATCCACTCGAATCGGGACAGGCCGGCGCAAGCCCGCCAGAAAGGACAGTACATGGCTGCCTACATCATCGGTCGGATCGAAATCACGAATCCGGAAGCCTACAAGGAGTACGTGGCGAAGGTGCCAGCGACCGTGCAGCGCCATGGCGGGCGGTATCTGGTGCGCGGCGGTGCCAGCGATGTGCTGGAAGGATCGATGCCGGACCGCCGGACCGTTTGCCTCGAGTTTGCGGACCGTGCGGCCGCCCTGGGCTGGTACAACTCTCCGGAATACGCCCCGCTCCGTGAACTGCGCACGTCGGCGTCCGTTGGCGACCTGTTTGTCGTGGATGGTGTCTGAGGCCGTCGCGACAGAGCTACGACGACGAACTCGGCGGCGGCGAGCGGGGCGATCGGTGTCGAAGCCCGCGTTGGTGATCGCCGAATCGGAGGCGGGCCGGCGGCGCCGGCCCGCTCCACAGGCTTGCGACCTCAGCCGGCGGAATTGGTGATGGCGATCCGCTGCGGCTTCTTCTCTTCCGGGATTTCACGCACGAGGTTGACGTGCAGCAACCCGTCCTTGAGGTGGGCTCCCGTCACCCGGACGTACTCGTCGAGGCGGAACCGGCGCTCGAACTCCCGGGTCGCGATCCCGCGGTAGAGGTACTCGGGCTGGGCGCTCTCGGGGTCCTTCTTGCCGCGAACCGTCAGCGTGTGTTCCTTCACGCCGATTTCCAGGTCCTCCTCAGCGAACCCGGCAACAGCCATGGTCACCCGGTACTGGTCCCGCGCGGTCTTTTCGATGTTGTACGGGGGATACGTGGGAACGTCCCGCACGTCTTCAGCCATGCTCCCGAGCACGCGGTTGATCCGCTCGAAGCCGATGCCGGTCCGAAGCAGGGGTCCTAAGTCAAAAGCGTTCATCTTGATCTCCTTCGATGGGGCCAATGGGCGGCCCCCATCCCGCCGAAGCCCGAAGCGCCTCGGCTGAACATCAGGTGGTGATCGGCGGTCGAAACTGCAAGTTGGCCCGGTTGGCGCGACCCGGCGACAGTTGCGGGCCGCTCATCCGTGGCGCCGCATCGCCCCGAGCGGGGTCGGTCTTTTCCCCAACGTGGTGTCTGGCGCTGCTGCCGACCCCTGCATGTTGCTTAAGCAACTGTAACCACGGTGTATGTCGTTCTTTGTGAACGCCGTCCCACGGGCGGTTAAGTGTGCTCCGAGCCTGGGAGGTGAGCAGGAACCCAACTCCACAGAAGATTCAAGCTGACTTGGTGCTCCGCACGCCACGGTGGGTGCGCTTTGCAGGAGCAGGAGGAATAGGTCATGCGGGGCAGGGGTGTAGAGTTGACTCTTGTAGCCTACTGGCTACACTTTACCTGTGATCGAGATCCGCAAGACGGAAGTCTATGCGAAGTGGCTGGACGGCTTGCGGGATGCGGACGCTCGGGCCCGCATCCTCGTGAGAGTCGAGCGTCTGATCGCTGGAAATCCGGGAGATGTCAGACCTGTCGGCGAAGGCGTTTCGGAACTCCGGATCGATTATGGACCGGGCTATCGAGTGTATTTCAAGAAGCAGGGTCACACGATCGTCATTTTGCTGGCAGGCGGGGACAAGCGAACCCAAGGTCGTGACATAGAGCTGGCTTTACGCCTCGCGAGAAACCTGTAGGTGGACACCATGACCAAGACTGTCACTTCACCCTACGATGTCGCCGAACACCTACGCACGCCGGAGGAAATGGCGGCGTATCTGGAAGCTTCCATGGAGGAAGCCGATGGCGACGCCGCGTTCATCGCCAAGGCGCTCGGCGACATCGCCCGCGCCAGGGGGATGGCGCAAGTTGCCTGCGATGCCGGGTTGTCCCGCGAAAGCCTTTACAAGGCGCTTTCCGGAGACCGTAATCCCAGTCTGGACACGGTTCTCAGGGTCGTCGGCGCTTTGGGCCTGAAGCTGCGCGCCGAAGCAGTATCCGGCCCGGAGGCGATCGAACCGGGCGCTTCCGCGCGTCGCTGATACTCCCTGGCGATTCCCGTTGCGCTGCACGGCTAAACGCTGCGCTCAACTTTGCTTCCCGGAAAGCGATGCGCTTGTGATAGGGCGACCGGCCCGGCACCGGGTTCTTCGATACCCCCAAGATCGCCAGGAGGTCTTCGAGCGCGGGCGCAAGCGCTCGCAAGGCTAACTGTGACGGATGTCGTGGATGCGCACGTCGTCGGTCGGGTCGTGCGCCAGTTCGGCAACGACGCAGGCGGTGCGCGCAGTCCGATCCGTCTACCGGAGCTGATGGCGCTGGCGCGGAGCTGGCTCCGCCGGAGGCGCTACGGTTCCCGAGGGGCCGGATTGGCGGCGCCCCCGGCAGCCTTGAACGTGTGTTCCGGCGCGGGGAACGCCCGTGACCGGACCTCCTCGGCGTACTGGGCGGCCGCATCCGACATCGCGGCACCCAGTTCGGCGTAGCGCTTCACGAACCGGGGAGTGAATGCCGGGAACAGTCCAAGCGCATCGTGGATCACCAGGATTTGCCCGTCGCAGTGCGGTCCGGCGCCGATCCCGATCGTGGGAATCGGGACCGCCTCGGTCACCCGCTTGCCGGTGTCCACGGGGACCGCCTCGACGACGACCGCAAATGCGCCGGCGGCGGCAACGGCTTCGGCGTCCCGGATGACGGCGAGCGCGGTCTCCGGCGTACGTCCCTGGGCGCGAAACCCGCCAAGGGCCTGAATCCGCTGCGGCATGAGCCCGACATGCGCCATGACGGGAATGCCGCGGTCCACCAGAAACCGGACCGTTTGCGCGACCTCGACGCCGCCTTCGAGCTTCACGGCCTGGGCGCCGGTCTCGGCGAGAATGCGCGAGGAGCTGCGAAAGGCCTGCTCCTCGCTGGCTTCGTAGCTGCCGAAGGGGAGATCCACGACCACGAAGGTCGATTGCGTGGAACGGACCACGGCCTGACCGTGCGCCACCATCATGTCGAGGGTCACCGGCAGGGTTGTGTCGAACCCGTAGATGGTCATGCCGAGGCTGTCCCCGACCAGGATCAGGTCGACGTGCTCGTCGATCGCCCGCGCCATCTGCGCGGTGTAGCAGGTGAGGCAGGCGAGTGGTTCCTGCGCGTCCTTGGCGGCACGGATGTCGGTCGTGGTCGGGCGGCGGGCCGGCGAATTGGACATGGCAAGCACTTCGGAGATGGCGCTACGGGGAGGCGCGATGGTAGCGCCTGAACGCGTGAACGAAACGGTGGTGTTCGGTGGTGCCGAGGATGTCGCCTGACCGCCGAGTCAAGGCGATGCGAATCCGTGCAGTGATGGCGATGAACGGCTTGGCCGGCACCCGAACTCAGTCACGGGAGACGCGGCCATCGGTTGACCGGCGGCGGGACTTCTCCTGAGGTAACCGTGACCCTGCCGGCGATGTCAGACGGTGTTCCCGGCCCGCCGGAACCGGCCGTCATGCGCTCCGTCGCGCCGGCTCCCCGGCCTCACCCAATCTTCATGCGCGGCAAAGAGGGCGGCCGTTTCTGCACGGAGATCGCTTGCCGTTCGCCGGCCTGCCCGGCGGGCGTTCACATCGTCGTGCCGGGCCACAAGCCTGCGGTTGACAATCATTCGCAACCAAATTACGGTCGCCGCCGAGGCCCGGAGACCGCAGTTGTACGTTTGCCTGTGCAATTCCATTCGCTGCTCGGACGTCCGTAGCGCGGCGGGGGCTGGCGTGTCCACGCCGGGGGGCGTGTACCGGCACATGGGGTGTCGACCGCAGTGCGGCCGGTGCCGGGACACGATCGTCGAAGTTCTCTCCGCGCCTGCTCCGCTGGGTTTGCAGTCCGGGGAAGCCGCTGCGTTCGAGAGGGACCCGCGCAGCTAGGCAGCCGCTACGTCAGCCACGCGCGATGTACGGCATCGTGGTCGCCATGACGGTCATGAACTGCACGTTGGTGTCGAGCGGCAGGTTTGCCATGTAGAGGACGGCGTCGGCCACGTGCTGGACGTCGAAACGGGGCTCGACTTTCTTCGCGCCGTCAGGCTGCATGACGCCCTTGGCCATGCCCGCCGTCATGTCGGTGGCCGCATTGCCGATGTCGAGCTGGCCACATGCGATGTTGAAGGCCCTGCCGTCCAGCGAAGTGGATCGGGTGAGCCCGGTAACCGCATGTTTCGTTGCGGTGTAGGGAATCGAATTCGGCCGCGGGACGTAGGCGGAAATCGAACCGTTGTTGATGATCCTGCCCCCCTGCGGGGACTGCTTCTTCATCATGCCGACCGCCGCGCGCGTGCACAGGAAGACACCGTGCAGGTTCACGTCGACGACGGTCTTCCACTGCTCCCAGGTGAGCTCCTCGATGGGCACCGGGGGCGCTCCGGCCCCGGCATTGTTGAAGAGTACATCGAGCCGGCCGAAGCGTTCCCCCGCAGCGGCGAACAGTTGAGCCACGGCCTCGGGATCGCCGACGTCCGTGGCTACCGGCAGCGCCCGCGCGCCATCCGGACCGGCAAGGCTCACGGTCTCGTCGAGCCGGTCGCGGCGGCGTCCCGCAAGGACGACCGAGTGCCCGTGCTTGAGGAACGCCAGGGCGACGCTGCGGCCAATGCCGGATCCGGCTCCGGTAACGAGTACGATCTTCTGGTCCATGAGGTGTTCGCTCCCACGCTGCTGAGCGGCCGGGCGGCCCGCGCCGTGCGCAGACTATAGCCAGCCCCGGCGTGCTACGATGCGGCCGACAAGGCGGATGTCCGCGCACGGACGAGGCGGCAACCGTGGTGCGGCGCGGGTTCGCGCGCGGCATCGCACGGAGGAATCATGCAGGGCGACAAGACCGTCATTCGGAATCTCAACTCGGTGCTGACGAACGAGTTGACGGCCATTAATCAGTACTTTCTGCACTCGCGCATGTTCCGCGACTGGGGCTACGGGTCGCTGGCCGACAAGGAGCACGCGGAATCGATCGACGAGATGAAGCATGCCGACGAACTGATGGAGCGCATCCTGTTCCTCGAGGGTCTGCCGAACGTGCAGGACCTCCACAAGGTGCGGATCGGCGAGGACCCGGTCGAGTGCCTGGAATGCGACCTCGCGCTTGAGCGGGACGCCATCCCGGTGCTGCGGGACAGCATCGACCACGCGGAGTCGGTCCAGGATTTCGTGTCCCGGAACCTCCTGCGGAGCATCCTGGCTTCCGAGGAAGAGCACGTGGACTGGCTGGAAACCCAGCTCGGGCTCGTCAAGGCGGTCGGCCGCGAGAACTGGCTGCAGTCGCACATCTGATCGGGGAGCGGCTCCATGGATGACCCGGACCTGCAGGCACTGTCGTTCGAGCAAGCCCTCGAAAAGCTCGAGGCGATCGTCGAGGAAATCGACCGCGACGACGTGGACCTCGAGCAGGCGATCAAGGCCTACGAGCGGGGCGTCCAGCTCCGCGACCACTGCGAGCGGAAATTGAACGAGGCGCAGGAACGGATCAGCAAGATCCGCGTCAAGGACGGAGGCGTCGAAACCGTCTCCCCGTCAGGCGACGATTCCGACTCCCCGCCGTTTTGAGCGGGGGGCTGGCTCGGATCACGGCGCGGCGGATCGAATATGACGCCCGCATCGCGGTGATCAAGGGGTGTTGCAGCGGCGACGGCGCGGTGCCGGGGCCAGCCGGATGGTGGCGCGCGGTGGGCATGCATGAGTCCTGAAGAAGTGCGGGAGCCGGTACAGGCCGAGCTTCCCAACGTGGAGACCATCGAAGGGCACGTGTCCCGGATCACGTTTCGCAACGACGACACCGGTTTCACCATCTTCCGGGTGGATGTCGCCGGCTGGCGCGACCCCGTGCCAGTACTTGGCGTGGTGGACCGGGTGGCGGTCGGGGAGCACGTGACCGCCGAAGGGCAATGGGAGAACAGCCCGCAGTGGGGCCGGCAGCTTCGGGCCCAGCGGGTCTCGGTCCAGTTGCCGGTGTCGCGCAAGGGAACCGCGCGCTACCTGGCATCCCGCCTGAAGGGAATCGGGCCGAAGCTGGCGGAGCGTATCTCCGCACGGTTCGGTGACGACGTCCTGCACGTGATCGACCACGAACCTGAGCGCCTGCTCGAGGTCCCCGGGATCGGGCAGGAGACGCTGGATGGGATCGAGGCTGCGTGGACCGGGGAGAAGCGCACCCGCGAGGTCATGATCTGGCTCGAGGACCATGGTCTCGGCTCGGCCCGCGCGGCGGCCGTGTTCCGGAAGTACGGTGAGGATGCGGCCCACATCGTCGAGGCCAACCCGTACCGCCTGATCGCCGATATCCGGGGCATCGGGTTTGCGATCGCCGACAACATCGCGCGCACCCTGGGCATTACCGGCGACGCGCCGATGCGCCTCCAGGCCGGCCTGTACTTCGTGCTGGCCACGGCGCGGGATCGGGACGGTCACTGCGGGCTGCCGGAAGCCGTATTCATCGAGGAGGCGGTCAAGACGCTGGGGCCGCACGAGCCGGCGATCTGGTCCGCGCTGGAAACGGAGATCGCCGAGGGGATGCTGGTGCGCGTCGGCGTCGAGGGCGTCCCCTGCGTGTTCACGGACCGCATCCACCAGCAGGAGCGCACGATCGCCAGCGCCCTGGCCGCGCTGCAGCGGCGCCCCCTGAAGGAGACCCCGATCGATGTGCCGCAGGCGCTGGAATGGGTCCAGCGGCAGACGGGATTGCGGCTGGCGCCTGACCAGGAGAGCGCGGTGGCGACCGCGCTCACCGAAAAGGTGGCCGTCGTGACCGGCGGACCGGGGGTCGGCAAGACCACGATCCTCAACTCGGTCCTTCGCATTCTCCGGGCCAAGAGCCTGCGGGCGCACCTGTGTGCGCCGACGGGTCGCGCGGCGCGACGGCTGTCGGAGACCTCGGGACTGGCGGCGAAGACGATCCACCGGCTGCTGGAATTCGACCCGAACGAGGGCCGCTTCCGGCGCAATCGCGATCACCGGCTGGAGACCGACCTGGTCGTCGTCGACGAGGTGTCGATGGTGGACGTCCCGATCATGGCGGCGCTCCTGCAGGCCATTCCGGATACCGCGCGCCTTCTCCTGGTCGGCGACGTGGACCAGTTGCCCTCCGTCGGACCGGGCCACGTGCTGGGCGACATCATCCGCGCGGAGATCGTTCCCGTGGAGACGTTGCGCCAGGTGCACCGGCAGGCCGAGGGCAGCCAGATCGTGACGAACGCGCACCACGTCAACCACGGCCGGCCGCTGGAATTCGGATCGCCGGCCGCGGGCGGCGATTTCCTGTTCGTGGATTGTGACGAAGCCGAGCGGGCTTCCGACCTGATCGTGCGGATGGTGGCGGAGCGGATTCCCGCGCGGTACGGGCGGCGGCCGGACGAGATCCAGGTACTGACGCCGATGCGGAGGACCGTGCTGGGGACGGAATACCTCAACGAGGCGCTGCGAAATCGCCTGAACGGACAGGGAGAGCGGCTGCCCGGCCGTGGCGAGATGCGGTACGCGGTCGGTGACCGGGTGATGCAGGTGGAGAACAACTATGAGAAGGAGGTCTACAACGGCGATATCGGTACGGTCCTGGCCTACGACCCGGAGGAACGCCTGGCCTGGGTGCAGATGAGTGGGCAGCGGGTGAGCTACGGCCTGAGCGAACTCGGTCAGCTGCGGCACGCCTACGCCGTGACGATCCACAAGTCGCAGGGTTCGGAGTATCCGGTGGTGGTGGTGCCCATGACGTTCCAGCACCGAATCATGCTGCGCCGGAACCTGCTGTACACCGCCGTCACCCGCGCCAAGAACCTGGTCGTGCTGGTGGGGCAGCGCCGCGCGCTGGAGCGCGCCATCGACAACGACGAGGACGTGCAGCGGTGTTCGAGCCTGAGAAGCCTGCTGGTAGCCGCGTGCCGCAGCCGGCCGGCCTCCGACCTGCACCCGACACCATGAGCCGTCGGGACCGCCGGTCGCGGGGGACCGGCTCCGCCATGCCATCGGGACACGACTGATATGCCGACGTACGAGTTTCCGGACCTTGCGCCGATGCTGAACCCCCGGTCCGTGGCTGTGATCGGGGCGGTTCCGGAACAGCACCGGGCGGGTGGCCGGCCGATACCGTTTTCGATCGCGGGCGGCTTCCAGGGGCCGATGTACGCGATCAACCCGCGCCGCTCCGAGATCAACGGCCGACCGTGCTACGCGTCGCTGGCCGATCTGCCGGAAACGCCGGATCTTGCGGTCATCACCGTGCGGGATTCGCTGGCCGCGGAGGCGCTCCGCGACTGCGGCCGGCGCGGGGTCCCTGCCGTCGTGATGTTCACCGCCGGATTTCGCGAGGTGGGCGAGGCCGGCGCCCGCCTCGAGCAGGAGCTGATCGAGATCGCGGCGGCCGACGGAATCGTCCTGTGCGGGCCCAACTGCATTGGCGTGGTCAATCGCCATACGGGGCTGATGGCGAGCTTCGCGTCGTCGCTCCAGATCGGCGAACTCCCGCCGGGGCCGGTGGGCTTCGTGAGCCAGTCCGGCATGTTCGTCAGCCTCGCCATCGTCGAGCAGGTTGAGCGCCGCCTCGGCGTGGGCACGCTGGTCAGCGTGGGGAACGAAGCGGGCATCGAGATCGCCGACGTCATCGCGCACTACGCCCGGGATCCGGCCATCAAGGTGATCGCCTCCTACATGGAGGGCGCGCGTGACGGGCGGAAATTGAGCCACGCCCTGGCCATGGCGCGGGCGGCGGGCAAGCGGGTGGTCATCCTGAAGGTCGGAAGATCGGAGGAGTCGGCGCGGGCGGCACGGTCCCACACGGGTTCGCTCACGGGCGACTTCCGGGTGTACCAGTCGATCTTCGCGGCCAACGGCGTGATCGAGGCGGAGGGCCTCGAAGAGTTCTTCGACCTGATCGAGGCCGCTGTGCATATGCCGGCCGTCGCTCCGGCCAGCGACGGCCCGCCGCGGATCGCCGTCTTCGGCAACTCGGGCGGCCTTGGCGTGCTGGTCGCGGACAAGGTCAGGGAATCCGGGCTTGCCCTCGCCGACTTCACCGAGGCGACGCAGTCGGCGCTCCGCGAGCACCTGCCGCCGTTCATTCACCCCGTGAACCCGGTGGATCTGGCACTCCAGCACCTGGAAGCGCCGCATGTCCTGCCGCGGTACCTCGAGGCGCTGCTGGCCGACCCGAACGTCGAGGGCATCCTGGCCATCTTCGGCTTGTATCGGCCCAAGACGCTGGAGTTCGCGGAAGCCATCCTGGCGGCCGCAGCCGGCTCGTCGAAGCCGTTCGTCTTCGCCTGCCCGCACACCAACGCCGAATTCACGGACTGCCTGTCCGACGGCGGCGTGCCGGTGTTCGGGACCCCGGAGCGGGCGATCCGGGCGCTCCGTTCGTTGTTCCGCCGCCCGGCGGCCACAGGCGTGGCGCCGCAACTGTCACCGGCCACGAGGGCAGAACTGAACGGCCTCGTCTCCGGCCATGCGGGCCGGACGACGCTGTCGGAAGGGGAAGGCATGCAACTGGTCGCCGCCCTCGATGTTCCGGTCGGCCGGATTGCCCTCGCGGAGGATTCGGACGCCGCGGTGCGCATCGCGGAAACTGTCGGGGGCCCGGCAGTGCTCAAGGTGGAAAGTGCTGATCTCCCGCACAAGACGGAAGTCGGGGCGGTGGCGCTCGGCCTCGAGGGGGCGGACAGGATCCGCGAGGCGCACGATCGCATCCTGGCCGCGGTCCGGACGCACCGGCCGGACGTTGCCATCGAGGGGGTGGCGGTGCACCGCATGGTGCCCGAAGCGAGGGAGCTGCTGCTCGGGGTTCGCCGCGATCCGGCATTTGGCCCCGTGGCTCTGGTCGGGGCGGGCGGGACGGCCGCCGAGGTGCTCGATGACGTCGCACTGATGCCGGCCCCGGTCACGGTTGAACAGGCCGAGGCAATGATTCGCTCGTTGCGGACCTTCCCGCTCCTCAACGGCGCCCGGTCCAGCAGGCCAAGCGACGTGCGGGCGGCGGCGGCGGCCCTGTCTGCCCTGTCGGCGCTGGCGGATGCGTTCCCGCAGATCGCGGAAATCGAGGTGAACCCGCTCTTCGTGGCGGCCGAGGGCGACGGCGTCGTGGCCGGCGACGTCCTGGCGATTCTGAATCCCGATGTTTCCGCTTCGGGATGACAACCCCACACGGCACCGGCCCTATGTGACGGTCGGGCTCATCGCGGTCTGTGTCCTCGCCTTTCTCTGGCAGGTCTCGCAGCCGCATCAGGACGAGATCGTTTGGTACTTCGGGCTGATCCCGGCGAGCCTGCTGGGGGCCGGTCCGTTCATCCCCGGGGCCGCCGATCCCCTGCTCACCGTGTTCACCTCGATGTTCCTGCACGGCGGCTGGATGCATCTCGGCGGCAACATGCTGTTCCTGTGGATCTTCGGGAACAACATCGAGGACTCCTCGGGCCATGTGAAGTTCCTGGTGTTCTACCTCCTGTGCGGGGTCGGAGCGGCGCTCGCCCAGGTCGCGAGCGCGCCGCTCTCGGAGATCCCGATGATCGGAGCCAGCGGAGCGGTGTCGGGGGTGTTGGGCGCGTACCTGCTGCTGTACCCGCGAGCACGTGTATCCACCTTGGTGTTCCTCGGCATCTTTGTCACGATCATCCGTCTTCGTGCGTGGGTGCTGCTCGGTGTCTGGTTCGGAGGTCAGGCCCTGCAGGCCGCGCTGACGCCGCCTGGTTCCCCGGGTGTCGCGTTCGTCGCCCACGTGGGCGGGTTCATCGCGGGGATGGTGCTGATCGGCGCGTTCAAACGTCGCGATGTCCCGTGGTTTGCCGACGGCGGCCCGAGAAGCGCAGAGGCCCGCAAGCGCCCCATCGATATCCGGATCCGCCGCCCCTCCAAGGATGCCCGGTCCCCCTGGCGGCGGGGACCGTGGGGATGATTGCGCGCGCCGGCCGATGACGATGACCTGGCCTTGCGCGATGGTGATGCCCAACGGACGCGTGCGGGTATCCGGTTACGCGTGCCAAAGACCCCCTCGGCAGTAACCGCAACGCGACCGGTTTTCTGAAGCCGGGGAAAAGCCTGGAGTTCGCACGGGGGTGGCTGCTGACGCCAGCGTTCAGGACCCCTGACTATCGCCGCGACGATAGCAATGGATGCCGCGTCGGCAGGCAGGCGCATGCCGAGTCGTCACCAGGACCTGGCGATCCCTCTCGCTGCCGGTCGTCACCGGAAGCCGGTGGACCGGTGCTGAAACGGGGGCATTGGTATCATCTACGTCGTCGGAACTCTGGTAACACGATTACGAGAACACACGTCAAGTACGGATCCTGGGACCACTGGCGTTCGCCGCCGCCGGGTGGCTGTTGGCGACGATGCCGCATGCTGCTTCCGCCAACAGCACGGAGCAGTGCTACATCGAATGGGACTTCAGTCCGGCCGCTTGGTCTTGCACCACGGGCCTCACCTTTGGGTGGGATGCGTCCCAGCCGCAGAAGTGCAAGGCCACGATGAGCTGCCCGCGAGATAATGGCACGCTCGTCTACCACAGCGACTGGGTGCCTCTGAATGCGGTGAGCCCATTGACGAACTGCAACGGAGACCTGACGGTCAGCGCGTGCGATGAAGACGATGCCCCAGACGAGGGTTCCGGCCCCAGAAGAAGGTTGACGGCCGGGGACTGGTGCCGGTCGATGCGGCGCTGCGCCGCGAACTTCCTCGAAGTCCCGGACCGTCGCCGCGGCCGCCGCTCGGTGATCGTCAATCCGCAGTTGCCGGAGGCCGGTTCAGCGGATGTGCCAGGGTTCCGTCAGCGGTTTGGCCCCGTTGAGTTCTCCGTAGCCGGCACCGGTGGTGCCGCCGGGATCGGCGCCGAAATAACGCGGATCCCTGGGTTCGCCGGCGGGCTGGAACCGGATATCACTCGAGAGTCGCATCCGTCCGATCGGCGAATGGTTGTCCAGTGAGCCGTGCCACGTGAACATGCCGAAGACGAGCATGTCGCCCGGGCCGAAATCGGCGCTCAGGAGGCGCGCGCCCCGCGATCGCGCGAAGGCCACGTGATTTTCAGGCCGCGTGGCGTGGCGGTCCGTCTGCTGCGCGACGTCAAATCCCCGGGTCGCCTCCACCAGGTCGCGGAAACGGTGCGAACCCTCGATGACGGCGACCGGGCCGTCGCTGAGCGGCACCGGCCCGAGCGCGGTCCAGACGGTCACCACACGCTCGGTGGCCCGGGCGAAGAACGGATAGTCGCAGTGCGGCCCGGTGGAACGCCCCACGGGGGCGGGCCGGATGTACGCGTAGTCGTGCGGCACGACGGGCTCGCCGAACACGGTGCCGATGATTTCGCGGATCCTGGGGCCGTGGGTCACCTCGCGGAGCCGCGGGCCCTCGGACACGGACTGCCAGAAGGCGCCGAGATCGGGCTCGCGCTCGCGGCGGCGGCTGGAGCCCGTGAAGATCCCGTCCACAGCAGGACTCTCGACCTCGCCGACGGATTGCAGGCGCGCGAACACCTCTTCCCTGGCGGCAACGACGGCATCGATGTCGTGGAGGCCGCGAAGAAACAGGTAGCCGTCGTCGCGCAACCGCCGGCCCAGCGCACTGGAATCGGGAAACACCGCGCTCGAGTCGACGAGTTCGCCGAACATCGAGCGGGGAACCGGCTCGCCCTGTGCGATACAATCGTGCATGCGTTCGGTTTAGAAACTCTTCGACGCAGACCCGTGGCCTCCCGCCATCAACCATCATGTACACGTGTGCATTCCCGGGGCCAAGCCGTGCCGTGCGCACCCGCTGACCGCGAAGGACGAGCAGAGATGGAATCAGGCCTGTGAAGCCCGGCTACGCCGGCATGGCTTCTCGCGCGGCCCGTTGGGCCGGTCTCGCCGTGGCCGGCGGCTGCATGGCGGGCTGCTCGGCGCTGGCCCCCTTGCCGAAGCCGACCAGCCTGGCCGATCGGCTGGCGGCGTTCCCGACGCACTCCCTGCCGCTGGAGCACCGCGTCAACGTCTACTGGAATGAACACCAGATCCCGTTCATCGAAGCGGACAGCGATGATGACGCGGCCTTCACGCTGGGCCTCGTGCATGCCCATCTTCGACTTGGCCAGATGGGGCTAGTCCGGATGCTGGCCCACGGGCGCCTCTCCGAAATGGTCGGTCCCATGGGGCTCGATGTCGACCGCGGCCTCCGGATCCTCTCTTTCTCCCGCGCTGCGGCGGACATCGAGCGCGGGATGGACGATCGGGCGCGGCGCTGGGCCCAGCGGTTTGTCGACGGCATCAATCACTATCTGGCTACGACCAAGGAACTGCCGCACGAGTTTCGGGTCCTCGGACTGTCACGGGAACCCTGGACCATCGCCGATGTACTGACGATCGGTCGACTGGCCGGCACGGACGTCAATTGGCTGGCGTGGGCCAGCCTGCTCCCGCTGCGCTCCCGCCCGGACTGGCCGGCGCTGTGGGCACGGTTGGTGCGCCACGGCAGCGCTTCGCTCCCCAGCTTCGACGGGGATCCGAAGACCGCGGGCCTGCACGAATTGCTGGGCGGGCTTGGACGGTCAGGCAGCAACAGCCTCGCGCTGGCGCCCGAGCGCACGTCCACGGGCGGCAGCCTCATCGCGAACGACCCGCACCTCGGCATCCTCGTGCCCAACGTGTGGCTGATCGCCGGGGTCAAGTCCCCGTCGTATCACGTGGTGGGGCTGATGGGGCCCGGTCTTCCGATCTTCGCCATCGGCCGCAATCCGCACGTTGCCTGGGGCGGGACCAACATGCGGGCGGCCTCGAGCGAGCTCTACGACGTCAGCGGCCTGCCGGAGTCAGAGATCTCCGAACGCCGAGAGCGGATCGCGGTGCGTTGGTGGCTCGACGAGGAGGTCACCGTGCGGGAATCACCGCTCGGTCCGATCGTCTCCGACATTCCGTTCCTTGCCGAGTACGAACTCCCGCCGGCGGCGCTCCGATGGACCGGCCACCGCGCGAGTGACGAGATCGGCTCGATGCTCGCGGTGAGCCGAGCCCATGGATTCGCCGCGTTCAGGGAAGCCTTCGAGGGCTTTGCAGTGCCCGGCCAGAACATGTTGTACGCGGACGACAGCGGCAACATCGGCCAGGTCATGGCCGTACAGCTGCCGCTCCGCACTGCCGCCCCGGACGACGTCATCCTCGACCGCACTGCGCCAGGCGCCGACTGGAACGCCATCCGGTCCGCCGGGGACCTCCCGTTCAGCTTCAACCCCGATGCCGGTTACCTGGCGTCCGCGAACAATCGTCCGTCGGCGGCGGGCATGCCGGTGGGCTTCTTCTTCTCGTCCGACGATCGCGTCCGGCGCATGGCCCAGGTGGTCGAATCCGAAGCGCCGGTCGACCTGGAAACGATCATGGCGCTCCAACAGGACGTGCACATGGCGTCGGCGGTGGCACTCCGGGACCTGTTCGTTGCCCGGCTGGACGCTGCCGGCCTGACGGAAGCCGCAACCGGTGACGCGGCCGAGGCGATCCGGCGAATACGCGACTGGGACGGGCATTACCGGCCGGAGTCGGTGGGCGCTGTCAGTTTCGAGCAGTTCCGGGACGGATTCGTGCGCGCGTTCTATCCGCTGGCGTTTGGCGAGGAGGATGGGCAGGCACTCGCGGCGGTCGGAAGGATGACCGCGCTGCTGCCCGACGACATGGCGGCGACGAATCCGGAGGTCGTGCGGGGAGCCCTTGCTGCCGGTCTGGAGACCGCTGCTTCCGGCATCCATTCGTACGCGCGCTGGGCTGACATGCACCGCCTGCAACTGGCGCATCCGCTTGCCTCCGCGCCGATCATTGGACAACGCTACCGCTTTGCCGAGCACGGGGTCGGCGGAAGTTCCGACACCCTCATGAAGACGGCGCACGATGCCTCGTCCGAACGCCACCAGGTGCGCTTCGGGGCCAATGCCCGCCACGTCTCGGACCTCACCGATCCCGATGCGAATTACTTCGTGTTGCTCGGTGGCCAGGACGGATGGCTCCACAGTTCGACGATGCTGGACCAGTGGCCGCTCTGGCGAGACGGCAAGTACATCCAGATCCCGCTGTCGCTCGAGGCGGTAGGCGAACGCTTTCCGCACAAGCTGGTGCTCGAGAATTGAGGAGCCGACGGCGCGGCGCCGCGATCTGAACCGTGTACGACGCGACCTGGGTGCTCCGGGCGTACGCCAACCGGCGCCTGCGCCAACTCAGGCGGATGAATCCGGAAGAAGCCCAGCAGCGTGTCCTGCTGTCGCTTATTGGCCGTGCGCGCGGTACCCGCTTCGCCGACCAACATGAATTCGAAGCGATCCGATCGCTCGCGGACTTTCGAGAGCGGGTCCCTGTCCGGTCCTACGAGGCATTCTGGGACACGTATTGGCGGGATCCGTTTCCCCGACTCGTGAATTGCACGTGGCGCGGGACCATCCCGTATTTCGCCCTGTCGTCCGGAACCACCCGCGGCTCCACGAAATTCATCCCGGTCAGCCGTGAAATCAACCGCGCCAACACCCGCGCAGTGGCCGACCTGCTCGTCCATCACGTGGCCAACCGCCCGGACAGCCGAGTACTGGCCGGGCGCTGCTTCATGCTGGGCGGTTCGACGGGCCTGACGCGGCATGCCCGCGGTGTGTACAGCGGGGATCTCAGCGGAATCGCGGCAGCGGTGCGGCCGGTCTGGGCGGGCATGCGGTACTTTCCGCCGCGCCGCCTGGAGGATATCGCCGACTGGGAGGTGAAGGTTGAGCGTCTTGCCCGCCGCTCCTTGCAGGAGGACATCCGCGCGGTCGGGGGGACGCCGAGCTGGCTCCTCATCTACTTTGACCGGCTTCTCGAAATAGCAGGCGCTGCGGACGGGCGGATCGCTGCCGTCTACCCGGACCTCGAATTGCTCGTGCACGGCGGCGTGGCCTGGGCGCCCTATCGAGACCGGTTCAAGGCGCTCCTCGAGGGCTCCAGGGCGGAAACCCGCGAGGTCTACCCGGCGAGCGAGGGCTTCTTCGGGATCGCCGACGGCGCGGACGGCGCGGGGCTCCGCCTCCTCCTGGACAACGAGATCTTCTACGAGTTCGTCCCGGTGAGCGATCTGGACGCCGGCGAGCGCGATTGCCGCTGGATCGGTGATGTCGAGACCGGCGTGAACTATGCCCTGGTCGTATCGACGGCGGCGGGCCTCTGGCGCTACCTCGTCGGTGACACCGTGACGTTCGTCAGCCGTGATCCGCCACGGGTGCTGGTGACGGGCCGGACCAGCTACACGCTCTCAGCGTTCGGCGAGCACGTGATCGCAGCCGAACTGGAAAGCGCGGTCTCGGAATCGGCCAAGGCCATCGGAGCGACGGTGAACGACTTCGCAGTCGGCAGCCTGTTCTCGGAACGGAGCGGCCAACGCGGGGGACACCTCTTTATCGTCGAGTTTGCAGATCCCAGTGTGGGCGCCGCGCAAGTTGAGCGGTTCGCGGCGGGCGTCGATTCGGTGCTCCTCCGTCTGAACGAGGACTACGCGGCCCACCGTGCCGACGGCTGGGGCCTGGAGCCCCCCCGGGTGGCGGTCCTCCCTCCCGGTGGCTTCGCCGCGTGGATGAAGGATCGCGGGAAGCTCGGCGGGCAGAACAAGGTTCCCCGCGTCATCAACGATCCGGAGCTCTTTGCGACACTGCGCAAGCTGGCGCGCGCGGACCTGGACGGTTAGCCGGAACTTCACGGGGTAGGGCCGGGCGCGACAGCCCGTAAGTTACTGAAGCTGTGGGGGTAGAGGCGTCCGGGGCGGTCTCGGGGCCGGGATTATTAGCTCCATGTAATATCCCCACTTGTGTTCAGGCAGAGGCTTGTAT
>JAJDZX010000107.1 GCA_022824395.1 Alphaproteobacteria bacterium
TGTAAGGCTTTGTTTGGAGCATGTCAAGGTCTTCTTATGTAAGCACCCGTACAGGCAATAACGCCCCGCCGGCTGCAAGAAGCCATTGCTGTTCAGGGAGTTGGGCGCGGGAACGGGCCTATTGCCAGCTTGAAGTTCCGATTAGCGGCCTGCCAGCTGCAGCCACGTCCAGAGCAGGCCCATCATGACGGGCTGGTGCAGCAGGTAGTAGACGAGGCTGTTGCGGCCGAGGAAGCGGACCAGTCGCCCGGCGCGACCCTCCAGTCTGGGAATCGCCAGTACGCGCAGTGCGCCCGCCTCGTGCGCCCATTTCGCGGCGCCGATCCCGAAGAGAACCGCGGCCAGCCAGGGGAACACCGGGAAGTAGTCGCCGGAGACCGGGGTGACGGCGGACAGGCCCGTCCAATGCCAAATGGGCGCGTCCAGCAGCTCGGTCCGCACCGTTTCGTTGAGGACCAGGATTGCCGTGGCGGCGGCGGCCGCTAGCCACCAGGGAGCCCGCACGAAGACCAGGCCGGCGATCCCCGCAAACGCGATCAGGTGCAGGATCCCGAAGAAGATGAACGCCTGCGGCGTCGCGAACCAGGTGACGACGGTGATGGCCAGCGCCGCCAGGGTGATCCAGGCGAGACGCCTCGCCCAGCGCTTCCAGTGGAACCCGCCCGCGTGCGCGAGATACAGGCTCGCCCCGGTCGCGAACAGGAAGGTGATGGCCACTGCCTTGGCCAGGGCCCACCAGTGGAATTGCGTCGTGTAGCCGGGCTCCCGAAGGCCGAAGAACATGAGGTCGTAGGCGAAATGGAACACGGTCATCCCGATCAGCGCGCCGCCCCGCAATACGTCCAGCAGCGGAACCCGTGGGATACTCGGGGCCCCGGCCGGCTGTGTGTCGGCGAGGGGGCGCCGCGCTGCGGCCCGGTGCGCCGAACGCCCGGGTTTTCGCGATTTCCACTTCGAGGCCCGCGATGCGCGTCTTCGAGCCATGCGGCTTCGCCCCCGGCAGGATCGCCCGTCTCACCGTCAAGCCGGCTTGCCCGTGCCTCGCGCAGCCAGAGGACACGTCGTCGCCTGACGAGCAGCAGACGACCTTGATGCCAATCCCCCGATCCATCTTAGCGTCACGATCGTACGGCCCGGCACCCGTCGTGCCGCGAGATGTCCGTCACCGGGTGGCGGCGGGCTGTCCGTGTCCGCTCGGTGCGATTCCCGTCCCGGGTCTTGCGACGCTTGCCGGCATCCCCGGGACTTCGCGGATATCATCGGCGCCCCCGGAGGTAGGCAGCCAGCGTTTACTGGGTTGGAGGGCAGCGTGAAGTATCGCCGATTGGGCCGCACCGGTCTCGAGGTATCGGAAATCGTCTTCGGCGCCGGGTGGGTCGGCGGCGTCCTGATCCATCACGACGCGGATGTCGGGCGCGAGGCGCTGCGTCGGGCCCGGGCTGCGGGGATCAACTGGATCGACACCGCCCCGTCCTACGGCGACGGCGTTTCTGAGCGCGCCCTGGGCACGCTGCTGCCGGAGCTGGAATGGGATCCCTACCTCTCGACCAAGTTCCATGTCGATCCGGCGAGCGATCTCCCGGTCGACGAACAGATCGAGCGCAGTGTCGCCGCCAGCCTTGCGCGGCTGGGCCGGACGTCCGTGGATCTCCTGCAGCTGCACAACCCCCTCGGGGCGGAGAGCGGCTCGCGCCGCCTTGCCGTTGACCGGGTGCTGGAACCGGGTGGCGTGGCGGACGCGCTGGACGGCCTGAAGCACCGCGGCGTGACCCGGCATGTGGGTTTCACCGCCAATGGCGATGCGGCGAGCCTCGGGCGAATGGTGGCGAGCGGGCGCTTCGACACCGCGCAGGTGTACTACAACCTGATCAACCCGAGTGCCGGGCGGGTGGTGCCGGCCGGATGGTCGGCCTTGGATTTCGGTGACGTCCTTGCCCGTTGCGCGGAACACGACGTCGGGGTGTTCGTGATCCGCGTGATGGCGGCGGGCGTGCTGGCGACCGCGACCCGGACGGGCCGGGAGATTCCCATGTACGAGAATGCCGACATGGCTTCCGAGGAAACCCGGGCCCGCGCCGTCTGGGCGGTGATCGAGGATGAACCGGGCAGCCGGGCCCAGGCCGCCATCCGGTTCGTGCTGGGCGATCCGCGGGTGGGCGGCGTGCTCGTGGGCCCGCACCTCCCCGAGCACGTGAGCGAAGCGGCGGCGGCCGTCGACATGGACCCCTTCGCGCCCGACACCGAGACGGCGCTCGCGCGGCTGTACGCGAACGATTACGGTCGCCTTTCCTGACCTGGCGCCGGGACGTGTCGGTCCCGCGTTGCACATCGTACTCGAGCTTCCTGTGGGGGTCCCGCGCCACCGCCATGCGATGCCTGTCCTGGAATCGGGCAGAGAGGGGCAAGCGGATGCCCGGTGCGACTGGCCGGGCCGGCGCTCGTCGATCACGGCCGGTGCGCGCGCATCGCTGGGCTGACCGCCGGTTGGCAATCCGCGTCCTGAGCTCAGCGGGCGGCGTGATCGAACATCCCGGGGCACCCCTTAACCACTTGGTCCCAGCCGCGACCGCATCCGCGTCACGGGCCGCACGAAGTTCTGCGACAACCTGGTCAAAATCGGTCCCGAATAGCGTGGCGCCGGGTCGGAGCGCCACGTCATCATCAGTGATCGCCGGGTCGTCATGCTTGCCGGAATTGATCAGCCGCTTTTCGACCTTCGATAAGATAGTGAATGCTTTTTCGATTTTGATGAATGATTTTCGGCGAAATCGTTGTATGGTATATTTCGACAGAATATGAACAGGTCGTATTGTTTTCGACTAACGTGAAGGTATTTCGACCGATGGAGCTGAATTGCGAAACGCCTCCGACATTCCAGGATCGCCTGGTCCCGAAAGAGAGAAGGCTGGCAGGTTGGGCCGCGCTGGTTCATGGCCTCGGGATCGCGGCCCCGGTCCGGGCCGCGAGCACCGTTGCCGACGGCTACATCAAGGGCAGCAAGCGCGGAGAAGGCGGCTGGACCGTTTTCGACAAGCGGTACTGGCCGGGCCACCACGTCATGGATCATGTCAGTTTCGCCCTTCGCCACGAGTGGTTCGACCCCCTCGTGCTCAAACGTGTGTTCGACGCCGTGGACCCGGACACGATTTCGGCCTTCGTGCGCGATGCGCCGACCGGGACGGTCACCCGCCGGGTCTGGTTCTTCTACGAAACGATGACTGGCCGGCGACTGCCAATCGAGGACGCGCCGACCGTGACGGCCATCGACGCTCTCGCCCCCGAGAGTTATGTGACCAGCCATGCAGCGCTATCGAAACGCCACCGTGTGCGGGACAACCTGCTTGGCACGGGCGGCTATTGCCCGGTCATTCGCCGCACCGAGGCCCTCGAAGACCATCGAAAACGCCGCCTCGCTGACAAAGCTGCAGAAACCGTAGGCGGATCCAGCCGACAACTGGTCTCCCGGGCCGCGAGCTTTCTGTTGCTGGCAGACAGCCGTGCCAGCTTCGCGATCGAAGGCGAGCGCCCGCTGCGCAGCCGGCTTGAGCGCTGGGGTCGCGCGGTCCGCCAGGCCGGCAAAAATCGACTGACACTCGATGAGCTCAACCGCCTGCACGGTGTCTTGATCGAGGATTCCCGCTTTGTCCGGGCTGGCCTGCGTCCTGACGGGGTGTTCGTCGGTGAGCGCGATCACAACGGCGATCCCCTGCCGGAATTCATCGGCGCACGGCCGGAAGATCTGCCTGCCCTGCTGGATGGCCTGTTCGCGGCCAATATGCGGATGACCGCGAGCGCGATCGATCCGGTGCTTCAGGCAACGGCCACAGCGTTCGGCTTCGTCTACATCCACCCGTATCAGGATGGAAACGGCCGCCTGCACCGCTGCCTGATCCATCATGTGTTGGCGGAACGCGACTTCACGCCGCCGGGCATGGTCTTTCCCGTTTCCACGGTGATACAGGACCGGATCGATGAGTACCGCCGCACGCTGCAAGGTCATTCCGGACCGCTCACGCCTTTCATCAACTGGCGGCCGACGATGAACCGGAACGTCGAGATCCTCGATGACACATCCGATCTATACCGGTACTTCGACTGTACGGCTGAAGCCGAGTTTCTGTATGCCTGTGTCGCCCGCACCGTCGAACACGACCTGCCGGAAGAGATCGATTACTTGCGCCGACACGACGAAGCGCAGCGCCGCATCATGGAGACGGTGGAAATGCCCGACCGACTGGCGCAGGACCTGATCATGTTTATCCGGCAGAACAGCGGGAAGCTGCCGAAAAGGCGCCGCACGAGGGAGTTCGCGGCTCTGACCGATGAAGAGGCGGCCCAGATCGAGGCCATTTGCGGAGAGGTCTTCGGCAATGGCTGACGCATATGGCTCGCTACCGATTGTGCGGCCTGGACCGATTGCCTGAAAAAAGTGGGGCTTGATCCGCCGGGAATGCAGGACAGCAGCGCCAATCGACCGATAGCCTCGAGCCGTTCAGACACCTGAAGCTGACGATCGTCGACGTCGCGGCGGGAGCTGTCACGAGGCGTCTCGAGGCGCCGAAGCACGGGCGTGCCGGTTGCTGGCCGGGACCAGCCGACGCGCATCACGCGGTGACGTGCGCCGGTTTGATCGAAGCAGTTCCTCCGCGTTACCTTGCCGGGCCGCCAGTCATGGGATGGCCGCCAGCGGCGCCTGCCCAGCCGGCGGCGCCTACAATGCAGCGGTCGAGACCGACCGATGGTGATTTGGCTTCATTTGGCGACGGCTACCCTGGCACTCGGACTGGGGACCGCGAACTTGGCGCTCGCCAAGGGCACGCCACGTCATCGCGTCGTCGGCTGGATATGGATCGCGGCCATGGCGTTCGTGACGCTGTCCTCGTTCTCGATCCGGGAACTCAATGCGGGCCGGTTCAGCTGGATCCACGGGCTCACGGTGTGGACGCTGATATCCATGGCGGTCGCGCTCTTCTCCATCCGTAGGGGCTGGGTGCGAATGCATGCGGGCTTCATGGTCGGCACGATGGCAGGACTCCTGGCTGCGGGCGCGTTCGCGCTCATGCCCGGACGCTTTATCAGTCGTCTTTTCGGCGCCTGAAGCTGCCCGGGTCCCCCGCCGGCCGTCGGTCGCATCGGTGCCGTGCCGAACGTCCGGCACCGGCCAGCCGCCACCGCGCCGGTGCACCTCCCGATTCTGCCGTTTCGACCCGTGGTCAGCCCGCCGGCTGAGCACGCCACGTGGGGCCTGTTCGCACTGGCCGCCCGAGGCGCTCGGGCGCGCGCGGACTCGACGGTCCCCGCAAGATGCCGAGACCGGGACGACGGGCAGGGCGGCAGCACGCATTAGCCTGTGGGCTGCTATGCAGGCCCGGAACGGACTGTCCATCGTCAGGAGAGCGAGCCCATGAACCTGCCTGAACCGTCAGCGATCCGTCGCGTGAGCATCATCGGCGCCGGGACGATAGGGGCCTCCTGGGCCGCCTATTTCCTGGGGCGCGGGATGGAGGTCCGGGCGTGGGACCCGGCCACCGGCGCGGAGCAATCCCTCCGAGCAACCGTCAGCGGGGCCTGGCCGGTTCTCGAGGAGCTTGGCCTGGTTGTCGCCGACGCCGACCCGGGACGTCTGCAGTTCCATGCCGACCCCGCCGGAGCGCTGGCCGACGCCGAGTTCGTGCAGGAGAGCGCCCCGGAAGAGCTCGAGCTGAAGCAATCGCTGTACGGGGAGATCGACGCCGCCCTGCCGGCGAATGCCGTGCTCGCGAGCTCCACCTCCGGTCTGCTCATGTCGAAATTGCAGGCCGGCTGCGCGAACGCTGCCCGGTTCGTGGTGGGGCACCCGTTCAATCCGCCCCACCTGATCCCGCTCGTGGAAGTGCTCGGCGGTGCCGAAACGGACCCGAGCGTGGTGAACTGGGCGGTCGACTTCTACAACGCGCAAGGAAAGAAGGCGATCCGGCTCAACCACGAGGTTCCCGGCCACCTGGTCAACCGGCTGCAGGCCGCGCTGCGGCGCGAATGCGCTGCAGCCGTGCTCTCGGGGCTGGCAAGCGTGGAAGACGTCGACATCGCCGTGAAGTATGGGCCCGGGCTCCGGCTCGGTGTGATGGGGCCCTTCGAGATCTGCCACCTGGCCGGAGGGGTCGGCGGTTACGCGCATTTTCTTGATCACCTGGGCGATGCCCTGCAGCACTGGATGAACGATCTCGAGCCCGTGGATTTCTCCCCGGCGGTCCGGGCCCGTCTCAAGGTGCTGGTCGATACCGCGATGGAAGGCCGCGACCCGGCCGCGCTCGCCGGCGAACGCGATGCGCTGCTGCTGGCTACGCTCAGCACGCTTGCACGCGTCCGACGGGACAAGGGACTGAACTGAGAGGGCCGACCAATGGCAGATCCTGAACGAGGCCGGCTTGCCGGCAAGACCGCTGCGATCACGGGAGCGGCGGGAGGATTCGGCCGGGAACTGGTGTTCGCGTTGCTCCGGGAAGGGGCGGCGGTGACGGCGTTGGATATCGACGATCGCCGCCTCGAGTCCCTGAAAGACGAATGCTCGGAACGGGGTCTGGCCGCCCGGTTGGCAACGTTCCGCACGGACATCTCGCGGTACGAAGACTGTGCAGAAGCGATTTCCCGCACCCGGGCGCGGCTCGGTGGTCCAGACATCCTGATCAACAACGGCGCAATGGGGATGAGCGTGATCCGGCGCGACCACATGGCCAGGCTGATCGACATTCAGGAAATTTCCCCAGAGATGTGGGACCGGTTCACCGCCACGAACTACTCGGGGGCGTGGTACATGACCCGGGCGGCGATCGACGGGATGCTGGCGGCGGGCTGGGGCCGGATCGTGAACGTCACCACCAGCTTCTTCACGATGCTGCGCACGAGGTTCCATCCCTACGGCCCCGCCAAGGCCGGAATGGAAGCCATGTCGGCGGGCCACGCGGAGGAATTCGCCGGCACCGGGGTCACAGTGAATGTCGTGGTGCCCGGCGGGCCGGCGGACACGCCGATGGTGCCCGAGGAATCGGGCTTCGATCGGCAGACGCTGATCGCCCCGTCGGCGATGGTGCCGCCGATCGTCTGGCTGTGCGCGCAGGCGGGCGACGATGCGACCGGCCATCGCTACATCGCTGCCGACTGGGATTCGTCCTTGGAGCCGGATGCAGCGGCAGCGTCCTGCCGGGCGCCGATCGCGTGGCCGGACTTGGCCCGCAATCCGGTCTGGCCTGGGGGCAGGCCGGCGGAGTGAGCGGGCTCGACGGTGAGACCCGGATCGGCGTACACGTCTGCTTCCGGCATCTCCGGGATCATCCCTGCAGTGTTTCTCGCAACTTACCGGCGGTCTTGGGACGATGGCTGACGGACGGACTGGACCGACCTGCTTCCGGTGAAATCCTGCCGGATTGTGAACGCTCCAGTTCGCGGCCGCGCTTCCACCATGGCCCGTCGACTTACAGGCCGAGCCTCTCGAAGATTCGGAGCGGCAGGAACAGGCGCCGGGCCGTGGACGGAAAGGACTTGAACCCGTAGCGCTCACAGAAGGCGAGAACGTGGTCGTTCTTCGCATCGACGATGACCGCGTAAACACCGACCGCGTCACTCGCCCTGACGATTCGACGGATCGCGTCCAGCAGCAGGGTTTCGCCAAGCCCGCGCCCCTGGTGCCCCTGGTCGACTGCCAGACGCCCGATTACGACCGCTGGCACCGGATAGTGCGGGAGGCGCCGCGCCAGCTCCGTCGGCAATCGGTCCTTCTCGAAGCTAGCCGCGCTGAGCGTGTAGTAGCCGATGATCTCTCCAGGAACGTCCCCTGCCGCAACGAAGACCTGAGCGATCCGCCGCCGGGCGTCCCGAGAGGCCTGCTGACGGATGTAGTTGTCCAGTGCAGGTTCTCCACACGAGAACGACGCACGGTCGTGACGAGGGCCGAGCGGCTCGACGGTAATCTGTGGTTCATCCACGGATGCGATCGCGGTAGCGACGGGCTGCTCTCCGCAGCGCCGTGTTCGGCTCGGGCGGGCGGAGCAAGGCATCGTGGAACGCGTCCCAGTCGGTCGCCGGAAGGACGACCCTCTCGTGCGCCTCGATCACCCGCTCCGCCGCCGCGACGGCGTTGCGTACCACGAACCGGCTGACCGTGGTGTCCTCATAGGCCGCCGCCCGCTCCAGCGTGCGCTTGCTCCTGGCGTCAACGCGCAGATGAACGCGCGCGCGCCTTGATTCTGCTGCTTCAGCCATTCGCCGATCTCCCGCGTTCATGGGTAACCATTCTATGCGCCATTATGGCGTACAATAAAACGGTGGCCGTGAGGTCGCATCGCACGCCTGCCGACCCTGCCGGCGCCAGCACCCGCGTTGCGTAGACAGGTGCTGAATCGGTTTACACAACTACGCATTGGAAACGTGTGACACCGCCCAATCCTTGGCCTACTCCTGCCATCGGAACACTGGGACTCCAGGGGGCCGTGTCGGCGAGGAAAAATCAAGGCAGCCGCGAGTGTGCAGATACCGGGGCGTGTCGAGCAGTTGCCCACAATACTGGCGGGGCGGAGGACTGCGAGCAGTCCGCCTTCCTATTGCCTGGACGGGCACGCAGTGTCATTTGACCGCCTGCTGGGCCCCGATCAAACGACAGCTGACATGCACATGGTCACATCCGGCGAGCTCGGCCGGGGGCGCCCCTACCGCTGGTAGTCGATTCCCTCCTGATCGAGCTGGCGAAGCAGTCCCGGCCATTCGCGCTCGCCGCATCCCTGATTCCCGTACTGCTGGACCGTCCGTTCGCAGACCTCCTCTGACGGGTGTCGGATCGCACCGCCGGCCGCCGTCGCCGCCTGCAGGGCGAGCTGCGTCGAGCACACCTTCTCGAGATAGAACATCTGAACCCACGCGTCGGCGACCGATACGCCCGTGGTCAGCAGTCCGTGGTTGCGGAGGACCATGACCTTCTTGTCGCCCAAGTCGTTGACCAGCCGTTCGCGTTCCGACAGGTCGAAGGCGAGGCCCTCGAAGTCGTGGTACGCGACGCGACCGTAGAACATCATCGAATCCTGGTTGGTGAAGGTGACGCCGTCCTCCAGTGCGGAAACCGCCATGCCCGACTCGGTGTGGGTGTGCAGGACGCACATCGCGTCCTCGCGCGCGGCATGAATCGCGCTGTGGATGGTGTATCCGGCGCTGTTAATTTCGTGCGGGGTGTCGTCGAGAATGGTGCCGTCGAGATCGATCTTCACGAGATTGGACGCCGTGATCTCGTCCCATCGCAGGCCGAAGGGATTCAGCAGGAAATGATGGTCAGCACCCGGGATCCGGGCCGAGATGTGGTTGTAGATCAACGAGGTCGCCCAGCCGTAGAGATGGGCGAGCCGATAGCCCGCGGCCAGGTCAACGCGGGTCTGCCATTCGGCCTCGCTGACGCGGTCGCGCAATGAAGCCCCACGAAATTCGCGAACAGCCGTTACCGTCATCATCTGTCTCCCCGGTCGGACGTCATCGAAAATTGTAAGCGATTTCTTGCCGGGCAGACATAGTGGAAGCTGTCGGCCCCCGACCGTGCGGCGCTGGGCCTCCTTGATCACGCGAAACCCGGCAGACGGTTCCGTGGCCATGGTCGCGCCGACCGGCGACGCTGGGCCGATTTCCCTTAGCCGGTCTGGCCGCTGCGGAGTCGTGACGGAGCCTACTGCGCACACGGTCACGCGATGGTCTGGCCGGGCGGGGCCCCCGGGCTGGCAGTTGCGGGGACGGCTCATTGTCCCGTCAGCCGCGTAGCGTGCCCATGGGAGGCACGTGTCCAACATGCTGGCTGGGTGTCGCTTGGCGTCGAGACCACGGGCCCGGGCTCCGGCAGGTAGGATTGCGCGCCGCGGCAGTAGCCGTCGTCACGGGGGCGCAGAGGCATGCGTTGCGAAATCGTCGCAGTCGGGACCGAGCTGCTGCTCGGACAGATCGTCGACACGAACTCGTCGTGGATGGGTGAGCAGCTTGCCCTGGCCGGGATTGATTCCCACTTCCAGGTAAAGGTCGGGGACAACCGGGCACGGATCGTGGACACGATCCGGCGCGCGCTCGCGCGGAGCGACGCCGTCATCCTGTGCGGCGGGCTGGGGCCGACCCAGGACGACATCACGCGCGAGGCCGTCGCCGAAGTGATGGGCGTGGCGCTGGAACGCGACCAGGCGATGGGGGAGAAGATCCGTCGCGGGTTCGAGGCCCGCGGACGCCGTTTCACCGAGAACAATCTCCGGCAGGCGGACTGTCCCGTTGGCGCCGCGTTCATTCCCCAGATGCCGGGTACCGCCCCGGGGCTCGTCTGCCCGCTCGGGAAGCAGGTGATCTACGCGGTGCCCGGGGTGCCGTTCGAGATGCGCGAGATGATGGAGGGGACGATTCTCCCGGATCTCCAGCAGCGGGCAGGCGTGACGGCGGTGATCAAGAGCCGGGTGCTCAAGAGCTGGGGCGAGACCGAATCACGCCTTGCCGAGCTGCTGGCGGAGCGGATCGACGTGCTCGACCGGGACGGCAATCCCACGATCGCCTTCCAGGCCAGCGGTATCGAAGGCCTCAAGATCCGCATTACCGCCAAAGCGAAGGACCGGGCAGCCGCAGAAGCGCTCATCGCCGCCGAGGAAACGAACGTCCGCGCCATCGTCGGCGAAGCGATCTTCGCCATCGACGAACAAACCATGGAGTCGGTGGTCCTCGACCTTCTCCGCGAGCGCGGGCTCACCCTCGCAGTCGCCGAATCGGTCACGGGCGGCCTGGTCGGGGCGCGGCTCACGGCGGTACCCGGGGCGAGCGATGTCTTCCGCGGCGCAGTGGTGTCCTATGCAAGTGACGTGAAGTTCAATGTCCTCGGCGTGCCCAACGGACCCGTGGTCACGGCCGATGCGGCAAAGGCGATGGCAACCGGGGTTAGGGAGCATCTCAGCGCGGACGTCGGGATCGCGACGACCGGCGTTGCCGGGCCGGCCGAGCAGGAGGGCCATCCCCCCGGCACCGTGTTTCTCGGGCTTGCGCACGGTGAGACCGCCGAGGCGATGTGGGTGCGCCTGCCCGGCGACCGTCGCCGTGTCCGCGAATACGCGGTGATCAGCGTGCTCAACCTGCTGCGGCTTCGGGTCTCGGGTTCATCCAGGAGTCCCGTGCTTCAGTAGGGGATTTCCGGGAAGGCCCTCGCGGGTTCGCGTTGGCTCGCATGTTGCGGGCCGCGCAATGGTCCGGGGCTCCCCCGTGCCCATCGCTGGTCTCCCTGGCGACGAATTGGAGGACGCGGACGTCAGGCGGATGCCGCTTGGCAATTGCCGGCATAATCCTCGGGGATTCGTCATGCTTTTCGACAGGGCGGTCCGATAGCCTAGGCTTCATCCAACCTGGCTAAATCGACATGGAGAGACTGGTGAAGGTCGACCTGCACGAGGCGCAATCGCAGCTCACGAGGCTTGGCCGGCTGGCGTGGGAAGGCGAGGAAATTGTCATCGCCAAGGCCGGCGAGCCATGGCTGCGGCTCGAGCCGTATCGCCCGGGGCCGACACGGCGCCGGCTCGGGACCATGCGGGGGAAAATCCGGATCGCCCCGGACTTCGACGAGACACCGTCGGCGGTGACCGAGCAGTTCGAGGGTTCCGTCGTCTTCCCCGAACAAGAGAACTGACGGCCCGCCCGCTCCTGGACACCCACGTCCTGCTTCGGGTTCTTTCCGAGCCCGAACGCTTGAATCCAACTGCTCGCACGGCCGTGGAAGCCCCACGCGAGGAAATGTCTGGAAGCGCGGCGAGCGGCTGGGAATTCGCCCTCTAGCCGACACATGGGAAGCTCGAGGCTCCGCCCATGCCGGACTCCGAGTTGCTGCCATCACCTTCGGGCACGCCGAGCGTGCGAATGAACTTCCCCTGCACCATTGAGACCCGTTCGATCGGGTGCTTATCGAGCAGGTCCAATGTGAGGGTTTGATTCTCGTCACTCGTGACGCGCGCATCCCGATCTACGACGTCGCGACCTTGGCGGCCTGACGGTATCTGCCCCGGTTCAGGGCCCTCACCAAGTCTGGTTGTGCGGCGACCTCTCGCGATCCGTGCGCGCCGGGGACGCCGCCACTGACCGCATGGACTCAGTGCGCCGAAATGAGCTACATTGTAGCTCACTAAAGGGGATTGGCGCATGCGCACCGTTGTTCGAGCCCGCATTGACGAAAAGACCAAGAATGAGGCTGCCGATGTTCTGAGCGCGATCGGCCTCACCGTGTCTGATGCCTTCCGCCTGATGATGGTGCGGATTGCGGCCGAGAAGCGCTTGCCCTTCGAGCCGCTGGTGCCAAACGAGGAGACCATCGCAGCGATGGAGGCCGCCCGCCGCGGCGACCTGGTCACGGTCGGCGGCGTCGACAGGCTGACGGCCGACCTCAATGCGGACGATTAGGCGGCCCAATGTTGGTATCGCCAATTGGAGGCTGGGCACGCACCCATCACGTGGCCGAAGGCCGCCCCGACGGGTTCGCATCAGGGTGCCTTTAGCGCTGGCTTCAGGCTGTATTTGGATTTGAACTGGCCAGTGCCGCAGACCTAGGCGCACTGCGCGACCATTGCCGCCATGCGGGGTCGGTCACCTTTGGCTTTGTCCCGCAGGCGCGGCTTCAGCGGTAGCGCTTCAGGCGCCAGCGGCATCTTGTCAAGCGGCTTATCGCTGCAGGCTTCGATGTCGGCGTCACGGCCGGTTGGCCGGCAGGGCACCGAGTGGTTTTCGCTGGCTGTGGTGCCGGCGCAGGTAGTCCCGGAACGCGATGAGCCTGGGCAAGGTTTCGCGATCTTTCACGCGGTTCGCGGCCTGCTTGCTTGCGATGATGTCGTCGAGGGAACAGACGGCGATGCCGTCGACGTCGATGCCGCGTGTCCAGGCATCCTCGAAGCGCTCGATGCCGTCAGGGGCGTACACCAGGTCGATATCAAACGGCCCGTTTTTCAGTTGGACGAAATCCTTGCCCTGTTCGATCTCTTTCGCTTCCTGATCGCTCAATCGGAACTGCAGTTCGCGTAGCGCTCGCACCAGCGCGCGGCCGTTGTCCGGAGTCTTGCGGATGAACAGGTCCGCATCCTGGGTGGTGTCCGGGAACCCGTGCAGGAGCGCTCCGCTCTTGCCAATGACCAGGTACGCGACGCCGTGGCGCGCACAGGCGTCTCGCAACTCTTCGAGCTGCCGGTAGTCAACGGCCATAGCCCAGCCATGCCGGCAGGTGCGCTTCACACCATGCCCGGTAAGCCTCCATTGTGTCGAAGGCCCGGTACGAAGCATCGTCGAGGACCGGTTTGTAGGTCTTCACGAACCCGTACCGCAGATGCTGTTCCAACGGCCGCGCGGCGGCCGCGTCGAACTCCGCGCGCCATTCGGGGTCGATGTCGATCGGGTTCTCGGGATTTTCCCGGGGTTGTTCTGCTGGTGACGGCATGTTGCAAGTCTACCCAGTGGGCGGAGTCAATGGAGCCTGCAGGATCCGCGATCGTAAGATTTCCGAGGCGCGACATCGAAGAGCCGTACGGCACCGGCTCCCGGCGGCACCGGCCCCCCTGGGGCCACATTGCCCGCCAAGCGGTACGCGCCTATCTTGTGGGTGCTGGCTTCGGCTGGCTATGGCGATAAACGTCTCATGCAATAGGCGTGTTGGACCCGGGGGCAGTGCCCGGCGCCTCCACCAGTTTTCCGACCGGTCACGCGGTCGGCCACGGGGGCGATCCAGGATCGACAACCGCTGAAAGATGGGGGCCTTCGCCCGGCATGGTACCGCCGTGACGGACCGAACTTAAAACTGCCAACGACAACAGTCGTGAGGTTGCTCTCGCTGCCTAACCAGTGAGAGGAACGACAGTTCCAAGTCCCTTCCGCTTCACACGGTAGGGCGGGGTTCGGGGGCACCCGGCAACAGAAGCCCCCATCGAAGCCCTCCCCCGTGACGCAGCCGTGTAGCCCGTGTGCGCCTGTGACCGATCGCCCCCCGCAGATTTCCCGGCTCATCGACTACGAATCGCTCACCCTGCAGGCGATGCGGGGGGTTGCGCGCAGTGCCCTGGAACGTGTCGCGGAAGAAGGCTTGCCGGGTGACCATCACTTCTACATCGAGTTCGACACCACCGCCCATGGCGTGGCGATTCCGGACTTCCTGCGGAACCGGTATCCCGAACGGATGACCATCGTCCTCCAGCACCAGTTCTCCGGCCTGGAGGTCGAGGCGGAGCAGTTCCGGGTCGGTCTCGCGTTCGACGGCGTGCCGGCGAACCTGACCGTGCCGTTCGTCGCGATGACCGCGTTCATGGATCCCGCGGCCCGGTTCGCGGTCCGGTTCGCGCCGGAAGCGCCGAAGCCGGAAGCACCTGCCGACCCGGCGACCGGACACGATGACGCGGGGGCGCCGGCCGGTGACGCCGCCGCGGCACCGTCGACCGGCCATGCGGACGGCGTCGTCTCGCTCGAGGCGTTCCGGACGCGCCGGGGCATGCCGCCGTCGCGAAGAGAGGACAGGGATCCGGCGTGACCGACTTCCGTTACTCGGCGGTGTTCCCGCGCGCCGCCGATACGACCGCATACCGCAAGCTGACAGGTGACCACGTGGAGGCGTCGACGCTCCGCGGGCGGCCTGCCCTCGCGGTCGACCCGGCCGCCCTGGAGCTCCTCGCGTTCACGGCGTTTCAGGACATCTCGCACTATCTCCGCCCGTCCCATCTCGCGCAGCTCCGCGCCATCCTCGATGACCCGTCCGCATCGGCGAACGACCGCTACGTCGCGCTGACGCTCCTCAAGAACGCGAACACCGCGGCAGGCGGCGTCCTGCCCATGTGCCAGGACACCGGCACCGCGATCGTGGTCGGCCACAAGGGCGAGCAGGTCTGGACCGGGGGCGAGGACCGGGAGGCGCTGTCCCGCGGCATCTACCGGGCCTACACGGAGACCAGCCTGCGCTACAGCCAGCTGGCGCCGCTCACGATGCACGAGGAGGTGAACACCCGCACCAACCTGCCCGCGCAGATCGATCTGTACGCCGACGCCGGCGATGCGTTCGAGTTCCTGTTCATCGCCAAGGGCGGGGGCTCCGCGAACAAGTCGTTCTTCTACCAGGCCTTGCCGTCCGTCCTGCGGACCGGCCGGCTGCTCGAGTTCCTGGAGGAGCCGATCCGCTCGATCGGGACCGCGGCCTGCCCGCCGTACCACCTGGCCGTGGTCATCGGCGGGCTGTCGGCGGAAATGACCATGAAGACCCTCAAGCTGGCAAGCTGCCGGGAGCTCGACGACCTGCCGGCCGACGGCAGCCCGGAGGGCCGCGCGTTCCGGGACCGCGACATGGAGCAGGCGGTGCTCGAGATGACCCGGTCCTTCGGCATCGGCGCCCAGTTCGGCGGCCGGTATTTCTGCCACGATGTCCGGGTCATCCGGCTTCCGCGCCACGGTGCCAGCCTGCCCATCGGCGTCGGGGTGAGCTGCGGCGCGGACCGCCAGGCGCGCGCCAGGATCACGGCGGAAGGCGTGTTCCTGGAGGAGCTGGAACGGAATCCCGCGCGGTTCCTTCCCGAAGTCGGGAGCGAGGAGCTCGAAGGCGAGGCGGTCGAGATCGACCTCAACCGGCCGATGCGCGAGATCCGGGCCGAGCTCTCCAGGCACCCGGTGCGGACCCGGCTGTCGCTGTCCGGTCCGATGGTGGTCGCGCGCGACCTCGCGCACGGGATGCTGAAGGAACACCTGGAGCAAGAGGGGGCGCTGCCCGACTACATCCGGGACCACCCGGTCTACTACGCCGGACCCGCCAAGACGCCGGCCGGCCTTCCGACCGGGTCGTTCGGTCCGACGACGGCCGGGCGGATGGACAGCTACGTCGACCAGTTCCAGGCCGCGGGGGGCAGCCTGATCATGCTCGCCAAGGGCAACCGCTCACGCGCGGTCGTCGACGCGTGCCGCACCCACGGCGGTTTCTACCTGGGCTCGATCGGGGGGCCCGGCGCGGAGCTGGCCGCACGGAACATCAAGCAGGTCGAATGCCTCGCCTACGAGGAGCTCGGCATGGAAGCCGTGTGGCGCATCCAGGTGGAGGATTTCCCCGCGTTCGTGGTGATCGACGACAAGGGCAACGACTTCTTCGAGGAGTTCGGCCTGTCCTGACCGCCCTTCGGCTGTCTTGAGCGCAGACGGCGGCCCCGGAACTCCCGCGAATCCCAGCGCCGTGTCGTGACCGGTGCCCCGACCGCGGCCCGGGGCCGTCAGGGAGTCTTCGTCTTGCCCGGCCTGACCAGCCAGGCGCCCAGGGCCGGCAGCAGGACGACCGCCCCGATCATGTTGACCAGGAACATGAACGTCAGCACCGTGCCCACATCGGCCTGGAACTTCAGCGGCGCGACGATCCACGTCGCGACCCCGACGGCCAGGGTGAGGGCGGTGAGCACGACCCCCGCGCCGGTGGTCGCCAGCGTCCGCTCGTAGGCCGTGGCGAAGTCGAGGCCCTCCGCGAGCAGGGTGCGGAGCCGCCCGTAGATGTAGATGCCGTAGTCCACCCCGATCCCCGCCCCGAGCGCCACGACCGGCAGGGTGGACACCTTGAGTCCGATCTCGAGCAGCCCCATGAGGGCGTAGGCGAGCAGGGAGACCACCGCGAGCGGCGCAATGATGCACACGGTCGCCGACGCCGAGCGGAAGGAAAGCAGGCACAGGACGATGACTGCGGCGTACACGTAGGCGAGGATCGGGAACTGCGACGCTGCCACCTCTTCGTTGGTCGCCGCCATCACCCCGACGTTGCCGGAAGCGAGCCGGAACGCGATGCGGTCGTCCGGAATCGCGGCGTCGAATGCCTTCACCGCGTCGACCACGCGCTCGATGGTCTCGGCCTTGTGGTCGGTCGTGTAGATCGACACCGGCATGACGCTGCAGTCGAGGTTCAGCAGCCCGCTGCTCGTCGGCACCGGGGAGACGGACTGCACGATCATGTAACGATTGCGGGGGAGGGTGCGCCACTTGAGGCTGCCCTCGTTCCACATCGCGTTGATGCTGCTCATGGTGCCGGCGAGCCCGCGCACCGACTGAACGCCCTCCACGTTGCGGACGTGCCATTCGAAGGCGTCGATGGCGCGCATCACGTCGTAGTCGATGCAGCCCTCCGCCACCGTCTCCACGATCACCGTCAGGACATCCACACCGATGTCGAAGCGTTCCGTGATCACGGCCGAATCGAGGTTGTAGACGGACTCGGCCCGCAGCTCCGGTACGCCCTGGTGCTCGTCGCCAATCCGTACCTCGGGTGCCACGTACGCGCCGGCGGCCAGGAGCATCAGGGCCACGCCAATGACGGCGGCGGCGGGGCCCCGGTGTGCGAGACGCGCCATCCGCGACCATACCGGCTGCAGCAGGTCGTCGCGCTCGCGGGTCGCACGGCGCTGCGCGTCGCTCGCCTCGAAGTACGAGAGCAGCACCGGCAGCAGCGCCAAGTTGGTGAGGATGATCGCCGCCACGCCGAGGCTCGCCGTCATGGCGATCTCCTTCATGACCTGGACCTCGATGAACGAGATGGTGATGAAGCCCACCGAATCCGAGGCCAGCGCGACCGCGCCCGGCAGCAGGAGGCGGCGGACGCTCGCCCGCGCGGCCGCGAGAGCGGTGGCGCCGCCCGCTTCCTCCGCGCGCATCGCGCTCACCATCTGGACCCCGTGGCTCACGCCGATCGCGAACACGAGGAACGGCACCAGGATGGACATCGGATCGACGCCGAAACCCAGCGCCGTGACGCCGCCGAGCTGCCAGACCACCGCGACCAGGGAACAGGCGAGCGGCGGTATCGTCAGTCGGAGCGACCGGGTGTAGGCGTAGACGAACAGCGCGGTGATCAGGACCGCGATCCCGAAGAACGCGACCACCCGGGTGGCACCCGCCGCGATGTCGCCCACCACCTTGGCGAACCCGATGACGTGCAGGTCGACGTGCACGTCCACCTCCCCGTCCGCAGTGACCGTCTGGCGGATGCGTTCCAGCTCGCCCGCGACCTCGATGTAGTCGAGCCGCTCGCCGGTGTTGGGGTGGAACTCCTGCAGCTTGGCGGCCACGATCGCGCCGGTGAAGTCGTTGGCCACCAGGCGTCCGACGAGGCCGGCCTTGATGATGTTCTCCCGCACCCGGGCGAAGCCCGCGTCGGTGGGCTCGAAGTCCACCGGCAGCACGTTCCCGGCCGCGACGCCATCCTCCACCACCTCGATGAACCGCACGTTCGGCGTGAGGATCGAGAACACCTGGGTCCGGTCGACGCCTGGCAGGAAGAACGTCGCATCGGTCACCTGCCGGAGCGCCTCGAAGAACCCGGGCGTGAACATGTCGCCGTCGCGCGCCATCACCGCGATCAGGACGCGGTCGGCGCCGCCGAACTCCTCCCGGTACTCGAGGAAGGTCTGCATGTACTCGTGCTCGACGGGCACCAGCTTGGTGAAGCCGGCATCCACGCGGAGCCCCGTCGCGGACCATCCCATCGCGATGGTGACGAGCGCGAACGCCGCGAGCACAAGCGGGCGGCGGGCGAACAGGAGCCGTTCGATGCGCTCCGTCACGGGCTCGCCCTGCCGGCGGTGCCCGTCGTCATCCCGGCGCACGCGCGGCGCGTCCGGCGGTGCCTTCGCCCATGCGGCGAGCGGACGGACATGGCCTCCACCGGGGCGCTAGTCGGCGCCCGGCCAGCGCCGGACGCCGAATTCTCCGACCAGCAGCACGCCGCCGTCGGCGAGCGGCAGGGCTGCCGAGATCCCGGCACGCGACGCCAGCCTGTGGCCGGCCACGCTCAGTCCGCCGTCGTCGCTGGTGAGCACGCTCCCTTCCAGGCCGGTCACGACGATCCGGCCGGACGGGAGCCGGACGGCTCCGGTCAGGGTTGCCCGGGTGTGGGTGGTCACCTCCGTCCAGGTTTCGCCGCCGTCCGCCGAGCGGAACAGATGGCCCCTGAGCCCCGCCAGCAGCACCTGGTCCTCGTCGAGCGCCAGCCCGCCGAACCACGAGCCGGTATAGGGCGAGGACAGTTCGCGCCAGGTCGCGCCGCCGTCGTCGGAGCGGTAGGCGACCCCGGCTTCCGCGGCGATGAACAGGCGTTGCGACGGCGGCCGCGACGAATCAGTCGCCGGTCCCGCCGCGGGCACCAGCGCGTTCAGGTGGAAGTCGTTCGCGCTGATGGTCCGCGGGGTCCAGGTCTCGCCGCCATCCTCGGTCGCTAGGAAGTAGCCGTAGGCCCCGACCGCGAAGCCGGTGTCCGCATCGCGAAACCAGACGTCGAGCAGGGGGAGTTCCTCCTCCGGCGCCTGGTGCACCATCGACCAGGTCGCGCCGCCGTCGCCGGTCCGGAGGATCACCGCGTCGTGTCCCACGGCCCAGCCCGTGCGCGCGTCGTGCATGTGGACCGCCGTGAGCAGGACGCGGGTGGGCACCTCGGCCTGCGTCCAGCTGGCGCCGTCGTCGGTGGATACCAGCACGTGGCCACGTGCCCCCACCACCACCAGCCGCGAGCCGACCGCGGCGCCGTCGAGCAGCAGGGATTCGATCGCGAGCGGCGCCTGTACGGCCGTCTCGGCTCCCGCGCTCCCCGGCGCGAGGAAGGCCAGCAGGCCGGCGATCGCGAGGTGCGCCGCCCGCCGCCGCGAACGAGCGCGGGCCGGGGCGCCCCGGACCGGAAGTGGGGGTCCCGTCCGCGGCGCTACGCACGGGGGCGTCACGACCCCGGCGTAAACGCCGCGCGCTTCACGCGTCCAGGTGGACCGGAATGGACTCACCTCGGGGTGGCAGCCGAGGCAGCCGTCGTTTCAGCCGTGGAGTGCCGCGTTCACCGCCGACCTGCGCGGCGCAGCGCCGCGGGCGTGAAGTCGCGTGATGTCAGGCCCGAGTCCCACGTGCACATCGGGAACTCATTGTCGAGGCCGAAGGCGAGGTAGCGGCCGGCCTGAAGATCCGTATGCACCTCGAGCGTCGACCACATCAGCGGCTTCTCGTAGTAGTTGACGACGTGGGCTTCCGACACCCGCCAGAGCTGGTCCCGGTTGTCGTAAATGTCTCCGACCAGGATCTGCCACGAATCCTCGTCGACGTACAGGGTGCGCCGCTTGTAGATGTGGGTCGCGCCCTCCTTGAGCGTGGCTTCCACCACCCAGACCCGGTGCAGCTCGTAGCGCAGCAGTTCCGGGTTGACGTGCAAGGGGTGGAGGATGTCGGTGAAGGCGAGGTCGCCGCCGTGCAGCCGGTACGAGTTGTACGGGACGTACAGTTCGCGCTTGCCGACAAGCTCCCAGTCGTAGCGGTCCACGGCCCCGTTGAACATGTCGAACTGGTCCGCGGTCCGCAGGCCGTCGGCCGACGTGCCCGGGTTGTCGTAGGCGATGTTCGGCGCCCGCCGTACCCGGCGCTGACCGGGGTTGTAGGTCCAGGCGTTCCGCGGCTCGCGGAACTGGTTCATGGTCTCGTGCACCAGGACGATATCGCCCGCGAGCCGGGCCGGCGCGAGCGTTTCCTGCTTGAACAGGATCATCGTGTTGCCGAGTTCGTCCAGCGTCATGTCCGGGAGCGAGTAGCGCAGCTCGATCTCGAGGCTCTGCTTCACCAGCGTGAAGTCGCCGCCGCGGGTGACGGCGGCCTGCCCGATGACGCACGCTACCGACTCGCCCCGGTAGCGCAGCAGGTGGTTCCAGATCACCTCCAGGCCGTTGGCGGGAATCGGGAACGGGATGCCGATCACCGCATCACCCACGCCATTGCCATCGTCGATCAGCTTGGCAGTGGCGGCGACGTTCCGGGTGGCGTCGTAGATCCGTTGGGGAACCGAGGCGCTCCGCCGGGTGGGATAGACCTGCATGTTGAAACTCGGATACGTCTCCAGCAGGCGCTGGTGTCCGATCGAGAGCAAGTCGCGGTGCTCATCCAGGTTGCCGGCGTCGATGACGAACAGCGGCGCATCGGCAGCGTACGGATCGCGGTGATGCTCGCCGACGCTGTAGCCGGCCGGCGGCTCCGTGATGCCGCCGGTCCACTCCGGGATGGTGCCCGCGGCGTTGCCGGCCCGCTCGCCGCCCAGCGGCGTGAGGTCGGCGCCGAGCCGCGCAATCTCTTCCGCCGGAATCTCGGCGGCGGCGGGGGCGGCGAGGACGCAGCCGAGGACGAGGGCAGCGCCCAGACGAATCGTGGTCGAACTCGTGTCATTCATGGCGTTCATGGCCTCGGATTCTCAGAACGAGTACTTGACGGAGGCGGAGATGAAGTCGCGATCGAGCAGCTCGTTGCCGTCGCCCGCGTACCGCGTGAAGCCGACGTTGGCCTGCCAGCGGCTGAGATAGTCGGCGCGTATCCCGATCGTAAGCGCAGTCCGCCCCTCCACGAAGGGGCCGCTAGGTGCGGGGCTGTTGCCGCCGACATCGTGCAGGAACTGCATGTAGGGGAAGAGATTGACCGATCCGATCGCGTTGTTGTAGTCGAGACGCGCTGCGATTCGGTACCCCCACGAGGTGGCGTCCGCGTCGGCTTCATGGGGCGTGTCGTCGGGAGCGGTCGGGGGCGGGGCCGGCAGGATGCCGCCCGCCGGACTCTCGATTGGGGTCATGCGCCGGTCCGGCATGTCGTGGACATGCATCAGCGCGGCTTCCATGACGAACGCGAGGCTGTCCGCTCCCATGGTGGGTCCGAAGACCTTGGTTGCGGTGGCCTGGACCTGGCTCACGTCGCGCCTGACGTAGCCCTCCACCTGCGTCGGCTGGTAGGCCGCGAGATAGCCGGGGAGACGCTCCGGGGCGCCGGAAGCCAGTCCCAGCGCCGTGATGATCGGCCGGAGACCGTCCTCGAGGACTTTCCGCTCGGCCCGCTGCAGCGGCGCGTCGGCACGCAGGGAGTACTCCCCCTGCAATGCCCAGCCGGAAGCGCCGAGCACCGTGTTGAAGCTCACGCCGACGAGGCGGATGTCCTCGGGGTACTCGAGGAAGTACCGGCCGCCCTTCCCGTACCGGTCGATTGCCAGGGCAGCAGCGATTCCGCCGACCTGCGCACCTACTTGCGCTTCGACTTCAGCTGCGACGGCTCGTCTGACCTCGTTGATGCCCGTTTGGATGGTGCTTGCCGCATCCTCCGGCGGTAGCAATCCGGCCTGAACCGCCTGCTGGACGTTTTCCGTGATCTCTGCGGCGTGCCGGGCGATCTCGGTCCCGGCGGCCGCGCTTGCGGTAGCGCCCACGGTGGCTGCGGTTGTGGAAGTCGGCCTGCCGATGGCGTCGGCCGCGAAGAGCCCCGCCTGCACGCTGCTGACATCCGCGGTCTGCGCGCCGACCGTGGGCAGCCGGCTGTGGTAGTTGATGAGGTAGAAGCCGAACTCGGTATCGTTCAGTTCCTCGGCAAGGTACCGCACCGCCATGCCCCACTGGCCGGAGGCGTCGGGCGAGCGGTCCGGGCCGCGCAGCACGCTCGCGAAGTCCTCATCGAATGCCGCCTGCGGGCGTTGCGGCGCGGGGATCAACTCCCCGGTCAGCGGGTTCGGCACCGTGTAGGCGGCCAGGTCCGCATTGATCGCCGCCGTCAGCGGGCCGAATCCAAACCCCCGGTCCCAGAGTTGCTGCTGGCCGGGCAGGAGGGCTTCATAAATGTTGGTAATGACGGCCTTTCTCGCACCCGGTCCCGCGTAGTCGGTGCTCGAGAAGTAGCTCCCGACCGGATCGATCCGGGTCTCGTCCCAGTCAAACTGGTAGAAGCCTTCGACCGACAGGGTGTCGGTCGGCGCGACCGCCACCGAGGCCAGCCCCGCGGGCAGCAGCGCTTCCCGGAGCTCCGAACCCGGCAGCCTGAGCTTGCTCACGTCGAAGGGGTTGACGGCGTTGATGCCGTTCGGGATGAAGGTGCTCTCCCCCCAGTTCAGCACGTGCCGGCCCAGCCGGACGTCGATGGGCATGTCGCCGGCGTCGAATGCGGCGGTGACGTACGCGTCGAGGATCTCGACATCGCTGCCCACGCGCTCCTTCGCCTCCTCGCTCAGCGGGGTGCGCTCGCGATCGCCGTTCTCATTTTCGAAGTCGAGGAAACCTGTGGCCCGGACGAACGCGCCGAAGTCGCCGGTCCGGATGTCGAGATCCGAGGTCACCTTCGAGGCGTTGCTGACGACGCCGCGATCGTAGTTGAGATCGCCGTCGTTGCCGTTGACGTCGTCGGCCAGAACGCCGTCGCGTTCCTCGACCCGAATGGTCAGGCCGTGGGAGAGGATAGTGTCGAGGCTCCCCCGGTACCCGTTCTCATTGAACTCGACGGCCGTCGCGGGCCCGGCTCGGAGTAGGCCGCTGCCGAGTGCGACGATCGTGGCCAGGGCGATCGGTCCGACGCCGCACCTCCGGGCCCAGCCGGGGCGTCGCGTCGCGCCTCCAGGCGGCTGGCCGCACGCAGGATGAAGCGATCCGGTAGCGTCAGATTCACGAGTGTTCCGCATGGAGCCCTCCTGGCTGGACCAACGGCGACGGCTTCGTTCGCCCGCCCGGTCACAGGTCCACGAAGACCCCTTGATTGGGTGCGGAAACCTGCGAGTTCCGGGGCAGCGGAACGCAACGGCACTGCCGTATACTTACTTTCCTACCACGTTGACGCACCAGCGTCTATCGTACGTGTTCATATGGCTATGCCTTTTCGGGCAAATTGGGTCTGTGGTAGGCGCGGTTTGATATCGCGCGTGTCGTCGGGTGGACCGCAGAATCCAGTGAGCCACTGGGTTGCGAACTTCCCGATAGCAACGGCTGGACGATCAGGCGACGACCGCGGGCCGGCCACGGTCCGCAGACGCTACGAGCCCCAAAGGTTCGGACCGGGCGAGGACAGTTGACACGCTGCCGGTGCCGCCCGCGGATGGCCTGCCGAGCCTACAGGCCCCGGCAGGCGGTCAAGGCTCCGCGATCGACGCGGAGGCGCACCGGGGCAGTTACTGCGGCGGGTCTCAGGCGCGCTCGAGCAGCAGTGCGATCCCCTGGCCGACGCCGATACACATGGTGCACAGGGCGTACCGGTCGCCCCGCGCCGCGAGTTCGCGCGCCGCCGTCATGGCGAGGCGCGCGCCCGACATCCCGAGCGGGTGGCCGTACGCGATGGCGCCGCCGTTCGGATTGACATGCTCGGCATCGTCCGGGAGCCCGAGCTGGCGGAGGCACGCGAGGGCCTGGCTGGCGAATGCCTCGTTCAGCTCGATGACATCGACGTCGCCGAGGCCGATGCCGGCCCGGTGGAGCAGCTTCGGCACGGCGGTGGCCGGCCCCATGCCCATGACCCGCGGCGGCACGCCGGCAACGGCGGCGCCGACGACCCGTGCCAGCGGCGTGAGCCCGTGCGTTTCGATCGCCGCGCCGGATGCGAGGACGAGGGCGCACGCGCCGTCGTTCACCCCGGACGCGTTGCCGGCCGTGACCGTGCCGCCGTCCCGGAACGGCGCCGGGAGCTTCGCGAGCCCCTCCAGGCTGGTGCCGGGCCGCGGGTGCTCGTCCTCGGCGACGCTGACCGGCGCGCCGCGCCGCTGGGGGACCTCAACCGGGGCGATTTCCGACGCCATGCGCCGTTCCGCCATCGCGCGGGCAGCCCGCTGCTGCGACCGGAGCGCGAAGGCGTCTTGGTCGGCCCGGCTCACCTGGTAGTCGGTGGCGACGTTTTCCGCGGTCTCCGGCATCGAATCCGTGCCGTAGAGCTTCTCCATCTGGGGATTCACGAACCGCCATCCGATCGTCGAGTCCTCGATCCGGGCGGACCGCGAGAAGGCGTGCTCGGCCTTCGGCATGACGAAGGGCGCGCGCGACATGCTCTCGACGCCGCCCGCGAGGACGAGGTCGTGCTCGCCCGTGCGGATCGACCGGGCGGCCTGCGCCGTCGCGTCGAGCCCCGACCCGCAGAGGCGGTTGACCGTCGCTCCCGGCACCGAATCCGGGAGCCCTGCCAGCAGCAGCGCCATCCGGGCCACGTTCCGGTTGTCCTCGCCGGCCTGGTTCACGCAGCCGAGCACCACGTCGTCGAGGGCTTCCCAGTCGAGTTGCGGGTGGCGGTCCACGAGCACGCGGATGACGTGCGCGGCCAGGTCGTCGGGACGAACGCTGGCGAGCGCGCCCCCGAATCGGCCGATGGGGGTGCGGACGGAGTCGCAGACAAAGGCTTCGGGCACGACAGGTTCCGGCAGGGGCTCCGAGGGGCGGGCCCATCCTAGCGGAACCGCCAGGGCCGGATCACCGGGACCGCCCCGGGTCCGGGCCCCTCCCTCCCGGTGGCCGGCTCTTTCCTGTTGCAGGTGATTCGGCCCTGTGCTACGAAAAGTCCCTAGCCGGAGGCTGTCCGAAACCGTTGCGCACGGTGCGCACCCTCCGGACGCCGATAGTTCCATTCCACCCATGCGTCCGGACTCGGTCTTGGCTGAATCATCCGAGGGGCTCGCGAGCCTTGCAGCCCCCTACGCGTCTGCGCTGTTTGCCATCGCGGCGGAACGCGATGCGCTCGATCGGACCGAGCAGGGTCTGGGCGCGGTCCTGGCCCTGACGGCCGGCAGCCCCGACCTCGGCCGCCTGATCCGCAGCCCCGTGGTGGCGCGGGCGGATCAGGCGCGCGCCATGGCGGCCGTTCTCGAGGCGATGGGGGCGGAGCCGCTGGTGCGGAACTTCATCGGCGTCCTGGCCCGCAACCGCCGGCTGGGCGCCCTGCCGGCCATCGTCCGCAGGTTCCGGGCGCTGGTGGCCGAGCGCCGGGGCGAGGTCGAGGCGGTGGCCGAGGCCGCGATCGATCTCGATGACGCCACCACGGACCGCATCCGGGATGCCCTGGCAGCCGCGCTGGGGCGCCGGGCGGCGCTCCGCACCGAGGTCGTCCCGGATCTGCTGGGCGGCCTGGTCGTCCGGGTGGGCTCAATCCGCGTCGACGGCTCGCTTCGCACCCAACTCCAGTCGCTTGCCCATGCCATGAAGGGAGCCGCGTAGATGGATCTTCGCGCATCCGAGATCTCCTCGATCCTCAAGCAGCAGATCGAGGACTTCGAGACCGGCGCCGAAGTCGCCGAAGTCGGTGAGGTGATCGCGGTCGGAGACGGCATTGCCCGCATCTACGGCCTGGACGAGGTGATGGCCGGCGAGCTCGTCGAATTCCCCGGCAGCATCGTGGGGATGGCGCTCAACCTCGAGGCCGACAACGTCGGCGTGGTGATCTTCGGCGACGACCGCTCGATCCGCGAGGGCGACACCGTCAAGCGCACCGGGCGCATCGTCGATGCGCCGGTCGGTCCGAGCATGCTCGGCCGGGTGGTCGACGCCCTCGGCAACCCGATCGACGGCGGCTCCGACATCGAGGTCACGGAACGGCGCCCGGTCGACGTCCGGGCGCCGGGCATCATTGCCCGGCAGTCGGTCTTCGAGCCGATGCAGACCGGCCTCAAGGCCATCGATTCGCTGGTCCCGATCGGCCGCGGCCAGCGCGAGCTCATCATCGGGGACCGCCAGACCGGGAAGACCGCGCTCGCGGTCGACACCATCATCAACCAGAAGGACATCAACGCCCACGGCCCCGTCGAGAAGCGCCTCCAGTGCATCTACGTCGCGATCGGCCAGAAGCGGTCCACGGTCGCCCAGGTCGTGCGCACCCTGCAGGACGCGGGCGCCATGGACTACACCTGCGTCGTGGCCGCGACGGCGTCGGAGCCCGCCCCGCTCCAGTACCTTGCCCCCTATACCGGCTGCACCATCGGCGAATGGTTCCGCGACAACGGGCAGCACGCCCTCATCATCTACGACGATCTCTCCAAGCAGGCGGTGGCCTATCGCCAGATGTCGCTGCTCCTGCGCCGCCCGCCGGGCCGGGAGGCCTACCCGGGCGACGTGTTCTACCTGCATTCGCGGCTGCTGGAACGGGCCGCCAAGCTGTCCGACGAGGAGGGCGGGGGCTCGCTGACCGCGCTCCCGATCATCGAGACCCAGGCGAACGACGTGTCCGCCTACATTCCCACCAACGTGATCTCGATCACCGACGGCCAGATCTTTCTCGAGACCGATCTCTTCTATCAGGGCATCCGGCCGGCCATCAACGTCGGCATCTCCGTGAGCCGGGTCGGCTCCGCCGCCCAGGTCAAGGCGATGAAGAAGGTGGCGGGGACCATCAAGCTCGAACTCGCCCAGTACCGCGAGATGGCGGCGTTTGCCCAGTTCGGCTCCGACCTCGACGCCTCGACCCAGCGCCTCCTCAAGCGGGGCGCCCGTCTTACCGAGCTGCTCAAGCAGGGGCAGTACGCGCCACTGTCCGTCGAGGAGCAGGTCTGCGTGATCTTCGCGGGCGTGAACGGCTACTGCGACGCGATCGAGACCGGCCAGATCCAGCGGTTCGAGGAAGGGTTCCTGGCCCTGCTGCGGGCCGAGCACGGCGACCTCCTGGCGGAGATCCGCGACAGCGGCGAGCTCTCGGAGGACACTGACGCCAAGCTCCGCGCCGCGCTCGACTCCTTCGTCGCGAGCTTCGGCTAGGACCCCGAGAAGCCGCCGGCCATGTCGAGCCTCAAGGAACTCCGGACGCGGATCAGCAGCGTCCGTTCGACGCGGAAGATCACGCAGGCCATGAAGATGGTGGCCGCCTCGAAGCTGCGCCGGTCCCAGGAGCGCGCCGAACGCGCCCGCCCGTACGCCGCCGGGATGGAGGCGATGGTGGCGCGGCTCGCCGGCACGGTCGCGCCCGAGGATGCCCCGCCGCTGCTGGTCGGCACCGGCAGCCGGAAGGTGGCCCTGCTGCTGGTCATCACGGCGGACCGCGGGCTTTGCGGCGCCTTCAACACAGGGGTGGTCCGGGCGGTGCGGCGCAAGCTCGTGGCGCTCGCCGAGGATTCGGTCGAGGCGAAGATCTACTGCGTCGGGCGCAAGGGCTACGACATGCTGCGCCGCACGCACGGCGAGCGGATTGTGGGCAGCCGGCTCCTGCCGCCCGGGCGCGACCTGCCCTTCGCCGAGGCGGCGGCGGTCGCCGAGGAGATCCTGGGCCTGTTCGCCGACGGCGGCTTCGACCTGTGCACCATGCATTACAACCGGTTCCGCTCGGCGATGTCGCAAGTGGTCACGGAGACCGGGATCATTCCGCGCACCGCGCCGGAATCGGAAGCGCCGGACGAGCCGGCCGCGGCGCCGGCCGTCGGCGCGCTGCACGAGTTCGAACCCGGCGAGGACGAGCTCCTCGCCGAGCTCCTCCCGCGCAACCTCGCCGTGCAGATCCATGGCGCGTTCCTCGAGAGCGCGGCCGGCGAGCACGGCGCGCGCATGACGGCGATGGAGAATGCCACCCGGAACGCGGGCGACATGATCGGCCGCCTGGAGCTGTCGTACAACCGCCAGCGCCAGGCGGCCATCACCAAGGAGCTCATCGAGATCATCTCGGGCTCGGAAGCACTGTAGGAGCCGGTCAGGCTTCGGGAGACACTCCGCATGACGACAGAAAATGTCGGCCACGTCACCCAGGTGGTGGGACCGGTTGTCGATGTTCACTTCCCGGGCGAGCTGCCCGAGATCCTGAACGCGCTCCACGTGGACCGCGAGGGCGGCCGTCTGGTCCTCGAGGTGGCCCAGCACCTCGGCGAGCACTCGGTGCGGTCCGTGGCCATGGGCGCCACGGAGGGCCTGGTGCGCGGCCTGGAGGTGCGCGACGCGGGCGAGCCGATCCAGGTTCCCGTGGGCCTCGAGACGCTGGGAAGGATCGTGAACGTGGTCGGCGAGCCGGTCGACGAAGGCAAGCCGCTGGAGACCGAGAAGGCCTACCCGATCCACCGCCCGGCCCCGGCCTTCGTCGAACAGTCGACGGAAACCGAGATCATGGTGACCGGCATCAAGGTCGTGGACCTCCTCGCACCCTACGCCAAGGGCGGGAAGGTCGGCCTGTTCGGCGGCGCCGGGGTCGGCAAGACCGTCATCATCATGGAGCTCATCAACAACGTGGCGAAAGGCCACGGCGGCTACTCGGTCTTCGCGGGCGTGGGCGAGCGCACGCGCGAGGGGAACGACCTCTACCACGAGATGCTGGAATCGGGCGTCATCACGCCCGAAGGCACCGGCTCCAAGGTGGCGCTGGTCTACGGTCAGATGAACGAGCCGCCCGGCGCCCGGGCCCGGGTCGGCCTCACCGGCCTGACGCTGGCGGAGTACTTCCGCGACGACGAGGGGCAGGACGTGCTGTTCTTCGTCGACAACATCTTCCGGTTCACGCAGGCGGGTTCGGAAGTGTCCGCCCTGCTCGGCCGGATTCCGAGCGCGGTGGGCTACCAGCCGACCCTGGCGACGGACATGGGCGGCCTGCAGGAACGCATCACGTCGACCCGCAAGGGCTCGATCACGAGCGTGCAGGCGATCTACGTCCCGGCCGACGACCTGACCGATCCGGCGCCGGCGACGTCGTTCAGCCACCTCGACGCCACCACGGTCCTCTCGCGGCAGATCGCCGAGCAGGGCATCTACCCGGCGGTCGACCCGCTCGATTCCACGTCGCGGATCCTGGACCCGCGGATTCTCGGCGACGAGCATTACGACGTGGCCAGACGGGTCCAGGAGACGCTTCAGAAGTACAAGTCGCTGCTCGACATCATCGCCATTCTCGGCATGGACGAGCTGTCGGAAGAGGACCGCCTGGTCGTCGAACGGGCGCGCAAGATCCAGCGCTTCCTCTCGCAGCCATTCCACGTCGCCGAGGTCTTCACGGGCACGCCCGGCACGTTCGTGGAGCTGGCCGACACGGTGAAGGGCTTCAAGGGCCTCGTGGACGGCGAGTACGACCACCTGCCCGAGGCGGCCTTCTACATGGTCGGCACCATCGAGGAGGCGGTGGAGAAGGCCAAGCGCATGGCGGCCGAGGCAGCCTGACATGGCGGACGCGCCGCTGATCGACCTCGAGCTGATCACGCCCGAGGCAACGGTGCTCGCGGCCACGCCCGAGATGGTGGTCGTGCCCGGGTCCGAGGGGGAATTCGGCGTGCTCCGGGACCATGCGCCGGTCCTGTCGTCGCTGCGGCCCGGCGTCGTGCAGGTGCACGCGACGTTCGACGCCGAGCCCGAGTGCTACTTCGTGACCGGCGGATTCACCGAGGCGGGGCCCGAACATTGCCTCATCCTCGCGGACGCGGCGGTGCCGGTCTCGGAGATCGACACGGAGGCGGCGGACCGGGCGGTGGCCGAGGCCGAGGAGGCCGTTCGCGAGGCGGGCACGGGAACCGACGAGGCGGCGCGCGAGCGCGCCGCCCGTGCGCTCGAGGTCGCGGCGGCGAGGCGCGCCGCAGCGGGCTGAACACGGCCAGCAGCCCGCGGAGGCCGGACGACGGCTGCACGGCGCCCCCGGAACCCACGGGCAATGAGACCACGCTGAAGGACAGGCGTGCGCATGTGAGCGCGTAGGCGCAACTCTGCTCGTCGCGGCCGCCCCGGCCGCTTCCTGCCGGAGACGACTGAAGCCGGGCGGGGATCGCCCTCACCCGCGAGACGCCGCGCCCGGGACGATCCGGCGCCGGGGCCCCTGACCGCCTTCGCCGGGACAACCCGCCGGGCGGCGGTTCACTACAATCGATCCATCGCGATCCCGGCGCCCGGTGCGCCGCACCCAGGCCAGTGGAGGCCCCCCATGAGCGCCGTCCTCTCCGCCGCGCAGGCCGGCTCCGTGGATTCCGAAGCCGTCGAGCGCGAGCTTCGGGTCCAGCTCGCCGCCGCGTACCGGCTCGTCGAGCACTTCGGGTGGTCCGAGCTCATCTACGGACACCTCACGGTGCGCATCCCCGGCGAGGTCCCGACCTTCCTCATCAATCCCTACGGCTTCAACTACGAGGAGATCACGGCCTCCAGCCTCGTGCGGATCGATGTCGACGGGAACGTGGTCGGCGAGTCGAACCATCCGGTGAACCGCGCCGGTTTCGTCATCCACTCCGCCGTCCACATGGCGAACTCGGTCAACAAGTGCGTCATGCACACCCACACCCGCGCCGGCATGGCTGTCGCCGCGCTCGAGGACGGCCTCCTCCAGGTGCACATGTACTCGACCGGGTTCCACGGCCGGACCGCCTATCACGAGTACGAGGGGCCGAGCCTCGATCTCGACGAACGCGAACGCCTGCTCGCCGACCTCGGTGACAGCAAGGCGATGATCCTGCGCAACCACGGCATCCTCACGGTCGGCCGCACCATCCCCGAGGCGTTCATCCTGCTCTACCGCCTGGAACGCGCCTGCCAGGTCCAGCTCGACGCCATGGCGGCGGGCCGGCTGCACGCCATCGACCCGAAGGTGGTGGCGCACTCGGCGAGGCAGACCACGCGCTTTCTGGAATCCGAGGCCGAGGCGGGCGAACTCGAGTTCCAGGCGCTGATGCGCAAGCTCGACCGGATCGACGCGTCGTACCGGGACTGACGTTCGCGCCGTTGCTGCGCCTCGGCCCGGACCTTGCCGGGCGCATCGGCAGTGCGGTGCGGCGAGCGTCCGGATCGCCGCCCGCGCGGCAGAACCCGAGGTAGCGGCGCTCGGAGTGAGGGCGCCAGGGGTTCAGCGCCCAAAAAAGGCAAAGATCCGGATGTGGCCGCGGCTGGGACGGCGAGCGCGGGTGTCCGGTCAGTTTTCGGCAGGCCGATCCAGGAGCTCTGCGAACTCGGCGAGCAGTTCCACGTACATCGCCCGCTTGAAGGGCACGATCAGGTGCGGCAGCTCGTGCGGGGACACCCAGCGCCACGCCGAGAATTCACCGCCCGGGCCGATGTCGATTTCCGATTCCGGACCCGTGTGCCGCATCGCGAACCACTTCTGCCGCTGCCCCCGGTAGCGCCCCTTCCACAGGTTGCCGGTCAGCGCGTCCGGGAGGTCGTAGCGGAGCCAGCCGCGCGAACTGGCGAGGACTTCCGCCTGCGCGACCCCCGTTTCCTCGCGGAGCTCGCGGAACGCGGCGGCCTCCGGGTCCTCGCCCGCGTCGATCCCGCCCTGCGGCAGCTGCCAGGCGTCGGCCGTGTCGATGCGCTGGCCGACGAACGCCTTGCCGAGCGGGTTGAGCAGCAGGATTCCGACCGCCGGACGATAGAGATCGCCGGGCATGGGTGGGGGCGGGTTCAGGCCGCCTTCGGCCGGAAGAGCTCCAGCCCGCGGAGCAGGTCGAGCGCCCGCTGCAGCTGGTAGTCCTCGAGCGAGGGATCGGCCTCCTCGACGGCCGCGACCTCCGGATCGTTGGCCGGATCCTCGGCGGAATCCGTTTCCTCGCTCTCGCTCTCGAGGGCATTCCGCAGCGTGGCCTCGCTCCGGCCGGCGCCGGTTTCCAGGACCTCGATGCGCGCGAGCGGCACCTCGATGTCCGGCGTGACGCCGGTCGACTGGATCGAGCGCCCTTCGGGCGTGTAGTAGCGCGCCGTCGTCAGGCGCATGGCCCCGTGCTCACCGAGCGGCAGGACGGTCTGGACGGATCCCTTGCCGAAGGTCTTGGTCCCCATCAGGATTGCGCGGCCGTGGTCCTGGAGCGCGCCGGACACGATTTCGGACGCGCTCGCCGAGCCGCCGTTCACCAGGACGACGATCGGGAGGCCGCCGGAGATGTCTCCGCTGCTCGCGTTGAACTGTTGCTGGGTCTGGTTGGTGCGGCCCCGGGTGGAGACGATGACCCCCCGCTCCAGGAAGAAATCAGCCACCGCCACGGCCTGCGTCAGCAGGCCGCCCGGGTTGTTCCGCAGATCCAGCACGATTCCCTGGATGTTCTCCGGCCCGATTTCCGCATGGAGTTCCTCGAAGCTCTTCTTGACGCCGTTGGTCGTCTGTTCGGTGAAGGAACTGATCCGGATGTAGCCCACGTTCCCTTCGGCCCGCGCGCGCACCGACTGGACGTGGATGATTTCGCGGATGATCGTGACATCGAAGGGTTCAATGCCGGGCCGGCTCACGCGGATGATGATCTCCGTGTTGGGCTCGCCCCGCATGCGGTCGACGGCCTCGGACAGGGTCAGCCCCAGCACGGCCTCGTCGTCGATGTGGGTGATCAGGTCGCCCGCCAGGACGCCGGCCCGGTACGCAGGGGTGTCGTCGATGGGCGAGACAACCTTGACGAAGCCGTTTTCCATGGTCACTTCGATCCCGAGTCCGCCGAAGCGGCCGCTCGTCTGCACCTGCATTTCTTCGAACTGGTCGGCACTCATGTAGCTGGAATGGGGGTCGAGGGCCTGCAGCATCCCGTTGAGCGCGGCGTGGATCAGGGTCTGGTCGTCGACCGTTTCCACGTAGTCCTCGCGGACGCGCTGAAAGACCTGACCGAACAGATCGAGCTGGCGATAGGTCTCGCTGTTGGGCGTGCCAGCGCTGCTTTGCTGGTTGGGCGAGCAGGTACCGATCAGCACCACGAGGAGTGCGGCCAGGGCGCCTGCACCAAAGTGGAGGCCCGTGCGGGTCATGCGGGTCACGGTCATCTCAGTGCTAAGGCGCGGGCAGCCGCCCGGCCTCTCCGAAAAGGCAGTCTTGATTTTCTAATCTAGTCGGTCGGAACGCGGCGGGCTAGGGCCGCAAGGGCTTGCGGCGGGTTCCTGCCACGACTAGCGTCGGGGCGCCCAGGAGGGTTGGAGCTCGGAAAATCCAATGTCGACGATTCACGTAGTGGCCGTGATCAAGGCCAAGCCAGGCAAGCGCGCGGAACTTCTCCAAGCGTTTCAGGCCAATGTACCCGCTGTCCACGCAGAAGACGGCTGCATCGAGTACGTCGCCACCGTCGACGCCGACGATGTTGGCGGGTTCCAGGCCCGCTTCGGCGACGACTCCTTCGTCGTGGTCGAGAAGTGGGCGAGTCTCGACGCCCTGAAGGCGCACGCGGTGTCGCCGCACATGCGCGAGTATGCGGCCCGCGCGAAAGACCTGATCGCCGAACGGGCGGTGCACGTCCTGACCGCAGCCTGACGGCCCCGGCCGGCCATCATCGGCCGGACCCGCGACCGACGACGCAGCCGGCGGGTGCCCGGACGCCCGTACCGACTCGCGGCCGGTTCCGGGGTGAAGCCCGGCCCGGGCCCGCCGGTTGGCACGCGGGCCCCGCGCCCCTATGTATGCAGACCCGCCTCCCCGCCGGCTCGACTGACATGACCATCGCGTTTGCAAAGATGCACGGGCTCGGCAACGACTTCGTCATCGTCGATGCGCGGCGGCGCTCGCTTGAGCCCGCGCCCGATCGGATCGTGCGCCTGGCGGAGCGTCGCACGGGCATCGGCTTCGATCAGCTGATCCTGCTCGAGCCCGATGCCGGGGCGGCGGACGTGGCCATGCGAATCTTCAACCGCGACGGGAGCTCGGCCGAAGCCTGCGGCAACGCGGCCCGGTGCATCGGGCGCCTGCTGGCCGACGAGCATCGCCCCGGCCGCCCGGTCGCGATCAGCACGCCCGCCGGCGTGATCACGGCGCTTCCCCGGGCGGACGGACAGGTGACGGTGGAACTGGTTCCGCCCGCGTTCGACTGGGAGCGGATTCCCCTCGCGGAGCCCAGGGATACGCTCGATCTTGGCCTTGTGGCCGGCCCGCTGTGCGGCGGCGTCGCGGTCAACGTGGGCAATCCGCACGTGGTCTTCGTCGCGGACCGTCTCCGGGACGTCGATCTGGCAAGGTGGGGCCCGGAGCTGGAGCACAATCCGCTGTTCCCCGAGCAGACGAACGTCGAGGTCATCTGCATGGACCGGGACGCGGCAACCGCACGGCCGGCCCGTGACCGGATCACCATGCGGGTGTGGGAGCGCGGCGCCGGGCTCACGCGGGCCTGCGGAACCGGGGCCTGCGCCGCCCTGGCGGCGGCCCATCGGCTCGGTATCGGCGACCGGGCGGCTGCGGTACGCTTTCTCGACGGGGGCACCCTCGACATCGAATGGCGCGAGCAAGACGGACGGATCTGCATGACCGGTGATGCGGAACTGAGCTTCCGCGGCGAAGTGCCCGAGGAGGCGCTGCTGTGACCGCGCCGCGGGTTGTCACCTTCGGCTGCCGGCTGAACCGCCACGAGTCGGAGGTCATCGAGCGCCACGCGGCCGCGGCCGGCCTCCGCGACACCATCGTCGTGAACACGTGCGCCGTGACGGCGAAGGCCGTCCGCGAAGCCCGCCGCACGGCCCGCCGGATTCGCCGGGAACAGCCGCATGCCCGGATCGTGGTCACCGGCTGCGCCGCCCAGACCGACCCGGAAACCTTCGCCGCGATGGCCGAGGTCGACGCCGTCGTCGGGAACGACGAGAAGCTGCGCCCGGCCACCTGGAGCGCGGAGCGGCTAACGGGCTCGCGGGTGGCCGCGGCGACGGAGATGGCGGCGGTGGCCGGGAGCGTGGCCACCCTGCGCGGCCGGACCCGCAGTTTCGTGCCCATCCAGAACGGCTGCGATCACCGCTGCACGTTCTGCATCATTCCGTACGGCCGCGGACCCAGCCGGAGCGTGGCCCCCGAGGCGGTCATCGCGGAAATTCGCGAAGCGGTGCGGCGCGGGGTCCCCGAGGTGGTTCTGACGGGCGTGGACCTCACCGACTACGGCGCCGGGCTTGCCAGCCCGGTGACGTTCGGCGAACTGGTCCGCCGCATTCTCCGAGCGGTGCCCGAGCTTCCGCGGCTCCGGTTGTCCTCGATCGATGCCGCCGAGCTGGACGATGCGCTGATCGACTGCTTCGGCAAAGAGCGGCGCCTGATGCCGCACCTGCATCTCAGCCTGCAGTCGCACGATCCCATGATCCTCAAGCGGATGCGCCGGCGGCACACGCCGGAACAGGCCGAACGACTGCTGGAACGGGTCCGGGCGGCGCGGCCGGACATTGCATTCGGGGCCGACTTCATTGCGGGCTTCCCGACAGAATCCGACGCCATGTTCGGGAACACGCTGGCCGCCGTGGAGCGGCTCGGGCTCATCCACCTCCACGTGTTCCCGTACTCGGAGCGTCCGGGCACGCCGGCGGCGCGCATGCCGCAAGTGGCGCCGACGGTCCGCCATGCGCGGGCCCAGGCTCTCCGGACCGCCGGGGAGCGGATGTTCCGGCGGCGCCTGCGTGACCGTGCGGGCACCGTCGCCGCCATCCTCGTGGAGGACGAGGGGGGACTTGGGCGGACCGAGGACTACCTTCCAGCCGCCGCCCCCGGCGCCGTGCCGGGGTCGATCGTGCGGCGGCGGGTCGAGGCGGTCGGCCGCCGGCTGTGTGCTGCATGACGGCGCCGGAGCAGGGCCGGGCATTGCCGTCGCATGTGCGGACGGCGATCGATTTCGTGCCGCTGCTCGTGTTCTTCGGCGCCAATTACGTCTGGGGGATCCTGCCCGCCACAGCGGTCCTCGTCGTCGCGACGACCATCGCCACCCTGGTGCTGTGGCTGGCCGAACGCCGCATTCCGCCCATTCCGGTGGCGACGGCGGTCCTGGTTGGGTTCTTTGGCGCCCTGACGCTCGTGTTCGACGATGCGTTCTTCATCAAGATCAAGCCGACCGTCGTCTCGCTGCTGTTTGCGGTGGTGCTCGCCGGCGGGCTCGCGCGCGGCAAGCTATTGGTGAAGTACCTGTTCGGGGCCGCGGGGATCCAGCTCAGGGATGCCGCGTGGCGGGTGCTGACGTGGCGGTGGATCGGGTTTTTCGTCCTGCTGGCTGTCCTCAACGAAGTGGTCTGGCGGTCGTTTTCGACCGACACCTGGGTGAGTTACAAGGTGTTCGGGATCCTGCCGCTCACCCTGCTGTTCGCGGGCCTGCAGATGCCGCTGATCCTGCGCGAGCAGAAGGCGCTGTCGGCATCGGGCGACTCACTGAACTGACGCTTCCTTTCCTGCCGGCTCGCCCTTCTGGTCGCGCGATAGCCGATGGTTCGTGAAGCGACCAAGATCGAACGCCGACCGTCATTCAGGGCGGTAGATTCTGCATCCAGTTCGGTGCAAACTTGCCCAATCAGCGGAGGCTGCCCGAGGTCGAGAAGCATGCGCAAGGGCAGCATGACGGAGTAATTTCGAATGACTGATTCGAAAGATCCGATACGGTCTCGCTTCGGGACCGCTCCCGCGGATATCGCAAGGAGCCTGCGGGAGTTTTCGAAGTCCGCGGAAATGCTCGCCAATGATCGACCGCGTCTCATCGATGAGCACCCGTTGCAGTGGATTGGAGTGTATCGAGGCGAAGTGTCGGCGAAGGCCAATGATCTGCCATCGCTCATGGAGGAGCTGGAGAGGCGAGGCATTCCGCTGGGCGACACGATCGTTCGCTTCATCGAGAAGAACCAGCGCACGCTGATCCTCTAGAATGTTGCGAGGAAGGTTCGGCGATTCTTCCGGCCGACCTTACATGGAGGGTTTTGTCCAGCTCCCACGTCTGGGTTGGAGCGGGAATGTCTCGTTCATATTCGATACTGGCGCAGACACTTCCCTACTGATGCCCCTTGATGCACAGCGGATGGGGATCGACTACGGGCTGTTCGAGAACGAGATGTCGACGCTGGGAATTGGTGGGGCTTCGGAGAATTTCGTCGAGTCGGCGTATCTGGCCTTCGTCGGCGATGAAGCGCTGTACGGGTACGAAATCGACTTGCATATCTGTAAGCCGGCGGAAGAACTGATGACCATTCCTTCGTTGCTGGGCCGCGATGTCATCGACCAGTGGCGCGTCACCTATAACAAATCGGAATTGGAACTTCTGGCAGAGGTGATCAGGTGGGACGCCCGGGAGCCGCTTGAGGATTGACGGGGATCGATTCTCGGTATGGAGCAGGGGCTTTAGATTGTCTTGCGGCTGTGTCGGTGAGCGACTGGGCCTTTGCCTGTCTGCCCGCGCGTCCAGAAGAGCGCGGCATTCAGCACCGCGGAGTGTGCCTGCGAAGCGCTGAAGGGCGTTTCCATTCCGATCAGCGATTAGGCGACAGGACGCTTCATCGGGGGTAGCGCGTCGGGATATTTCCGGAGTTCGCCAGGCAAGCGAGCGCCAAGAGGTCCTACTCCGCCAACTGGCCCAGACCGCATTGCGTGCGGTCTTCGCTCAACGGTTAGCCAGAGGTGCGCCGACAGCGAAACTACGGCACCCACGAGGCGCGCCGTGCACGGGATGCCCGGTTACCGGAGAAGCGCCGAGAATCAGATCGGCAAGATTAGACTCGCCTCCCGTTGCTGTGGATTGACCGGCGCGGCGGAGCGGAATTCACGCAAAGACAACCGGCTGGAGGAAGGAACCCATCGCATGAGGATGCACGTGTTTTCCGGAGGCCGGCTTCGGATGTCGAAGCACATCTATTTGCCTGACGCGGCGCCCGAGGAAACCATCGACCTTCCTGTTTCCTGTTTTCTGTTTCGGCATCCACAAGGGAATGTGCTGTTCGATACCGGCTGCCACCCAAAGGTCGCCGAAAAACCGGAAAGGAGATGGGGGAAACTTGCCCGGTCAGTCGTTCCGGTTATGGGAAGCGACGAGAATATTGTGAGTGAGCTTCGCCGGATAAATCTGACGCCCGCTGACATCGATGTTGTCGTGAACTCCCATCTGCATTGCGATCATTGTGGCTGCAACGAATTCTTCTCCAAGGCGACAATCTACGTCCATGAGCATGAGCTCGAACGGGCGCGCCGGCCGGATGTGGAGAAACTGGGATACTTCAGGGCCGACTGGGAACATCCGATGCCAATGGTCGGGGTCACCGGTGAGGTCGACATCTTCAACGATGGACGCATGGTGCTTCTTCCTCTCCCTGGGCATGCACCAGGCCTCATCGGCATGCTTGCCAGCCTGCCCCGCAGCGGCGCCTATCTGCTGGCTTCGGACGCGGTAGCTCTCAGAAAGCATCTGGATCTGGAGATCATTCCGAAGAACACCTGGAGCCGAGACTTACATGCGAAGTCCCGCGCCGAGATCAAACACATCGAAAAGTCCGGAGCTTTGATCGTGTGTGGCCACGATCTTGCCCAGTGGTCGGCTTTTCGAAAGGCGGAAGAATTCTACGACTAGCGATCAGGACGACGCGCGACGACAGGAAATTCCTGTGTTCGGCCCCGATCATTCCCCGAAACCACTGATGTCCCCGAGAATTAGTCTCGCGGGCGTGGATGCGTATGGACATGCCCCCGTCGATGGTTGTCACGGGCGGAGGCCGTCCTGAGGGAACAAGGCAGGTGCTCGGGACAGAGAACGTGGCCCGCATGAGCCGTGCGACAGCCGGCCGGAGCGGCTGAACCCAAGGCGCTTTCGAGGAAAAACTCAGTAATAGGCGGATCGTCAGGTCTCGCTTTGCTTGTGGCACCATCGGCGCGTGGGATGTGCCCGCCTACGTGCCGAACGGCGTCTCCATGCCGCTTCCTGGACGCTCAAACCATCTGGAAAAGCGAGGCGTCATCTTTCCTACTGTCAGCCCGAGCGGAGATTGAGCGTCCGCGTCCGCCGCGCATTTGGAGGGATGTTTCCGGAATCGTCGCGCGGTATCCGGGCCGGAGGGTGTGAAGCGCGAGGTCTGACTCGCTGCGGAAAGATGCGCACACTGGCGCATCTGTTTCCGCCGGACCCACAAAGGGCCATGCGACGTGGAGATCGTGACCTACCGCCGAGGGAGTTTGACATGAATGCAGGGAACGGAGGGAACGGAATGAGGCCGGTGCATCCGGGCGAAGTCCTGCGTGATGAGCTTGACGAACTCGGACTGTCGGCCAGTGCGCTGGCGAAGGCGCTGGGCGTACCAGTGAACCGGGTGACGATGATCCTGAACGGTCAGCGGGGTGTGACGGCGGACACGGCGCTGCGGCTAGCGCGCTATTTCGGGACGACGCCGCAACTGTGGCTGAACCTGCAAAAGACGTGGGAGCTTCGCCGGGCGGAGATCGATGCGGGCCGCAAGATCGCTGAGCCTTTTACACCTATGCAAACAGTAGCTTGAGGGACGGGATCAGGACGATAACGCGCGCCTGACGGCTTCAGGTTCCTTCTGGATCACGCGCAACGGCGTCGCGGCGGGCCCGCTGACCCTGCGCGTTCCCTGTTCCTATTTCCTGTCGCCGGACCGGCCCATGCCCATTAGGGGGGCCCATCTGCGCCTGGGTCAGCCTCGCCCGCTTGCGAACCTCGCGCGGTGTCACGGGCACATGCACGATGGCGGGGCCTTTGCCCTTGGTGTGAGCAAGGGCCTCGTTGAGGGACTGGATCAGGTCTTCTCCAAATGTGCTCATCATCTCTCCTTTTCGGAGCGCTTGATAGCAGGGTCGATACCGGCCACCGCGCGCAGCCTCGCAATCGATGCGTGGCGTGCGAGGAAACGGTGGGCAGCGCGGAGCGGGCGCCCGGGTGTCAGTAGGTGGCCCGCCCGCCGCTGACATCGAAGCATGCGCCGGTGGTGAAGCTGCAGCGGGGACTGGCCACCCAGGCGACCATGTCGGCGACCTCCTCGACCGTACACAGCCGCCCCATCGGAATCCGCGACCACCGGTCAGCGATGTAGTCCCCGTCCAGACCGTCGAGGATGGCCGTCTCCGTCAGCGCCGGCGTCACGCAGTTGACGGTCACGCCCGCATCGCAGAGTTCCCGGGCGAGGCCCTTCGTCAGGCCGAGCACGCCCGCCTTGGCCGCGCCGTAGGGGCTGGCGCCCGGGTTGCCTTCCTTGCCGGCAATCGAGGCGACATTGATGATCCGCCCGTAGTTGCGTTCGCGCATGTGCGGGATGACCGCCCGGCACCCGAGGAACACGCCCGTGAGGTCGACGGCGAGGACGCGCTCCCACTCGGGGAGCGTGTAGTCGACCAGTGGCTTGGTCGGACCGTTGACGCCGGCGTTGTTGACCAGGATGTCGACCCGGCCGAGGGCGTCGAGCGTGGCCGTGAAGGCCGCTGCGACAGCCCGTTCGTCGGCCACATCCACCTGCCGGCACTCGGCGAACGGCGCCCTGTCCTCCACGTCGGGGCGGAGGTCCCATCCCGAGACGGCGACGCCGAGCTCGTGCAGGCGCCTCGCGATGGCGAGGCCGATCCCTCGCGCGGCGCCCGTCACGATGGCCGTGCCGCCCGCGAGTCCGAAGCCCGCATCCGCTACGCGCGGGCGTATCGATTCCGGCACCGACGTTTCGCCTACCGCCGCCGGAGGCCGTGCGCCGAGGTCGCGCCCGTCAGTCGCATCGCCGCTGGTCCGGCCCGGCGGGAACCACCAGTTCCGGATCGATGCGCGCATCCTGCCAGTTGAATCGCCAGTCCAGGTGCGGCCCGGTGCTCCGGCCGGTCGAACCCACCGTCGCCACGGGGTCGCCCTTGCGGACCCGGTCGCCGCGGCCGACCGAGATCGAGGACAGGTGCAGGTAGGTCGAGGTCAGGCCCTGTCCGTGCGCGATGATCAGCGTGCCTCCGCTGTAGTAGAGGTCGCGCTCGGCCATGACCACGACGCCGTCTCCGGCGGCCCGCACCTCCGTGCCGCGGGGTGCGGCGAGGTCGATCCCGTAGTGGGGCTGCCGCGGCTCGCCATTGAGAATGCGACGCGTGCCGTACACGCCGGTGATGCACCCTTCGGCCGGCCACTCGAAGCCGTTCAGGTAATGCGGTGTCGTGACCGGTGCCGCGCGGGCCTCGCGCACGCGCCCCGCTTCGTCCCGGATCCGCTGCAGCACTTCCGTGGGCGGGGTCACCAGGTTGGACGGCAGGCCATCGATCCGCTGTTCGGCGTACTCGCGCTGGTCGACCTGGAGTTCCATCCGCAGTTCCTCCACGCCCGGCTCGCGAATGCGAAGGACCACGGTGCCAGGCGAATCGCGGTGGAAGCCGATCACGAACGAGCCGTCCTGCGCGACCGGAACCGGCTTGCCGTCGAGCGTCGCCGTGGTGCCGGGCGCACTCGCGACGAACAGCAGCCCGCCTTCGACGGGGACGCCGGTCACGGTGGCCGACCGCACCGGCATGGCGGCCAGCAGGAGGACCAGGGCGGGGACCGCGGCGCGGTACGTCATGGCTGGCCGTCGGGCGCGGTGTCGAGGATCCGCGCGGGTGTCGGCTGCCCGGGCGGGGAATCCTGGAACAGGAGCGTGACCGCCTGTCCGGCGGCGAGGTCCCGTGCCCGCCGGACCAGCGTGTCCTCCCCGGTCTGCACGATCGCGAACCCGCGCTCCAGGATCCGCTTGTGGCTGGAAGCCTCCAGCAGCCGGGCCTGCGCGGTCCAGCGGCGGCGCGCCTGCTCGAGCCGCTGCTCCGTGAGGTCCCCGAGCCGCGGCCGGTCGGCGCTCAGCCGCAGGCGGAGCGCGGCCTGGTCGTACCGCGCGCCGATCCCGCGGTCCGCGGCGCTCAGCGCCGCGCCGGTGCGGCGGCGCATCGCGCTGACCTGGTCCACGGGGGTCCGCAGGCGCCCGGACGCGTGCGCGAGTGCCGCCCGGACCTGGGCCACGCGCTGGGCTCCGTCCGACACGACCCGGTTCCAGGCGAGATCGACGCGCTGGGTCAGCCGCTCGATGCGCGTGGACGGGCGGGCCAGCCGCTGGCGGACCGTCTCGAGGCGGGCCAGCCGGGTCTCGGCCGCGCGCTGCAGGCCGGCGGCGAGCCGGGCCGCGGTCGTCATCAGGCCGGCCCTGAGCTCGGACCGGACCGGCACCGCCATCTCGGCGGCCGCGGTCGGGGTGGGCGCGCGGAGATCGGCGGCAAAGTCGGCGATCGTGGTGTCGGTCTCGTGGCCGACGGCGGAGATGACGGGGATCCGGGACGCCGCGATGGCCCGCGCGACGACCTCCTCGTTGAACGCCATGAGGTCCTCGACGCTGCCGCCGCCGCGGCCCACGATCAGGACGTCGGGGCGGGGGACCGGCCCGTCCGGCTCGAGTTCGTTGAGGAACGCGATGCCCGCCGCGATCTGCTCGGCCGCGCCCTCGCCCTGGACGAGCGCCGGCCACAGGACCACCTCGCGCGGGAACCGTTCCCGGAGGCGGTGCAGGATGTCGTGGATGACGGCCCCCTGTTCGGACGTCACCACGCCGATCACCGACGGCAGGTAGGGAATGGGACGCTTGCGTTGCTCGTCGAACAGGCCCTCCGCGGCGAGGCGCTCGCGCCGGTCGTTGATCATCTTCAACAGGGCGCCTTCGCCCGCGACCTCGACCGCGTCGACGATCAGCTGGTACTCGGAACGCTGCCCGTACGTGCTGACGCGCCCGGTCACGACCACCTCCAGCCCGTCCTCGGGGCGGACGGCGAGGCGCTGGGCGGCCGAGCGGAAGCAGGCGCACTTCAGGCCACTGCGGTCGTCCTTCAGCGTCCAGTAGAGATGGCCGGCGCCGGACCGGAAGAAACTGGAGATCTCGCCGCGCACCCGGGCGCGGCTGAAAGCCTCCTCCAACGTGCCCTTGATCTCTTCCGCGAGCTGACTGACCGAGTACTCGGGTAGGTTGGAGCCGGTGCGCAAGTCCATGCGCCGGATACTACTGATCCGGCGCCGGCATAGGGGGAGGGACAGCGATGCACATCCTGCTGCTCGGTAGCGGGGGCCGCGAGCACGCGCTGGCCTGGACGCTGGCGGCCTCGCCGCTGGTTGACCGGCTGTCGTGCGCGCCGGGCAACCCCGGGATCCTCGAGCTGGGCGAGGCGGCGGACTGCGATCCGGCCGACCTCGATTCGGTCGTGGCGTTCGCCCGGACGGCGGCGGTGGACCTGGTGGTGCCGGGCCCGGAGGCGCCGCTGGTGGACGGCGTCGTCGACCGCCTGGAGGAGGCCGGGATCCGGGCCTTCGGCCCCACGGCCGCCGCGGCCCGACTCGAGGGATCGAAATCGTTTACGCGCGCACTCTGCAGCGAGGCCGGGATCCCGTGTGCGGCGGGCCAGTCCTTCGATGACGTCGACGCCGCCGTCGCCTACATCCGCACCCAGCCTGCGCCGCCGGTGATCAAGGCGGACGGGCTGGCCGCGGGCAAGGGCGTCACGGTGGCGGCGACCTTCGAGGCGGCGGTCGACGCGACCGAGGCAGCCTTCGGCGGGCGCTTCGGCGCGGCCGGCCGCCGCGTCGTGGTGGAAGAGCGCATGACCGGCACGGAGGCCAGCCTGTTCGCGATCGCCGACGGGGCCAGCGTGCGGATGCTGGCCGACGCACAGGACTACAAGCGCATCGGCGACGGCGACCGGGGCCCGAACACCGGCGGCATGGGCGCCGTATCGCCGGCACCGGCGATGACTGATGCGCTGCGGGACGAGGCGATGGAGCGGATCCTCCGGCCCGCCGTCACCGCGATGGCCCGCCGCGGCACCCCGTTCCGGGGCATCCTGTACGCGGGCCTGATGCTCACCGACGACGGGCCGAAACTGGTCGAGTTCAACGTCCGGTTCGGCGACCCGGAATGCCAGGCGCTGCTGGTCCGGCTCCGCTCCGACCTGGTGCCGGCGCTGGTCGCGGCGGTCGAGGGGGAACTCGAGAATTTCGATCTCCGGTTCCGGGCGGATCCGTCGGTCTGCGTGGTCATGGCGGCGCCCGGGTATCCCGAGGCCCCGGTCACGGGGAGCGCGATCCGCGGCCTCGGCGCGGCCGCGGAGTCGGGGCCCGACGTGCAGGTCTTCCAGGCATCCACGGCCCGCCGCGGCGAGCGCCTCGTGGCCGCGGGCGGGCGGGTCCTCGGGGTGACCGCTGCCGGGCCGGACGTGGCGGCGGCCCGCCGCGCGGCCTATGCCGCCGTGGCCGCCATCGACTGGCCCGAGGCCGTGTGGCGGCGGGACATCGCGGCCGCGTGACCGCCGGCCGCCGCGTTCCGCGCGGTGCGCATCACGGGCGGAGCGTCCGGAAGAAGTCCCGGAGCAGGGCGGACGCCGCCCGCTCGCCGACACCCCCGTACACTTCCGGCCGGTGGTGGGCGCTCGCGCTCTCGAAGATCCTGGGGCCATGCTCGACCCCGCCGCCCTTCGGATCCGGGGCGCCGTAATAGAGGCGCCGGATCCGGGCCAGCACGATCGCGTGGGCGCACATCGGGCAGGGCTCGAGGGTGACGAAGAGGTCGCAGCCGCTCAGGCCGTGCCGGCCGAGGGCGCCGGCGCCGCGCCGCAGCACCAGCAGTTCCGCGTGCGCCGTCGGGTCGCCGGTGACCTCCACGCGGTTCCCGTCCCTGGCGACGATCGTGCCGTCGCGGGCGAGGACCGCGCCCACCGGGACCTCGCCCCGATCGGCCGCGGACCGGGCTTCGGCCAGCGCCGCGTCCATCAGCGGATGGTCCAGGAGGGTCATCGGCCACCGGTCCCGCCGGCGTCGGTATGGTGTGCCCTGGCGCGGAGGCTGACAGCGGGTCCTCCGGGGAGACAGGCATGCCCGAAGTGACCCCGCGCGACGCGGCCACCCTCATCCTGGTCCGCAACGCGTCCCGCCAGCCCGAGGTGCTGCTCGGCCGGCGGCAGACGTCGGCGCGGTTCATGCCCGGGTTCTACGTGTTTCCTGGCGGCGGGATCGAGCGGGACGACTACCAGGCCGGTTCGGCCAGCGAACTGGCACCCGAGCTCGTCGAACGGGCCGTGCGGGTCCCCGAGATCGGGGTCGACCGCGACTACTTCCGGGCCATGGCGTGCGCCGCGGTGCGCGAGACGGTGGAAGAGACCGGCCTCATGCTCAGTGCACCGGGGGCGGTCGGGGGCGGTCTCGAGGGCGGCTGGACGACGATGCACGCGGCCGGCCTGGCGCCGGCCCTCGAACCCCTGCGCTACGTCGGGCGGGCGATCACCCCGGCCGACAGCCCGATCCGGTTTCACGCCCGGTTCTTCGCCGCCTCCGCGGACGCGCTCCAGGGCGACCTGCAGCCGACCGCCGAACTCGATGACGTGCTCTGGGTGCCACTCTCCGCGACCCTGGACCTCGCCCTCGCTTCCCCGACCCGCTTCATGCTGAAACTGATGATGGAGCGGGGATCCGATCCGGCCCGGTTCGAGCATCGCCACCCGACCCCGCTTTTCACGAAGACTGACGGGCGCCGGCAGGTGATCTGGGATCCGGCGTAATCCGCGCGAGGCCGTCGGCGACCGCGACGCCGAGCCGGGTGAGCCGCCGTCCGCGGCATGGGCCCCGCACGCACAGTCCGTCGGTGGTGCGGAACAGCGCCCCGTGGTTGGCGCACAGCAGGTGCCGCCCGTCCCGCGCCATTACCCGCCCGGGGATCAGATCGAGCGGGAGGTGCGCGTGCGGGCAATCGTTGCGGAAGGCGGTGACGCGGCTACCCGTGCGCGTCACGATCGTGCCGGGATCGGCAGGGTCCGGTCCGTCGAGCACGCGGGCCCCGCCGTCGGGGATGTCGGCGACCGGGATCGCGTGTTCCGTCACGGGTCCGGGCTGAGACCCGCCATCCCGGCCAGCAGATTCCAGTGGGCCGGGGCCACGGGAACCACGGAGAGGCGGGACTGGCGGACCAGGGCGAGATCGGCCAGCCGCGGCTCCGCCTTGATGGCGGCGAGGGTGACCGGATTCGGGACCGCGGTGACGGCGCGCACGTCCACCATGCCGAAGCGGCCCGAGGCGTCCGTCGGGTCGGGGTAGTAGGTCCGGATCACCTCGACCACGCCGACGATGCGCTTCTCGTTGACCGAGTGGTAGAAGAAGCCGCGGTCGCCCACCTGCATCGCCTTCATGTTGTTGCACGCCTGGTGGTTGCGGACGCCGTCCCATTCGCACCCCTTGTCCCCGCACTGCACCTGGTCGTCCCATGACCAGGCACCGGGTTCCGACTTGAAGAGCCAGTAGGCCATCGTGGTGTTCTCCAGTCCGGGTTCAGGTACGCCGGGCGCTGTAGAGGCAGGCGATCCCGGCGGCGTAGCGATGCAGGCGGACGGTGCCGAGCCCGGCGTCGCCGAGCTCGGCCGACATCGCCTCGGGCGGCAGGAACCGGCGGATGCTCTCCGCCAGGTAGCTGTATGCGTCCCGCCGGCCGGTCACGGCGTCCCCGAGCCACGGGACCACCTCGAAGAGGTAACGTTCGTAGAGGGAGTCCAGGCACTCAGGCTGCGGTGCGAACTCGAGCGCGAGGAACCGTCCGCCGGGGCGCAGCACGCGCCGGACCTCCCGGAGCGAGCGCCCCAGTTCGGCGAAGTTCCGGAGCCCGAACGCGCAGACGACCTGCGAGAAACTCCGGTCGGCGAACGGCAGCGCCGCGGCGTCGGCACAGATCCAGCCCGGCTCGTGGACGAGACCCCGGTCGAGGGCGCGCCGGCGGCCGACCTCGAGCATCTCGGCGGAGGCGTCGGCCACGATCACGGCCGCGCCGGCGAACCGCCGCCGGATCCGGAACGCCATGTCGCCGGTGCCGCCCGCCAGATCGAGGGTCCGGTGCGCGTCCCGCCGCGTCATGCGGAGCATCAGGTCCCGCCGCCAGGCCCGGTGCAGGCCGGCGGACATCAGATCGTTCATCAGGTCGTAGCGGGTGGCGACGCCGGCGAACACGTCCCCCACCAGCGCGCGCTTGTCCGCGCGCTCGACCTCGCGAAACCCGAACGGCACCGTCTGCATGGCCCGACCATAGGGCATTCGCGGGCGGCACGGCAGCCGGTTGCGGGGCTCGCCTATGGTGCCGGGAGCGAGCGCCCTGGAGGACCGCATGCCGGAGCTGCCTGAAGTCGAGACCGTCTGCCAGGGCCTTCGGGCCCGGGTGCGCGGCTTCGCCGTGGAGCACGTCACGGCCCGCCGGCCGGGGCTGCGGTTCCCGTTCCCGGCGGATTTCGCCGAGCGGGTCGCCGGAGCCAGGATCACCGCCGTCCGTCGGCGCGCCAAGTACGGGATCATCGTTCTGGCGGACGCGCCCGCGGTCCTGTTCCACCTCGGGATGTCGGGGCGGATCCTGCTGGAGGCGCCGCCGTACCCGCCGCCGGGGCCGCACGACCACCTGGCGCTCGAGCTCGTCTCGGCATCGGGCGCGCGGCTACGGCTGACATTCCGCGATCCGCGGCGGTTCGGTCTCGTCGACCTGCTCCCCGGTGGCGCGGACGCGGCGCATCCGCGGCTGCGGGAGCTGGGGCCTGAGCCGCTCGACATCACCGGCCCCGAACTGCGCACGGTCCTCCGCGGGCGCGCGGCTCCGATCAAGGCGGCGCTGCTCGATCAGCGGGTCGTCGCGGGGGTCGGGAACATCTACGCCTGCGAAGCCCTGTTCCGGGCCCGGATCAGTCCGCGCCGGCGCGCCGGCACCGTCGGTCCCCGCCGCGCCGAGGCACTGGCGGCGGGGCTCCGCTCGGTCCTGGCCGACGCCATCCGGGCCGGCGGCTCCACCCTCCGGGATCATGTGCAGATCGGCGGCGAGGCGGGCTGGTTCCAGCGCGAGCTCCTGGTCTACGGGCGCGCCGGCGAGGCGTGCGTCGCCTGCGCGCGCCCGATCCGCCAATTCCGCCAGGGCGGCCGGTCCACGTTCCATTGTCCGGCCTGCCAGCGCTGACGCCGGGCAATGCCGAGCCCGCGACCACGTCGCCGCCGCTGCGGTCGAGCCCGGCGCCGTCCCGGGCCTGGTGCACGCCTCGGTCGATGAGGCCGTATCCTCCGGACCCGAGGGCGAGGCCTGCCGGACTCCCGATGCGGTCCGGCGCACAGGAGGTGAGGCACGTGTGGCGATCGCTGTGGACGGGCATCGTGGTCCTGGGACTGGCAGGGATGGTCGGCCCGGCCCGGGCCGAGGGGTTTCTCTCCTGCGTCGATCACCTGCCGCTGGCCCCGGGGCTCGTGGAAGTGGCGGATGGCTGCCTCAACTTCGACACCGCGGCGGGCCGCGTGGCGCAGGCGGAGGCGCGCGGGACGGTGCCCGTCGCCGCGGTCCGGCGGTTCTACCGCTCGGCACTGCCGGCGTTCGGATGGAACCTGCTGGACGCCGAGGCGCTCGATGCAACCCGGTCGGGCGAGCGGCTCAAGATCTCGGTCGAGGTGACCGACGGCAACGAGGTGCGGGTCCACTATGCTCTCGCGCCGTCGCCCGGCACCTAGACAGGAGGACATCCGGCATGCCGTACAACTGCATCCAGACCGAGACCCGGGGGCGCGTCGCGTTGATCACGCTGGACCGCCCCGAGGCGCTCAATGCCATCAACGCCGAGCTCGTCCGGGAACTGGCTGACGCCCTCGACGGTTTCGAGCGCGACGACGGCATCGGGGCCATCGTGCTGACCGGGTCCGAGAAGGCGTTTGCGGCGGGTGCGGACATCAAGGAGATGCTGGCCAAGGAATTTGCCGACGTGGTGCGGCACGATTTCATCGAGCCTTGGGAATGCCTGTCACGCGGCCGCAAGCCGATCGTGGCCGCGGTCTCGGGCTATGCCCTGGGAGGTGGCTGCGAGATCGCCATGATGTGCGACATCCTGCTGGCCGCCGACACGGCCCGGTTCGGCCAGCCCGAGATCCTGCTGGGCACCTTCCCCGGTGCGGGCGGCACCCAGCGTCTCCCGCGCGCGGTCGGCAAGGCGAAGGCGATGGAGATGGTGCTGACCGGGCGCATGATGGATGCCGAGGAGGCCGAGCGCGCCGGCCTGGTCAGCCGGGTCGTCCCGGCGGCGCAGCTGCTGGACGAGGCCATGCAGGTGGCCGCCAAGATCGCGGAGCAGTCCCTGCCGTCAGTGCTGATGGCCAAGGAGTCGGTGAACCGGGCCTACCAGTTGACGCTCGACGAGGGCATCCGGTTCGAGCGGCGCCTGTTCCAGTCGACGTTCGCGATCGAGGACCGGCGCGAGGGCATGCAGGCATTCGCCGACAAGCGCAAGCCCGACTTCAAGCACCGTTGACCCCGCGCGGAAAGCACGCTAGGAACGCGTCGCCCCCCGCATCATTCCCGGAGAAACCCATGGCGCATCACGCGTCCGCAAAGAAGCGCATTCGCACGAATGCCCGGCGCCGGAAGATCAACCGCATCCGCATGAGCCGGGTCCGCACGTTCGTGCGCCGGGTCGAGGAGGCCCTGGCGACCGGCAATCACGAGACCGCGCGCGAGGCGCTGCGCGTCGCCGAGGCGGAGCTGCGGCGGGGCGTGAACAAGGGCGTCCTGCAGCTGGGCACCGTGTCACGCAAGGTTTCGCGCCTGAATACCCGGGTCCGCGCACTCGCATGAACCGGCGGCCGGTCCGCCGCGGCAGGACGCGGTCCGGGCCGGCCGGCGGCGCCGCGCGGACCGCGGACCGGACCGCCCGAACATTTGTTCGGGGGCCGGAACGGGGTGATTCGGGCATTTTTCAGTAGGACCCAACGAATAGCTTGTGGGACCGGAGCAGGGGTCCGATCGATGCGTCCTTGGTGCGAGATTTACTTCTTCGAGCATCGTGCAGATTTGACAAACAGTTTGCGTTTCAGTGACAGAAATGGGTCAGGTTGCTGAAATGCCCCGCTTGTGCAACGTCGCGGCCCGGTCCTATTCTGACCCGGCGTTGCAGGAGCACAGCACTTCCCTTCGGGTCTTCTAACAAACGGCTTTATAAGCGTTTGTAGGGCTTGGCCTGTGCTCCTGCCGAAATGGGCGCAGCGTCGGCCGCCGGTGCCGCGCCGGGGAAGGAGGACCGCCGGATGGACCGACACTGCTGGCACGCGGCGCAGTCCCGACTTCGCGACGAGATCAGTCCGGCAGCCTTCGAGAACTGGCTCCTGCCGCTGCAGCCGGTGGGGCCCGGCCTCGACCCGGTGGTGCTCGCGGCCCCGTCGGAGTTCCACCGGCAGTGGGTGCGGAGCCAGTACCTCGGGCAGATCCTCTCCAGCTGCACGGCAGCGGACCCGTCGGTGCGCCGAGTCGAGATCGTCGTGCAGGAGGATGCGGCCGTGCCGGCGGCGCAGCCGCCGCGGGCGGTGGCGCCCTCGCACCTCGGCAGCACGCTCGATCGCCAGCGGACGTTCGACTCGTTTGTGGTCGGCGCCAGCAACCAGGTGGCCTATGCCGCGGCCCGGCGCGTGGCGGAGGGGCGGACCAGCGGGAATCGGAACCTGCTGTTCTTCTCCGGCGGCGTGGGTCTCGGCAAGACCCACCTGATGCACGCGATCGCCTGGGAGATCATGCGCCGCAGGGACCGCAACGTCGCCTATCTCTCCTCCGAGAAATTCACGTCGGAGTTCGTCGCGGCGCTGCGCGCCAAGGACACTGACGCGTTCAAGCGTCGCTTCCGCACGGTCGACGTCTTCATGGTCGACGACGTGCAGTTCCTGGCCAGCAGGGTGCAGACGCAGGAGGAGTTCTTCCACACGTTCGACGCGCTCTCGAACGAGGGGAAGCAGATCGTGGTGTCGGGCGACCGGGCGCCGGTCGACATGGAGGATGTGGACCGGCGGCTGCGTTCACGGCTCGGCGGCGGTCTCCTGGTCGAGCTGCGGGCGACCACCTACGAACTGCGCCTCAGCATTCTCCAGCGGCACCGCGGCCGCTACGACGAGGTCGACGTGCCGGATTCGGTGCTGGAGTTCCTGGCCAACAAGATCACCAACGACATCCGCGAGCTCACGGGGGGGCTGGCGCGGGTCGTGGCGCACGCGGAATACACCAAGCAGCCGGTCACGCTCGGCCTCGTGCGCGACGCGCTGCCCGACCTGCTGCGCGCGAACGAACGCCGGCTGACCGTGGAGATGATCCAGAAGGCGGTCACCGAGTATTACGGCCTCCGCCGCAACGACCTCGTCTCCCCCCGCCGCGAGCGCCGCATCGTGGGGCCGCGCCAGGTCGCGATGTGGCTCTGCAAGCAGCTCACGCCGATGAGCCTTCCCGACATCGGAAGCCGGTTCAACCGGGATCACTCCACCGTGGTGCATTCCACCCGCCGGGTGGACGAACGGCTGGCGAACGAGCCCGTCCTGGTCGAGGATGTCGAGAAGCTGAAACACTGGATTCTCGACTGATTCTAGGTGCGCGGAGGGCCGCATCCTGCTAGGATGACGCTCCTGACGACTCAACGCGCAATGACGTGCGGTTGTACCGGCCGCTACGCCGGTTCCAAACACGTGGATCCATGAAATTTACGCTTGATCAAAAGGATCTGCTGGCGCCTTTGAAGCACGTGTACGGGGTGGCGGAACGCCGCGATCGCACCCGTGCGCCGATCCTCGCCCACACGCTGATCCGGGCCCGGCGCGGGGCCGAGGGAGAGGACGGCACGATCGCGTTCGACGCGTGCGACGACGAGGTTCTCTACGAGTCCGAAGAGCTCGCCGGCACCGTCGAGGAGGAGGGCGACGCCACCGTCGAGGCGCATCTCCTGCACGACCTGGTCAACCGGTTTCCGCGCAACACGGCGATCCGGGTGCGGATCACACCGACCGCGGAAGCGGGGGCCGGGGACGCCGCGGTCGAGGAAGCCACCGGGGCGTTGACCGAGCTCCCGGACTCCCTGGGCGGGGAGCCCGAGAAGCGGGTGATCATCGAAGCCGGCGGCAGCACGTTCGCCCTGCCCTCGCTGGCGCCGGACGACTTCCAGCGCTTCGCCGACCCGCCCGGCGAGGCGCCGCTGCAGCTGCCCGCGGCGGAGCTCCGGCGGCTGATCGATTCGTGCCGGGTCTCGATGTCGGACGACGACGCGCGGCTGCACCTCAACGGGATCTTCCTCCATACGGCGGACGAGGACGGGAAGACGCTGCTGCGGGCGGCGGCGACGGACGGACACCGGCTGGCGTGTTCGGCGCACGCGCTCACAGGCGGCGGCGGCGCGATCAAGGACGGCATCACGCTGCCCAAGAAGGCGGTCGAGCAGGTGGACGGGCTGCTGCGCAATGCGGATGGCGACGTCGCGCTCTGGTCGGGCGACAACCTGCTGCGGCTGAACGTCGGGTCGGTGTCGATGACGGCGCGTCTCAACCAGGGCGGCTTCCCCGACTACCGGCGCGTAATCCCCGAGGGGCTCGAGAACCGGCTGCGGGTCAGCCGGCAGGCACTGCTGCAGGCCATCGACCGGCTGTCGGCCGTGATCGACCCCAAGAGCCGGGGCATCACGTTCCAGATCGGCGGTGACACCCTCGTCCTGAGCGCCGGCAATCCGGCCACCGGCCTCGGCCGCGAGGCGGTCGTCGCCGAGTACGCGGGCAAGGGGCTGGCCATCGGCTTCAACAGCGACTACGTGACCGCCTGCTGCCGCGTGATTCCGGATCAGGACCTCGTCCTCGAGTTCGACAGCCCGAAGCACGCGGCCGTCATTCGCGGGGCCACGAGCGACGAGACCGTGCACGTGGTCATGCCGCTCAACGTCTCCGCCCAGAGCCATGCGGCGCTTCTGGAGGAGGTCGGCGCCGGTTCCGACGTCGGCATGCGGTTCACGCAGGGGCGGAACACGCTGCTGGCGCCGCTGGCCCACATGCACGGCGTCGTGGAGCGCGTCGGCACCCGTCCGATCCTCTCGCACGTCCTGATCCGGGCGGAGGCGGGCAGCGTCGTGTTCGACGCCGGCGACAACCAGGTTCTGTACGAGTCCGAACGCCTGGCCGCCGAGGTCGACGTCGCCGGTGCGGCCACCGTCGAGGCGCCGCTCTTCTACAGCGTGGTCGGCAAGCTGGCGGAGGGGGACGACGTCCGGGTGTCCCTGGCCCCGGGTGGCGGCGCGGACGCGACCGGAGACGGGGCCTGGCTGGTGGTCGAGGCCGGGCCGAGCAAGTTCATCCTGCCCTCGCTCTCAACCGATGATTTCCCCACGCTGCACGATCTGGAGTGGGAGCAGGGCTTCGAGCTCCCCGTCTCGGATCTCCGGGGACTGCTCAACTGGTGCCGGATCTCGATGTCGAACGATCCCGCCCGCATGCACCTGAACGGCGTGTTCCTGCACGCCGTGGAGGAGAGTGGGCAGCACTTGCTCCGGGCCGGGGCCACCGACGGCCATCGCCTGTCACAGGCGGAATGCCAGTGCCCCGACGGGGCCGAATCGCTGGCGGCCGGGGTGACGCTGCCGCGCAAGGCCGTCGAGCAGGTCGAGCGGCTGCTGGCGGACGCCGACGGCGCCGTGCGGGTGGGCATGGGGAACGGCTGGATGCGGCTCGAGGTCGCGGACGTGGTGGTCGTCACCCGGCTCCACGAGAGCAAGTTCCCGGACTATCAGCGGGTGATCCCGACGATCTGCAACAGCACGCTTCGGGTCAACTGCGCGATCCTGCAGCGGGCCCTTGAGCGCCTGGCGCTCGTGGCGGACCGGAAGAGCCGCGCGATCCGCTTCGAGTTGGGCGAGGAGAGTCTCACGGCCAGCGCCGGCGACCACCAGCACGGCGTGGGGCGCGAGGTTTTCGAAGGCACGTTCCGCGGGAACCCGGTCGTGATCGGGTTCCGGTCCGAGTACCTCATGGAGTTCTGCCAGACCGCGCGGGGCGACGAGATGATCATGGAGTTTCAGGCGTCCGGCCAGCCGGCGGTGATCCGTGACACCGGAGAGGTCGGCAGGCTGCACGTCATCATGCCGATAAGGGTCTGATCAGGGCCCGAATGCAGACGGTCTTGCCGACCCGTCCGGGCGCGGATCGTGCGGCGGCAGCCCTGGTCCGGGTCGAGCTTCGCGACTTTCGCAACCACGCGCGTCTCGCGCTCGACCTTGAGCCCTGCTCGCTCGCGATTACCGGCCCCAACGGGGTCGGGAAGACCAATCTCCTCGAGGCCGTCTCCCTGCTGGCGCCCGGCCGCGGCCTCCGGCGGGCGCGGCTGGCCGACATGGCGCGCGACGGCGCGGCCGGCTGGACCCTCGGCTTCACGCTGCAGGTCGACGGCGCGCGCACGCTGCGAATCGGCACCGGCTGGGCCCGTGGGGGCAAGCGCCGCGTGCGGGTCGACGGCGAGGAGGCGGCCTCCACGCTGCGCCTCGGCGACCTCCTCGCCGTGCACTGGCTCACGGCCGCGATGGACGGGCTGTTCAACGCGGGCGCGTCGGTCCGGCGCCGTTTTCTCGACCGGCTGGTGGCCGGCATGAATCCCGGCCACGCGGTGCTGGTGGCGAACTGGGAGCGGGCCTCCCGGCAACGGCGCGAGCTCCTCAAGCTGGGCCGGCTGGAGGACGCCTGGCTCGAATCCGTCGAACGCGCCATGGCGGAAGCGGCCGTGGCGGTCGCGCGGGCGCGGCTCGCGGCGGTAGCCGTCCTCGGCGAGGCGGTGGCCGACGGTGCCGGCTCGTTTCCGGCCGCTGACATGGAGGTGCGCGGGGCCGTCGAACGACTGCTGGAGTCCGCGGGTGCGGGCGCCGCGCCGGAGCGCCTGCAGGCGATGTGGCGGGCGGCCCGGCCGGCCGACCAGGCGTCCGGCCGGACGTCCACCGGCCCGCATCGGAGCGATCTGGTCGTGCGGCACCGCAACCGCGGCATGGAAGCCGCACGATGCTCGACCGGCGAGCAGAAGGCGCTGCTCATCAGCCTGGTGCTGGCGGCGGTACGCGTGGAGACCGGGCGCCGCGGGACGCCGCCGCTGGTGCTGCTGGACGAGGTTTGTGCCCATTTGGATCCACAGCGCCGGGCCGCGCTCGCGGCCGAGCTTGACGCGCTGGGAGCCCAGATCTGGCTGACGGGCGCCGACGCCAGATCATTTCGTGATTTCCGCCACGTGCAGCCGGTGCCGCTGAGGGCCGTGCGCGCAGTTCAGGGAGCCGTGCACTGATGCCCAGTCCGAAACGGTCCGAGGAATACGCCGAGCCGGGCCGCTTCCCGATCGCGGCACCGGCCGACGCCGGCGGCGAGCCCGCGGCCGGCTCGAACGGCGCGGAATACGATGCCGCCAGCATCAAGGTGCTCAAGGGGCTTGAGGCCGTCCGCAAGCGACCGGGCATGTACATCGGGGATACCGATGACGGCTCCGGGCTGCACCACATGGTGTTCGAGGTGGTCGACAACGCGGTGGACGAGGCGCTGGCGGGCTTTTGCACGCGGATCGACATCATCCTCGGTGCGGACGGGTCGGTGACCGTGCGCGATGACGGCCGCGGCATCCCGACGGGAATCCAGGCGGACGAGGGCGTGTCTGCGGCCGAGGTGGTGATGACCCACCTGCACGCCGGCGCCAAGTTCGACGAGGACAGCTACAAGGTGTCTGGCGGCCTGCACGGCGTCGGGGTTTCGGTCGTGAACGCCCTGTCGGAACGCCTGGAACTGCGAATCTGGCGGGATGCGCACGAACACCGCATCGGCTTTGCCGACGGGGTTCCGGAGGGGCCGCTCAGGGTCGTGGGCGACGCCGGCGGCCGGCGCGGCACGGAGGTCACGTTCTTCGCCTCACCTGACGTGTTCACCAACGTCGAGTACGACCGGGCCCGCCTCGAGAAGCGGCTGCGGGAACTCGCGTTCCTCAACGGCGGCCTGCGGATCGTCCTGACGGACCGCCGGGGCGAGACGCCGACGACCGATGACTTCCAGTACGAGGGTGGACTCCGCGAGTTCGTGGCGTTTCTCGACCGGACCGTGACCCCGCTCCACGATGAGCCGGTCCTGATCACCGACAAGCGCGCGGGCATCGAGGTCGCGCTGGCGCTTCGCTGGAACCGTGGCTACCACGAGACGATGCTGTGCTTCACGAACACGATTCCGCAGACGGACGGGGGCACTCACCTGGCGGGGTTCCGGGCCGCGCTGACCCGCGCGGTCACCCGCTACGTGCAGGCATTCGGCGGCTCGCGGCAGGAGAAGGTGCAGCTCACGGGCGATGACATGCGCGAGGGCTTGACGGGCATCCTGTCGGTCAAGGTGCCGGACCCCAAGTTCTCGTCGCAGACGAAGGAAAAGCTCGTGAGTTCCGAGGTGCGCCCGGCCGTCGAGGGCATCGTCGGGGCCGGACTCACCGAGTGGCTGGAGGAAAACCCGGATACCGCCAAGCGCCTGGTGCAGAAGATCGTGGAGGCCGCGCTCGCCCGCGAGGCGGCGCGGAAGGCCCGCGACCTTTCGCGCCGCAAGGACGCCCTCGATATCGCGAACCTGCCCGGCAAGCTGGCCGACTGCCAGGAGCGGGACCCGGCGCTCTCTGAGCTGTACCTGGTGGAGGGCGATTCGGCGGGCGGCTCCGCGAAGCAGGCGCGCAACCGCAAGAATCAGGCCGTCCTGCCGCTCAAGGGCAAGATCCTGAACGTTGAGCGGGTCCGCATGGACAAGATGCTGGCGTCGGCCGAGATTGGCACCATGATCGCTGCGCTCGGCACGGGGATCGGCCAGGAGTTCGACATCGACCGCCTCCGCTACCACAAGGTCGTGATCATGACCGACGCGGATGTCGACGGTGCCCACATCCGCACCCTGATCCTGACCTTCTTCTACCGGCACATGGAACCGGTGATTCGCCGGGGCCACCTGTTCATCGCCCAGCCGCCGCTCTACAAGGTGCGAAAGGGCTCCAGCGAGGTGTACCTGAAGGATGACGCCGACCTCCGGGGTCACCTGATCGGCGCCATTCTCGGCAAGGCGGTCCTGCGCACCGGGCCCGAGGGGGTCGAGCACTCGGGTGCGGACCTGCGCGCCATCATCCTCGAGGCCTACGACGATGCCGCGCTGATCCGGCAGCTCGCGCACCGTCTGCCGCCGGCACTCCTTGAACAGATCGCGATCGGCAACGGCTTCGCGGCAGACGTCTATGACAATCCGGAAGCCGCGGCAGCCCTGGTCGAGCGGGTCTGTGCGCGCATGAATCGCATGGCGGAGCCCGGCGAAGCCGGGTGGTCCGGAGAGGTCGGGGACACGGACTCCGGCTACCAGTTCCACCACAACCGCCGGGGGGTCCACACGGCCTACCGGGTGCCGCAGGCACTGCTCGCCTCGCCGGCCGGCCGGCGGCTGCGGGCGCGTGCCGAGGACCTGCGGGGTCTCTACACCGAACCGATGCGGTTCCAGGTCGGCGACGAGCAGATGCAGCTGCACACGCCGACCGAATTCCATGCCGAGGTCGAGCGACTGGCCCGGCGGGGGCTGTCGATCCAGCGGTACAAGGGCTTGGGCGAAATGAACCCCGACCAGCTCTGGGAAACGACGCTGGATCCCGAGGCGCGCACCTTCCTGCAGGTGCAGGTCGGCGACGGCGCGGAGGCGAACGATTTGTTCTCCAAGCTCATGGGGGACGTGGTGGAGCCGCGGCGCGAGTTCATTCAGAAGAACGCTCTCGAGGTGGAAAACCTCGACGTTTGACCGGAGTCGGGGCTGGGCCCGATGGTGATGCGCCGATCGCGACGGACTTCCCGCCCGCCAAGGGACGCCCGCGCCCGGGCGACGGCGGCAAAGGCGCCGCGCAAGGGGGCCGGGCGGCGGCGTTCGACCGCCGCGCCCGAGCGGTCATGGGGGGCGGTCATCGGCCGCTTCGTGGCGCGCCTGGTGGCGCGCGTGGCCGGGCTGGCGCTGGTGGGGGTCTTCGGCTTCGTCGCCTGGTGCGCGCTCGGCCTGCCCGACATTTCCGACATGGGTGGCGGGGATCGGGCCGGGAGCGTGTCCGTGTTCGCCGCCGACGGGACGTTCACGGCGGCCTACGGCGACGTCTACGGCGGGTATGTCACCCTGGACGGCATCTCCCCGGTGCTCGTCGATGCAGTGATCGCGATCGAAGACCGGCGGTTCTTCCGGCACTGGGGCTTCGACCCGCTGGCGCTGGCGCGGGCCGCGCGGGCGAACTGGCGCGCCGGCCGGGTGGTGCAGGGCGGCTCCACGATCACGCAGCAGCTCGCGAAGCTGGCGTTCCTCACGCCGGCGCGCACGCTGGAACGCAAGGTCCAGGAGATGCTCCTCGCGTTCTGGCTGGAGCTCCGCTTCGAGAAGCCGGAGATTCTCGCGAGCTACCTGAACCGCGCCTACTTCGGCGCCGGCGCCTACGGCATTGCGACGGCTGCCCGCCGCTACTTCGGGACCACCCCGGCGCGGCTCACCCTGGCGCAGTCGGCCATGCTGGCGGGTCTGCTGCGGGCGCCGTCGCGCCTCGCCCCGACCCGGCACCCGGACCGCGCCCGCGCCCGGGCGGACGTGGTGCTGCGGGCCATGGTGGCGTCCGGCCGGATCGAGGCGGCGGACGCGGCGGCGGCCCGCGAGCGACCGGCGCGGGTGACGGGCGGCGATGGAACCGCCTGGGGCGGGCGCTTCTTCGCCGACTGGGTCGTCAGCCAGACCGGGCCGGCGCGCGACCGCACCGAGGACGTCGAGATCGCGGCGACGCTGGTGCCCGCACTCCAGCTGGCCGCCGAACGGGCGGTGCGGTCGGGTCTCGCCGATCACCCCGGGGTGGAAGGCGCGCTCGTGGCCATGGGACCGGATGGCGCCGTGCTGGCGATGGCCGGTGGCCGGAGCTATGCGCGCTCGCAGTTCAACCGGGCGACCCAGGCGGCGCGACAGCCTGGATCGGCGTTCAAGGTCTTCGTCTACCTCGCAGCGCTCGAGGCCGGCTGGCGCCCCGATGACCGCGTGCGGGACGCGCCCGTGACGGTGGGGAACTGGAGCCCGCGGAACTACAACGACGTCTACCGGGGCGACATCACGCTCCGCGAGGCGTTCGCGCGCTCCTCGAATTCGGTGGCGGTCCGCCTGATGCAGGACGTCGGGCGGGATCGCGTGATCCGCGTGGCGGAGCGCCTCGGGATCACCGCGGAACTCGACGACGCCCCGAGTCTGGCGCTGGGAGTCTCGGAGGTGTCCCTCGTCGACATGACCGCTGCCCTGGTGGCCGTCGCGAACGGCGGATCCCCGGTCCTGCCGTACGGATTGGTTGAGGTCCGCACGCGCTCCGAGGGCACGCTGTGGGAGCGGTCGCCGGCGCCGCGCCGCGCCGGCCTGCCTGCCGCGACGGTAGAGGCCATGCGCAGCCTGCTGCGGAGCGTGGTCCGGCACGGGACCGGCCGCAGGGCCCGCCTGGACGGTGCCGAGGCGTTCGGGAAGACCGGGACCACCCAGGATCACCGGGATGCCTGGTTCGTCGGGTACGCCGGCGACGTGGTATGCGGCGTGTGGATCGGGCGGGACGATTCCGGCCCGATGCCGGGCGTGGTCGGCGGCGGCCCCCCGGCGGAGATCTGGAAGGCGTTCATGCAGGAGGCGCTGGCCCTGTAGGCCCGCCGCGTCGATGTGTGGCGGTCGGGTCGCCTAGACTTGGCGGATCGTGGCGAGGACCTGTCGATGCCCACCGTTCCCGCACTGGAAGACCTCCTCGTCCGCGAGGACGACGTCACCTACGGCGCGCCGGAACGCCTGTCGCCGCTCGTGCGGCGGGTGGTTGCGGACAACCCCGGCCCGTACACGCTCTACGGGACGGCGACCTTCGTGGTGGGAGCGCGCGACGGCCTGGCGGTGATCGATCCTGGCCCGCTGATCCCGGAACACGTGGACCGCCTGCTCGAGGCCACCGCGGGGACCACGATCTCGCACATCCTCGTGACCCACACACACCTCGACCATTCGCCGGCGGCCGCGTTGCTCAAGGAGCGCGCTGGTGCACCGGTGTACGGCTTCGGCCCGCATGCCGGCGGGGCCGGGTCCGGTCTCGACGACGAGGGCGCGGACACCGTATTCGCGCCGGATCGGGTAATGCGGGACGGGGACACCGTGGCCGGCGACGGCTGGACCCTGCAGGCGGTCCACACGCCCGGCCACACGTCCAACCATCTTTGTTTCCGTCTGCCCGAAGAGGGCACGTTGTTCTCGGGCGACCACGTCATGGGCTGGTCGAGCACGGTGATTTCGCCGCCGGACGGCGACCTCACCGCGTATCTCGCCAGTGTTGACCGCCTGCTGGCGGGAGGCGACCGGCTGCTGCGCCCGACGCACGGCCGCGCGATCACGGATCCGGCACGTTTCCTGAACGCTCTCAAGGCGCACCGGCTGCGCCGTTGCGACGGGGTGCTGGCGAGCCTGCGCGCCCGGCCGCGCCCGATCCCGGAGATCGTTGCCGAGAATTACGTCGGACTGGACCCGGTGTTGTTTGGGGCGGCGTGCCGTTCCGTCTACGCCACCCTCCTGCATCTGCAGGCGGAAGGATCGGTGCGTGCCGAAGGAGCGGGCGAGGAGGCCACCTGGCACCCCACCTGAACCGTGGAAGAGAAAAGGGGGCGGGCGGCGGGTTCCGCCGCCCGCCCGTGAACCGCTACGGAAGCTCGTAGCCGTCCTTGCCCAACTTGATCTTGTAGAGGCTCTTGCCGGACGTCACGTAGAGCACATCCCGCTCGACACCGCGGCCGAAGCCGACGTTGGTCGGCAGCTCTTCGCCGGTCGAGATGAACGCAACTTCGTTGCCGTCCGCGTCGCGCACGGCGATGCCGGGCCGGTGCTCGCAGCGCTCGGCCATGTAGACGTTGCCGTCGACATCGGCGACGAGGCCGTCGGGGCCGCTACACGGCTGACCGGGGTAGAGCTCCGAATAGTCGATCAGCACGCGGCGGTTGCTCACCGTACCGTCGGCGTTCAGGTCGTAGGCCTGGAGCAGGTGCCGGCTGACCGTGGGTGCCTGGTCGGTCTCGTCAAGCTGCATGAAGCCGAGCCAGCCGTTGTCGTTGCTCACGACATAGAGCGTCGACTGGTCAGGCGAAACCAGCACGCCGTTGGTCTTGCCGCCGTTCGTAATGATGCGGTCGACGGTGCCGTCAGGGTCGAGTCGATAGACCGCGAAACCCGGCTGGAAGACCGGCTCATGGCCTAGGTAGCGCGGGTCCGAGAAATAGATCCGGCCCTGCTCGTCGATCGTGATGTCGTTGAGCGCGTTGTAGGACTTGCCGTTGTAGGTGCCGGACAGGATGTAGGTCTTGCCGCTCGCCATGTCGGTCTTGACCAGCATGCGGCCGCCGAAGTCCGCGCCGAGCGCCGCCAGCATGTTGCCGTCGCGGTCGAACTTGATGCCGTTCGACATCCCGCTCGGGCTGCGGAAGATGGTGGCTTCGCCCGAGGCCGGGTCGTAGCGCCAGATGTTGCCGGCCTGCATGTAGAGGCCTGACGGGTCCTTGCAGAACTTCGTGAAGGTGATGTCACTGAAGTACATGTAGCCGTCGTGGCCGGCTGCTACGCCCTCGGTGAGGATGCAGCCGCCGTCGAACAGGCGCATGAGCTTCGAGCCCTCCGGCACGATGTCGCTGGCACCCGTGGGTGCCGGGAAGCCGGCATCCTCGCCCTGGAACCAGGTGGCGTGTTCATGGGCCGACGCGGTCGCGGACCACGTCAGCGTGGCGGCCGCGATGGCCGCTGCGGCCAGTCTGTAGATGTGCATGTTGATGTGTTCCCTCCTGCCGCAGGAGCGCCGGCCGACAGACGAACCGTGCGACTTCCCGAGGCTTGACATGACGGACCCGGCCCGTTGCGTTGACCGCCGTTCCGCGCCCGCGCCTATAGGCTACTAAGTTCGTCAACAATTTGGCTAGCTGTGGGGGGACCGGTGCCCGCCATCGCCTCCGGTGGCGCGTGCGGCGGCTGATCACTGCATCCCGCTGCGGGTTCCGACGCGCGGGCTGGCCAGCCGAAGAGGGCGCCCTCGGGGCCGGTGTCCCGGGCACGTGGACGATGACCGCTCGGTGGCCGGCAGAGCCGGCGGGAAACCGCCGTTCCCCGGGCGCTGGCGGCTGTCGGGGCGGCGTGGTCATTTCGCGTTGATTCAGGCTACCGGTGGGGCGGACTGGTCGGGGACATGTCCTGAGCGCGCGCTCCTCGTTGAGTGATCCTCGCCGCCGGACTACGCTCCGCCGATCCCTTGCACCGGACTCGGATCTCTCGCGGCGCCTCTTGGTCGCGCCGCCCCGCACCCGCTACGGAACGTGAACGATGCGACTGGAAGGCAAAACGGCGGTCATCATGGGTGCCGGCCAGAGTCCCGGCGAGGGCATGGGCAACGGTCGCGCAACGGCGCTGCTCTTCGCGCGCGAGGGCGCGCGGGTGTTGTGCGTCGACCGCGACCCGGCATCGGCCGATGAGACGGCGACGATGATTGCCGGGGAGGGCGGCGAAGCGGCGGTCTTCGAGGCGGACGTCACCCGTGAGGCGCAGGTTGCCGCGGCGGTGGAGAGTTGCCGGACCCGGTGGGGGCGCCTCGACATCCTGCACAACAATGTCGGGATCAGCGTGGCGGGTGGGGATGCCGATGTGACCGAGATCTCCGAGGAGGCATTTGACCGCGTGATGACGGTGAACCTCCGGGGCACGGTCATGGCTTGCAAACACGTGATTCCCATCATGCGCGAGCAGCGCTCGGGCGCGATCGTCAGCATTTCCTCGGTTGCAGCGGTCGAGTCCTACCCCTGGGTCGCCTACAAGGCGAGCAAGATGGGCATGGTGGCGTTCACCAAGCAGATCGCCATCCAGAACGCGGAGTACGGAATCCGCGCCAATGTCATCCTGCCCGGATTGATGGATACGCCGATGGCCGTCGATTCCCGAGCCCGCGCCTGGGGCCGCTCCCGGGAAGACGTCGCCGCCGAACGCGACGCGCGGATCCCCCTCGGCGGCAAGATGGGCACGGCATGGGACGTCGCGTACGCGGCCCTCTATCTCGCCTCGGACGAGGCCCGTTTCGTCACGGGTGTTGCGCTCCCCGTCGACGGCGGAACGGGCTGTCGGGTCGGTTAACCCGAAGTTCTGTGTGGCTTTCAGGGGTCCAATCGCCGTACGTTGCTGAACGTTCAGGGCGTGGTCTCGCCGGGGGCGGTACGGGGCGCGTACATCTGTAGTCACTAAATGTATTGACACGCAGTCATGTATGCGTTACCTTTGCTCGCATGCCGACCCGCAAGCCCGCCGTCCACGTCGTCACGACCCGCCGCCGGTACAAGGACCGGGTCTACACCACCCACCTGCTCCGCCGCTCATATCGCGAGGACGGCAAGGTCCGGAACACCACCGTCGGCAACCTCTCCCACCTGCCGGAGCCGGTCATCGACCTGGTCCGCCGCGCGCTCCGCGGCGAGACCCTGGTCCCGGCCGAGGCGGCGCTGCAGGTGCTGCGCTCGCGCCCGCACGGGCACGTGGCCGCGGTGCTGGGGACGCTCCGCGCGCTCGGTCTCGAGCGTC
>JAJDZX010000092.1 GCA_022824395.1 Alphaproteobacteria bacterium
TAGAGCTTGCGCCCGGTGGTATGGACCCTGACCCCGAAGCCGGCGAGGTCGCGGTCCCAGAAGATGGCGTCCTTGCCGCCGGGCTTGAGCCCGTCCACAATCCGCTTGGTGAGCCTGAGGGTGCTGCGTTTCGGCATCGTCATCGCGCTCCGCTGGAATCGCTCGAATTTCAGTCATCAAACCGTATGCGAGCGGCATCAAATCGGGGACGATTGAAGGCGATATCTGGCGGCAAGTCAAGGGCACGGAGATCGGAGATGACAGAAAAATATCAGCTATTACAATACCCTATCGCAGAGTTGGCACCGAACGGCGGATAATGGCGGTGAGTGTCCATGAAAGCATGCGACCCCGGAGCGTGCCGGCGTGACAGAACGGATATCCGTAGTGGCGGCCCGGCCCGACGGCCAGGTTCAACTCGCAGGGCGGGAGGTCGTCGCCTAGGTGGTCGCGGCCGTTGTCGGTGAACCAGAGGTCGCCGGTGACCGGATGCCATGCGAGTCCGACCGAGTTGCGGACCCCCCATGCGTAGACTTCGATCTCGGAGCCGTCGGGGCGCATCCGGAGCACGCTGCCGTAGTAGCCGTCGACCCGGCAGACGTTGCAGGGCGCACCGACCGGGGCGTAGAGGTAGCCGTTCGGCCCGAATCCCAGCACCTTCCAACCGTGATGCTGGTCGGCGGGCAGCCGGTCCGTGACGGTGACGGGGGACGGCGGGTCGTCCAGCCTGGCCTCGATGTCGTCGAAGCGCAGGATTGTGCTGACGGCGCCGACGAAGAGGGCGCCGTCGCGGAATGCGACCCCGCTTGGCATCTGGAGCCCGGAGGCGATCACGCGCACGCGCTCGCCCCGCCCGTCGCCGTCGCCGTCGGTCACTGCGAACACCCGTCCATCCCGACGGGTGCCGACGAAGAGCGTGCCCTGCTCGCCCCAGGCCATCTGCCGCGCGTTGGGAACCTCGGCAAACGGCTCGATGACGAAGCCCGCGGGCAGGCGGATGGTGGCGAGGCGTTCGTCGGCGACTGTGTCGGCGGCACCGAACAGGGTGAGCCCGGCCAATAGGAAGGACACAGCAAAGGTGCGCATGGGCAAGTTCACATGTTGGGGTAGCGGGGGCCCTCGCCACCCTGTGGCGGAACCCAGGTGATGTTCTGAGTCGGATCCTTGATGTCGCAGGCCTTGCAGTGCAGGCAGTTGGGTGCATTGATCCGCAGCCGTTGCGCGCCCTCCTCGACCACGAACTCGTAGACGCCCGCCGGGCAGTACCGCTGCTCCGGCCCGTCGTAACGGGCGAGGTTCACGTTCAGGGGGACCTCCGTATCGGCCAACTGCAGGTGGCACGGTTGGCCTTCCTCATGGTTGGTTCCGGAAAACGCCACGTTGGTCAGGCGATCGAACGTGATCTCACCGTCGGGCTTCGGGTAGGTGATCGGTGGCGCCGCGGCAGCATCGGCCAGGCTGGCGTGGTCGGGCTCGCCGTGGCGGAGGGTCCACGGCGCCCGGCCGCGGAGCAGGATCTGGTCGATGCCGGCATGGACCGTCCCCCAGAATCGTCCGTAGCGAAATCCCGGGCGCACGTTCCGGCCCTGCAGCAGCTCGCGGTACGCCCAGGACGCCCGGAACTCGGCGTCGTAGGCACTGCACTCGGCGGCACCGTCGGCCAGGGCTCGGGCGACCGCCTCGGCGGCGCACGCGCCCGACTTGATGGCGGTGTGCGTCCCCTTGAGGCGGGGCACGTTCAGGGTGCCCGCGTCGCAGCCGAGGAGCGCGCCGCCCGGAAACACCAGTCGGGGCAGGCTCTGCGGCCCGCCCTCGTTGAGGGCGCGGGCGCCATACGCGATGCGCCGCCCGCCCTCAAACGTCGGCCGGATCGCTGGATGGGTCTTGAACCGCTGGAACTCGCCGAACGGGCTCAGGTGCGGATTCGGGTAGTCGAGTCCGACCACGAAGCCGACGGCGACCTGGTGGTCCTCCAGGTGGTAGAGGAACGCCCCGCCGTAGGTGTCGGCGGGTAACGGCCAGCCGGCGCTGTGGAGAACGAGGCCCGGCTGGTGGCGCTCGGGCTCAACCTCCCACAGCTCCTTGAGGCCGAGCCCGTACGTCTGGTGTTCACTGTCCCGATCGAGGTCGAACCGGTGAATGGCCTCCTTGCCGAGGCTCCCGCGGCAGCCCTCAGCCAGCAGCGTGAAGGTGGCGCGGAGCTCGACCCCCGGCTGCCACGCGGGGCCCCGTGCGCCGTCCTCGGTGAGCCCCATGTCGCCCGTCGCCACGCCCGCCACCCGATCGCCGTCCATGAGCAGCTCGGTCGCCGCAAAGCCGGGAAAGACCGCGGCGCCTAGGTCCTCGGCCCGTCCGGCCAGCCAGCGGCACAGGTTGCCGAGACTGATGATGTAGTTGCCCTCGTTCCGCATGGCGGGCGGCAGCAGGGCGTGCGGCCAGGCGATGCTGCGCTTTGCGCCGAGAAAGAGCAGGCGTTCCTCCCGGACCTGCGTTTGCACAGGCGCGTCGAGCGTCCGCCAGTCGGGAATCAGCTCTTCGAGACCACGCGGGTCGAGGATGGCCCCCGACAGCGTGTGGGCGCCGACCTCGGGGCCCTTCTCCACGACGCACACCGAGATGTCGCGGCCGGTCTCGTCGGCCAGCTGGCGAAGCCGGATGGCGGCCGCCAGGCCGGCGGGCCCGGCACCCACGATCACCACGTCGAACTCCATGGCTTCGCGCTCGGGCGGCGGCGTGGACGTCTCGCTCATCGGCGGCAGTCCCCGGCAGGCTGCACGATGCCAAGGGACATCAGAGGGCGGCCAGGATCCTTTCGGCGCTCGACACTTCGAACGCGCCCGGCGCCTCGACGGCCAGGTGGGTGACGGTGCCGTTCTCCACCACCATCGCGAACCGCTGCCCGCGCTGGCCGAGGCCGAAGCCGGTGCCGTCCAGCCCGAGACCGAGCGCCTGCGTGAACTCGCCGTTGCCGTCGGCGAGCAGCGTCACCGACGCACCGGTGTTCTGGCTCTTGGACCAGGCGTCCATCACGAACGCGTCGTTGACCGCAATACAGACGATCTCGTCGACGCCCTTCGCCTTGATCGCATCGGCGTTCTGCACGAAGCCCGGGAGGTGCTGCACGGAACAGGTCGGCGTGAACGCGCCGGGCACCGAGAACAGGACCACCTTGCGGTCGCTGAAGAACGCGGTCGTGGAAACTTCTTCCATGCCGTCTGCGCCGAGACGGCGGAGGGTGGCGGCGGGGATGGATTCACCGGTGGAAATGGCTATCTGAGCCTCCCGGGTTGGTGTGTCGGAACGCGGCTGCGAGTGACCCGACGGTCCCTGGAGCAGCGGACTGCAGGTTACCTGACCTCGGCCCGTTTGGCGCGTTCGACGGCCTCGACCACCGCCGCCGGGCTCAGCAGCTCCGGCAGCACCTCGCCGTCCGGCAGCGCCGGGCCGTACACCGCGTTGAATGGGATGCCCAGGCGCTGGTGGTTCGCCAGGTACGCGGCGATCACGGGGTCGGGGAGGGTCCAGTCGCCGCGCAGGCCCACGATCTCGCCGGCCTCCAGGAGGCGGCGCACCGGCGGGCGATCGAGCACCAGGCGCTTGTTGACGACGCAGGTCACGCACCATTCGGCGGTCACGTCCACCAGCACGACCCGGTCCGCCGCCATCCCGGGCACCGCCGCCGGGTCCAGCGGCAGCCACAGCGGGTCTCCCGCACGGGTGGCCTCGCTGGAGGGGCCGCGCTCCGCCAGGGCCGGAGCCAGCACGGCCAGGAACACCGCGACCACGCCGGCGGCCCGGGTCGGCGGGATCGCCCGTTCCGGCGTCCGGACCGCGAAGGCGAGCACTGCGAGCCCACTCAGGCCGCCCGCGAGCACGGTCGGGATGATTCCGGCGGCCGCGTGCAGCACCGACAGCAGCCAGACGGCGGTGCCGAGGAGCAGGAGCGCAAGGACCAGCTTGACGCGGCCCATCCAGGGACCGGGGCGGGGCAGCACGGCCAGCAGGCCGGGGCGGGCGGCGACCAGCAGCCAGGGCGCCGCCATGCCAAGCCCGAGTCCGAGAAAGACGAGCGCGATGTCGCCGAAGCCGCGGGTGAGCGCGAAGCCGACCGTGGTGCCGACCACGGGTGCGGTACACGGCGTGGCCAGGACGGTGGCGAACGCGCCTTCCGCGAACGCGCCGACATGCCCCCTGGCATTGCCGCCGGCCAGGTGCAGCCAGCGGTTCACCCGGACGGGAAGCCGGATCTCGCAGACACCCGCGAGGACTCCCGCGAACAGCAGCACGATCACCGCCAGGAACGCGATGAACCCCGGGACCTGGAACTGGAACCCCCAGCCTGCCGTCAGGCCGGCCGCGCGGACCGCGGCGACCAGCAGTGCAAGCAGGCCGAACGACGCGACGATGCCGGCCGCCGTTGCCAGGAAGCTCGCGGAGACGGTGGCGCGGTCCTGCCCGGCGGCATCGATCAGGCGGGCGACCTTGATGCCGAGCACCGGCAGTACGCACGGCATCAAGTTCAGGATCAGGCCCCCGAGCAAGGCCAGGAGGAAGGCGACGCCCGCCGTCAGGCCGTCGCCGGGCGGGACCGGGCTCCCGCCAACGACGAGCTCGCGGTACGCGTTCGCCGTGCCGGTGACTAGGGTGACGCCCAGTTCGGCACCGGCAATCCGCTCGGGATCGAAGGGCGGCAGGACCGCCACGTCGACGCTCACCAACTTTCCGTCGGCCGAAACGGTGGCCGGGCCGCTCCGGAAGAAGAGCCCCTCCGGCCCCTCCAGCAGGGCGATGATCTCGTCGGGCGCGGCGTCGAGCGCAAACAGGCTCTCGGCCGTGACGCGCACCGTGCCGATCCCGTCAAACCCGGCGTCCAGCCGTTCGAATCCGGCGGCCTCTAGGCTGACCGGCACCCGGGCCTCCGCCTCTGCGACCGGCCGGGCGTGGGGGCTGGGGGCGGCGGTTCCGGCGGGAATGTGCAGCCGCGCTTCGACACGCACAGGTATGCAGATCTGGTCGCAAACCTGGTAGTCGATCCCGGCGACGAGGGTGGCCGGCCCGCCGGGCTGCTCGAGATGGAGCCGGACTGGCAGCAGCACGTTGCCGGAATAGGTGCGCGTGACCAGCTCGCCCTGCTCCACTGACTGCCGCGGGGCCGGCCACAGGAATTCGGCCGACGCGACGTTCTCCGAGCCGGGCTCGACGCTGAGTGTGGGCGGCATGCCGGCTTCGCCGGGGCTTCGCCAGTAAATGTGCCAGCCCTCGTCGAGGTCTACCTGCAGGCCGAGCGGCAGCGTGGCTCTGGTCCCGGCCGCGGTCACTGCCGAGACGATCCGCGTCCGCCAGGAGTCGCCCGCGGCCCATTCGGAGGCAGGACCCGGCGCAGCGCGGGCCACGCCCGGCGCGGCGAGCCCGACGACCACGAACAGGCCGGCTGTGCAAGACAGCCGGCGCAGGCGGGAGGAGGCGGTCATCAATCTGGCGACGGGGCTGCGGCTCGGTCTTGCGCCTGAAGGCAGGCCACTGCAGACATAGGGCATGCCGGGGGATCAGGTCAGGACGTCGAGCCGCACGTTCCCGGGGGGGTCCATCGGAGCACGGGATTCCGGGCTGCGCGGGTCTCGTCGGTCCGCTGCCGCGGTGCGTTCGCGGGTGCGTCGGCGAAGCCGTCCGCCTCGGGCCCCCGGGCCCGGGCCACGAGGGCGCGGACCGTCTCGATGAAGTCGTCCAGCGTGGCCCGGCTCTCCGTCTCGGTGGGTTCCACCAGCAGGGCGCCCGAGACCACCAGCGGGAAATACACGGTGGGCGGATGGAAGCCCGCCTCGATCAGCGCCTTCGCAAAGTCGAGGGTCGAGACACCAGTCCCGTCCAGGAACGAATCATCGAACAGGCATTCGTGCATGCAGGGTCCCGGGTAGGCCGGCGACAGCGTGTCGGCCAGCGCGGCGCGCAGGTAGTTCGCGTTGAGCACCGCGTCTTCGGCGACTTTCCGGATGCTGTCGCGGCCGTAGCTCAGGCAGTAGGCCAGGGCCCGCACAAACGTGCCCATCTGCCCGTGGAACGCCCGCAGTCGCCCGAAACTCGCGGCAGCCGGACCGACCGCCTGCTCCTGCAGCCGAAGCTCTCCGCCGTCCCCCGGCAGGACCCAGGGGAGCGGTGCGAACGGCGCGAGCGCGGCGGACAGCACGGTGGGACCGGCCCCGGGGCCGCCGCCGCCATGCGGCGTGGAGAAGGTCTTGTGCAGGTTGATGTGCATGGCGTCCACGCCGAGATCGCCCGGACGCACCTTGCCGATCATCGCGTTGAAGTTGGCGCCGTCGCAATAGAAATAGGCCCCGGCGGCGTGGGTGGCATCGGCCATCGCCCGGATGTCCGATTCGAACACCCCGCACGTGTTGGGGTTGGTCAGCATGATGGCGGCGACGTCGGGGCCTAGGGCGGCCTTGAGGCTCGCCGTGTCGACTCGCCCGTCCGGGTTCTCCTGGACCTTGTGCACCTGGAAGCCGCAGAACGCGGCGGTCGCCGGATTGGTTCCATGCGCGGAATCGGGTACCAGGATCCGGGTGCGCGCCTCACCGCTGGCTTCGTGCGCAGCCCGGATGGCCATGAGGCCGCAGAGTTCGCCGTGGGCGCCCGCGGCCGGCCACATTGCCACCGCCGGGAGCCCGGTGAGGATCCGGAGCCACCGCGCCATCTCGTCGATCACCGCGAGCGCCCCCTGCACGGTGTCGGCCGGCTGGAGCGGGTGGACGTCGGCGAAGCCCGGCAGCCGGGCCAGCTTTTCGTGCAGCCGCGGATTGTGCTTCATCGTGCACGACCCCAGCGGATAGAACGCGGTGTCGATCCCGTGATTGAGGCGGCTGAGCCGGGTGTAGTGACGCACGACGGTGGCTTCGTCGAGATCGGGCAGCCCGACTTTCGCGGTGCGTTCGGCCGCACCGAGCCGCGTCGCGGCGCCGGTCGGCTCGGGCAGGTCGACGCCGCAGCGCCCCGGGGCGCCGAGTTCGAAGAGGAGGGGCTCAGTGCGGTCCGGTGCGCCGCGTTGCGTGCCGCTCACCGCAGCACCTCCTCGAGCGCGGTGCCGAGTCGCTCGATGTCGGCGTCGCTCGTCAGTTCGGTGGCGGCGACCAGCAGGTGGTGCGCGAGGTCGTCGTGGTCCGGGTAGAGGCGGCTGGCGGGCACCCCGGCGAGGACGCCGTGGCGCTGCTCGATCGCCGCCGCCACGTCCGCGGCGGGTCGGTCCAGGGTGACCGAGAATTCGTTGAAGAACGTGCGGTTGGTGACGCTGGCGCCGGCGACGGCGTCGACGCGTTCCGCGGTCCGGACGGCCGCTTCGTGGTTGAGGCGCGCGAGGCGCGCGAGGCCCGATTCGCCCAGCAGCGCGAGGTGCACGGAGAATGCGAGGGCGCACAGTCCGCTGTTGGTGCAGATGTTGCTGGTGGCGCGGCCGCGCCGGATGTGCTGCTCGCGGGCAGCGAGCGTGAGCACGAACGAGCGCCTGCCCTCCGTGTCCACGGTCTCCCCGGCAAGCCGCCCGGGCATATTCCGCACGTGCCGGTCGCGGGTCGCGAACAGGCCGACGTACGGTCCGCCAAACGCCAGGCCCACGCCGAGCGACTGCCCCTCGGCGACGACGATGTCGGCGCCGTCCGTCCCCGGGGACCGGAGCGCGCCCAGTGCCACGACCTCCGGCACCGCCACGATCAGGAGGGCGCCGGCGGCATGGGCCGCCTCGGCCCAGGGGCGGAGATCGCCCACCGCGCCGAAGACGTCGGGGTACTGGACCAGCACGGCGGCGCAGTCGTCGGGCAGTGCTCCGGGACCGTCGGGCAGCCAGCACCCCGGCTCGGCGGCCGGCAATGGCACCAGTTCCAGGCCCGCGAAGCGGAAGTACGTGGCCAGGGTGTCGTGCCAGTGCGGATGCAGGCCCCCGGCGACGGCGATCCGGGCCCGGCGGGTGATCCGGGCCGCCATCAGGGCGGCTTCGGCGCACGCCGTCGAGCCGTCGTACATCGACGCGTTGGCCACGTCGCATCCGGTCAGCAGCGCGACCTGGGTCTGGAACTCGAACAAGGTCTGCAGGGTCCCTTGGCTGATCTCCGGCTGGTAGGGCGTGTAGGAGGTGAGGAACTCCCCGCGCTGGATCAGCGCGTCGACGCTGGCCGGAATGTAGTGGCGATAGGCACCGCCGCCGAGGAAGAACGGTCCATCGCCGGCCGCGCGGTTCCGCCGGCCCAGGTCGCGGAAGGCCCGCTCGATCTCGATTTCGCCCGCTGCGGGGGGCAGGTCCAGCACCGGGTCGAGCACATCGGCAGGCACGTCGGAGAAGAGGTCGTTGACGGTCGCGACCCCGATGCGATCGAGCATCGCGCGGCGGTCCGCCTCCGTGTTGGGGAGCCAGCGCATGGGATCAGGACCCGCCGGTGAGCGCCAGGTAGGCGGCCTCGTCGAGGAGTTGGTCGAACTCCCCGGGAGTGGTCATCTGGATCCGGAAGAACCAGCCACTGCCGGTGGCGTCCTCGTTGACGGTCTCGGGCGCATCGTTGAGAGCCGGATTGATCTCCGTGATCCGACCCGCGACGGGCGCATAGATCTCAGAGGCGGCCTTGACCGATTCCACGACGGCGACCTCGTCGCCGGCGGCGACGGTCCGGCCGATGTCGGGCATTTCGACGAACACGATGTCCCCCAGCTGCTCCTGCGCGTATTCGGTGATCCCGACGGTGGCCAGGTCGCCGTCCACGGTGACCCATTCATGGTCCTTGGTGTAGCGGAAGTTCTGCATGCGCATCTCCTCAGGCGGGGTGCTGCCGGTGGCGGCGCGGGGGTACGAAGGGAAGGGCGGCGACCCGGGCCGGCACCTGCCGGCCCCGGAGGTCGAGCTGGAGCGCGGTACCGGGTTCGGCGTGACGGGTGGCGACGTATCCCATCGCGATGGGGACGCCGAGCGACGGGGAGAAGCTGCCGCTGGTGACCACGCCGGTCTCGTGGCCGGACTCGTCCCAGACTGCCGCACCGCTGCGGACCACGCCCCGCCCCTCCGGCAGGAGCCCGACCCGGCGGCGCGCCGGGCCCTCCGCAAGCTCGCGCTCGATACGCGCTGCGCCGGGCACCCCGAGGGCGGCCTTGCGCCGGGCGCCGAACGTCCACGCCAGGCCGGCTTCCACCGGGCTGGTGCCGGCGTCGATGTCGTTTCCGTAGAGGCAGAGACCGGCCTCGAGGCGGAGGCTGTCGCGCGCGCCGAGGCCCGCCGGCCGAACCTCGGGCCGGGCGAGCAGCGCCTCGGCGACCACCACGGCGGCTGCGCCGTCGCAGCCGATTTCGAAACCGTCTTCGCCGGTGTAGCCGCTCCGGCTGAACGTGCAGGGTACGCCGCTCACATCGAATTCGCCGTACGCGAATGGCGCCAGCTCGAGGGCCGCCGGCGCCGCGTCCGACAGCGCGGCCGCCGCCATGGGGCCCTGGAGGGCGAGAAGAGCCCGCTCGGGCCGGTGTCGGAACGCGAGTGCGGGCAGTCGGGACCGGAGCCAGGCCAGGTCCGCGTCGACCCGAGCCGCATTCAGGACCATGAAGACGTCGTCGGCCCGGCGGGTCACCAGGAGATCGTCCACGATGCCGCCGTCGTCATTGGTGATGACCGCGTAGCGGGTGCGGCCCGCCGGCAGCGCCTGCAGGCTGGCTGGGATCAGGGTCTCGAGGTGGCCGGCGGCGTCTTGGCCGGAGACCTCGACCTGGCCCATGTGGGACACATCGAAGAGGGATGCCGAGTCCCGGGTCCAGCGATGTTCAGCGAGGATGCCCTCGTACTGGACGGGGAGCTCCCAGCCGGCGAACGGGACCAGCTTGCCCCTGAGGGCCACGTGCAGGTCATGAAGCGGTGTAGGCCGCGCGGTTCCTTGCGAGGATCCTGGCAGGAGCGCCTCCCTGCGGCACGGACGAACCGATGCCGGGCAAGGCCTCCTCTGTCATGGAACCTGAGAGATTCGTCCGATACCCGGAATGGATGTCGGACTTACCCCTTCGGTGGGCGAAGTCGCCTTCGCCGCTCTCCAGAGGTGCTCCATTCCCGCGGTCCCTGGTGCCTGAGAGGTTCCGAGGCCCCGTTGCTCCTTCGGCGTCGGTGTCGTGCACCGAACTCTCCCGCGGGAGGACACATGGAGCGTAGTGGTTCGGCCCGACAGGTCAACATCGCGTCGCCCGTCGGACGGCTGCGATCGAGCGCTGCCGTACCGAGGTTCGCGACCAACTCGGGTCCGAGGTCGTGGGGTGTAACCGGCAGGAGGAATCTGCGAGCGGCGACCGCCCGTAGGAACGTCAGGAACGTCGAGGCAGCGCATTCCCGCCTCGGCCCCTTGGGCCGGACGTCCGGATCGCATTCCCGTCTTCTCCCGCCCGGTTGCGTCACGGCTGTACGCCGCGACGCCCGTCGTCAGGTCTTCCGCATTACGACAATGCGGTTGCTGTTGGTGCCGCGCCGGTTGTTGGCGATGCCCCAGCAGTTGGAGGTCTTGGTGAATTCCTGCTGATTGACCATCACCCCGAGCACGTCCAGGGGCAACCCCCGGGCGGCGGCCACGACATGGGTCTCCAGCCGGACCGTGCCGTTGCGCACTTCACCGACCTCGAAGGCGATGTGACCACCGGATCTGGTGATCCGGGCCAGTTCCCCGAGCGTGGACCGGACGAACCGCTGCCAGCGGTCGACGCTGCGGAACTGCGAGAGCTTGACCGCGCGGGGGTCGATGCCGAGGAACCAGCACCGCAGCCAGTTGTCGGTGCCGTAGTCGACGACATCGAGAAAAGGCGGTGAGGTCACGGTCAGGGCCACCGTTCCCGACCGGATCCGGGGCGTGTCATGCGATTGCCCGGTCAGCAGCAGCAGGTCCCGCGCTGACGGGAGCACGGACGACGACAGCAAGGAACGCGACTTGCGCCCGATGAGGGCCGGCACATCACGGCGGGGAGGCACCTGGTTGCGGCGCCGGTTGATAATCCGTTGCCGCTCCAGCGACACGGCCTGGTTCGGCGGCAGGGTGTACACCGAGAAGAACCCCGACGAGTGCCCGGTCAGCCGGTTGAGCGCGATCATCCGGATCCACTTGTCAACCGAGTCCAGGCGACCTGCGTCCTGGCGCTCCAGGAGCCATCGCCTGAGTCCCTCAATCTGCGCGAGGGTCTCGGGATGGTAGAAGGCGGTCAGTTCGCCGCGCCGCGCCTCGGTGAACGTCTGCCAGGGAATCGCCTCGAGACGCGCGACGACCTCGGACAGGGCAGGGGGATTGATGCGCGGCTCGGTGAACGCCTTGCTCAGCGGATTGGTGTCGTTTCCGTAGGGAATCCGTCCGGCCAGCGCCGCTTCGACCGGGGTCGTGCCCCGTCCCATGAACGGGTCGTAGACGATGTCGTTCGGGTCGGTGAGACGCTGGATGTAGAATCGCGGAAGCTGCGGCTTGAAGCAGGCCCGGTACGAGACCTCGTGAATGCGATTCGCCTGGCGTTGCCGGGAGGTCCAGAACTCGTTGATGAAGTAACGGACGCCGTCTGCGGTCTCGACCCGGGTGGGCGCGCCGAACTCCGAGGAGTTCTCGAGGTCGACCGCAAAATCGCCTGAGCCCGGACCCGGCCTGCCCGCCGGCATGCTGGCAGGGGCAGCTAAGGTGGACGGCACCGCCTCCCGGGCCGGCGCCGAAGGATGGCGGCCGGTGCCGGCGAACAATGGTCCGTCATCCCTGGCGGCCACACCCGGTCCGCTCGTTCGCGCATGCGCCCCCATCACCGCAGTGTCGTAGAAGAGTGGCGGGCCGGGCGCAAGTGGTCGGATGCCCGCTACGCGTCCGTATCCGGAAATTGATCCACGATCGCCGCGTGCAGGGCCGGGTCGCCGGCGGCGACGACTGTCCCGTTGGACCCCGGCAGGCGTCCGTCCCACGCGCTGGCGATGCCGCCGGCGGCGGCAATGACGGCGGCGCCCGGCAGCACGTCCCACGGCTTGATGTCGGACTCGACCACCACGTCGATGTGGCCGGCGGCCAGCATCGCGTACCCCCAGCAGTCGGTGCCGTACCGCACGAACAGGGCCTTATCCGCCAGCCGCCGGAAGGCCGCGCGACCCGAAGCGGTGCGGATCATGCCCGGCTCCGTCATGGCGACGATCATGCGTTCCGGATCCGCCGGACGGGCAGTCGTCACCTGATCGCCGTTCAGCCAGGCGCCGTGTGGTGCGCCCCACACGCGCTCACCCGTGATCGCCTGATCGATGATCCCAATTGTTGGCTGCCCTGCCTCCAGCAGCCCGACGAGGGTGCCGAACACGGGCAGGCCGGCCACGAACGCCTTGGTGCCGTCGATCGGGTCGAGAATCCACGTGTGTTCGGCGTCCGGATTGTCGGACCCGTATTCCTCTCCCACGATGCCGTGGCCGGGGAAGCGGCGACTGATTGCGTCGCGCATCCTGGCCTCGGCCGCCCGGTCGGCGTCGGTCACCAACTGCAGCCGGCTGCCCTTGCCACTCTTCACCTCAATGGCGTCACGGGCGCGGAACAGCGGCCGGATGGCGGTGCGCGCGAGATCGGCGAGCTCGTGCGCGAAGGCGAGAAATTCGTCGGAGGGAGCCATCGGGTCGGGTCTCGTGCCCCGGTGAGGGACGAAGGATCATCCCGTCTGTGCTTCGGAAAGCCGGGACCATCGAATACTACCGCCCGGTCAGCGCGGCGGTGCGCCGGAGGCTTTTCCGGACGGCCCCGACGGTGACCGGCGCGGGCTGGGCGAACCGGGAGGGGCCTTCGACTACCAGGGCCTCGGCCCGAATGCCGAGGGCAAGGGAGTCAAGCCGGGGCAGGGGGAGGGCAGCGTCCGCCTACCGCGCTCTGTAGATTCGTTGTCCGGAGTCCCTTCTCATCCTGACGAGCGCCCGCCGGGCGCCTCTGGAAGGACGGCGCGGGGACAAAGTCGGATCAACCAGCCCTTCGTCAGTCCGAATACAGGGAATCGATCTCATGAAATCCAGCTTTACCGTCGTTGGTCCTGCCCTCACGTTCGTGCTTGCGGCCTGCGCGGGCGGCGGCGACATGGCCGACACCGTCCCCGCCGCCGAGCCGCCTGCTCCCCGCGTCACCGATTTCGACGGCGAGGTGCTCCGCATCTCGGTGCCGCGCCCGGACGGCGGGCGGGACAACCTCAACTCGCTGCGCGACGAATGGTACAGCTGGTCCTGGTTCCCCTTCATGCCGAATCACGCCGGGCGCCGCTGGACTTTGGGCAAGACCGACCGCGACGGCGTCACGCTGGCCTACGCGCTGATCAGCTGGGACAACGACGACCCGACCGACTACCTCTCGGCCGGCTTCTGGATGCGCTTCGACGGGGCGACGACGACGCGCCGCCTCGACCCGGCCGGCGCGACGATCGTCCCGTTCGTCGACGGGCCCGAGCTTGATCCCGCCGTCCCGCCCGAACTCCCGCTGACCGGCACAGCCAGCTATGCCGGCAGCGCGGGCGGGGTCTACCGCTACCGCGCGCCCCGCGCCGCGGAACCGGTGGCCGAGGAGTTCGCCGCGGCGATGACGCTCCAGGCCGATTTTGCCGCCGGGGCGGTCGCCGGCTGCATCGGCTGCGTCGGCGACATCTTGCTCGAGCGCGAGCACCTCTACGCGATCCTCGGCTGGCGCCGTGGCCAGGGCGCAACCGAGCACCCGCCGGCCGGGTACGAGATCCGCTTCGCGCTGGCGCCGGTCGGCGAGGCGGGCGGGTTCGAGGGCGAGCGCGTCTCCGTGTCCCATTCCGACCGGGACGTGACACGCTCGGGCGGGTCGTGGTCCGGTCGATTCTCCAGCCGCCCCGCGGCCGATGGCATCCCGCGTCTTGCTGCGGGCCAAGCCAGGGCTGACTTCGCCGAGGTCGACGGCGCCGAGGGCAGCTTCGACGCGATCTTCACTGCGCTCCACCCCGAACTGCTGCCGGCGCAGCCGGAGGAGTAGCGGGAGGCCTTCGCACCGGCCGCGTGCCGTCGTCGAGCCAATGTCTCGTGGAGCATCCAGCGGAATTTACTTCCGCGAACAGGCAGGCGACGTCCTGCTCGTTCGGGTCCCGGCCCGCGAATTCCTGGTCATCCGCCGGCCGATCTCCGAAGCCGCCGTTCGCATCGATTGCCGACTGCTTCAGGCAGTCGATGGGCATGCCGAGGAAGCCGAGCGCGAGGACATAGCCAAGGAATCACAAGCGGACCGCTGCCTAGCTTTGGGGTGCCGGTCAGGTACGTGGGTAGGGGCCCGAGTACGATATCGGCCAATTGCAACTTTGTGCGTCGGCCAATTGCAAATTCATGCACCGGCCGTTGCAAATGGAGCCTCAGGAATCCCGGACCGACAGGCGCCGAACATGCTTCCAGGCCGGGGGCGATGACCGCACGCAATCGGCGAACACGCTGGTTCCGTTTTTCCCGAGCGGACGTATCGGAGGCGGGGGACTTCCCTAAGCCGCCATGCGGCTCTCGAAGTTGCAGGAACCGGATGTGACGACGGCCTTATCCGAAGAGATGGCCTCCTGGGACGGGAAGTCCGCTACGGCGCTGCAATCGTTGTATGAGCGCCATCGCGCAGAAGCGGGTTTCGTCGCGACGATCCTGGCTCATATCGTGGATGTCAAATTGCAACGGGCGGCAACCTGGCTGCTGAAGCAACACCTTGAGACTGGTGATTCCCTGACCGCTTCAATTTGCCGGACGATCCTTCGCGCACTGTCCGTTCAGGAACACTGGGAGAGCAAACTGCACATGCTCCAATGCCTGCCGTACCTGGAGATTCCCGAGGACGCGAGTGCCGGTCTCGAAGGGTTTCTGGAGGCTTGTCTCGAGAGCGACAACAAGTTCGTGAGAGCCTGGGCCTACAACGGGTTCAACGAGTTGTCGCTGCGCTTTCCGCGATACCGGGAAAGCGTGGACGGCATGCTTGCCCAGGCCAGCATGTCGGAAGCGGCGTCGGTTCGGGCAAGAATTCGCGACATCCTCAAACGGCGCTGAGATGTCCGCCAGAGTGTGTTCCGGCGTGTTGGTGGTCGATCGCTCGGCACTGTTTTCGATTCCGCGGTTCCATAACTCGACCGCGGCCGGAAGCTTGCTCACGGCCATGCCCGCACTTCGTTGCGTGGGCGGCGCGGATGACCCGAAGGATTGGACCGCAGCGAAGGAGCCGCGCCGCGGCTTGACGCGCCGTGGGCCTCGCGACGTCCGGCGTCGGGGACGGGTGCGGCTACTCGGGGAGCGTTCGGGTCGGCCGACCCCGATGATCCGTGTAACGGATCGGAAGCTGGCAGCGTGAGCAGTCAGGCGATCGATAGAACACCCATCAGAAGAAGTACTTCACGCTGAGCGAGACACCCCAGTACCCGAGGTCGTCGGTGGTGATTGTGTTGACGACCTGTCGGCCGCCTGGCGCCACCGTCGGAGCATGGCCCCGCAACAGGCTCGGTGATCCATTGGCAGCAAATGCATCGACCACGACCACTCTTCGCGCCTTGATGCCCAGCACGACCCCGTCCGCAAATGGCCTGTCGATGCCGAGCACAACCTGATAGGCCCGGAGGCGATCCACCAGGGTTGCATCCTGAAGGGACAATGTGCCGGCTGCTGCGGGATGCCGTCCCAGGCCACGCAAGACGGCGGCGTCGGGGTTGCGACGGTATGCCGACCGATAGGCGAGCTTCGCCGAGATCAAGCCGATGCCGGCACCGACATACGGCCAGAAATCCCCCCAGGCACCGCGCAGGCCGTAGTAGACGTTCCCGAACACCTCGTCGGCCCCAAGAGCGTCCAGCCGTTCTTCCCCGAGCACGAACTCTGCCTGCTTGTCACCCTCGACGGTTACGTTGCCGCCCCGGCGGCCGTGATGACGGCGCAGGTATTCGGCTTCGACACGAACCGTTGGCCAGGCGTATCCCCACTGCAGCGCGAGCAACCGACCGGCCCCGATAGCGAGCTGACTCGTCCATTCTTCGGTGCCCGGGTTACAGTCGGCGTGGCGCAGCGGCAGCGGCAGAGACTGCCCGTTGACCACAACCGGCGGAAAATGCCCGTCGCAGTTCGTCGGGACATCGTTGCTGTGCCCGAGGATTCGAAGCTTGCCCGGCTTCGCGCCCCCCACTTCGATTCCGCCGTACCATCCCGTGGCCGGATCTTCGGCTGTGGCGTAGGGTACCGAGAGCACCGCCGCAATGGCTGCCGCGCCCAGCGCGATGACTGTTGGTCTCATGTGCTCTGTCCCTTGCAGGTCCCAGGCCTGAACGATTCTCGCGAATTGAATGTTTGTGCCGGGGCCGGGCCCCTTGCCCGTCCATGCGCGCCACAGGTCCCCTCCCGCCGTGACTCCTGGCTGGCTGCCGGTCGGGAATCCGCAAGAGTCCGCGCATGCCGTGCACAGTTTATGAACTTCGCCGGTCACCGATCGAGAGGACAGCCTCCACTATCCGAGCCGCGGCTCAACGAGCGTCTGCGCGACCCACGCCACTACGCTGACCAGTGTCGCGTCGGCCGGCCACGGCTCCGGGGGCTTCGCAGGTACGTGCGCGCAATGTCGGCCAGCTGCGCCTGCCGGTCCAGCATCTCATTCCTGACGAACCGGCAAGCGCCGGCGGCCGCCGCCAGGCGTCATGGGCTGCTCGTTGGCGCGCTTGCAGGCGTGGCCTGGCCTTCCGGGCGCCGTGCTTGAGGTGCTTCGCACTTTCATGCCGGCTCAGACCCAATATGTCCTTGGCGCCAACCGGGCGAAGGAGGTACAGCCAAGGACTGGAACGTCATTCTGCCGATCGACATCCTCGAACGCCGCTTCGACCACCTGTAGTTGGCCGCACCGTTTGCACGGATCCTGCAGTGCCTTGCCGATGAGACCGATCATCAGGCCGGCACGCTGGAGAAGGTACTACGGCTTTCGGACCAGTTGCGGGAGTTCACGTGATCGGGTTCTGGCCGATCGTCTCGTCCTCAAAGGCGAAACGGCGCTCAGCCTCTCTCTTGCCTCGTGCGTTCGCCGCCACTGGCGCACGGCGTCCAAGCGCGCCCTTCGGCGTGCTTCAGGTTTTCGCGCCCGGCGCGTCCGGCAAGACTGTGCCCGAACTGTTCGAGGCGCGCAGCCGTTGACCGTCGAATTCAGCCGGCGGGCGCACGTCTTCGGCCATCATCTCGATGACGAGCTTCGGGCATGCTGCGATACCCTTGAACGTCAGCAACTACAAGGACCTGCCGGGTTCTCTAGGCAGTTGCGAAGCGCGCCTCGCCGCAGCAGCGACCGCGGATTTTCCGGCATCCGGGCGTATCCGATACCGGGCGTGTCGCCGCGGTAAGTGCCGTGCCCCTCGACGCGATTCGCATGGTATACACCCTCAATGTCCGTCTCTTCATCCCGCTGCATCTGGCGCGCCCTGCGCTCGGTGGCGCCGCTGGCAGCGGCAGTGGCGCTCACCGGGTGCTCGATCTTCCAGGAGCCGGAGGCGCCCGTTGAACGCCCGTTGGAGAAGATTTACAACTCCGCTCTCGACGCGCTCCTTGCCAACGACTACCTGCTCGCTGTCACGGAATTCGAGCAGGTTGAGGCGCAGTACCCGTATTCCGACTGGGCCACGCGCGCGCAGTTGCTGGTCGCGTACGCGAACTACCTGAAGAACGATTACACCCTGGCGATCGGGGCAGCGGAGCGGTTCATCGACTTGCATCCCGGCAGTGCGGACGTGCCCTACGTGCGGTACCTGATCGCGCTCTGCTACTACGAGCAGATCCCGGATGTACGCCGCGACCAGACGCAGACCCGACTGGCCAGGCAGTCGCTCGAGGGGGTGATCGCCCGCTATCCGGGCAGCGTCTATGCGCGCGATGCCGCCGTGAAGCTCGATCTCGTCTACGACCATCTCGCAGGCAAAGAGATGGAGGTCGGGCGGACCTACCTCCAGCTGCGCCAGTACCCTGCCGCGTTCCGCCGATTCGCGACGGTCGTCCGCGCGTACCCCGAGACCTCCCATATCCCCGAGGCGCTCGCCCGCATGGTCGAATTGAACCTGGCCCTAGGCATTCCCGGTGAAGCCCGGCAGTACGCCGCCGTGCTCGGCCACAACTATCCGAACAATCGTTGGTACGCCTACGCTTACGACTTGCTCGAGGGAGACGGGCCGGATCTGCCGCGGTCATCCTGGTTCTTCGGACTGTTCTGACTAGGCGGGGCGCTTCGTGCTGACCAGCCTTTCGGTACGGAATGTCGTTCTGATCGAGTCCCTGGATTTCTCGTTCGGTCCGGGCTTCTGCGTGCTGTCGGGCGAAACTGGCGCGGGCAAGTCGGTGCTGATGGAAGCGCTCGCGCTGGCAGCCGGCCGTCGGGCCGACGCGAGCTTGGTGCGGGTCGGGGCGGACCAGGGAATCGTAACCGCGTTGTTCGAGGTGGATGCTGGCCATCCGGCGGTCGCGTTTGCCGCCGAGCACGGGATCAAGAGCGACGGTGCGTTCCTGTGTCGCCGGGTGTTGGCGCGCAACGGCCGCGGCGGCGCGTTTGTCAATGACGTCCCGGTGACGGTCCGCCTGCTGGAGCAGTTCGGCCATCGGCTCCTGCAGATCCACGGCCAGCACGACCGGAGGGGACTGCTCGACCCTTCCCGGCACCGGGATTTCCTCGACGCGTTCGGCAGCCTCGCCCGCGACGTGCGGAACCTCGACAAGCAGTATCACGCCTGGCGCGACGCCGAGGCGGCGCACCGGGAGGCCGCCGAACGACTGGCCGGCGCGGTTGCCGCCGAGGAGGAAATCCGGAGCCAGCTGGCGGAGCTCGATGCACTGGCGCCGGTGGCCGGCGAGGCCGAGCAGCTGGCGGACCGCCGCGCGTTTCTGATGCAGGCTGCCCGGGTGGCAGCGGTGGTCGAGCAGCTGGCCGCCACCATGGGCGAGGACGCGACTGCGCCCGGTGCGGCACCGTCGCTTCAGGAGGCGGCCGGCGCGCTCGACGGACTGCCGGAGGTTCCGGGCCCGCTGGCTGAACTCCGGTCGGCGCTGCACCGGGCGCTGGTCGAGCTGGGCGAGGCCCGGAACCTGCTGGATACGGTGCGAGCCGATCTCGAACTGAGCCCTAGTGAACTGGAGCAGGTGGAGACGCGGCTCTTTGCGCTCCGCTCGGCGGCCCGGCGCCACGGCGTACCCCCGGACGAACTCGGCACCGTGCGGAAGGGATTGCAGAAACGGGCGGCCCAGACCGATTCCGACGGACGCCGCGTGGAAGAACTGGCCGGGGCCGCCACTGCCGCCCGCGAGGCGTTCGACACGGGCGTCGAGGTCCTGAGCGCGGAACGGAAAAAGGCCGCGGGGTTCCTGGATGCGCGAATCGGTGACGAGCTCGATGCCCTGCACCTGGGCCGCGCGCGGTTCGTGACCGAGCTAGAGGCGCTGCCGCGGGACAAGTGGGGGCCGCACGGCGGCGAGCGGGTGCGATTCGGGGTGGCCACGACCCGGAATGCGGCGATCGGGCCGCTCGAGCGGATTGCGTCGGGGGGCGAGTTGTCGCGCTTCCTGCTGGCGGTCCACATCGTGCTGGCCCGGGTGACCGAGCCCGCGACGCTCGTGTTCGACGAGATCGACGCCGGGGTCGGCGGCGCGGTCGCGGACGCGGTGGGTGCTCGCCTGGCGCGGCTCGCGCGGCGTCATCAGGTGTTCGCCGTGACCCACCAGCCGCAGGTGGCGGCGCGCGGCCGACGCCAGTGGCTGGTCCTCCGGTCCGGCGACGCCGTGTCGGCCTCCGAACTCGACGAGGCGGCCCGCGTCGAGGAGATCGCGCGAATGATGTCGGGCCGCGGGCTGACCGAAGAGGCCCGCGCGGCCGCGAGGCGACTGCTGCAGGAAGGCGTCGAGTGAGCACAGGCACCGCCCAGATCGACGTGGTGGCGCTGAGCCGGGACGAGGCGCGCTCCGAGCTCGCGCGCCTGGCGGCGGCGATCCTGCGGCACGACCGCGCGTACTACATCGACGATGCGCCGAAGATCTCGGATGCGGAGTACGACGCGCTCCGCCAACGCAATGCGGCGATCGAGGCCGAATGGCCGGAACTCGTGCGCAACGACAGCCCATCCGGGCGGGTCGGGGCGCCGCCGGCGTCCGGCTTCCGCAAGGTGCGGCACCCGCAGCCGATGCTGTCGCTCGACAACGTGTTCACCGACGGCGAGTTGCAGGAGTTCGTGGACCGGGTCCGGAAGTTCCTCAACCTGGACGCCGCGGTCGAGATCGCGGTGGCGGCGGAGCCCAAGATCGACGGCCTGTCCGCCTCCCTGCGGTACGAGGACGGCGAGCTGGTGGCCGGGGCCACGCGCGGCGACGGGCGGGACGGGGAGGACGTGACGCGCAACCTGCGGATGCTCGCCGCCGTGCCGAAACAGCTCCGCGGCGGCCCGCCGGCGCGTCTTGAGGTGCGCGGCGAGGTGTACTTCCCGGTCGCGTCCTTCCACCGGCTGAACGCGGAGCAGGTGGCGGCCGGCAAGCGCGCGTTCGTGAACCCCCGCAATGCCGCCGCCGGCTCGGTCCGGCAGATCGACCCGGTGATCACGGCCGAGCGCGACCTCGGGTTCTTTGTCCACAGCTGGGGCGAGGTCTCCGGGCCCCTCGGCGACACGGTGACCGAGGCGCGCGACCGGCTGTCCGGCTTCGGGTTCGAGGTCACGCCGGAGGCCGCCGTGTGCCGGCAGGTGCCAGAGATGGTGGCGTACGCCGAGCGGCTGTACGCCGGGCGTTCGGAACTCGGGTTCGACGTGGACGGGATCGTCTACAAGGTCGACCGCCTGGACTGGCAGGAGCGCCTCGGCGCGTCCTCGCGGGCGCCGCGGCATTCGGTCGCCCGCAAGTTCCCGGCCGAGCGCGCCAAGACGCGCATCGAATCGATCGACGTGCAGGTCGGCCGCACCGGCGCCCTGACCCCGGTCGCCACCCTGCACCCGGTGACGGTGGGGGGCGTGGTGGTGGCGCGGGCGACGCTTCACAACCGTGACGAGATCGACCGCCTCGACGTCCGCGCGGGCGACCTCGTGACGGTCCAGCGCGCGGGCGACGTCATCCCGCAGATCGTGAAGGTCGACCACGATGCCCGGCCGGATACGTCTGCCGCATTCGAGTTTCCGGAGGACTGCCCGGCCTGCGGCCGCCGGGCAGTCCGGGAGCCGGACGAGGTCGTGATCCGCTGCCCGGCCGGCCGGGCCTGCGAGGCGCAGGCGTTTCAGCAGCTGGTGCATTTCGTGAGCCGGAATGCCTTCGCCATCGACGGCCTGGGAGAACGCCAGCTGCGGGCGTTCTGGGACCGCCGCGACATCCGCGAGCCGGCCGACATCTTCCGGAAGGCCGACGACGAAGCGTGGCTCGAGGCGCTGAGCGGCGAGAAGGGGTGGGGCGCCACGTCGGTCCACAACCTGCGCACGGCCATTCACGGGGCCCGGGACATCGCCTTCGAGCGGTTCCTGTTTGCGCTCGGGATCCGGCACATCGGACAGGGGAACGCGGCGCAGCTGGCCCGTGCCACCGAGTCGCTTGCCAGGCTGATGGAGCTGGTTGACCAGGCGCAGGACCCGGAGACACCCGCGTATGCCGAGCTCGCCGGCGTGGACGGGATCGGTGCGGCGCAGATTCGCTCCCTGGTCGCCTATTTTGCGGACCCGGCGACGCGCGCGATCGTCGAGCACCTCCTGGCGGCGGGGGTGAACGTGGAGCAGGCGGAGGCGCCGCCCGACGATACACCGCTGGCCGGCCGCACACTGGTGTTCACCGGCACCCTGGCCGGGCTCTCCCGGAACGAGGCCAAGGCCCGGGCGGAGGCGTGCGGCGCCCGCGTGGCGTCGGCGGTGTCGGCGAAGACTGACTATCTCGTCGCCGGCGACGGCGGCGGCGCCAAGCGGCGCAAGGCCGAAGAGCTCGACGTCGCCGTGCTGGACGAGGCGGCGTTCCGGGAACTGCTGGAAGGCTGAGCCGGCCTACACGACCTTGCCGGGATTCATGATCCCCTGCGGATCCAGGGTCCGCTTCAGGGACTGCATCATCGCGAGGGACCCGGCCGGCGCGTACTGCCGGAGGGCGCGGCGCTTCAGCTGACCGATGCCGTGCTCGGCGCTGAAGCTGCCGCGCATCCGGTCGGCGATCGCGAACACGACGTCCTCGATGGCTTCGCCTTCCGCGAACAGTTGCTCGCCGTCGTCACCGGGCGGCCCGAAGACGTTGAAGTGAATGTTGCCGTCGCCCACGTGGCCGAATGCGAGCACCCGGTAGCCGGGCCAGTGCGCGCGGACGGCCTCCGTCGCCTCGGCGATGAAACGCGGCACCTCGATCACCGGCACGGAGATGTCGTGCTTGAGACTGCGCCCCTCGTGCTTCTGGGCTTCGGTCACGGTTTCGCGCAGGCGCCACAGTCCGGCGCGCTGGGCGAGACTTTCGGCGCGGACGCCATCCAGCACGAGGCCGCGCTCGAGCGCCTCGGCAAGAATCTGCTCGCCCGCCGCCCGGGCATGGCCGTCGACGCCCGCGGTGAGCTCGAGCAGCACATACCAGCGGTGCTGCTCGGGAAACGGATCACGAACGCCTTCCATGTACCGGAACACCATGTCGAGCGCCTGCCGGTCGTTGAGCTCGAAGGCGACAATCATGTCGCCCGCCACCTCCCGGGCCACGGCGAAGAGCTGGAGGGCCGCCGCCGGATCGGCCACCGCCAGGAAGGCCGTGTCCACGTCCCGGGGCCGCGGGAAGAGTTCCATCGTCGCGGCGGTGATGATTCCGAGCGTGCCCTCCGCCCCGATGAACATCTGCTTCAGGTCGTAGCCCCGGTTGTCCTTGCGGAGGGCGCCGAGATCGTCCCAGACCGTGCCGTCAGGGAGGACCACTTCGAGTCCGAGCGTGAGGTTGCGGGCCATGCCGTACCTCAGCACGTTGATGCCGCCGGCATTGGTCGCGAGATTCCCGCCGATCGTGCAGCTCCCTTCTGCCGCCAGCGACAGCGGGAAGAGCCGGCCGGCGCGCTCGGCGGCTTCCTGCAAGGTCCGGAGCACGCAGCCGGCCTCGCAGGTCATGGTGAAGCCCCGGGCGTCCAGCTCCCGGATCCGCCGCAGGCGTTCGAGGCTAACCAGGACTTCGCCGCCCGGCGTGACCGGCACGGTGCCGCCGCAGAGGCCGGTGCGCCCGCCCTGGGGCACGATCCCCACGCCCGCTTCCGCGCAGATGCGGACCGCGGCCACGACCTCGTCCGTGGAGGCGGGCTTGAGCAGTACCGGGGAGACGCCGCGGAACGCCCCCCGCTCATCCACCAGGTGGGGTTCGAGGTCCGCGGGGTCGGTGAAGATCCCGGCGGGCCCGACCACGCTTCCCAGGGCCTTCTGCACGGACCCGCTAACCTCGGGCATCACCCGGGCGCCCGTCGGCGGCGGTCTCGCGGGGTGGGGCCGGCGGGTCCGCGGCTCACAGCACGAGGTCGGTCTCGGGATCGATCAGGTGCAGCCGGTCCGGGTGGAACACGAGCGACGTCTGCTCGCCGGCCCGCGGATGAACCTCGGTCCCGACACGGGCGCACAGGGTGGCGTCGCCCAGCCGGAAGTACACGATCGTCTCCCGCCCGAGCGGTTCCACGATGTCGATCGAGACGTCGTGCGGCACCCCGCTGCTGTTGGCGCCGTCATGGCTGGCCGCCTCCCGGATGTTCTCCGGCCGCAGCCCGGCCACCAGCTTCCGGCCGATATGGTTGCGCACCCGCGCCGCCTGCTCGGCGGGCAGCGGAAGCGCCGGGCCAGCGGCCAGGCGCGCCACGGTGCTGCCGTTCGCTTCCGTGATCTGGCAGTCGAGGAAGTTCATGGCGGGCGAGCCCATGAAGCCCGCGACGAAGCGCGTGCGCGGCCGGTGGTAGACCTCGTCCGGGGTTCCCGCCTGCTCGATCCGGCCGGCGTTCATGACCACGACCCGGTCGGCGAGGGTCATGGCCTCCACTTGGTCGTGGGTGACGTAGATGGTCGTGGTCCGGAGTTGCTGGTGGAGGCGCTGGATCTCGATCCGCATCTGGCCGCGGAGCTTGGCGTCGAGGTTGCTCAGGGGTTCGTCGAACAGGAACACCTCCGGGTCGCGCACGATGGCGCGCCCCATGGCGACGCGCTGGCGCTGCCCCCCGGACAGCTCCCGCGGACGCCGGTCGAGCAGTTCCGCGATACCCAGGATATCCGCGGCCCGCTGGACCTTGTCGCGGATCTCCGACTTCGCGACCTTGCGCAGCCGCAGCCCGAACGACATGTTCTGCGCGACCGTCATGTGCGGGTATAGCGCGTAGTTCTGGAACACCATCGCGATGTTCCGGTCCTTCGGGGGCACGTCGTTCACGCGCTCGTCGGCGATCCGGATGTCGCCGCCGGTGACGTCTTCCAGGCCGGCGATCATGCGGAGCACGGTGCTCTTTCCGCAGCCGGACGGGCCCACGAGGACCACGAACTCGTTGTTGGGGATGCTGAGGTCGATCCCCCGCACGGCTTCCACCGTGTCGAAGGTCTTGACCAGGTTCTGGAGGGTGACGTCTGCCATCGGGATCAGCCCTTGGTCGCGCCCGAGGTGAGCCCGGCGATGTAGTAGTCCATCAGGAACGCGTAGAGGATCACGGGAGGTGCCGCCGCGAGCAGCGCGCCGGCCATGAGCCCGCCCCAGTGGAACACGTCCCCCTTGATCAGGGTCGTGACCGTGCCCACCGTCAGGACCATCTCCGATTCGGAGTAGATGTAGGCGAGCGGATAGAGGAAGTTGGCCCACGCAACAGTGAACGCGAAGATCGTCGCCGCGATCAGCCCGGGGAGTGCGACGGGGATGAAGACCTTGAGGAGCATCTGCAGGTGGTTCGCACCGTCTATGAGTGCCGCCTCGTCGAGCTCGCGCGGGATCGACCCGAAGTAGCCGATCATGATCCATGTGCAGAACGGGACGGTCAGGGTCGGATAGACGAGGACCAGCGACCAGTAGGTATCGAGGAGGCCGAGCCATCCCACGATCTTGAACAGCGGGATGAACAGCAGCGTGTCCGGCACGAGGTAGGTAAGGAACACGCCGGTGGCGAGCACGCCGGAACCCCAGAACCGCAGCCGGGCCAGCGAGTACGCGGCGAGCACGCTGATCACCATGGTGATGGCGACCACGATCACAGTGACGATGGTCGTGTTCAGGAAGAACCTGGGAAACGACGATTCGGTGAGCAGATGTTCGTAGTGGCCGAACGTCACCCCGTCGGTCACGATCCAGGGGTTGGAGGCGAGTTCGGCGATTTCCGCGTTCGTCTTCAGCGACGTGACCAGCATGTAGTACGGCGGAAACAGGAAAAAGACCACAAAGATCCCGAGGCACGCATAGGCGGCGATCAGGGCCCAGCGGCGATTGGACCGGAGGCTGGGCGCCGTCTTGAACGGAATGGCGGTCATGCGAGGCTCGCTGCCCGTCGGCGGACGTTCCGGAGGATGATGAAGGCAAGGATCGCCAGCATCGGGAACATGAACAGCGAGACCGAGGCGCCGAGCGGGATGTCGCCGGATTCGATGCCTACCCGGAACGCGTAGGTGGCAAAGAGATGCGTCGTGTTGAGCGGCCCGCCCTGCGTCAGGACGCGGACGATGTCGAAATTGGCCAGGGTGACGATGATCGAGAACAGCGTGGTGATCGCGATGATGTTCCGGATCATCGGCAGCGTGATGTAGAAGAACTTCTGCCAGGGACCGGCGCCGTCCATCTCGGCCGCTTCGTAGAGTTCACCGGGAATCGACTTGAGGGCGGCCAGGTACATGATCAGGAAGAACGGGGCGCCGACCCAGACGTTCACCAGGATGATCGAGAACCGGGCCCAGAACGTGTCCGACAGCCACGGCACCGCGGGCATGGCGAACTTGGTCAGCCCCCAGTTGATCGCGCTGTACGTGGGTTCGAACAGCCACCACCATCCGAGGGTGGAGAGGGCCGGGGGGATCACCCAGGGAATCAGCATCATGCCGCGCCACTTGCGCTGGCCCTTGGTGGGAATGGTGTTGATGGCGTGGGCGGCGGCCAGCCCGATCAGGGCCTTGAAGACGACGGCGACCAGGGCGAACAGCAGGCTCTGGCGGACGACCATCCAGAAGGTCTGGCGCCCGAACAGGAAGGTGAAGTTGTCCAGTCCGACGAACGCGGTTTCCGCCTTGTTCAGGGTAGCGAGGAAGAGCGCGTGAAAGAACGGATACGCCACCAGCCCGAGGATGAGCGCGAACAGGGGCACGCACATGAGGACCGCGACGGCGGGCTTGCGCCTGAGCAGCGGGGGCAGCACGCGCATCAGCCGGGGCCTGTTCCCTGCACCGTGTCCCGGCGGGCTGTTCCGCGGCGGCTAGCCGCGGAGTACACCTTCGAGTTCGTTCTCCGCCCAGCCCATGGCGTCGCTGATGCTCTCGCCGCCTTGGGTCACCCGGGCGGCCAGGGTCGGCAGGATCTGCTGCGTGGCGATCCGCGCCCCGATCTCCGGGGGCGCCGGGTAGCCGGCGAACACCGTTCGCTCGTCTCCCAGCATTGCGTAGTTGTAGAGCACGCCGGCCGGCGGCTCGGCTTCCGCCCAGACGTTCGAGTGGTCGTAGTGCGAGCGGATCATCGGGAGGTCGAAGCCCTGCGAGGCCCGCAGCATGGTCGTCACCACTTCCGGCTGCGCCACGTAGCGGAGCAGGTCGCGGGCGGCCGACTGGTTCACGGAGAAGTCCCAGATGCCCCAGAAGAACGACGTGAACGCCCGGAACCTCCCGGCGGGCCCGCGCGGGACGTCGCAATGCCAGACGTGCCTGGCCACGTCCGGGTTGTCCCGCTTGGCGACCGCCCACGCGCTCGGCGGGTTGAAGATGGCGCCGCCCTCGCCCGAGATGAGCCAGCGGTTGTTGCTCGCATCGTCCCAGGCGTAGACGCTGTTCGGCATGAATTCCGCCAGGCGGATCAGGTACTCGAGCACCTCGCGCACGGCATCCGAATGGACGACGACTTCGCCTCGCTCGTCCACCAAGGCCGCCCCGTAGGAGGCGAAGAGGTGGGCGAGCCACGCGCTGCCGTCCGGGGTCGTGGCCAGCGGGGCGCCGAACGACCGTCCGGCGGCGTGGAGCGACGCCGCCGCTTCACGGAACGTCTCCCAGTCCCAGCCGTCGACCTTGGCCGGATCGCGGGCGTCGCTCGCCGGAAACAGCTCCGTCAAATCGATTCCCGCGTGCTCCAGAAACAGGTCACGGCGGGCGACCGTCGGGTACGAGAGGGTTCCAGTGGGGGAGGGGCTTCCCTTCCACGCGCCGTCGAGGAAGGCGGAAAATTTGGAAATTTCCGCGATCGGGCCCTGGGTGGCGAGGATGTCCTCGACGATGTCGTCCACGGCCACCAGCCGATGCTTGAAGAGCGGGACCATCGCGAAAGCGTGTGAGTAGATGTCGTGCCCGGAGCCGGCCCGCGACTCCGCCTGCGCCGTAAGTACCAGCTTGTTGCCGATCGACGTGATGAAGTCGATCGTGACCTCGACGCCGTTGTCCTCGCCCCAGCGGATCAGGATCTGCTCCAGCGCCTCGTTCGCGCCCGGTACCCAGTGGTCCCAGAGGCCCAGCTTCAACTTGCCGGCGGAATGTGCGGTCTTCACGTAGGGAGCGGCGAGCGCCCCTGCCGCGGCGGCTCCTGCGGTCTTGATGAAGGTTCGGCGTGAAGCGGTTGCCTTCGTGCCCATGGTTCCCTCCTTCCGCAGCCCACTGACCTCGAAAGGACTCGGAGCATAGCAAGAGCTCCTATGGTCTGCTTGGCCCCGAACCCTGCCCTGCCCTGGCATGGCCGGACCATGCCTGACGTACGGCAAGCCCGCGCTGCCGGAGCGACGTGCAGAGGCCCGGCGAGGCCGGGAACGACGGATGCGGCGCGGACGCGGGGGCCTCGGCCCGGCGCATGCGGCGATCAACCGCGCAGTACGCCTTCGAGCTCGTTCTCCGCCCAGCCGATGGCGTCGTCGAAGGTTTCGCCGCCTTGCGTCACCCTGGCCACGAGGTTGGGGACGATCCGCTGCATGCTGATCCGGGCCGCGATTTCCGGGGGAGCGGGGTAACCGTCGGTCACGGTGCGTTCGTCTCCGCGCAGGGCGTAGTTGTAGAGCCCGCCCGCCGGCGGTCCCGCTTCCGCCCACACCGTGGTGCGATCGTAGTGCGAGGCAATCAGCGGGAGGTCATAGCCCTGCGAGGCCTCCAGCATGGCGACCACCACTTCCGGCTCGGCCACGTAGCGGAGCAGATCCCGGGCGGCCGACTGGTTTTCGGAAAAATCCCAGATGCCCCAGAAGATCGAGTTGAAGGCCCGGAAGCGCCCGGCCGGGCCACGCGGCACATCGCAATGCCACAGGTGTCGAGCCACGTCCGGACTGTCTCGTTTGGCGACTGCCCACGCGCTTGGGGGATTGAAGATGGCGCTGCCGGTCCCCGAGATGATCCAGCGGTTATTGCTGGCATCATCCCACGCGTACACACTGTCCGGCATGACCTTTGCCAGTCGGGTCAGGTATTCGAGGGCCTCGCGGACCGCATCCGAATCCGCGTCGATTTCGCCTTGCTCGTTCACCATGGCGGCGCCATAGGACGCGAACAGTTGGGCCAGCCAGGCGCTGCTGTCGGTGACCGGAGAAATCGCGGCACCGACTGGTCGATCGGCAGCGTGGAGGGCTACCGCCGCATTGCCGAAGGCCTCCCAGTCCCAACGGTCGACTTTGGCGGAATCGCGGGTATCGCTGGCCGGAAACAGTTCGGTCAGATCGATTCCAGCGTGCTCCAGGAACAGGTCGCGCCGGGCCACGGTCGCAGCCGAGGCGTTCATTGCGGGGGCGGGGCCCCCTCTCCACGCGCCGTCCAGAAATGCGGCTTGCCTGGACAGTCCGGCAATGGGTCCGTGCGCGGCGACGATGTCTTCGACCACGTCGTCGACGGCAATCAAGCGATGCTTGAACATCGGGACCATGTGAAACTCGAGCGCATAGATGTCGTGCCCGGACCCGGCGCGCGACTCCGCCTGGGCGGTCAGCAGCAGCTTGTTGCCGATGGTGGTGATGAAGTCGATCGTGACCTCGACGTTGTTGGCCTCGCCCCATCGGGCAAGAATGCGCTGCAGGACCTCGTTCGTGCCCGGCACCCAATGGTCGATGACCCCCAGTCGCAACCGGCCGGCCGACCCGGCAGTCTTGACGTAGGGCGCCGCGAGCGCGCCCGCCGCGGAAGCACCGATGGCCTTCAGTACGTTGCGCCGTGTCCGGCCTGCGGTAAGGGCCATGTTTCCTTCCCTGTTACGTCGAGAGACAGGAGCGGCGGGACCGTCGGGCGTACCGCGCCGGGTGCGGTACGCCCCGCCGCGAAATCTCCCCCGCTACCGGCGATTCCCGTGGGCTCGCCCGGACGGCTGCCGTTGAAGCCGTCGCGCGCACCCATCAGCCCCGGAGCACGCCTGCAAGCTCGTTCTCGGCCCAGCCAATCCCCTCGTCGATGCTGTCCCCGCCCTGGATAACGCGGGCGACGAGATTGGACACCACCCGCTGCACCGAGATGCTCGCGGCGATTTCAGCGGGCGCGGGGTACCCGCCGACAATCGGTCGTTCGTCGCCCCGCATGGCGTAGTTGTAGAGCCCGCCCGCCGGCGGCTGGCCCTCCGCCCAGACGTTCGTGTGGTCGTAGTGCGAAAGCACCATGGGGAGATCGTAACCCTGCGAAGCTTCCAGCATGGCTGCGACCACGTCGGGCTCGGCCGCGTAGCGAAGCAGGTCGCGCGCGGCGGACTGGTTCTCGGAGAAATCCCAGATTCCCCAGAAGATCGTGTTGAACGTGCGGAATCGGCCGGCTGGTCCCCTGGGCACGTCGCAGTGCCAGATGTGACGGGCCACGTCCGGATTGTCGCGTTTGGCAACTGCCCATGCGCTCGGCGGATTGAAAATGGCGCTCCCCGAGCCCGAAATGAGCCAGCGGTTGTTGCCCGCGTCGTCCCACGCGTACACGCTGTCGGGCACGAATTCCATGAGCCGGACGACGTACTCGAGCGCCTCGCGGACCGGGTCGGAATCGACGGCGATATCGCCGAGTTCGTCGACCACCGCCGCGCCGTAGGCGGCGAACAGCTGCGTCAGCCAGCCGGTGCTGTCGAGGATGGGGGCGACCGGGACCCCCACCGGGACGCCCGCGGCATGCAGCGCTCCCGCCGCGTCCCGGAAGGCTTCCCAGGTCCAGCTCGCTACCTTTGCGGGGTCGCGCGCGCCGTTCGCCGGAAACAACTCCGTCAGGTCGACGCCAGCGTGCTCCCTGAACAGGTCCCGCCGTGCCACGGTCGCGTAGCAATTCGTTCCGGTAGGGGCGGGGCACACCCGCCAGGAGCCGTCGAGGTGGCCGGCGTATCGGAAGACCTCGGCGATCGGGCCCTGGGCGGACAGGATGTCCTCCACCACGTCATCAACGGCGGCGAGGCGATGCTTGAACAGCGGGATCGTGGCGGAGGTATGCATGAAAATGTCATGCCCGGCGCCGGCGCGCGCTTCCGCTTGCGCGGTCAGCAGCGGCTTGTTGCCGAGGGACGTGATGAAGTCCACCGTCACCTCGACCCCGTTGGCTTCGCCCCATCGGGTCAGGATCCGCTGCAGCGCCTGGTTCGTGCCCGGCACCCAGTGGTCCAGCACGCCGAGCTTCAGCTTGCCGGCGGACGATGCGGTCTTGACGTAGGGGGCTGCCAGCGCCCCCGCCGCCGCGGCGCCCGCAGACTGCATGAAGATTCTGCGCGAAGTCGCCTTCGTGGCCACGGCTTCTCCTTTCTCGGCCCGTTCTGACCTGGAAAGGACGTGGAGCATAGCAGGGGGACTGCCGTCATCCGGAGGTCGCGCCGGCGCCGCGGGCGCGGGAATGCCGTGCGCGGTATGTGCGCACGCGTCAGTCGCGGTCGGGATGGGCGGCGGGGCCGGGCGCGTCAGGAGCCCCATGCCGGTGCGGGCTTGGTGCGCCCCCGCCGCAGACGCGGGGCTACGCGGGTGACGGCGCGGGGCTGGCCTCGGGCCACTGGTCGGGCAGCCGGAATCGGGTGTTCTCGGGCTTGGCCTCGAGTTCCTGGACGGCGACGGCAAGGCCGGCGATGGCCTGGATGCGCTCGACGACGGTATCGACCAGGACGTCGGGCGTGGACGCGCCCGCAGTGACCCCGACCGTGGCCGCGCCCTCGAACCACGCGACCTCGAGCTGGTCGGCATTCTGGATGCGGTAGCTCGGGACGCCCGCCTGCTCGCCGATTTCCCGCAGCCGGGCTGAATTGGAGCTCATGGAGCCGCCGACCACGATGATGACGTCCGCCTGCTCGGCCAGGACCCGAACGGCCTGCTGGCGGTTCCGGGTGGCGTAGCAGATGTCGCGAAGATCGGGCCCCCGGATGCCCGGGAACCGCGCCTTTAGCGCGTCGATCATCTCGCGGGTGTCATCCATTGAGAGCGTGGTCTGGGTGACGTAGGCCAGCCGTTCCGGGTCGCGCGGCACGAACCCTTCGGCGTCGGCGACCGTCTCGATGACGTGGATGTCGCTCTTGACCCGACCGGTCGTGCCGATGACCTCGGGGTGTCCGCGGTGGCCGACCAGCAGCACCTCGTACCCCGCCTCGTGGTAGCGGACGGCTTCCTTGTGCACCTTGGAGACCAGCGGGCAGGTCGCGTCGATCACCCTGAGGTCGCGTTCTCCGGCCGCGTCCTCCACGCTCTTGGCCACGCCGTGGGCGCTGAACACGGCGATGGCGTCCACGGGGATTTCGTCCACTTCGTCGACGAACACGACCCCCCGATCGCGGAGCGTCGCGACCACGTGCTCGTTGTGGACGATCGCGTGCCGGACGTAGACCGGCGGCCCGTAGGTGTCGACCGCCCGCTCCACCACCTCGATTGCGCGCTCGACGCCGGCGCAGAAACCGCGCGGGTTGGCAAGCAGAATCCGCTTCACGGCTGCCTCCGTAGGTGGGTCTTCAGGATCTTGCCGGTGGCATTCATGGGCAGGGAATCGCAGAACTCGATGATCCTAGGATACTTGTACGCGGCGATCCTTTCCCGCGTGAACGCGGTGATGGTCTCGGTGTCGAGGTCCGAGCCCGGTTCACGGACGATAAATGCCTTCAATTCCTCGCCGTACTGCTCGTGCGGAACGCCGATGACCGCGCACAGCGACACCTCGGGGTGCTCGATCAGTACCTCCTCCACCTCCCGCGGATACACGTTGTAGCCGCCCCGGATCACCATGTCCTTGAGCCGGTCCACGATGTAGAGATAGCCCTCCGCGTCCATGTAGCCCAGATCGCCGGTATGGAACCAGCCGCCGCGCATGGCCTCCGCCGTCGCCTCGGGGCGGTTCAGGTAGCCCTTCATCACGCAGTGTCCGCGTACGACGACTTCGCCGGTCTCCCCTGGCGGCAGAGGGTTGTCGTCGGGATCGACGATGCGCATCTCCACACCCCAGACCGCCCGTCCGGCCGAACCGGCCCGGCGTTCCGCGTCGAGGCTGTTGAAGCTCACGACCGGCGAGGTTTCCGAGAGGCCGTACCCTTCCAGCACGGTGACGTCGAAGCGGTCTTCCACGGCCCGGAGGACCTCGAGGGGCATGGCGGCCCCGCCGGTGGCGCAGATCCGGACCGTGCCCAGCAGACCCTTGACGTCGAGGTCAGGCTGGGATTCGGCGTAGGTCAACAGGCCCCAGTACATCGTGGGGACGCCCGCCAGGACGGTGATTTCCTCCGTCGCGATCCGTTCGAACACGTCGGCCGGCTCGAACCGCGACATGACGGCCAGGCGGCTGCGCGCGAGGAATCCCGCCAGCATCAAGACCACCTGCCCGAACACGTGGAACAGCGGGAGGACCACCAGGATCCGGTCCTGCTCCGACAGGATCGTCAGCTCCGCCAGGACGACGGTGTTGAGCACCAGATTCGTGTGCGTGAGCTCTGCGCCCTTCGGGCGCCCGGTGGTCCCGGAGGTATAGAGGATGACGGCGGTGTCCTCACCCGAACGATCCACCGTGTCAAAGCTGTCGGCGGCGCCGCGCACGAGGTCGTGGAACGTGCCCGCTCCCGGAAACGGGGCGGGTGCCTGCGGGTCGAGCGAGATGGACCAGAACCAGCGACAGCCCCTGGTCCGGGCGAAGGCCTTGCGGCCAGTCTCTCCGACGGGAAGCTCTTCGGTGCCCTCGAAGCAGAAGAATCCGACCGCACCGGAGTCCTCGAGGATGTAGGCCAACTCGTCCTCGGCCAGCAGGACATTGAACGGGACGACGACGCAGCCTGCCTTGAGGATGCCGAAGTACACGAAGATGAACTCCGGGAGGTTGGGCGAGCAGAGAGCGATCCGCTGGCCCGGTTCGATGCCCGCCGCCCGCAGACCCGCTGCCACCTGTCGCGCCAGGGCGTCGGTTTCGCCGTACGTGACAGAACGGCCCGGGAACGTGATGGCGGTGGCACCGGGACTCTTGCGGGCGCTGGACTCGAGGACGGTGGCCAGGTTCAGCATGAACGCGCATCTCGGGTGCGCCGCTCGGCGCAGGTGGGGGCCGGCAGTCTAGCGAAGGCCCTGGCACCACGGCGCCCGCGGACCACGTCCGCGACCAGGCCGCGACAGACCCCCCTAGCGGGAAGCGCATCGGGTGCGCGCGTGCATTCGGCGGGCTCGGCCCGGCTTGCCCTGACCTCCAAAACGCCACACACTAAATGGCAACCGAAACACCCCTGGAAGGAGAGGGTCATGCAGCACTTCGTCCGTGTCGCCTTGGCGGCGGTCCTAGCGGCCGCCGTCGCGGGAGGAGCGGCCGCTGCCGCCAACGCCCCTGAGCATGTAATCAAGTACCGCCAGAACCTGATGAAGGCGGTTGGGGGACACATCGGCAATGTGGCCCTGCTGGTGAAGGGTCAGGTGGATTTCGCTGACGGTCTGGTCACGGATACGCAGGCGATCGTCGACCTGCTCGGGAACGCCGGTATCGCATTTCCGGAGGGCACGGCCGAGGGCAAGACCAAGGCCCGGCCCGAGATCTGGCAGGATCGAGCGAAGTTTGACGCCGCGCTCGAGGACACGATTGGCAAGGCCCGGGCGCTCGCCATGGCGGCCGAAGGCGGCGACATGGCCGCGGTCGGCGCCGCGTTGGGCGCGCTCGGCAAGAGCTGCAGCGCATGCCACAAGTCATTCCGGATCAAGGACGAGTAGTACGCGGCATCGCCCTGGCCGCGGCAACGATACTTGCCGCGGCCGGGGCTCACGCGGGCGACCCGGCGCGGGGCGCGTACCTCGCGGCCGTCGCAGGATGCGCGTCATGTCACACCGACGTGGAAGGGCGCGGCCCGCCCTACGCGGGCGGACCGGCGCTGAAGTCGGATTTCGGGACCTTCCGGGCGCCGAACATCACCGCCGATCCGGACTACGGGATCGGGACGTGGAGCGAGGACGACTTCGTCCGGGCGCTCAAGCGCGGCGTGAGCCCGGGGGGTCAGCCGTACTACCCCGCCTTTCCATACGTCAGCTACGCGCACATGACGGACCGGGATGCGCGCGATCTTTACGCCTTTTTCCGCACCGTGGAGCCCGTGCCCGAAGCGGCGCCTGGCCACGAGCTGGCGTTTCCCTTCTCCGTGCGGCTCGGACTGTGGGCCTGGCGCTTGCTGTACTTCGACCCTTCCGACGAAGCTCTCGACACGACGTCGCGTGGGGGCTACCTGGCCAATGCGTTGTCGCATTGCGGTGAATGCCATACCCCCCGAAACCGGCTCGGCGCGCTCAGGACCGGCATGGCCATGGCGGGCGCCCGGCTGGGCGACGGTGATGTCGCCGGCAATCTCACCCCCGACCCGGACACCGGACTCGACTGGGACGCCACCGATCTTCGCTTCTTCCTCCAGACCGGCCTCACTCCGGACGGCGACGCTGCGGGCGGCGCGATGGCCCTGGTCGTGGAGCACAGTACGGGCAAGATGACACCCGAGGATCTCGATGCGCTGGTTGCCTGGCTGGAGGCCCTGCCACCGGTTCGGAACGCGTTGAAGAAGCCGTCCTCCGACTAGCGGCGGCAGGCGGCAGGCCTGCGTGCCGGGGGATCCCGGCGGGTCAGCGGGGCCGGGCGTGGAGGCTCCGCGGCTGGACGAAGTCTTGCAGATGGCCGGCGCCGGGTTCGGCCTGGGCCCAGTCATCGACGGCAAACGTGAGCACGGCCAGGCCAGCGGTCGGGAACTTGCCGCCCAGTGCCTCGCGGTCGCCGGCCAGCCGGCGGCCGAGTTCGGCAGTTCCCGGATTGTGTCCGATCAGCATCAGCACGGGGGCGCCCACGACCGCGTGAATGCAGCTGAGCATTTCGCTTGGTGTGCCGAGATAGAGCGAGGCATCCTCCACCACTGGCGGACGCGGCTTCCAGCGGGCCACGACCAGGCGGGCGGTCTGGACCGTCCGTACCGCCGTCGAGCTGATGACGAGATCGGGCAGCGGGTGGCTGCTGGCGATGTAATCGGCGATGGCCCGGCTGGCGACCTGGCCGCGGCGGGCTAGCGGCCGGTCGTGGTCGCGCAGGAGCGGCCGGGCCCAGGAAGACTTCGCGTGCCGCAGGAGATAGAGGGTCCGCAAGGCTAGCGGACCTGGCCGAGGGCCTGTTCCAGGTCGGCAATGAGATCGGACACGTGCTCGATGCCGACGGACAGGCGAATCAACCCGTCGCTGATGCCCAGCTCGGCCCGCACCGCCGGCGGCACCGAGGCGTGCGTCATGAGCGCGGGATGCTCGATCAGGCTCTCGACGCCGCCCAGGGATTCGGCCAGTGCGAAGACCTCGCAGGCCGCCAGCATGCGGCGCGAGGCGTCGAGATCCCCGCGCACGATCGCGGTGACGATGCCGCCCGCCCCGAGCGGCATCTGGCGCCGCGCCAGGGCGTGCTGGGGATGGCTCGGGAGGCCGGGATAGAGCACGGCCTCGATCTCGGGCCGCGCTTCCAGCCAGGCGGCGATGGTCGTGGCGTTCGCGACGTGCCGTTCCATCCTGAGGGCCAGGGTCTTCAGGCCGCGATGGGCCAGGAAGGCGTCGAACGGACCCTGGATGCCGCCGACGGCGTTCTGGAGGAATGCCAGCTGTTCGGCGATGCCGTCGTCACGGGTGACGGCGACACCACCCACGATGTCGGAATGGCCGCTCAGGTACTTGGTCGCCGAATGCACGACGATGTCGAATCCGAGTTCGAGGGGACGCTGCAGGAAGGGGGAGGCGAAGGTGTTGTCGGCGACCGCGATGGCGCCGACCCGGTGGGCCAGGTCCGCCACCTTGGCAAGGTCCACCAGCTTGAGCATCGGGTTGGTGGGCGTCTCCACCCACACCATCTGCACCCCGGAATCGACGGTGCGCTCCAGCACGGCATCGTCGGCCAGGTCTGCGAACGAGAAGCGGAGGTTCGAGGCGTCGCGGCGAACCCGCTCGAACAGTCTCCTGGTCCCGCCATAGAGATCATCCATGGCGAGGACGTGATTGCTCGAGTCCAGCAAAGTGAGCACGGCGTCGGCGGCGGCCATGCCCGAGGCGTACGCGAACCCGTACCGCCCGCCTTCCAGGTCGGCGATGGACCGCTCGTAGGCGGCCCGCGTGGGATTGCCGGTACGCGAGTATTCGTAGCCCTGATGCACGGCGGGCTCGCGCTGCACGTAGGTCGAGGTGGCGTAGATCGGCGTGATGACGGCTCCGGTCGAGGGATCCGGCTCCTGACCCGCATGAATCGCGCGCGTTTCGAAGCGGTTGTTCTCGCCACTCATCGCCGGGTCTCGGAAGGCGGGCGTTCAGCGTCACGCAGGAGGTCGAGTCCGGTAGCCATGCCGGCGGGTCCGCCGTAGTCCGTGACCGCTGCATACCCGTGCCGGCGGACCGTGCGCTCGAGTTCGGAGCGCTCGGCCTGGACGTCGAGGCGGTGGCCCGGGGATTCGAGCTCGAGGAACGACTGGCAGCAACCGGGACCCGTGCGCCGCAGCTCAACGAGCGGGGTGTTGCTGATGAGACCGAGTGCGGAGTGAACGGCGGGCGGTGGCGGCATAACGATCCCGGGCGGCGTGGGCCGGTGGCCCTGACCTAGTTCTGGATGTATTCGCGAAGCTGGTCGGCTTCCGCCAGCGCCGCCCCGAGGCGAACCCGGACGAGGTCGCGGATGCTCACGATGCCGGCGAGTCTATCGCCATCCATCACCGGCAGGTGACGCACCCGTCGCTGGTTCATGCGCTCGAGCACCTCCTCCACGGATTCCTCCGCCGTACACGTCCTGGGATTGCCGGACATCAGTTCGCGCACCTTGCGCTTGGAGGTGCGGACTCCCTTGACGCCCACCGAATAGGCGATGTCCCGCTCCGAGATGATGCCGACAAGCGCGCCGTCATGGAGGACCGGCAGGGCGCCGATGCCGAGGCGGGAGAGGATGGACGCTGCCACTTGGACGGTTTGTTCCGGGTCGACCGTGGTGACGTCAACGCCTTTTTCCATCAGGATGTCACGAATGCACGCCATGCGTTCCTCCGGTAGCCGGTTGCCTCCGTCCGATGCTTCACGTCCGCACAGACCGGACGCGTGCGAAGCGTAGAGGGTTCCGTTCAGGGCTCCAAATGGGCGCCTCCGCGCCGTCACGGCGGTGCTGACGGACATCGCGGGGAAAGGGCGTCGGGCTGCCGGTTCCGCCGGCGTCTGCGGCTCGGCCGCAGGCAGGTTCGGGGCCCTATGCAGCTTGGCGGCACGTCGATCCGATGTCGGTCCATGCGCGTACATCCGCGGGCGGCGGTCAGTCCGGCCCGCCCCACGGCGCACACCCCAGGAACGATTCGACCGGCGTGCGTGCCCGGGCGATGTCGCGTGGCGCGAACGGTGCGTGCAGGCGTCCGTCTGACCCTGCGGGCCGCCCCAGACTGCCGGCCACGACCGTCCGCCGTCGCGGCGCCGGTGCCAAGGTGCGCCTCCGCCGATCGCCCACCTCGGCGTCCGGCCGGATGCCGCTCTGGCGGTCGGTAGGAACGCCGCCCGGCGGCCGGCGAACTACGCGTGCGCGAGCACCGCGAGCAGCAGGAGCGCCACGATGTTGGTGATCTTGATCATCGGGTTGACGGCCGGACCCGCGGTGTCCTTGTAGGGGTCGCCGACCGTGTCGCCGGTGACGGCCGCCTTGTGCGTCTCGGAGCCCTTGCCGCCAAGGTTCCCGTCTTCGATGTACTTCTTCGCGTTGTCCCAGGCCCCACCACCTGCGGTCATGCTGACGGCGACGAATAGCCCGGTGACGATGACGCCGAGCAGCATCGCGCCCAGCGCGGAGAACGCCGCGGCCTTGTCAGCGATCAGGTTGACCAGCACGAAAAAGACGATCGGCATGAGGACCGGCAGCAGCGACGGAACGATCATCTCCCGAATCGCCCGGCGGGTCAGCATGTCGACGGCGCGCCCGTAGTCGGGCTTGGCGGTCCCCTCCATGATGCCGGCGATGTCCCGGAACTGGCGGCGAACTTCGAGCACCACCGCTCCGGCCGCCCGGCCCACGGCCATCATGGACAGCGCACCGAACAGGTACGGCATGAGGCCGCCCAGCAGGAGGCCCACCACCACGTAGGGGTTGGCGAGGGAGAAGTCGAGCGTGAGTCCCGCGAAGTACGGGTAGGTCTCCGGATGACTGCCAAAGAACTCGAGGTCGGCCGTGTAGGCCGTGAAAAGCACCAGCGCACCCAGTCCGGCCGAGCCGATCGCATAGCCCTTGGTGACCGCCTTCGTGGTGTTGCCGACGGCGTCGAGCGCGTCGGTGGTCTTCCGCACGTCGCTCGGCAGGTTCGCCATCTCGGCGATCCCGCCGGCGTTGTCGGTCACGGGTCCGTAGGCATCCAGCGCGACCACCATCCCGGCCAGCGCCAGCATGCTGGTGACGGCGATGGCGATCCCGAACAGGCCGGCAAAGAGGTAGCTCGCGACAATGGCGGCGCAGATGATCACGGCCGGGACCGCGGTGGCCTCCATGGAGACCGCGAGGCCCTGGATCACGTTTGTGGCGTGGCCGGTCTCGGAGGCCTTGGCCACGGCGCGTACCGGGCGGTACTCCGTGCCGGTGTAGTACTCGGTGACCCAGATCAACAGCCCGGTCACGACGAGGCCGATGACCGCGCAGCCGAACAGCGCACCGCCGGAGAGTGACTCATCGGCCGGCCCGATGCTGCCGGCAAAACCGATCAGCCACTCGATCGCGACGGCGATGCCGAACAGCGACAGGACGGCCGCCACCACGAAGCCCCGGTACAAAGCGCCCATGATGGAGCCGCTGGCACCGAGCTTGACGAAATAGGTGCCAAGGATGGAGGCGATGACGCACACGCCGCCGATCACCAGCGGCAATGCCATCATCGTCGACATGTCCGTGCCGGTGTAGTAGATCGAGGCCAACACCATGGTCGCGACGACCGTCACGGCGTAGGTTTCGAAAAGATCGGCGGCCATCCCGGCGCAGTCACCGACGTTGTCGCCGACATTGTCCGCGATGACCGCCGGGTTTCTCGGGTCGTCCTCCGGAATGCCGGCCTCGACCTTGCCGACGAGGTCGGCGCCCACGTCGGCCCCCTTCGTGAAGATGCCGCCGCCGAGCCGCGCGAAGATCGAGATCAGGGAGGCGCCGAAGCCCAGCGCCACCAGCGGGTCGATCAGGCTCCGGCCGGTGGCGCCGGCTTCGAGCAGGATCATGTAGTAGACGGTGACGGCGAGCAGGGCGAGCCCGGCGACGAGCATGCCGGTCACGGCGCCGGAGCGAAAGGCGAGCGACAGCCCTTCGGCCAGTCCCGTCCGGGCGGCCTCCGCCGTGCGCACGTTCGCGCGCGTCGAGACGATCATGCCGATGTAGCCGGCGGCCCCGGACAGCGCCGCGCCAATGAGGAAGCCGATCGCCACCGGGATTTCGAGCACGAGCGCCAGGATCACGAAGATCACGACGCCGACCACGGCCACCGTGCGGTACTGCCGGTTGAGGTACGCCGCGGCACCCACCTGGATGGCGTTGGAGATGTCCTGCATCTGGGTGTCGCCGGCACTGGCGCGAAGCACGGCCCGGGCGGTGAAGAGGCCATAGACGAGAGCGAGTGCGCCGCACGCGACTGCAAACCAGAGTTCCATGCTCATGAGCTGACGTTCCTCGGGGGATTCGGCGAGGCCCGGACTCGGTGTGTCCAGGCGTGTCCTGCGATGGGGGAAGAATGTGGGCTGGCGACTAGCTCAAGCCGCGACAGAAGATAAAAACTGTGGCCAACGGACGCAAACGGCAGGGTCGGCCGCGACCCGGTTCAACCGGCGGGTTTGGCCCACGCGTGCACGTAGCCGCCGCGGGCTGTGCGCGGTGCGCCTCCGTCAGGCGCCAGTATCGTCACTTCCTCGCCGTCCGTCACTTCGCCGATCACGGTCATCGTGACCGCGGACCCGGCCGCGGTGTCGATCGCTTCCCGCACGGCCTGCCGCGGCACGCTGAACAGGAGCTCGTAGTCGTCGCCGCCGGTCGCCAGCGCCTCCAGCGTGACCTGCCCCCGGCTCATGGCGCTGCGAGCGCCTGCCGACAGCGGGACCTCGGCCAGCCGGATCCGCGCTCCTTTCCCGGCGGCAACGCACAGATTCCGGACATCCGCTGTCAGGCCATCGGAAACGTCGATGGCGGCGTGGGCCAGCGCAGCAAGTTTCCGTCCGACCGCAAGCCGGGGCGTGGGTAGGAGGAAGCGTTCGACGAGTTTCCCGGCGCCGGCGTCAGCCGGGAGCCGGCCTTCGAGCTGGAGGCGGCCGATGTGTGCGTCGCCGATGGTCCCCGTCACCAGCAGCGCATCGCCCGTCTTGGCCGCTGCTCGCGGCAAGGCTTCGCCGCGCCCAACTCGGCCTATCACGGTAAGGGAGACGGCGAGCGGTCCCGGCGTCCTGACGGTGTCGCCGCCAGCGAGATGCAGGCCGAACTGCTCCTGGTCGTGTCGAAGGCCGGCGGCAAATGCCGCCATCCAGGCAGCGTCGGTGGCTGGGGGCAACTGGAGGGACAGGAGGTAGCAGAGCGGCGCCGCGCCGGAAGCTGCCAAGTCGGACAGGTTGACGCGGAGCGCCCGTCTTGCAACCTGCTCCGCGGACAGGGTGCCCGACGGGAAGTGCACGCCTTCCACCAGCGTGTCTGTGCTGATCGCAAGCGCTTCGCGGCTGCGCACGACCGCCGCGTCGTCCAGCAATCCGCGGGCGGGCGTGAAGTCGGCCGCCAGCGGGCGCAGGAAGCGCGTCAGGATGTCGTGCTCATCCACTGCGCTTCACGCGGGCGCCGCCGAAGCCGGCAAGCGAATATGGGACGGTGAGGGCGGCCGTCGGGTTGCAACTTCCACCACTTGGCATCCTCCTCTTCTCGGCAGTGGTCGGGCGCGCTGGACGGTGGCCACCCGATGGCCGTGCGCGCCCCACGGCTACGGTGATCCGACTCCGGACCTGAGGACTGTACGGTCGAACATTTCGCCGGGCGCGTGGTCGCTCAGGACCTCGATGACCCGGCAATCGGCGATGCGCCCGCCCCGGCATTGCTCGATCATCCGTTTGAGTTCACGGCGCAATGCCTGCAGGTACTCGATCCGCTCTTCCACGTCTCCCAGCTGTGCCCTTGCAATGGCGTCTACGGCCTCGCAGGACTGGTCCGGCTCGTCGCCCAAGCTCAGCAGGTCGCGGATGGCCTGCAGGGGGAACCCCAGTGCCCGGGCGTGTCGGATGAACGCCAGGCGGCGGACGTCCTCGTGCGCAAACAGCCGCTGGTTGCCCTCCGAGCGGGGGGGACGGCGAAGGAGCCCGATCTGCTCGTAGTAGCGGATGGTCTGCACCTTGCAGCCGGCCGCTTCCGCGGCACGACCGATCGTCAATCTTGTCGCCACAATTTTTCCCTTGAACCTACAGCTACTGTAGGTGTTAGGTTTGCATCAAGCCGGGTCCCGGTCAACTTGGAAGCGAGCGATAGGCGTGAGCTGCTGTCCACAAGAGTACAAGTTCGACGGAATGTCGCGCGCCTACATGCGTGTGCTATGGGCCGTCATCGCGATCAACGCCGCCATGTTCAGTATCGAGATGGCGGCCGGGATGATGGCAGGCTCGCAGGCGCTTCAGGCCGACGCGCTCGACTTCCTCGGCGATTCCCTGACGTACGGACTCAGCCTCTATGTCATCGGCAAGTCGCTGCGGGCGCGGACGGCGGCCGCGCTATTCAAGGGCGTGACCCTCGCCCTGATGGGGCTCTGGGTGTTCGGCGACACGCTTTATGCGGTGCTGGTCCACGGGGTGCCGCGGGCGGAAGTCATGGGGCTGGTCGGCTTCCTGGCGCTGGCGGCGAACCTCACGAGCGTGCTCCTGCTCCTGCGGTTCCGCAACGGCGAGGCCAACGTCCGCTCCGTCTGGCTATGCAGCCGGAACGACGCCATCGGCAATGTCGCGGTCATCCTGGCCGCGAGCGGCGTATGGGTATCAGGCACCGCCTGGCCCGACCTGGCAGTGGCCGCCGCAATGGCGGGTCTGTTCCTCTGGTCCGCCACGCTCATCGTCCTTCAGGCGCTGCGCGAGTACCGCCAGCGCGGCGACCTGGTCGCGGAAGGAGGTCCATGACTGCCGCGCCGGCCGGCGGAGTCATCACGGAGGGATCAGGTCCGGATGGCCGTGGTCGTCCGGGCGCCTGCCCGGCCCGGCTTCATGGAACGATGGGCTCACTTCGCCGGCTTGACGCGCGTCCCCGCGGGGCACAGGCGCATGGAGTCAGGCGAATTCGCTGACGCGACCTGACCGCGCGACCCTGTCGAGCAGGGCGTTGGCGAACTTGATCTCCCCCTTCTCGGCGAACCCACGGGCGATCTTCAGGTATTCGGCGATGACCACCCGTGCGGGGGCCGCCGGGGAAGCGTGGAGCAGTTCCCAGATGGCGCAGCGGAGCACGCAGAGCAGCGTGATATCCAGGCGCTTCAGAGACCAGTGTTCGCCGAGTAGCGGGTCGATGGTCGCATCGAGTTCCGCCAGTCGTCCGGCGGCACCGGCCACGATGCGCCGGAACAGGGGCTTGTGCGCCACGTGCGAATCGGTGACCGGGCGTACGAGAAACTCGTCGATGACCCGGTCGGCCGACGCCCCTGTGACGGTGATCTGGAACAGCGCCTGCACCGCTGCCTCCCGTGCAGAGGTCCGCTGGGTCTTTTTCGGCCGGGCGGTGGTGTTCACGACGCGGCGAACCGATTACCGAGCGCGGCCAGGGCCAGGGCGGCGACCGCTGCATCGGCGCCCTTGTTGCCCTGTTCCGGATCCGCGCGCTCGACAGCCTGGGCCCGCGTCTCGCAGGTGAGGATCCCGTAGCCGATGGGCAGCCGGTCCCGTGTGGCAAGCGACATCAGTCCGCGGGCGCTCTCGCTGCAGATGTAGTCGTAATGGGTGGTCTCTCCGCGGATGACGCAGCCTAGGGCGATGTAGCCCGCGAAGCCGGCGCCCCGGGTAGCCTGTGCGATCGCGCCCGGAATCTCGAACGCGCCCGGGACCTCGACCGTGTCCCACTGCCGCCCGGCCGTGGCAAGCGCCGCGGTCGCGCCATCGGTCAGCATGCCGGCGATGTCCGGGTAGAACGTCGACCGGACGATCAGAAAGGCATCCTTCCTCATGCGGCTTCGTCCGGGGGACGTCGCTCCACCACCCGGAGATCGAACCCCTCGAGCCCCACGATCGGCCGCTGCGTGTGCGTCAGCAGGATCATGTCGCGGACGCCGAGGTCGCGCAGGATCTGGGCGCCGACACCGTGCTCGCGGAGGTCGCCCGGGGGCCCCTCGCCGACACTGAGTCGGCGCGCGAGTCCCGACGTCACCGATTCGCGGATCAGGACGATGACACCGCGTCCGAGAGCACTGACCGTGCGGATGGCTGCGCGAAGGGTGCCCGCGCGCTCGAGTCCCGCGGCGTCCGTGCCGCCGCCGAGTACATCGGCCAGGACATCCAGTGCATGGACGCGGACCGGAACCGGTCGGCCGTCGTCGATGCCGCCCTTGACCAGGGCCACATGCTCCACGTCGAGCACGGTGTTGCGATAGATGTACAGCTTGAAGGCGCCGGCCCCGTCGGAGAGGAAGTCGGATTCCAGCACGCGCGTCACGATCGGATCGTGCCGCACACGCCAGGCGATGAGGTCCTCGATGGCGCCCAGATGGAGGCGATGGCGCTCGACGAATGGCACCAGGTCATCGAGTCGCGCCATTGTGCCGTCAGCCTTCATGATCTCGCAGATGACCGCGGCCGGCACGAGGCCTGCGAGACGGGCCAGGTCGACGGCCGCTTCGGTGTGGCCGGCTCGCAGGAGCACGCCCCCGTCCCGGGCGGCGAGCGGGAAGACATGGCCGGGCGTGCGCAGGTCATCGGCGGCACTGCCGGGGTCGATGGCCACCTGGATGGTGCGGGCCCGGTCGGCGGCCGAAATTCCGGTCGTCACGCCTTCACGCGCCTCGATCGGCAGCGTGAACGCAGTGTCCCTCGGGCCCGGATTGCGCCGGTCCAAGGGCTCGAGGCCAAGCTGACGGGTGCGTTCGCTGGTCAGGGCCAGGCAGATCAGCCCGCGCCCGTGAGTGGCCATGAAGTTGATGGCGTCCGGGGTCGCCATCTGGGCAGGAATGACGAGATCCCCTTCGTTCTCCCGGCCCTCGTCGTCCACCAGCACGAACATCCGGCCATTGCGGGCGTCGTCGATCAGCGTGTCCACCGAAGCGAAGACCTCCTGTGGACGCGCCTGGGGCGATGTCAACGCACCTCTCCGGATCCGAGCCGATCCAGGGATCGGGCCACGTACCGCGCGAGGATGTCCGCCTCGAGGTTGACCAGGGTCCCGCTCGCCAGGGTGCCGAGCGTGGTGACCCGGCTCGTGTGTGGGATCAGGGTGACGGCAAACCCGTCACGGTCCACGGCGTTGACGGTCAGCGACGTGCCGTCGACGGCAATGGATCCCTTGGGAGCGATCATGGCGGCGATGGCGTCGGGCAGCCCAATCCGCACGATGCGGCTGTCCTCCGATTCGGTCACGCCGAGAATCCTGGCGACCGCATCGACATGGCCCGTGACGATGTGGCCATCCAGTGCATCCCCCGCCCGCAGGGCGTATTCCAGGTTGATCCGGGTGCCGGTCTGCCAGGCACCCGCCGTGGTCCGCGCCCGGGTCTCCGGGGACACGTCTACGGTGAAGCCGGCCGGGTCCACAGTGGTCGCGGTGAGGCAGATCCCAGCGCACGCAATGGAGGCGCCGACCTGCAGCCCGTCGGGCATGCGGGCCGGTTCGATCCGGAACGAACGCGCGGCCGATCCCCATGTCCCTGCGACGGTTCCTGTATCGACGACGATCCCGGTGAACATTGCTTGATTGGTACTGCCGTCGGAGACGATCGGGCGAGTGTAGTCGGAAATCGCGCCGCTTGTGCCGCCCATGGTCAGGGGGCCCGTTCCAGGAAGCGGACATGGTCGGGGCCGAGACGGCGGGCGCGGATGGTCCGAAAATCCGTCGTCTCGGCGAGTGCGCTACGGTCCAGCGCTCCGACCGCGGCGAGCCCGTCGCTGCCGACGACGGCATCGGTGCCGTACCACACCAGGGTGTCGACCAGCCGGTGCCAAAGCAGCGCGGTGGCGATCGTCTGGCCGCCTTCGACGAGCACGGACGTCAGGCCGCGCCCCCCCAGGGCCGCGAGGGCCGGTTCGAGGGACGGGCGCCCGCGGGAGTCGGCGGCCACCTCGACAACCTGCGCCCCCGCGGACTGAAGCTCCCGGGTGTCCGGCCGCCGCGCGGCGGCGACCAGGAGCCAGAGCGGGGCGTGGCCGAGCGTCGCTACCAGGCGACCGGAGGGCAGTGGCGTCTCGGCCCCGATCATGATGATGCGGACCGGGGAACGGTCGGCGAGGCCCGGGAGCCTGCAGGTGAGCTCGGGATCATCGCGCAGCGCCGTTCCGGCCCCCACGAGAATCCCATCGTGGCGGGCGCGGAGCAGGTGCGCGTGCTGGCGAGCCAGGGGGCCGGTCAGCCACTGGCTGGCCCCCGTGGACGTCGCAATCTGGCCGTCGAGCGAGGCCGCGAGCTTGAGCGTGACCTGCGGGCGGCCCAGGCGCACGCGGCACAGGTGCCCGGCATGAAGGCGCCTGGCATCGTCCTCGTGGAGACCGTAGGTGACGCTGATTCCGGCATCCGCGAGCAGGGCGGCGCCGGCACCATCCGTTCGCGGGTCAGGATCGCGCGCGCCGACCACCACGCGTGCGATCCCGGCCTCCGCGAGCTCCCGTGCACAGCTGGGAGTCGCGCCGTCGTGGGCACAGGGTTCGAGCGTGACGTACGCCGTGCCGCCGGGCGCCCGGTTCCCGGCCTGCGCCAAGGCTTGGGTTTCGGCGTGGGGCCGCCCGCCCGCGCCGGTCACGCCGTGGGCGGCGACGTGGCCGTCCGCCGACACCAGGACACAGCCCACCGCCGGGTTGGGCCAGGTGGTGCCGAGGGCCTGCCGACCCAGTGCGAGCGCCGTGCGCATGTGCGCCGAATCAGGAGATCGGGTCACCGTCCCGGAGGCTTTCGACCGCTCTCTCGAATTCCTCGACTTCGCGGAAGTCGCGGTAGACCGAGGCGTAACGCACGTACGCGACCTCGTCGATCTGCTTCAGGGTCTGCATCACCAGACCGCCGATCTCGGTGGAGCGGAATTCGGACTGGCCCGAGGTCTCGAGCCGCCGCACGATGCCGTTGGCCGCCTGCTCGATCCGCTCCGGCCCGACGTCGCGCTTGCGCAGGGCGATCTCCATGGAGCGGACCAGCTTGTCCCGGTTGAACGGAACCCGCTCACCGCTGCGCTTGACGATCATCAGTTCCCTGAGGTGCACGCGCTCGTACGTGGTGAAACGGAGCCCGCATCCCTCGCAGGTACGGCGGCGGCGGGTCACGGTCTTGTTTTCGTCGGGGCGGGAATCGGTTACCCGCGTTTCGTCGGCACCGCAGAACGGACAGCGCATCAGGGCCCTCCCGGCGACTGACTGCCAAGTTCGGGGTACAGGGGAAACCTGCAGGTCAGTTCCTCCACCCGTTGCCGCACCTCCGTTTCGACAGCGGCATTGGCGTCGCCTGTCGGGCCGTTCGCGCGAAGGCCCTCGAGGACGTCCGCGATGAGGGTCCCGACGGTTTCGAACTCCGGCACGTCAAAACCGCGCGTGGTGGCGGCCGGCGAACCCAGCCGAATCCCTGAGGTCACCAGCGGCGGCCGCGGGTCGTTCGGCACGGCGTTCTTGTTGCAGGTGAGCCCGGCCCGCTCAAGCGCCTGCTCGGCATCACGCCCGGTGACGTCATGGCCGCGCAAGTCCACCAGCACGATGTGCGTGTCGGTGCCGCCCGAGACGATGGCGAATCCGCGCGCCTGCAGGACGCGGGCCAATGCCTCGGCATTGGCGCACACGCGACCGATGTAGGTGCGGAAGTCCGGCTGCAGGGCCTCTCCGAGGGCAACCGCCTTGCCGGCGATCACGTGCATCAGCGGGCCGCCCTGCAGTCCGGGAAACACGGCCCGGTCGATCCGCTTCCCCATGTCGGGATCATCGGTGAGGAGCATGCCTCCGCGCGGCCCCCGCAGAGTCTTGTGGGTCGTGGTCGAGACAATGTGCGCATGCGGCAACGGCGACGGGTAACGCCCGGCGGCGATGAGACCGGCGTAGTGGGCGACATCCGCCATCAGAAACGCGCCGACCGAGTCGGCAACGGCCCGGAAGCGATCGAAGTCGATCGTCCGGCTGTAGGCGGAAGCGCCGGCGATGATCAGTTGCGGGCGCGCCTCCTCGGCCCTGGCGGCGACCTCCGCGTAGTCGATGCGATCGTCGCGGCCGAGGCCGTAGAAGGCCGTCCGGAACCAGCGGCCGGACAGGTTGGGCGCGTTGCCGTGGGTCAGGTGCCCGCCGGCGGCGAGGCTCATGCCGAGGACCGTGTCGCCCGGCTTGATCAACGCCAGGAAGGCGGCCTGGTTGGCTGCCGATCCCGAATGCGGCTGCACGTTCGCGTGGGCGCAGTCGAACAGTTCGCGCGCGCGGCGGATGGCGAGGTCCTCCACCACGTCGACGGCCGCGCAGCCGCCGTAGTAGCGGCGGCCCGGGTAGCCTTCGGCGTACTTGTTGGTCAGCACCGTTCCCTGCGCGGCGAGCACCGCCGCACTGGTGAAGTTCTCGGAGGCAATCAGCTCGATCGTGGCGCGCTGGCGCTCGAGCTCAAGGTCCAGCCCGGCCATGACCTCGGGGTCACCGGCGAGCGGCCGGGCCGCACCGGGCAGCGGTCGGGGTTGCACGTTGGGACGTCCGGTCAACGTGCTGGTCAACCGAGCTTGCGGACGCGTGCCGCGTGCCGCCCGGCTTCGAAATCGGTCGCGAGAAACGTCTGCAGGCAGTGCCAGGCGGTTTCCGGATCGATGATCCGCGCCCCGAGGGCCAGCACGTTGGCGTCGTTGTGGGCGCGGGCCAGCCGGGCGGTGTCGGCGTCGTGGCTGGGGGCGCAGCGGATGCCGGGATGCCGGTTCGCGGCCATGCAGATGCCAAGCCCGGTGCCACAGATCGCCACGCCACGCCACGCGTCGCCGCGCAGCAGGACCTCGGCCAGCCCGTTGCCGAAATCGGGATAGTCCACCGGCTGCTCGGAGTCCGTACCCAGGTCCAGCACCGGGGTCCCGGTTTCGGCAAGCCGGTCGCGCAACTGCTCCTTGAGCGCGTAGCCGGCGTGGTCTGCCGCAAACGCGACGGGGCCCTTGTCGTGGTGCAGGTTCATCCGTCTGTCCCCGGAGGGACCTCCCGTCGCGGCGCCGGGGCCGTTCAGCGGATGTCCGAGGCCACCATGCGGCCCTCCTCGGCGAGCGCCCGAAATGCGTGGAACGTGCCCTCGACGCCTTCGGCGGGATCGACCGAGCCGTACTCCCCGAGGTGGGCGCGGACGGGCTCGTCCGACAGGTCCGCCGGGAAGGGGAGCGGATCGCCATCGATGGCGATGCTGGAGTCGGGCGCCAGCGTCCGCACCTGATCCACGATCGCTTCCACCGTGGTGGACGGTCCGTTGATGTCGAAGACCGGCGCGCCGTCGCCATCGCGTGCCGCGATCTGGATGAACGCGGACGCCACTTCGCCGGCGTGCAGGAAGGAGACCGGGCCGCGGAAGGGGACGGTGTAGGGCACACCGAGGGCAGCCGCCTGGATGGCGACCGTCGTCTTCGAGGTCACGCCCTGATCGCGGCCGACGCCCTGGACGACGCTCGGGCGCAGGCCGACGCTCGGGACCTGCCAGTCCTGCCAGTAGACCGCCGCGATCTGCTCACCGCACGTCTTGTAGGCGCCGTACAGGGTCTTGAGGTAGGGACTGTCGGGAAAGAAGCTGTGGGCGGCGATGGAACTCGCGTAACCGACGCGCCGGATTCCTTCCTGGCGGGCGGCTTCGAACACGTTGGCGGTACCGACCACGTTGACCCTGGCGCCGCCGATGGGATCGGCCTTGCAGAAGGGCACCTGTAGGGCGGCGAGATGGATGATGGCCTGGCAGCCGGCGGCCGCCTCCCGGACGGCGTCCGGATCAGCGATGTCGCCGGCTACCCAGGTCACCCGGTCCAGTTCTTCCTCCGTCATCAGCAGCCCGGGCCGGCGCGGAGCCGGATCGAGATCGAAGCCGGTGACGTCGACGCCGGCACGTACCAGGAGCGCCAGTGCCCAGGCTCCGATACAGCCCCCGGACCCGGTGACGAGAATCCGGCCCGACCACGCGTTGCCGTTCACGGAAAAACGATCCAGCATCGAAGGGCCTCCCTGGCAGTGATGCGCGCATCCGCATTATGGCCCCCGCGGTGTTGTCCGCAACGCGACCGCGGGGGCCTGCCCGGTCAGGCGGCGGCGGCGGTCACCGCGGCCGCGGCGGCCGTCAGCGCTTGCCGCAGGTCGGCCAGAATGTCGTCGATGTGCTCGATGCCGACGGAGAGCCGGACATAGCCATCGGTCACGCCGGTCTTCAGCTGATCCTCGGGCGACAGCTGCGAATGGGTCGTCGTCGCCGGGTGGATGGCCAGGCTGCGCGCATCGCCGATGTTGGCGAGGTGGTAGTGCAGTTGCAGGGCGTCGATGAACGCCCGGCCCGCGGCCCTTCCCCCGGCCAGCTCGAACCCGACGAGACCGCCGAGCCCCCCGGTCAGGTAGGTGTCGGCGCGACGGCGGGCCTCGCCCGTCATGAGGCTTGGATGGATCACGTGCGTGACGCCCGGCGCATCGCTCAGGAACTCGGCGACCCGCGTGGCGTTCCGGCAGTGTTCGCGGATGCGCAGCGGCAGCGTCTCGAGGCCCTGGAGGATGAGGAAGGCGTTGAACGGGCTCAGCGGAGCTCCCAGGTCGCGCAGGAGGGTGGTCCGGGCCTTCAGGATGTAGGCGATCGGCCCGAGCGGCTTGGCGGCCTCCGCCCAGACGGCGCCGTGATAGCTCGGATCCGGTGAGTTCAAGGTCGGCTGGCGTTCGGGATGCGCCGACCAGTCGAAGTTGCCGCCGTCAACCAGGAGGCCGCCGATGGAATTGCCATGTCCACCAATGTACTTGGTCGCGGAGTGCACCACGATCGCGGCTCCGTGCTCGAACGGCTTGCAGAGCACCGGGCAGGCGGTGTTGTCCATGACGAGCGGGATTCCCAGCTCGCGCCCGATGTCCGCCACTTCGCGGATCGGGAAGACGTTGAGCTTCGGGTTGGGCAGCGTTTCCGCGTAGTAGGCGCGGGTCCGGTCGTCGGTGGCCCGCCGGAACGCCTCCGGATCCGCCGGATCCACGAAGCGGATCTCCAGTCCCTGGTCCTGGAGCGTGTTGGCAAACAGGTTCCAGGTGCCGCCGTAGAGGTCGGTGGAACTCACCACGTTGTCGCCCGCCCGCGCGACGTTCTGGAGGGCAAACGCGGAGGCGGCCTGCCCCGAGGCGAGCGCGAGCGCCGCCGCGCCGCCTTCCAGAGCCGCGACCCGCTGCTCGAGGACGTCGCAGGTCGGGTTCATGATCCGCGAGTAGATGTTGCCGAGTTCGCTGAGCGCGAACAGGTTGGCGGCATGTTCCGTGTCGCGGAACTGGTACGACGTGGTCTGGTGGATCGGTACGGCCACGGAACCGGTCGTCGGGTCGGCCCGGTGGCCGATGTGCAGCACCTGGGTCGCTGCGTGAGAACTGGCGGGTACGCCGCCGTTGGAGTTCGACATCGTGTCTCCCCTTGGCCCGCCCGGCGCTGGCGCGCCGACGGTCCGACGTTCCAGCACTTGGAGGTGCGCGGGGGGAGTTTCACGGAGGAGAGATCGGCAGCGGCCTCGGCCGCCCGGGCTCTCGTCGGCGGCTTCTCCCTGCCACCGCTTTAGCCGGATTTGTTAAGCGCCCGCAAGCTGGAACTCAAATCGGCGCTGAGCCGACCATAGTGGGTCGGCGTGACCGGGACAAGAGGTTGGCCGGCGACGACCCGGTCAGTGCTCCCGGACCGTGACCACGGCCTTGCCCCTGACCTCACGATTGCGCAGGGCCCGCAAGGCGTCGGGCACGCCGGTCAGCGGCACGGTAAGTTCCACGTGCGGGCGGATGACGCCTTCAGCCTGCCAGGCCAGCAGACGTTCCATGTTGCCCCGGTGGGCGGCCGGGTCGCGTTCCACCCAGGCCCCCCAGAACACGCCGACGATCGAACAGCCCTTGAGCAGTGGAAGATTCGCCGGCGCCGAGGGAATCGTCCCCGACGTGAACCCGATCACGAGGAGCCGTCCGTTCCAGTTGATGCAGCGGAGCGACTGATCAAAGACATCGCCCCCGACCGGGTCGTAGATGACGTCGGCGCCGTGGCTGCCGGTCAACTCCTTGACGCGGTCCTTGAAAGGGCCGTCGGCGTAGTTGATGCCGTCGTCGGCGCCGTGGGCGCGGGCGAATGCCAGTTTGGCGTCCGTTCCCGCCGTGGCGATCACCCGGGCGCCGAGGGCCTTGCCGATTTCGACGGCGGCCAGGCCGACGCCGCCGGCGGCACCGTGCACCAGAAGCGTCTCTCCGGCCTGGAGGTCAGCGCGCTGGATCAGCGCATGGGCGGAGGTTCCGTAGGTCAGCAGCAGCGTCGCCGCGACCTGGTAGTCCAGCTGGTCCGGCAGCTTTACCGCCTTGCGGGCCGGGGCGCAGACTTCCTCCGCGAACGCGCCGTGGCTGGCCGGGGCCATCACGCGGTCGCCCGGGGCCAGGTCCACGACGTCCCGGCCGACCTCGATCACTTCGCCCGCACATTCGGAACCCGGCGTGAAGGGGAATTCGGGACGGATCTGGTACTTGCCTTCGACGATCAGGATGTCCGGGAAATTCACACCGGCTGCATGGACGCGGATCCGGACCTCGTCGGCGGCCGGTGCCGGCGAGCTGACGTCACCGACCGTCAGCGACTCGATGGGGCCAAAGGCGTGGCAGAGGACAGCTTTCATGGGACCTCGCGGCGGCAAGCGGTATTGGGAACGGGCAGGGCGTCGCCCGGGCGTCCGGCATCGTGGCAGAGCGGACCGGCAGCGCGGGCGCGGCAGCTAGCCGGCAGGAAGCTCGAAATGGAAGATTGCCATCCCGATCCGGGTGGGCGTCTGCAGGCGCACCGGCACCATGAGAGCATCGCCATAGGCGCGGAACCAGATTTCTCCCTCCATGGGGGGCTTGCGGAGGTGACGCTCGCTGAACCCGGCCACGCGGAGGCTTTGAAATGCACATCGCTTGGCATCAGCCGGCCCTGGATTCGCTAGCTGGGGGTCCGCTGCCAGGTCATTACCCGGGTCGGTCAGGACCAGGTTGCTTCGCGTCTTGCCGTCGAACACGCGAATCGTCTGGTCGCAGCGTCCGGTGCGCGCCAGTACCATCCCTGCGGAAAGCACCGCGCTCGCCGGATCGAGCACGTGGCGCCGTTCCTCGGACGGTACCGGAACGGGATACGGCTCCGCCCCCTCGGGAAGGATCGTCTCGGCGATGCCGGCGCGGAACCGCACGTGCCGTTCGACATGTCCGGCCCGGTGATAGCGCCTCGACTGGTACACGGCCGGCTGCAATCCCGACACGTGTTCGGCCGCCAGCGTACCCTCCACCTCCAGTTCGAATCCCCACTGGAAAAGCAGTCGGATCAGTCCCTGCGATTCGGCATTGAAGCGCACGGAATAGCTGTCGTCCCGGACGTCGAAGTGCAGCACCGCGTCGCCGGCGTGGAACCCGCCGACATAGGCTGAGCCGATCAAGGCGAACGACGGGACAGCGGGAGCCGAGGGAGGCACCGCGTGGGAGTAAGGTGCAGTGAAATAAAGGAGACACGCGAGGGCCGGCAGGGCGAATCGGGGCACAGGACACCAACTGTAACGCGATGACAGGGAGCCGGCCGGGACGCTCCGCCCGCGCCTGCGCTGACGAAGGCAGCGCCCCTGGCTGCGGATCCGGGACCCGGCGGCGCACCAACGTCTGGAGGCCAGGACCGTTTGGTGCAGGACAGTCTACGGCCGGACAGGGTTTGCGCAACGGCATTCCCGACGGCCGCGCCGGCGCAGGTACGTGGCGGATTGACGTCAGCCGCGGTTCGGCGCAAACTTCACCTTACGTCGTTCCGAAGGGGTGCCCGGACCGAGTTCCGGGGCTGAGATCCGTCTGGCGGGGACCCTTCGAACCTGAACCGGGTGATGCCGGCGGAGGGATCGGAACGCGTCCGGATTTCCCCGGTCATCTCGGCCCCGCCTCCCGAAGCCCGTCCTTCGGGCCGTGGCCGCAGGGCCGAGGAGACTCCCCATGGACGCTGACACGCCCATCCCGATTCAGGTAACGACCGGTCCGTTGCCCGCGTCGCGCAAGGTCTACACCGGAGACCCGGATCGGGGTCTGCGGGTGCCGCACCGCGATATCTCCTTGCATGCGTCGGCCAACGAGCCGCCGTTGCGGGTGTACGACACGTCAGGACCGTACACGGATCCGGCGGTCACCCTCGACATCGAGGCCGGCTTGCCGCGCTGGCGCGAGGCGTGGATCGAAGCGCGCGACGACACGCGCGTCGATGCCGGCCGGCCCATCCAGGCCGTGGACAACGGCAACCCCTCGGCAGCGCAGCGGGTTCGGACATTTCCGGTCGCCAGGCGCCCGCGCAAGGCGACCGGGGCTGCGGTGACGCAGCTTGCCTACGCACGGCGGGGAATCGTTACGCCGGAGATGGAATTCGTCGCCGAGCGCGAGAACCAGGGCCGGGCAGCGGGGAAGGTGGAGCGCGGCGGCGAATCGTTCGGGGCTGCAATTCCTGACCGGGTCACGCCCGAGTTCGTCCGCGCGGAGGTGGCGCGCGGCCGGGCCATCATTCCGGCCAACATCAACCATCCAGAACTGGAACCCATGGCGATCGGGCGAAACTTCCTCGTGAAGGTGAACGCCAACATCGGGAACTCCGCCGTGACGTCTTCCGTCGCGGATGAGGTGGACAAGATGGTTTGGGCGACGCGCTGGGGCGCCGACACCATCATGGACCTCTCGACCGGCCGCAACATCCACAACATCCGCGAGTGGATTCTGCGTAATTCGCCGGTACCGGTCGGGACAGTGCCGATCTACCAGGCGCTGGAGAAGGTTGGTGGCGTGCCCGAGGACCTGACGTGGGAGTTGTACCGCGACACGCTCGTCGAGCAGTGCGAACAGGGGGTCGACTACTTCACGGTCCATGCCGGGGTGCGGCTCGCGCACATCCCGCTGACCGCGGATCGGGTGACCGGGATCGTCAGCCGCGGCGGTTCCATCATGGCCAAATGGTGCTTGGCCCACCACCGGGAGAGTTTTCTGTACGAGAAATTCCCGGAGATCTGCGAACTCCTGGCTGCCTACGACGTGAGTTTCTCGCTGGGAGACGGGCTCCGTCCCGGCTCGATCGCCGATGCCAACGACCGGGCACAGTTCGCCGAACTGGAGACCCTTGGCGAGCTCACGAAGATTGCGTGGGACCAGGACGTGCAGGTCATGATCGAGGGACCGGGCCATGTTCCGATGGACAAGATCAAGGTCAACGTGGACCGGCAGCTCGAGCTGTGTGGTGAGGCTCCGTTCTACACGTTGGGGCCGCTGGCGACCGACATCGCGCCCGGGTACGACCACATCACCAGCGCCATTGGCGCCGCGATGATCGGTTGGTTTGGCACCGCGATGCTCTGCTACGTGACGCCCAAGGAACATCTCGGCCTGCCGGATCGCAATGACGTCAAGGAAGGCGTCATCGCCTATCGACTGGCGGCGCATTCCGCCGATCTTGCGAAAGGGCATCCGGCTGCCCGCGCGCGCGACGACGCGCTGTCACGTGCCCGGTTCGACTTCCGTTGGGAAGATCAGTTCAACCTCTCGCTCGACCCGGAGACCGCGCAGCAGTATCACGACCAGACCTTGCCGAAGGAGGCTCACAAGGTCGCGCATTTCTGCTCGATGTGCGGACCTAAGTTCTGCTCGATGCGGATCACGCAGGAGGTTCGTGAATACGCCGAGCGGGGCATGCAGGAAAAGGCCCAGGAGTTCCGCGAGGGCGGAGGCGAGATCTACCAGAAACCTGCCTAGGTGTGTGTGCGCGGGGGAGACTCTGCGCGCACCCACTGGCCGGTCGGGCGGGCAGTTCAGGCACCGCCGCCCCCCGCCGGGGGCGGACCGGTCACCCGGGACGCCGGCCAAACGGGTCGGGGGTCGGTCTCCCCGATCAAACCAGCGCCGTTTCCGCGGTTCCCAGTACGCCGAAATCGGCGACGACACGGTTTCCCGGCTCGATAGCGCTCGGTTGGCCGCACACCCCGGTCGTGACGATGTCGCCTGCATCCAGCGGCGTTCCCTGCTGCGCGTGGTTGTTGGCGATCCAGGCGAGGGCGGTCCGCGGGTCGCCGAGCGCATCGGCGCCGGTTCCGCTGGTGACTTCCACGCCGTCGACGATCAAGCGCACCGGATGGGCGGCAAAGTCCGTTGACCGCAGGTCGGGCGAGGCCGCTGGACCGAGGATGAACTGGCTGGCACAGGCGTTGTCTGCAATCAGTTGCGGGCCGCCAGCTCGCGTGAAGTCAAGATATCGGGAATCGGGGATTTCAATGGCCGGGTGGACGTCTGCCACTGCGGCGAAGGCCTCCGCTTCCGTGTAAGGGGTCGCGCGGGCCGGGAGTGCCCGGCCGAGAACGAACGCGAATTCCGCCTCGGCGACTCCCATTCGGTTCAGGCCGAGGTGAACTCTGCCCGGGCTGTCGTGGACACGGCTCTTGAGGAGACGCCCGGCGATGGGACCGCCCACGTTGATGTGACGCTGGCCGGCACGGCTCGTCGCCGCAATCTTCCAGCCGACGACCGCGTCGCCGGAATGTCGGACAAAGGCCTGCTGAACCTTGTAACCGGCTTCCGGCGTCGCCGGTTGACACCTTTCGGGCAACCCGTCGATCACGGAGCCTTCATCCCAGCACCGGTGGATGATTCGCCCGGCTTCACGGGCCCGGCTCGCGTTCATGGCCAAGGCTCTCTCAGGCTGCTCAGACGGGTGGACGGCCGGTGACGGCCCGCCAGCACCGACCTCCAGCGGGCCGGGGGCGTGTGCCGGCTCCGACGACGGCGCCCGTCAGCGCGCCGGCGGATCTGGCGTGAAGCTGGCAGATCTCACTGCGGACAGCGGGCTGCCAAGGTAGCCAGCGGAGCGGCCTGCTCGGCGGTCAGCGATACCACCGCGCTCAGGGCGAATTCCGGGGAATCGAGGTCAACCCCGACGGAATGCCCGGCGTTAAAGGCGCGAAGTAGCCTGTCGGGCGCGAGCACCGCCGAATCGAATTGCGTCTCGTACACCGTGTCGCGGGAGAAACCGTGCCCGGATCGAATGACGGTGGCGGCGGTCTCGACGAAGCCGCCGGTGCCGAGATCGGTCACCCGTAGCGTGCCGCCCGTGCGCACGAAGGGCGGCGGTTCGAGATTGAGGAAGTCCGCCAGGAAGTTGGCCGGCGATTCGACCGAGACTGCAGCCTTTGCTTCCACCGGCAGGCGGAAATGCCAGGCGTCGACCTTGAGGAGCCTGCCCGGGTGCAGGGGCGCGACTTCATGGCAGTCGTACTTGAGCACTAGGCGGGTGGAAACCCGAAAGACTTGGTCCGGCGTGGTCACGCGGGTCGATGTCGCGGTGATGCTCAGGTGATGCTCGCGCCCGTCGAAGTCCGTCCAATAACGCACCATCGGATCGACGATGTTCTCGGCCGTGGCCGTGGCGGCGGGTAGCACGCCCAGCAGGAGCACCAACATCAAGCGAGAGGGATGAAACATCTTTTACGCCCCCTTCAGGCTTACCAGTCATATTAGAGTAGCAGGCCACCTGCTGAACATGGCAGGCCAAGCACTCCTGCCATGGGGTATCCCGGCCTCAAGCGGCGCCCGCCGTCGCTATCGTTGCACCGTTTACAGGCGGGCGATATCGCATACCCAATCGACATAAGAGCATAGCTAATCAACATATAGGGCCGATTCATCTATTGGCTGCCAACGCTCGGGGACCACACCGACCAATTTGATCCTGCCGTCACGCCCGCCAGCGGAGCCATTGGTTCCTACTCGATGAGTTCCGCGAGCGCATCAGCGTCAAACTGTCCTGCTACTTTCGATCCATTGACGAAGAAAGTTGGCGTCGAATCCACGTCCATGCGGTCTTGACCATCCATGCGGGTCCTGAGGATGCGATTCAGGCGGGCCCGGTTCGTATCGGTGTCGGCGAAGCAGGCATCGACCTCATCGGCACTGATACCAAATTGCAGGAACATGTTCTTGAGGACGTCCTTCGGTGCCTCGGCCGCCGCCCACCGGCTCTGGTGAGCGAACAGCTGCTCAAGGACGGGAAAGAAATGCTCGTCGGGCTGGCAGTGGGCAAGCATGGACCCGGTCAGCGCCGGTCGGTCCAGCGGGAAGTCTCGGAATACGAGACGCACTTGGCCCGTGTCGATAAAGCGGGCCTTGATTTCAGGGAGCACTTCGTTGTGGAAGGCGGCGCAGTGCGGGCACGAGAGCGAGGCGTACTCGATGATTTCGTGCGGTGCGTCGGCGTCACCGAGAACCTTCTGCAGCAGGGACTCGCCGGAGTCCTCGGCAGCGGCAGGCAAGACCAAGAGCATCGTTGCCAGAGCGGTAAGCAGACGCATGAGAAAGCTACTCCCTGAATTTCAGCAGACAATATATGGTCGGCGAACGGCCTTGGGCAACGCCGGAAAACTTTGGCGACGGCGGTTCGTGCCACACCGTCGGCACCGTAAGGTCATCAAGCGTGTAGGGGCTGGTTGAGCGTGCTGGCAACGGGCTGCGTCACGGGGGAGTCAGCAGCGGACCAGGCTGGCCGCGGAGCCGGCCGGCAGTTGACTAGGCCGTCACCAGCTCGGCCACGAGAACTTCCGCCAGGTGGTTTGCCCAGTCCCGTGCCGCTTTCTCGTCTTCCAAAAGGTCCTGGCGGATTTCGATGAGGAGATTTGGAAGCCCCCGTACCTCGCCGTGGGCTTCTGCCGTGTAGCCGAACTCCGGTGTCTGGGCGTAAGGCACATTGTCACCGATATTGAGGGCGGTGAGGCGGCTGAGACCGGCACGGATCCGATCAGCGAACTGCTTTTGCCTGCCTCCCCAGAGGATTGACGCATGCCATGGCCGTGACATTCCATCGCCAGCCAAAAGCGCGGGCGTGAAGCTGTGGATGCACAGGAGGGCACTGCAGCGTGCCCCCATTTGGTCGAGCGTGGCATCGATAGCATCGTGATAAGGCCGGAAACAACGCGCGATACGATCGGATCGCTCATCCCCATCCAGTCCGACATTGCCGGGAATGATCGTGCCGTCGCTGGTATCCAGGATCGATGCGTCCGAGTCCGGCGATCGATTGGGGTCAATGACGAGACGTGAATAGCCTGCCAGCAGGGCGGGTGCGTCCAGGCGCGCAGCGAGTTCCAGTGTGACAGCCCGTGCGCCCGGGTCCCAGGCAATGTGCCGGTCGAGCTCGCGGGCATCCAGGCCCAGATCGCTCAACTCCTCCGGTACGGTGTTCACCGCATGGTCGCACACGAGGAGAGCCGGGAATCGGCCACGGGGATTGATGTGCTCGAACGGCCGGAAGCCGTTGTAGTGCTGGGTCACGCGCAGTTCAGCGCCTCGGCAAGGCTGGCGTAGAGGGGGAGAGGGCCGACCGGCCCCCGGAGTTCCGCGATGGGGCCTTCCAACGCCGGGCGCAGGCCGGCGACCTTGAACAGACCGCCGCGGGACTCCAGCCGGCGAGCCACAGCGAGGAGGACTCTCCGGGCCGGTGACGCGAGGCAGGAGACGGCCGAGCAATCGAGGACGATGTGATTCTCTCCGCTGTCAATTTGTCGCATGAGTTGTTCCGAGAATTCCGACACTCTCGTACCTTCGATACGGCCGGCGAGGGAAAACACGAGAAATTTCCCAGACCTGGCCTCCGTGAAGAAAGGCACGGGGCTCGTGGATCAGCTATTCAACCGGGCTGACCAGCCGAATCCGGTTCTTGCCACCCACATGCTCGTGACTGGATTGATCCGAGAACGAACGGATCAGGTGAATGCCGAGACCGCCGATTGGGCGTTCACTGACATTGGAGCCGAGATCGGGCGCTGGCGTTTCGGTGAAAGGGTCAAAAGGGGCGGCGTTGTCTTCAAACAGCATCTCAACCTGTCTGCCGTCGCAATTGATGGACAGCGATATCTCCGGCTCCCGTCCGCCGAAATCTCCGTGATTCACGCTATTGGTAACCAATTCCTGGATCACGAGGTTGACCTTGAAGGCACTTGCCATGGGAATATCGGCCGCGTCACAAAACTCTTCGATCCTGGTGGTCACATCACTGAGCGCGCTGATTTGAACCGGGATGTCGAGTTTCAGTGACTGCCCCATGTGAAACTCCAAGTCATTGCTACCGAGTAGACTGATTAAGGGCGCCAGTGAGTAGGTCAGCCAGGAGGTTGTCGTTTCCCGTTGCGCATGTGCCGCGATTATAGCAGATTTCGCCTGTTTTGGGGAGGTTCATGGCCATTCTTGAGCGAGATCTGCTGGGCCGCTGGGACTTGGTGGACACCTATTTGGAAGCGCCGGACGGAGCGCGCACGCCGTTGCTCGGAGATAGTCCTCGCGGTTTGATTCACTACGGATCCGACCGCACGGTGATAGCAATGCTGGCCGGCTCCGACCGGTCGCTCCCGGAGGATCCGGTGCCGGATGCGGCGGCCGCGCAGGCGTGGTCCGGCTTCTTCGCCTATTACGGTTCGTGGGTCCTCTCCGGCTCCAGAGTGCGACACACTATCCATCTGTCCCACGACCCGAGGCTGAACGGCTCGACCCTGGAACGCGACATCATGTGGGAGGACGGGCTGCTGACATTCAGCGGCCCGCACCCTTACGGCGGGCCGGGGCACCGTGTCATCATTGTTTGGAAGCGTCCCTAGGCGCGGGCAAGTTCCGCCTTGTGCTGTGCTGCGAGCGAGGCCAGATCGGGAAACACGAAAGTCACGTCGGGCTGCTCGGTTACTGGCTTGGTCGCACCATCCCGCCCCTGCTGACGGTCGATCCACGCGGTGGAAAGGCCGGCCGCCCGAGCCGGCACCTGATCGTGGTACAGGCTCTGCGCCACGTGCAGAAGTTCCGTCTTCCGGATGCCGAAATCCTGCTCGCAGTGCGCGACCAGATAGTGAAAGTTCCGCGGATCAGGTTTGTAGCTGCGGATGTCCTCGGCCGTATAGACAGCATCGAACCGGATCTCGAGGGCACGGGCGCTGGATGCGAAACCCGCCCGGTCCACGTTGGAGAGGACAATCAGCCGGAAGTGTCCACCGAGATATCGGAGCGCCGCACTCGAATCCGGGAATGGGGGCCAGTCGGGGAGCGATCGGCCGAACCGCGCATCGAGGCCCGGATCGGCATCGAGGCCGAATTCGTCTGCGATCCGCCGATGCACCCGTGCGAGCACGTCCGGGTAGCTGGCACCCGGATGCGCCTTCTGGATCGCGCCCTCATGGGTCGCAAAGGCCGAAAGTGCCGCCGCGCGATCGGCCAGCCCAAGCTGCCGCAGGGGCGCGAGGGCATTCCAGATCCCGATTTCCCAATCGATCAGGGTGCCGTAACAATCAAAGCTGAGTGCCTGAAAATCGCGCAATTGCAACGTCCGGCTCCGGGAATTCTGTCACTACACTGGCATGGTGGTGGCGCCTGCCGATAGAGGTTACCGCAAGCGCAAGCGGGAGTTGTCCATGTACGAACGCCGTCGAACGAACGAAGATGTCCGGTCACGGACCTCCGAGACCGCTGGCGCCGGTTTCGCGTTTAAGCGCTTGGTTGGCCTGATGGCTGAACTTCGGGACCCGGTACGAGGGTGCCCGTGGACGCGGGCGCAAACGTTCGAGACGATCGTCCCGTACACGATCGAGGAGGTCTACGAGGTGGTCGACGCCATCCGGGCGGGCGACATGGAGGCATTGTGTGACGAGCTCGGCGATCTCCTGCTGCAAGTCATCTACCATGCCCGCATGGCGGAGGAGGCCGGAGCCTTTGGGATCGCCGAAGTGATCCATGCCCTCCAGGACAAACTGGTGCGCAGGCATCCCCACGTGTTCGCCGACGATGCCGCCGTCGATTCGGAAGCCGTCATGCGCAACTGGGAGCGCATCAAGGCTGCGGAGAAGGCGCCGGCCGCCGGCGGTACGGGTGTTCTGGAGGGTGTGCTGCGTTCGGGCCCGGCGCTGGTACGGGCGCGGAAGCTGCAGGATGCGGTGAGTCGCTCGACCCAGGAGGAAGTTGCAGCAACGGCCGAGCCGGCAGCCGAGGCACAGCGGTCACTCGAACGGCTGAAGCCGGCTGCGCCCGAGCCAGCCGCCGCGCGCCGAGCCATCGGGGATGCGATGTTCGCGCTGGTGCGCCTGTCGCGGACCAGCGGGGTCGACCCGGAAGCAGCCCTGGACGATGCCAACGCCCGGTTTCAGGAACGCGTCTCCCAGCTTGAGCAAGTGCTGCATCGCGACCGGAAGACACTTCGGGATGCGACGCCGGAACAGTGCGAGAGTGTCTGGAGCAGCCGCTAGCGTGGCCCATGGTCCCGTGTAGGTTCGACTGCGGTGGCCAAGCGCACCCACGCCGTTTCCCGGCGCAACCCGATACGGCGTGCGGTTGGCACCGACCGCCATCATCGACGCTCGCTTCACTTCGGTCGGCCGCAGATACGCGGCCGGTGCCAAGATCAGTGACCGGATCCGCAGTTTCCGGCGCTGTCGCTGCCCGGACCCCCGGCGGGCAACCGCGTGGAGGAGACCCGGTGTGCGGCTCGATCGGCTTCCGACGTGACGCGACGGGGCCGCGCGGCGGCAGTCCTGTTGTCCGAATTCGCTGCTAGTCGTTTTGCAGCAGGTGAATAAGGCTGGACGTGTCCCAACGCTTGCCGCCGCGCGCCTCCACTTGCGCGTAGAGCTGGTCGATGAGTGCGGTCACGGGGAGCCTAGCGTTGTTGCGCTTCGATTCCTCCAGGCAGATGGCTAGGTCCTTTCGCATCCACTGGACGGCAAACCCGAAATCGAATTTCCCTTGCAGCATGGTGATGGCGCGGTTTTCCATCTGCCAGGACTGCGCAGCGCCCTTGGAAATGACGTCAAGCACCTGCTGGCCATCGAGCCCTGCGCGACTGGCGAAGTTCATGCCTTCGGAGAGGCCCTGCAGCAAGCCGGCAATACAGATCTGGTTGACCATTTTCGTGAGCTGGCCGGAGCCGGCCGGCCCCATCAGCGTGGTGGCGCGGGCGTAGCAGTCGATCAGGTCGCGCGCCCGCTTGAAGGTGTCCGGCTCGCCGCCCACCATAACCGTGAGCTGGCCGTTTTCCGCTCCTGCCTGACCCCCGGAAACCGGCGCGTCGAGAAATCCGACGCCGGCGTCGGCGCTGGCGGCAGCGAGTTCCCGGGCGATGCCAGCGGACGCCGTCGTGTGATCGACGAGCACGGAGCCTGACGCCATACCGGCCAGAGCCCCGGCCTCTCCGGTGACGACGCTTCGGAGATCGTCATCGTTGCCCACGCACACGAACACCGTGTCGGCGCCTTCGGCTGCAGCGGCGGGCGTTGGTCGCGATGTGCCGCCATGTTGCTTAGTCCAGGCATCTGCCCGCGCTTGCGTTCGGTTGTAGACCACGATCTCGTGGCCGGCTGCTGCAAGATGGCCGGCCATGGGGTAGCCCATGACTCCAAGACCCAGGAAAGCGGTGCGTTGCGAGTTGGCCATTGCCTTGGCTTCTCCGGTGATGGGAAGGCGATCCCGCACGGTCGGCGTGACAGGACATCGAATTCGGCGTGGGTGGAATGACCGGTGGTCAGTTTCGCAGCCGCCCACCGCGTCATGACGGCCTATATACAACGGTTGGCGAACGATGCGCACGAGCCAGTCGTCCGGCCGGCGCCTTGGTGTTTCCAGCGTGGACGTTACCAATCTTGAGATCGGAGCGGAACACCGGGCCGGGGCCCGCGCTACAGCCCGGTGCACCGCCACGGCTGGCGGCGCCATGCGTCCGGCCGGTCTTTTCGCGACGGGAAGCGGGCCCCGAGGCGGGCGATCGCGTGTTGGCGCGTGGCCACACGGCGGCCACGGCAGGACCGCAATGCCGCGGACCATTCGTGTTAGCGCCTTCAAGCCGGTGCCGGCGCTTCGGGCAAATCGCCGGGGATTGGCAAACCGTCAGCCGAATCCTTCCATGGTTCACCTCTCGGGAGTCGGAAAACCGGCGCTAGTCCGGCGGTGGTGCACAGGAGCGACAGGCCATCCCTTCCGCATGCGACGCGACCAGTGGCTGGCTATCCTGCGGGCTTCGGGCGTCAGCTGCCGACCTGCCTTCCAAGGACCCGTGAGGAAGCGCCATGAAGAAGCTTCGGACTTGCACCCTCGCTGCTGTGGTGATCGGGGCCGCCGCCCCGCTGCACGCCGAGGACCTCTACGGCTCCATCGCCTTTTCGCACGAGGCCGGCGGCGGCTACGCCTGGGGAATCGCGTGGAACGCCGACGGCGCCACAACGGCGAGAGCTGAGTCGCTCGAGGAGTGCCAAGCCCATGGCGGCGCAGCCTGCCAGGAGGTGGCGGCGTTCCGCGAGTCCTGTGGAGCACTGGTAATCCGAAGCGACGGCGACGTCAGCGCCGGTGGGGGCGCGACTCGTGGCGTGGCGATCCGAGACGCGCTCGTGCAGTGTCGGGCTGGCGCTGCCAGGTGCCGGGTCGAGTTTGCACACTGCTGGGCGCCGCAATATGCAAGCGGGTCAGGCAATTTCGGCGGCGTGGGCGAATGGGCAAGGTCCGTCGGAGCGGACGTCCCCCCTGTGGTGGCTCAGGACGGAATCTGCCCGGGGATCAGCGAATTCGGCCAACCAGTCTGGTTCAATTGCTGGACCGAACTCTCGAACCAACCCGGTTGCTACTTCTGGTACTCGGATTGGACCCGCTGGATCGGCTATCCGACCCACGAGAGCGCTAGTTGGTCAGGAGCGTGCCGCGATGGTGTGGCAGACGGGGAGGGCGTGCTGACGGGGGCGTCCAACCGGGATTTCAGGTGGTCGGTTTCGCACGCCGGACACCTGTCAAAAGGGAAGAAACACGGCCGGTGGGTGGAAACCAGATCGACTGCGCGCGGACATACTCGTGAGGAGGGGCTCTACGTGAATGGCAGCCGCGACGGCGAATGGATCGTTGATCACTGGCAGAGGTGCGAAGCCATTACCTACCCGGTGGCCAGTTGGAGCCAGGCAAAAAAGCCCTGTCAGGAGCACAGCTCGTGAGGCAAACGAGGCTGGCGGTACGTGACGTGCGGTAGCGCGTTTCGAATTGTCGGACTACGAATGTCCACGTCCCGACGCTGCCGGCTATGCGCTTGTCGAACTGTGCTGGGGAGCGGACTGACGCTGGTACGGGCGGTCGACGTGGCGGTGGACGCTGAGAGCGGGATCGCAAGGCAGGAAGACAGGCCGCGATAATTGGTCGGGACGCAGCGAACGCCAGGGAATCCCGGCCATCGGTCCAGCAGGCCACCGCTGAACGCGTCGGTGGGCTGCCCTTCGATCCCCCGTTACCGCTCCGGCCCTCGGTCCAGGGCAAGCGGTTGATTTTAATTCGGCGTACCGCCGCCGTCCCTGGCCGTGTACTGAAGTCGGCCCCCGTCGAAATCGTCGGCCCGCGAGCCCGGCCGGGCGTAGGCTTCTTGCAGCTTCGCAGTCGCTCCGGCGGGTTGTCGGCGTTGGGCAGTGCTTTGGCAAGGGATGCGTGATGTCGACGGACAATCACCGGTCCGTCGATGCCGGCAAGAAAAAGGGGGCCGCGCAGAGCGCGGCCCCCTGGCACTCGTGGAAGTCGAGTGGAGGCTGCTAGAAGTCCATCCCGCCCATGTCCGGCATCCCGCCACCGGGGGCTGCGCCGTTCTTGGGTTTCTCAGGCTTCTCGGCAACCATGGCCTCGGTCGTGATGAGGAGGCCGGCCACGGATGCGGCGTCCTGCAGTGCCGCGCGAACCATCTTCACCGGGTCGATGACGCCGGCCCCGAAGAGGTCCCCGTACTCGCCTTCCTGCGCATCGAATCCGAAGCCTTCGTCCTTGGATTCCATGACCTTGCCGACCACGATCGAACCGTCGTACCCGGCGTTCGAGGCGATCTGGCGCAACGGGGTCTCGAGCGCCTTGCGGATGATGTCGATCCCGACACGCTGGTCGTCGTTGCCCGGTTTGCACTTTTTCAGGCCCCGGCGTGCAGCGTAGAGGAGGGCAACCCCGCCGCCGGCAACGATGCCTTCCTCGACGGCCGCACGGGTCGCGTTCATGGCGTCATCGACACGATCCTTGCGCTCCTTGACCTCGATCTCGGTCGCACCACCAACGCGAACGACGGCGACGCCGCCTGCAAGCTTGGCGAGCCGCTCCTGCAGCTTCTCGCGGTCGTAGTCCGAGGTGGATTCCTCGATCTGCGCCCGGATCTGGTTGCAGCGCCCCTGGATGTCCTTGGTCTTGCCCGCGCCCTCGACAACCGTGGTCTCCTCCTTGGTGACGAGCACGCGCTTCGCGCGTCCCAGCATCCGGAGATCGATGTTCTCGAGCTTGACGCCCAACTCCTCGCTCACGACCTGGCCGGCGGTCAGGGTGGCGATGTCGACCAGCATGGCCTTGCGGCGGTCGCCAAATCCAGGGGCCTTGATCGCAGCGACCTTGAGCCCGCCGCGCAGGCGGTTGACGACCAGCGTAGCCAGTGCCTCACCCTCGATGTCTTCGGCGATGATGACCAGCGGCTTGCCGGACTGCACGACCTTCTCGAGAACCGGGAGGATCGGCTGCAGGGACGACAGCTTCTGCTCGTGAATGAGGATGTACGGGTCCTCGAACTCGGCAGTCATCTTTTCGGCATTGGTGATGAAGTACGGGGAGAGGTAGCCGCGGTCGAACTGCATGCCTTCGACGACATCAAGCTCGGTCTCCAGCGACTTGGCCTCCTCGACCGTGATGACGCCTTCCTTGCCGACCCGCTCCATCGCCCGGGCGATGAGGTCGCCGACCTCGCGCTCGCCATTGGCGGAGACGGTGCCGACCTGCGCCACTTCATCGTGACCCTGCACCTTGCGGCTCATCTTGTTGAGCTCGGTAACGACGGTTTCGGTCGCCATCTCGATGCCGCGGCGGACGTCCATCGGGTTCATCCCCGCTGCCACGGCCTTGGTGCCCTCGCGAACGATCGACTGGGCCAGGACGGTGGCTGTGGTCGTCCCGTCGCCGGCGACATCATTGGTCTTGCTGGCCACTTCACGCACCATTTGGGCGCCCATGTTCTCGAACTTGTCGGAGAGTTCGATTTCCTTGGCAACGGTGACGCCGTCCTTGGTCGTTCGGGGAGCGCCGAACGACTTGTCGAGCACGACGTTCCGGCCCTTGGGCCCCAAGGTGACCTTCACTGCGTTGGCCAGGATGTCGACGCCTCTGAGCATGCGCTCGCGAGCATCGCCCGCGAATTTGACTTCTTTGGCAGGCATTTGTGTGAGTTCCTTCTCTGCGTGGTATCGGGACTGGCCTTAGGCCAGGATTCCCATGACGTCGGACTCTTTGACGATGACGTATTCCTCGCCATCCATCTTGACTTCAGTGCCCGACCACTTGCCGATCAGGACGATGTCGCCCTTCTGCACATCCAGGGGCGTAATCTTGCCATCTTCGCTCCGGATGCCCGATCCGACCGCGATGACCTTGCCCTTCATGGGCTTCTCCTTCGCGGTGTCCGGTATGATGATGCCGCCTGGCGTGCGCTCGTCGTCTTCTTCGCGCTTGACCATGACGCGGTCATGCAACGGCCTGAATTTCATGCTTCATGCCTCTCAGATTGGAAAGGGGGTGCTGGGCGTACGGAGCGTCCGCAAGGCGCCCAAAACGTGAGTTGGCACTCTAGGGACTAGAGTGCCAGAAACCGTTCGGGTGTAGAAGTGGGGGTGCGAGCCCGCAATGTCAAGAGGGGGAACGGAAGCGACCGGACGGCGGCGGGGCGGGACGCGTGCGTGACCGGCGCTGCCCTACGTCTGCAGCCCGGACGTGTCGGTCGGAGACGCCTTGGCGAGCCGGGCATTGAGACGGCCCCGATCCGCTGGATCCAGCGCAACGCGGACGTGCAGCGAGCTGGCGTCCGCCCGTTGACGGACCACGGCCCCCTTCCGGTGGAGCCATGCCAGGGTCGACGTGTCCGCCAGGGCAAGCTCGACATCAAATTCCGAGCGGCTCTGCCCGAGACAGTGATCCACCGCTTCCAGCAGTTCCCGCATCCCGGTCCCGCGCAGGCCTGACGCCAGGATCGCGCGCGGCTGCTGGTCGCGCAGCTGCCGAACGTCCTCCTCGCTGAACCGGTCGATTTTGTTGAGGACCTCGAGTTGGGTCTCGGTACCGTCGGGCAGCGCGCCCAGGGTGGTCAGAACGCTGATGACATCGAGTCGCTGCGCCGCCGTCTCCGGGTGTGTGATATCGCGCACGTGAACGAGGAGGTCGGCGTGCACCGCCTCCTCGAGCGTGGCACGAAACGCCGCGATCAAGAGGGTCGGGAGGTCCGAGACGAACCCCACGGTATCGGAAATGACCGCGGTCCGGCCCGACGGGAGGGCACACGCACGCATCAGCGGATCGAGCGTGGTAAAGGGCAGATTTCGGGCGTCCGTGGATTGTCCGGTGAGCTGACTGAACAGCGTGGACTTGCCGGCATTGGCGTAGCCGACCAGGGCCACGGTCGGATGGGTGCGGCGACGTCGGTGAAGTCCGCGTCGTTGGCGGACGTGGTCGAGTTCCTTGCGGATCCGGGCGACGCGTCCGGTGATGAGGCGGCGATCAAGCTCGATCTGGGATTCGCCCGGCCCGCCGAGAAACCCGAAACCGCCGCGCTGGCGCTCCAGGTGGGTCCAGGACCGCACCAGGCGGCTCCGCTGCCATTCCAGATGCGCAAGCTCCACCTGCAGACGGCCCTCGCGGGTGGCAGCGCGGGCGCCGAAGATTTCCAGGATGAGCGAGGTCCGGTCGAGGACTTTCGTCCGGAGCAGGTCTTCCAGGTTGCGCTGCTGGACCGGTGTCAGGTCGACGTTGAACAGGACCAGTTTCGGCGCTTCTGCGGCGCGGGTGATTTCCGACTGGAGAGATTCCAGGACCCCAAGCCCGAGCAGGGTGGCCGGCCGTGGCCGGCGGACCGTGAACTGTTCGGCACGCTTGACGCGAAGCCCGATGGAATCGGCCAGCGAACAGGCTTCGTCCAACCGGCTGGCCTGCGTTCGGAGCGGTGGGTCGTCCCCCCGGATCACCGGGTGGACGACCCAGACCGGGACCGAGGGCGTCGGTGACGCACTCACGCGTTCGGCGATTCCGGTTTGGGTTCACGCGGCTCCGGGTCGCCTGATTCCCCGAGGCTGATCGGTTTGCTGGGAACAATCGTGGAGATCGCGTGCTTGAAGACCAGTTGCTGATTGCCGGAGGTCGACAGCCAGATGCAGAACTCGTCAAATGCGGCGACGGTTCCGCGAAGACGCACGCCGTTCATGAGGTGAACAGTGGTTTGGGTGCGCGACTTGCGGAGCCGATTTAGGAAGGAGTTCTGAAGCGCTCCTCGATGCTGGACTGCCATGGGCTCCCTCAGTGGTCACTGTCGGATCGATGATACTAGGAGGAGTGTCAAACCGGTGCCGGTTTTGGCAGCGACGGCGGATCCGCAAGGCCAGGCTTCGTGACCGAGGCGGCGGCGACAGCAATCCGGCCCGGCGTCATCGATGCTGCGCCATCGGCGGTCACTGCTCTAACCTTGTCGCAGCCCGGACTGTCACACCGCTTGCCCATCGTTGAAAGCGTCTCCATCAAGGCAGCGATCCGGTCCCACCGGTACCGTCAACTTGTTGAGGAATTCTCATGACCACCGTTACTGCGCATGATCTTGAGCGCCTTGCGGCTTGGGACACTCCCACCATCTGCAACGCCCTCGAGCTGGTCGTGCCGGATCGGCGAGCCACCGGATTCACGGTGCGGCCGTTGGTTTGTGCGGACCCCGCGCTCAGGCCCATCGTTGGCTGGGCTCGCACGGCGACAATTCGCGGAAGTACCCCGCCCGGGGTTGCCCCCGCTCAGCTACAGCGCAACCGGATCGGGTACTACGAGTATGTGGCTTCTGGTGCGAGGCCTGCGGTCGTGGTGATCCAGGACCTCGATTCCGATCCCGGGTTCGGCGCTTTCTGGGGCGAAGTGAACACGGCGGTGCACAAGGGTCTCGGCGTGCTGGGGGTCGTCACCAACGGCTCCATCCGTGACCTCGACGCCTGTGCACCTGGATTTCAGTTGCTTGCGGGCCTGGTGGGCCCCAGCCATGCATACGTGCACGTCGTGGAGACGGGCTGTCCGGTCGATGTGCACGGGATGGCAGTCGAGCATGATGCCATCGTCCATGCCGACCGTCACGGCGCGGTCGTCATTCCGCCGGAGGCGGTCCGGGAGCTTCCCGCCGCAGTGGATCTCCTGACTAGGCGAGAGGCCGTGATTCTGGAGTGTGCCCGTCAGTCTGATTTTGGCATCGAGAAACTTCGGCGCGCCATGGCGGACGCCAGCGACATTCACTAGGGAATGCAGGCCCTCCCGTGACGTCGGGCTGGACGCGGCCTGGCGTCAGTCGAAGAGGAACACGCCTTTCCCCGTGGTCTGCGTATCGAACAAACGATAGGCCTCCACGGCTTGGTCGAGCGTGTAACGGTGGGTGAAGATCTTCTCCAGCGGGATCTTGCGATCAGCGATGAAGCGGGCGCATTCGGCTTGCCCGGTCGCACTGAATGTCCAGGATCCGATGATCGAGAGCTGCTTGCGGATCATGTCGCGGCTCACGTCGATCGTGACGTCGCCGCCTTCTCCAACAAAGCACACTGTGCCCCACCGCTTCGCCGACCGCACCGCCGCCGAGCGCGCGGCAGTGGCACCGCTGCAGTCGACGGCCAGATCCACCCCGCGTCCCCCGGTCAGGTCCATCAGCGCCTCGACCGGATCGACGGCGGACGCATCGACGGTCGTATCGGCGCCGAATTCAGTCGCGAGCGCGAGTCGCTCCCGGCCGACTTCAACGGCGATCACCCGTGCGCCCATGGCGTTGCCCAGCAGCGCCGCACTGAGGCCCACTGGCCCGAGGCCGAACACCGCGAGGGTTGAGCCGCCCAGCCGGGGCAGGCGACAGAGGGCGCCGTACGCGGTACCGGTACCGCAGGCGATCGCCGATCCCGCGGCGAAACTGAGTTCCTCGGGCAGTGGAACGAGACTGGAGGCCGGTACCACAATGTAGTCAGCATGCGCGCCGTTGGCGGTTACCCCGAAAACCTTGATCGCGCCCGTTTCGCACATCTGGCTCCAGCCGACACGGCAGGAATCGCACAGCCCGCATCCCGCGTAGTGGTGATTCATCACACGCGCATCGATCGGGGCGGCATCCGGCTCTACCCCGGCGCCCCGCTCCGCGACCACACCGCAAGGCTCGTGCCCCCCGATGATCGGTGGCACATTCTCGCCGAGACCGAGTGCCCGCTGGGCCTCGCCGGGCGGCGGCCGATAAAACTTGAGATCGCTGCCACACATTCCCGATGCCTTGATCCTGAGCACGACCTCGCCGGGGCCGGGGGTCGGGTCTGGAATCTCGCGCAGGTCCAGCTCGCGGTTACCAAGAAAGTAGAGTCCACGCACGACGGCCGCTCCCCAGTTCACCTATGGCGGTCAGGACGGTATTGGCAGAAAGGCCGGTGATTGGCAACCATCGCGCGCCGGGCTCGGGAGTACCGGCCGCCAGCGGCGAGGCCAACCTGCCGGCGTCCCCCTTTGGGCGGGGCTACTCGGCCGGAGGAGCCCCGCCGTCGAGTGACGTCGGGCCGGATGGACGCGCCGCGCCATTGACCTGCCGGATCGGCCAGGGGCGTCCCCTGGCTCTCGCCTGGCGTTTCATGTGCAGCATGGTGGAGTGGGCATTGCTGCGGTCGGGCGGGCGGCCGACCGCTTCCGCGAGGTCCTTCCATTTCTTCCCTGCGGCACGCATTTGATAGAGGCGTTCGAACACGTCGTCGCGTTCGGATACCTCCTTCCACGACCGCCGCACCTCGCGGGCCATCGTGCTCTTGTGCAACGACTGTTGACGCGCCGACCGAGCTCCCGCCGATCTGCTCCGCCGGATTGATTTCGCCGAATCCCTGGCGGCCTGGTAGTCGGGCATGGATTTGAGGATCTGCTGTACTCGCGAACCCGAGACTCCGAACTGCTCGCCCACCGCCCGCAGCGAGGCTCCTTCCCGGTACGCATTGAGCATGTCGACCTTGCGGTCGGGTGCGGATTGTCGTTTCGCGGGTCGGGCCTCTTCGTCCGCGATCTGTCGGAGCTCACCAACGACCGCCGAAACGACCCGCCGCACCGTCGATCGTAAGCTACGGATCGTCAGGTGTTCCGGAATCATACGCCTCTCTCCAAAGCACCCCGGTGCAGGGGTGCGTGACCGCTCCAAGCTGGGAGCACATCCCCAGCCCGCGGTCGCCATCCCGGGCCGCCGTCAAGGTCTGCCCAGACCGACCGGAAGTACGCCTGGTACTTGACAGGCACGGTCTCGCGGCCCTCGGAGTCAACTGGTGTCACGCGACCCTCGCCCGCCGACGCGGCGCAGCAGAACGAGGACATTCCATAAGTTCGAGCCACGAAAGACCAGAGACTGGATAACTTTACCTGCATCATGCGCAATGTAGTATGTATTTCTCGATTGTCAAAGATTCAAGGGTGCCGCCTTGCAAGACCCTTGCCAACCAGAAACTGACACCAGCTACACCTCTGTTTAGGTAGCGAAAAAGACCAGATAACTGAAGGCGCACCAGCCGAAATGGTACCAAGATCTGACTGCGTTAGTCGTTGTGATGGGTCCCTTGTCGAAATTCGCGCATGTCCCGTCGGTGCCGCGGTTCAAAGCGAAAACAGTGACTTCGGATGCCGCCGCCGGTCGGCGTTGTACGCGAAACGACGCGGGGTAAGTACGATACTCCCTTGTCCGCGGGAAAATCCTTGCCGCAAGCCACGTGCGCTTCTCGAGTGGACGCGGCGCGGGCGCGAGTCGGAGTGGCTGGTTGATCCCGAAGCGTCCGCATCCGAGTTGGCCGCATAGGCACGAAAGCTGCCATAGCCCGCATCCGCCAGCGGGCGCCCGGGTATCGTCGTTTCCTTAGGCGCCATGGGCGCTCGGCGGTGTTAGGTGGGTAGCCCACGACATTGTGTGCGCAGTCGTGTTCGCAGCTCGCTTGCGGGCCGTGCCCGGGGGTCGGGCATGCGGCGGCTCTGGCCGCTGCTGGTGAGTCGATTGGGCCGACACACCTGACCGTGGCTGGCGTGGGCGGAAGTGATCGAGACCGGGTCGGGGGCGTGCTGGCGGCAACGAGAGGCCCGGTCGGTCTGACAAGGCCAGGAGGCTGTCCATACCGGGAGAGGCACCTTGAACTCCGGTACCGTGATAGGTCGGAGCGGTATCCGGCCTACGGGCCTCCGCTGGTCTGGATGGCGTGGTGCGCGGGTGATCGCGGAAGGCTCCCGGCAGGTTGCTGCGTTGTCGTGATGACCGTCGGCGCCGCCTGGAGAACGAAGGGAGCGCCCCGTCTCCCGCCGGTCCGACGCGATCCGGAGGAGGCGACGGCGGCACCGGCACGCGCCGTTCGGATGACACGGAGTCCCGATCCGACAACGCTCAAGAATTTGCGGGAGCGTTGCCATAATGCCGCCGTGGGACTGGCCCGCCCCGAACTTGGCGTCGACGTCAGCACCTGCGTCGCTGCCGGCCGGTTCGAAGGGGGAAAGGGTGTGAAGTATCAAAGTCTAGCCGGGGTCGTGCTGACACTGGTACTGGCCTGCTGTCCGGTTCATGCCGCCGACATCAAGCCGGGTGTCCTGTACGACCTCGGCGGCAAATTCGACAAGTCGTTCAACGAAGGTGTGTGGAACGGCGCCCGGAAGTTCACCGCCGATACAGGCATCGAGTTCCGAGACTTCGAGGTCCAGACCGATTCTCAGCGCATCCAGGCGTTGCGAACCTTTGCCCGTCAGGGTTTCGACCCGGTTCTGGCGGTTGGATTCCAGTATGCGCCCGCCATGGAGGAGGTGGCTGCCGAGTTCCCCGAGACCCGGTTTGCCATCATCGACGCGGTGGTCGACCAGCCGAACGTGCAGTCCATCGTGTTCAGGGAACACGAAGGCGCCTTTGTGGTGGGCATTCTGGCGGCCATGGCCAGTCAGACCGGCAAGGTGGGATTTGTCGGCGGCATGGACGTGCCGCTCATCCGAAGATTTGCGTGCGGTTACGTGCTGGGAGCCCAGCATGCGAGCCCCGACGTTCAGGTCTTCCAGAATATGACCGGCACCACCGCTGCCGCGTGGAACGACCCCGTCAAGGGGGCGGAACTGGCAAGGTCTCAGTTTGATCGGGGGGCTGACGTCGTCTTCCATGCCGCAGGTACCACCGGTCTCGGCGTGCTGCAGGCGGCGGCGGACGCTGGCAGGCTGGGGATCGGGGTCGATTCGAACCAGAATCACCTTCATCCCGGCCATGTGCTGACCTCCATGCTGAAGCGCGTCGATGTGGCGGCCTACGAAGTCTTCGATGCCGCACGCCAAGGCGCCTGGCGGGCAGGCACCCGCGAACTCGGGCTCAACGAAGGCGGCATTGGGTGGGCGTTGGACGAATTCAATCGGGGGCTGGTCTCTCCCGCGATGCAGGCTGCCGCGGACCGGGCGGTGGCGGCGATCAAGAGCGGAGAAATCTGGGTTCACGATTACGTCGCCGAGCGCAACTGTCCTGCGCCGTAGCGGTACTGCCAACACACCCTGCGAGGAAGTGGTGACAGCGGCGGGAGGGCGCGCCGGCAGTCGAGCAGCGCGCCCTCGACAAGCGGATCGGCCGCATGCATGCCAGCCACCAGGCGCAATTGCAGGTGGCACCGGGGACCGCGCTCGGCGTTGTCGGCGCGAACGGTGCCGGCAAGACCACCCAGATAAACATCTTGTACGGATTTCACCGAGCTGGCCGTCGCCGGAATCAGGTGTCCGGTCACCCCATCGTCCTGAATCACAGTACTGACGCTATCGCTGCCGGGATCAGCATGATCCCGCAAGCTTCATGCCGTAGGAGACGTTGAACGCGATCGACAATGTGATGTTGGGAGCGGAAGGCAGCTGGGTGGCGTGTCCCGGCGTGTCCCGGCGGGTCCGGCGGAAACCGGCGGAGCGTGCGCGTAAGCTCGTCCAGCAGGTGCCAACGGACATCCCGGTCGGCGGAACCGCCTGGTCGTGACGTTGGCTCCGGTGGTGCGACCCGCACGAGGATCCCGGATCATGCCCTCCGCGGGGCATTGGCCGGCTGCCGGGGCAGCTGTCTGCCGGCTACTCAGCGCAGCACGAAAGGATTGGGAACTTCGCTCGCCGTGCTGATCCAGACGCTCTTTGTCTGCAGGTACTCGCGAATGGCATCCGCGCCGTTCTCCCGCCCGAGACCGCTCATCTTGTACCCTCCGAAGGGCGACATGAAGCTGACGGCACGGTACGTGTTGACCCAGACAGTGCCGGCCTGGAGGCGGTCGGCGACGGTAATCGACCGCCGGACGTTCTGGGTCCAGATGCCGGCTGCGAGGCCATACATGACGTCGTTCGCAATCGCGACGGCCTCGTCTTCGTCGCTGAAACGGAGGATGGAGAGTACCGGCCCGAAGACCTCTTCCTGCGCGATGCGCATGTCGTTGGTCACGTCGTCGAAGATCGTGGGTTCCACGAACCAGCCGTCCCCGCATTCCGGCCGCTGGGCGGCCCGCCCGCCCAGCAGGCAGCTGGCCCCCTCGTCTTTGGCGATCGCAATGTAATTCAGCACCTTGTCGAATTGTGGTGGAGTCGTCACGGGACCGACCTGGGTGTCCATGTCCATTGGATTTCCCATGCGCGCGGTCTTGGCAGTCTCCAGGAGCCGGTCGACGAACTCGTCGTGGATCCGCTCCTGCAGCAGCAGGCGCGATCCCGCAACGCAGGTCTGGCCCGAGGCAGCGAAGATTCCGGAAATGGCCCCCTTGACGGCATCCTCGATGTCCGCGTCCTCGAAGACGATGTTCGGCGACTTCCCGCCGAGCTCCAGCGTGACACGTTTGAGCCCGCCCGCGGCCGTCTCGTAGACATGCCGCCCAGTGGTGCTGCCGCCTGTGAAGGCGACCTTGGCGACATCGGGGTGCGAGATGAGTGCTTCGCCGACCTCACGACCGTAGCCGGTGGCCACGTTGACGACGCCGGGCGGAAACCCGGCTTCTTCCACGAGCTTGACGAACTCGAGTGCGGAGGCAGAGGTGAATTCGGAGGGCTTCAACACCACCGTGTTGCCGGCCGCAAGGGCGGGTGCCAGCTTGTAGGCGGTGAGCAGCAGCGGGGAATTCCAGGCCGTGATCGCGACCACCACGCCGAGCGGTTCGTGGCGGGTGTAATTGAACATGTCGGGCTTGTCGGACGGGATCACGGCGCCCTCTACCTTGTCGGCGAGTCCGCCGAAGTAGTAGTACCACTGGGGCACGTACCGGAGCTGGCCGCGCATTTCGGCGATCAGCTTGCCGTTGTCCTGCACCTCGGTCGCGGCGAGCCGGTCGGCGTCGCGGGCGATGAGGTCGCCGAGCCGACGGAGTAGGTGGCCGCGCTCCGTCGCATTCATGCGCGGCCACTCGCCGTCCGTGAACGCGCTCCGTGCCGCGGCAACCGCGCGGTTCGCGTCGTCTGCGTTGCCCCGGGGGATCAACGCCCAGGGCTTGCCGTCAAACGGGTTGTCGGTTTCGAGCCACTCGCCTGACAGCGGATCCACCCATTCGCCTCCAACGTGCATCTGGTATTTCTGAAGCTCGGCCATGGTTGCCTTCCTCGGGCTGAAGGGGACATCGGGGTCGGCGCGGGTTCTAGCGCGCGCCCGGCAGTATAGGAGCCGGTAATTCGCCCTGATCTGACGGTGGCCCGCGCGGCCGCGATTCGTCTGCCTGACCGGATTTTCAACGGGCGGGACCGTTGCGGTACGGACGTCGGAACAGATGCGCGCTGTGGCCCGCCGCCGGCCCTGCATCGGGCCGGTGCCCGGCGCCCACGGCACCGGTACGTGGACTGATATCAAGGTTGCGCTCCAGCTGTCGCGACGACGCTTTGGCCTTCGATCATGGAAAGCACTACGTCTTGTGGAATGACGTGTTCCCTGCCCGATGACGGATGACACGACTTTCTCAGGAATCGCGCGATGCGTGGGCCGGGATTATGGTGCGAGGGAGTGCGATCAGATAGCCAATTGGACATGCTGAGTGTTATGACTTCATCCGATACGACGTTACATCCGTACCTGTGCATCATCGGCGCGGGCTCAGGCGGCTTGAGTGTGGCGGCCGCCGCTGCCCAGCTTGGCGTCGATACCGTCCTGATCGAGCGCGGCAGGATGGGCGGCGACTGCCTCAACTACGGCTGCGTGCCATCCAAGTCCCTGATCGCGGCGGCGCACGCCGCGCATGCCGCCCGCCACGCCGAAAGGTTCGGAGTCGCTGCCGGAGCCCCGAACGCCGACTTCCCGCGCGTCCGCGATCACGTGCAGGGCGTTATTGCCGACATCGCGCCGCACGATTCGCAGGAGCGTTTCGAAGGTCTCGGCGCGACCGTGCTGCGGGAGTCCGCGGCCTTCACGGGGCGGGATCAGGTGCAGGCGGGGCCGATCCGGATCCGCGCGAAGCGGTTCGTCATCGCGACGGGCTCCTCGCCGATCGTTCCTCCCGTGCCCGGTTTGGACGAGGTGCCGTACTTCACGAACGAGACCATTTTTGACAATGATGTGCGCCCGGAACACCTGCTGATACTGGGCGGCGGCCCGATCGGCTGCGAGCTGGCGCAGGCGCACCGCCGCCTCGGGTGCGATGTGACGGTGGTGGAGCGCGCCCGGCTGCTGCACCGCGACGATCCTGATCTGGCCCAGGTCGTGGCGCGACGGTTTGAGCAGGAAGGCATTACGGTCATCGAAGGCGCTGCTGTGACGTCGGCAGCCAGGGCGGAAGGCGGAATTCGTCTCACCGTGGAGGATGCGGACGGCAACCGCGAGGTGACCGGCACCCATCTGCTGGTGGCGGCCGGTCGGCGCGCCAACGTCGGGGACCTGAATCTCGATGCAGCGGGAATTCGATGCCATCGGCGGGGAATCCAGGTCGACGACGGATTGCGCACGTCTAATCGGCGCGTCTACGCGATCGGCGACGTGATCGGCCGACTGCAGTTCACCCACATCGCGGGATATCACGCCGGCATCGTCGTGCGCCGGGCCCTGTTCCGGCTGCCGGCGCGGGTCAACGAGGCGGCAGCGCCTTGGGTCACCTACACCGACCCCGAGATCGCTCAGGTCGGGCTCAACGAGCCGGCCGCCCGCGAGCGGTTCGGTGACCGGGTGCGGGTGGTCAAGATGCCGGTGGGCGGGAACGATCGATTCCGGGCGGAGCGGGAGACCGAGGGTCTGATCAAGGTCATCGTGCACCGCGGTCGCGTGGTCGGAGCGAGCATGGTCGGTGCCCACGCCGGCGAGCTGATCCAGCCCTGGTGCCTGATGGCGACTCATCGGATGAAGATCGGGCAGATGACCAGCGCCATCCTGCCGTACCCCACCCGTGGTGAGATCAGCAAGCAGGTTGCCGGGTCGTACTTCACGCCGGCGCTGTTCGGTCCGCGCACCCGGAAGATCGTGGGCCTCCTGACGCGCCTTGGGTGAAGTGGCGACGGGGACGGGCGGCCGGCGCCGCGCACGTCGGTCACTGACAGCGCGGGTTCTCCAGCACACGCTGGCCTTCGCGGCGCTGTGGGCGGCGGCGTCGTACGTGACGTCAGTATCGGCGTTCTGGTTGTCGGAGATCGAGGATCAGCTTCGCGGCGCTTATGACACGGTCAGGGTCGTCCAGGTCGTATCCGAGGGCGAACTCGACCCCGACTTGCGGCAGCGCCTGCTCGCGTTCACGGAGACGCAGGCCGTAATCCTTCGGACCGGAGACACATCGACGCTGGTCATCGGATCAACGCCGACGGCCGTCGACAAGACGGTGCGACCGGCCGCGATCTCGTGGCCCGGCCGCGTGCGCCACGCGTTCGACACGCTGATCAACGGCCGCGACCGCATCCTGCGGATCGTGGGCCCGGCCGAGCAGTATCCGAGTGTCGTGATCGAGGTAGTGGCTCCGGAGGCGCCGCTTGCAGAAGCCATGTGGCAGCATTCACTCAGAATTGGCGCCAGCGCGATCGCCCCGTTCATTGCCGTGGGCGTCCTCCTGTTCTTCGTCCTGCAGCACCAGTTCGTCCGGCCCGTCACCGCGATCATCGAACGGCTGGCCTGGTTCGCGCGTAATCCGGACAACGTGGACACGACCGTCAAGACGTCGGACCGGCGTGACGAAATCGGTGATCTGGAGCGCGGGGTGCTCTCGATGCAGGGCAGCCTGCGTGCGTTGCTGCACCGCCGTGATCGTGAAGCCGCCCTTGGCGCATCCGTGAGCCGGATCAACCATGACCTGCGCAACGTTCTGCAAACCGCCGCCGTGGCGTCGGACCAGATCAAGGCGGCTCAGGACCCGGGCATCCGGAAATTGGTCCCACTGCTGGTCAAGGCCGTGGAACGGGCGGTCCAGATTTGCACCCGCACGCTCGATTATCACCGTTTCGGCGGCACACCGATCACGCTGGCCCCAACGCGATTGCGCGAAATCGCTGTGGAAGTGGGGGATTCGGTAGCAGCCATCCACGAAGGACGTGTCGACTTCCAGATCGACGTGCCCGGCGACCTGGTCGTCGAAGCCGATCAGGCGGAGCTGTTCCGCGCCCTGCTCAACCTCGCGCAGAACGCCACGGACGCGATGCCCGATGGCGGCAAGGTTTCCGTGCGGGCACGCCGCCGGCCGAATCACGTCCTGATCGAGGTCGAAGACAATGGTCCCGGACTGCAGGAAGAGGTCCGGGCGTTTTTCGAACGGCCGTTTGCGGACACGGTGGTGAACGCGCACGGGCTGGGCTTGGTCATCGTCCGGGAGATCATGGCTGCACACGGCGGCACGTTCGAGCTCGGGAATACCTCGCCGTCCGGCACGCGCTTCCTGCTGAAGCTGTCGGTCTGATCCGGAGGCCGCCGGGCGGCTGCTCCGGTACGTTTCGGCGGCGTGCGACGGCTCGCACCGGACCCGGCCCGTCTGGATGACGGCCCGTGGCGTGTCCGGGCTCGTCCGCCGGCCCCCGCTGCCCTGACCCGACCCCGACCGAGCCGCTGTCCGCCAGACGGGAGGCACGGCTGCGCGAGGCCGCCGCACGAATTGTCACCGCCGGGCGAGTGACGCCGGGCAGCAAACAGTCGACCCGTGATGCTGCCTGATGGCGGCGACTGTGGCAGGAGTTCCGCGGTCAGGGGGTCGCCGACGAGAACGCCGTCACATATCGGCGTGCCGGTGATCCAAGCCGTCGATGATCGGACAGTCCGGTCGGTCGTCGCCCCTGCAGGCGTCGACCAGGTGGGCAAGTTCGTCGTGCAGCGACTGCAGTTCCCGCTGCTTCTTCGCGATCTCTCCCAGGCGCTTGGACGCGATACGTTTCACGTCGGCGCTGGAGCGATGCTGGTCCTCGTAGAGGCTCAGTAGCTCCCGGCATTCGTCGATGGAGAACCCGAATTCTCGCGCCCGGCGGATGAAGACGAGCTTCCGCACCGCGCCGTCGTCATAGAGCCTGTATCCCGAGGCCGTGCGCGAGGACGCCGACACCAGTCCGATATCCGCGTAGTAGCGGACCGTCTTCACCGGCAGGCCGGCGGCACCCGACGCAGCGGAAATGTTCATTGTCCGTCTATTGACTCTCCAGTTACTGGAGACGCTACGTTACCGGCGAAGACGAGGCAAGGGAATTGGCCATGGTCGCCGTCACCGCGAGGTTCGCCATCGACTGGTACTGCCGCCACACGTGGCGCCAGGCGTCGAAGAACACCGCCTGGTGCCTGCTCGGCTGCGCCATCGGCGACTTTGGCACCATCGCCTTCTTCCAGTTCACCGGGATTCCTTGGCCGACGCTGGCGATCATGATCCTCGCCATCGTGAACGGGCTGCTGACCTCCATCGCTCTGGAAACGTTCATCCTCGCCCGCCAGATGGACCTGCGGACGGCGTTCCGGACCGCCATCGGGATGTCGTTCCTTTCGATGGTCGCCATGGAGACCGTGATGAACGCAGTGGACTGGGCACTGACCGGCGGCGCGGTGCTGACGTGGTGGATCGTGCCGATCATGTTGGCCGCCGGCTTCATCACCCCTCTTCCCTACAATTACTGGCGGCTGAAGGCACTCGGGAAGGCATGTCACTGAGGCGGGCAGCCATCCCAATCGTCCTGACTGCCGCCATCGGCGTGACTGCCCACTCCCATGTCGCCGCCGCGGCCGACAGCGCCGACAGCGGGCCGCCGATCGTGACCATCAGCGTCCCGGAGGCCCTTTCAGCGCAGGCGGAACTCGGGCAGAAGACCTACGAAGCCAACTGCGTGTCCTGCCACGGCCGGAACGCAGCTGGGCGGGACGGGGTTGCGCCGCCACTGGTCCACGTCCTCTACGAGCCAGGGCATCATGACGACGAATCGTTCCAGCGCGCGGTGGCCCGGGGCGTACGAACCCACCACTGGCGCTTCGGGGACATGCCGCCGGTCGAGGGGCTGACCCAGGACGACGTGGCGGCGATCGTGGCCTATGTCCGTGAACTCCAGCGGGCGAACGGCATCTGGTGAGGGAGCGCCCCCGCACATACGCCTGCTTGCGGCACGGCTGGTCCTGGCGGTAACGCCGGCACCGGCCGGTTCAGGCTCCAACGTGACCGCACCCGCGACGGAGCCTTGCTGGCGGCCACGCTCCCCGTTGTCGTTCTCACGTTTGCCAAACGCACCCGACTCATGTGCGCCAGCCAGTGCTGATGGATCTGGCCGACCTGGGCCCGGCTCATTCCAAACTGCCCTTCGCCGCGCGGATCGCGCTGCCATCTTCCGCCGCCACCGATTGCCCGCGCAGGGCCTTCGACGAACGGTCGGGACATGGCGATCCGCCCTTGCTCCGACGTCGGTCTTGGCATCTGTCACGTGCCCCTGCCTCTCCGGGCAGTTGGCCTTCTCGCAACCCCGATCTACGGGCTCGAAGCCCCGTTCAGGATTGCCGCACGATGCCCATGAAGTTCTCGTAGATCCGGCGAGCGTATCGATTGAACTCGTCGAGGTGGGCCACCGTATCCGCTTCGAACGCGGCGAGCGCGCCGGCTCCGAGCGCTCGCTCCAGTTCCTGCTCGTACTCCGGGACCGCGCCCCATTCGCGCACGGTGTCACGGGTGATCTCGACGTGGTACTGGACGCTGAAGGCATGGTCGCCACATGCGAGCGCCTGGATGGCGCAATCCTTGGACGACGCGAGCGTCCGTGTCCCCGGCGGTGCCAGCCTCACCTCCGCACCGTGCCACTGCAGGCAGGCGTGGGTCGCTGGCAGCCCTTCGAAGATCGGGCTCGCGCGCCCCGCTTCCGTGAGCGCGACATCGAGAATGCCGATTTCCGGCGTGGCGGCGGGCCCGACATCGCCGCCGAGCGCCTGCGCGAGGAGCTGATGCCCGAGGCAGAAGCCGAGAAACGGCATCTTGCGGACCACGACCGCTTCACGAATGGCGGCCCGCTCCGGCTCCAGCCAGGGGTGGGTGTCGTCCTCCCAGACGTCCATCGGGCCGCCCATGACCCACAGGGCATCGAAAGGGCTCAGGTCCGGAATCGGGTCCCCGTCGTCCAGTTCGACCGTCGCCCACTCGATCTCGTCCTCGCGGAGGAAGTCCCGGAATACCCCGGGGTGTTCGATGGCGAGATGCTGGAAGACGACGAACCTGGGCTTGGCGGCGGACATGGCAGGTTTCCGTGGTGTGGGCGGCACCGCGTACCATATCGACTTGAGGGGGTTGCGGCCCGGCTTGTCGGACCGGATCCGGCAATGGACCAGGCTTTCGATTGTGGGGGCCAGCCACGATCCGCGCGACGCCAGGAGGGCAGCACCACGAACGGTCGGTTACTCGTCGTGATGACTGCGCATCAGATGTATGGCATCACGTGATACCGTGCCTTGCCCGCCATCACCGGAAGCCCGCGAGCCAGGATTGCCGATGAACTTCATGCAGCTCCCGGAGGTCCCCAGGCTCACGCTGAAGAACGTGACGGTGCCGGCGTGCCTGCTCGACCTGCCCGGCGATCTGGTGACGACTGATCTCACGATCGAGGGAGGTCGGATTGCCGCGAGGCCGGGCACCCCCGTGGACATGCGGCGCGCCATGGTCTTTCCCGCGTTCATCGACGTGCACACCCATCTTGACAAGGGTCACATTCAGCCGCGTTGTCCCAACCCGGACGGCACTTTCGGCGGCGCGCGCACGGCCACTGCCGCAGACCGGGCCCAGCGCTGGGACGCCAGTGACGTGGGCCGGCGGATGGACTTCGCGCTCCGCTCCGCATGGGCGCACGGCACCCGGGCGATCCGCACGCATCTCGATTCCGTGGCGCGTCAGCATCGCGTCTCGTTCGGGGTGTTTCGCGAGCTGCAGGCCGAGTGGGCTGGCCGAATTGAACTTCAGGCGGTCAACCTGTGCGGTATCGACCAGGTGGCTGATCGGCGTGCCTTCAATGAGATTGCTGACGAGGTGGCAGCTTCGGGCGGCGTCCTTGGCGCGGTCGTCCGACCGAACCGTGAGCTGCACGCCTGGCTTCGCTTCTTCTTTGCGGCCGCGGCAAGGCGCGGGTTGGCCGCCGACCTGCACGTCGATGAAACCGGGGATGCCTCCGTTGCCACCCTCCGCGAGGTCGCCCAGATGGTTCTGGACACTGGCTTCGACGCGCCGGTGATAGTTGGCCACTGTTGCTCTCTGGCGGTGCAGCCGGAGCCGGAAGCGCTTGCGACGCTGGATCTCGTCGCGCGGGCCGGACTGCACGTCGTGAGCCTTCCCTTGTGCAACGTTTACCTGCAGGACCGGGTTCCGGGACGGACGCCGCGCTGGCGAGGGATCACCCTCGTCCACGAGATGAAGGCCCGCGGCATCCGCGTGGCATTCGCCTCCGACAACACGCGCGACCCGTTCCATGCCTACGGGGACCTGGACATGCTGGAGGTCATGCGGGAAGCGACCCGCATCGGGCACCTCGACCATTCCGGCACGGACTGGATTCACTCCTTCCTGGCCAACCCGGCGGGCGCGGCCGGATTCGCGGCCCCGTCGCTTGCCGTCGGCGCACCTGCCGACCTGGTGATCTGCAGCGCTAGGAACTGGAGCGAGCTCTTTGCCCGTCCGCAGGCCGACCGCATCGTCATGCGGGATGGCCGACCGATCGAGCGACGTCTCCCGGCCTACGCCGAACTCGACGATCTCATGGGAAGTGCATGACCGTGACGCCGTCGTTCGGCAACCGGCCGCTCGGCGTGCGCCCCCCGCGATCGCCCGGGCTTGGTGCAGGTGGTGTCGATCCCCGGCCGGCGACTGCCCCACCTGGGGTGTGGCCCCGCTCGATCCGGCGGGCCGGACAAGCTCGGATCGTTGCAGGGGGCCTACGGGACGCCTGCAATGCCTTCGCGTCGTGGGTCGGCTGCCCCCGAGAGCTCGCCGTCCTCGCCGACGAGGATGACGTTGAGGCCGCTCGTCATGGACCGGGCTGCGACCGCATGACCCATGGCGGAGAGGGGTTGCTCGAGAGCGGCAAAGCGGGTGTCCGCTTCGATTTCCGTGGTCCGGCCACGATTGCAGATGTGCGGAAAGCTGACCACGGAGGCGGCGTCCAGCTTCCAGTCGACCGAAAGCACGATTGCCTGGGCGACGTAGCAGATGATGCGGGATCCTCCAGGCGAGCCCAGCACTGCCCGGAGGCGCCCGTCGGCATCGGTCACGATGGTGGGGGCCATGGAACTGCGGGGCCGTTTGCCCGCCGCAACGCGGTTGGCGACCAGGCCGTCCGCTCCTTGCGGCACAAACGCGAAATCGGTCAGCTGGTTGTTGAGGAGAAACCCCTCGACCATGAGGCCGGAGCCGAAGGCAGTCTCGATGCTGGAAGTCAGCGCCACGGCATTGCCGGCACTGTCGACCACCGACAGATGGGTCGTCGACGGCTGCTCGGACGAGTGGCCGTCACGCCAGCCCAAGGGGGCGCCCGGCGGCTCCCCGGGACCGGCCGGTCCCGGTGCCGCAGCATCGGGATCGATGCCCTCCGACCGCTGCGCAAGGTACCCGGGATCCACCAGACCCGCCGTCGGTACCGGGACCACGTCGGGATCGGCCACGTAGCGGTCGCGGTCCGCATAGGCAAGGCGGGAAGCTTCCGCGAAGAGGTGCCAAGGTTCCGTGGTCTCCGGATCCATGCTTTCGAGATCGAACGTTTCGAGCATGCCGAGAATTGCAAGAATCGTCGTTGCCCCCGAGCTCGGGGGCCCCATCCCGCACACGCGGTAGGCGCGGTAAGTCCCGCACACCGGCTCCCGGAACCGCGAGCTGTACCGCTCGAAGTCGGACACCGCGAGCGTGCCCGGTCGTTCCGGGTCGAGGTTCACTTTTCGTGCAATGGCCTGTGCGAGTTCGCCGTGATAGAGGGCGGTCCCGCCATCCTGGGCGAGACGTTGAAACGTCAGAAAAAGTTCGGGGTTCTGTAGTCGATGTCCGACTGGGCGAGGATTGCCGTCGGCGTCGAAGAAATACGCGCGCGCATCGGGGTCGCGTCCAACGTGGCGGGCCCGGGTCAGCAGGCTGTGCAGTCGAGGCTGAACGACAAAACCGTCCCTTGCGAGTGCCAGTGCCGGCTCGAAGAGTGTGTTCCAAGGTTTTCGGCCGAACTCCAAGTGTGCCGTCTGCAGCATGTGCATGAGCCCCGGCACGCCCACAGACAGCCCGCCGGCGACGGCTTCGAAGAACGGAAGCGGTGTCGAAGAGGGATCCAGAAACAGATCGGGACCGGCACCGGCCGGGGCGGTCTCGCGGCCGTCGAGCGCGTGGAGGGCTCCGGTTGCACCGTCGCGCCGCACCAGGAAGCCGCCGCCGCCAATTCCGGAAGACTGCGGTTCAACCAGCGCGAGCACCATCTGTGCGGCAATGGCCGCGTCAGTGGCCGATCCGCCCTTGTGGAGGACGTGGAGGGCGGCGTCCACGGCTCGTGCATCAGCGGCAACGGCCATGCCCCCGTCACCAATCGCGAAGGCCGTCGTCCCGGTTGCGCTGGCAGCCTCGGGTTCCGCACGCTCGTGGTGGTCGGCGCGGACGGCGTTGCCGACGAGCAGGAGCACGAGCGCCGTCAGAGATGTCCGAATCGTGTGGGCCATGTTCGCAAGCGTACTACGCGCGGCAGCCCGACGGGTGCAGCAGCGCCCGAACTCGGGATTGAGGCGGAAGGGGTGGCTTGCAGGTGGCCATTCCGATGGAGCGGGCGAAGCGGGCGCGCCGCCACGGCAGCAAAGCACGGACAACTGACCATGGGCTCGCGGATGCGCGGGAGAACGGGCGCTCGGCAGCCAGACGGGTTGCCGATGGAGGGCAAGTCTGCCCTAGTCTGGATGCATGGAACAGCATAGGAACTTCGGGCGCCTCGGGTTTTGGCTGCTGGCGCTTCTTTGGCTCCCAGCCGGGATCCTGGCGACGGCGGTCGCGCGCTTCGGAGCGGGCGCCGGGCCGGAGACGGAATCCGCCGCGTGGATCGCCATGGCGGTGACGTCGCTGCAATCGCTGATCTTCGTGGCTCCCTGCGGCCTGCCCCTGGCCCTGGCCTGTCGCTGGCTGTGGAGATTGGGTTACGGGCGGGCCGCATGGACAGCCGGAAGCGGTCTCGGCGCCGTCACTGTGGCTGCCTCGGTAGTGGCGGGTCTCCTCGGGCCCATCGGCATACTGGCGTATGCGCTCGTGCTCAGCGCACCGGTGTGGATCGCGGCCCGGTGGCTTGGGCGCGGCGGCTCGCGCGCATGACGCTTTGTGCCCTTGCGGACGGGGCCAGCGGATGGGTGCCGGCCCCTGCCAATCGACGGGAGAGTCCCGGCGCAGCCGGAATGCGATAGCGAATATCGAGCCGCGAGCGCACGGGTCCGGACCCCGGCTGGGTAGCGCTCGGCGGGAGAGTACCCGGTGCCGGACGCCGGTGCCCAGCGGGGGAGGGGCTTGGCTGGCGGCGACGGCGTCCGGCCGCTTGAAACCGCCGGCACCGCATGGTTCCCTTTCACGCCATCTGGCTCCTCCGCGGATCGAGCGGCAGCGCGTGAAGTGCTGTCAGGCGTCGGGGCGGATGGTCGGTTTGGCCGGGGGCATCCTGGCTCGGGAGGTTGCGATGAGTTCCGTCTACTTGTTTTCCGTCACCCCGGACACGCCGCCAGTCGAAACGATCGATTCCGGTGCGGAGGTGTCGCTCGTCGTCCGCGGGGCGTTTGCCGACGTCGAGGACATTCGCAATGTCCCGACACCATTCACCCCCGAGTGCGACGGGCATCCGCTGGCGCCGGTCTCCGGGCCGATCCGAGTAAATGGGGCGGAACCCGGAGACGCGGTTCTCATCGACATCCTGAAGATGGACGTCCACGAGGACGGCATGACCGCGATTCTCCGGGACTTCGGCGTGCTGCGGCAAGAGTTTGGCGACCCGAAGCTCCTGCATTGCCCGGTGCGCGACGGCAAGGCGTGGTTTGCTGACCGTATTCCGGTACCGCTGAATCCGAACTTGGGCACCGTTTCGACGATGCCTCCGGAAGGCTACAAGCCGTCGTATGCCGGGGCGTACGGCGGCGACTTCGACCAGAAGGATGCCGCCGTTGGGAGTCGCATCCATCTGCCAGTCATGGTGCCAGGGGCCATGGTCTTCTTCGCGGATCCGCATGCGGCGATCAGTGACGGCATCATCACCGGCACCGGTGTCGAATGCACCGCGACGGTCACGGCTCGGATCAGCCTGGTGAATGATCATCGCGTAGATCATCCGGTCATCGAGTACGGGAACACGATCCAGTTTGTGGGGACCGGCCCGTCGGTGGAGGCCGCGACGGAGGCCGCGGCGGAACACGCGGTCGCCTATGTCGCGGCGAATACCGACCTCGACCGCGAGGAGGCCTACATGCTGCTCAGCATCGTCGGTGAGCTGCGTATTGGCACGTCGCCGCGCCCAATCATGGCGGCGCGCCTGATCGTCCCGCGCGAGACCCTGATGCAGACCGGCTGGAACGGGCCCGTCGCGGCATGAGGCGGGTACTGGCACTGCGCACCGGCGGGCACTGGAGCCGGTAATGCGTGATCTGCCGACGTTGGTCGTCGACCGGGAGTTCGACGCGCCGCGCGAACTCGTATGGAGGGCGTGGACCGATTCTGAACTGCTGCCGCGCTGGTACGGCCCGCGGGTGGAGACGATCATCCACCGATTGGATCTCGAGCCGGGCGGTGTGTGGCTCGTGGAAATGCGATGTACCAACGGAACGTAAACGGTCTTTGCTAGACAGGGCAAGATCCGCTGGATCGGGAGCTTCGTCCAGGGGGATGCGAAGCTTGATGTCGACGCGCCAGCCCTGAACACGGACCTGCTCGACGACCAGGCGCAGCAGCTTCTGTCGTTGTTCGAAGTCGAGGTGGTCGATGCCGGCGCTCACCGTCGCCGAGAAGCCGAGGATCCTGTCGCGCAGGGCGTTCTGGTGCGCCAGTTCCTTGCGTTGGGCGATCAGGGCGTCGCGCTGCTGTTCCACGTTCAGTTTGCGATCCTGGACGTCCTTGCTTCGGCGCAACAACTCGTCGCGGTCGATCAGGTCCGCCTGGTAGAGATCGACGAGACGGCGTTTCTCGGCATTGGCGGCGTCGCTCTTGCGTTGGAGTTTGGCCAGCTGCACCTGTAGCAACTCGTCGGGGACGGGCTGGCGCCGCGCCGATACGGCGTGCTCGCCGGCCAGCAGCACCTCCGGGCGCAACAGGGTGTTGCGGACCTGCTCGAAGACGAACGTGTCGAGCTCGTCGGCACGGATGTTCCGCTCCGGGCACCGGCGGTGTTCGCCGCCGGCCCGGAGGGGATCGTGGTTGTAGCAGTAGTAGTATCGATGGACCGTGCCGTTGCGCCCGCGCATCTTGTGGCATGACACACCCACGCCACAGTGCCCGCACTTGACCAGGCCGCGGAGCAGCCAGTGTCCGGGCTCGGCGCGCCTGGGGTTCCACCGCGAGTGGTCGCGACTGACCCGCTGCGCCGCTTCGAACACGGTCTCATCGAGGATGGCCGGCACGGCGATCGCGATCCATTGATCGCGCGGGCGTGGCACCTGCCGGCCCCTTCCTCGCGGTCGGCTCGGCGGTACGGTTTCGGTTCGGTTGTAGTACAGCCGGCCGATGTAGGCTTCGTTGCGTACGATCCGTCCGATGGTCGACACGCCCCAGATGGCACGCCCGGTCGGCGAGCGGATCCCGTCCCGGTTCAGCCCCATGGCGATCTGGCGCATCGAGATGTCCTTGCGAACATAGTCGTCGAAGATGCGGCGCACGACGGCGGCCTCACGCTCGAAGACCTCCAGATGCGCCGGGCGGTCGCCGTGTCGAGGCCGTCGACGGTAACCGTACGGCACCCTCCAGGCGATCACTTCGCCCGCGCGGGAACGCCACAGCTTGCCGCGCCGGTAGCGCTCCCCGATCTTGGCGCGTTCGTACTCGGCAATGACGCCCTGCACCTGGGTCAGCAGGCGCGCTTGCGGATCGTCCTCGATCTGCGGGGTGTCATGGAACCGAACGCTCACACCGTGGCGCGCCAGCTCGTCAAGCACGATGACCTGATACGCGTACAGGCGGGCCAGGCGGTCCGCCGACAGGCACCACACGGCCTCGAAGCATCCGGCCTCGGCGGCATCGCGCAGGGCGTCGAGGCCGGGTCGATCCAGACGCGCGCCGGACAGGCCCTCATCCCGATACTCGGCCACCAGCTCCTGTCCCTCGCTGGCCACCCGCTCACGCAACAGCGCGAGTTGCGAGCCGATGGTGCCGCGTGCCTCCTGGGCGTCGGTCGAGACCCTGGCATAGATGGCGACCCTCATCGTTGCGTCCCCATCCCCCGGTGCTCGATCGGCAGGCTCAGGATCAGCTCGTAACCCGCCGCCAGGGCCTCGCGCCGGGGATCGGCATGGGGCGTCCACGGCGCCCGTCGTGCCCCCTCGACGGTGGCGACATAGACGGGGTCCGCGGCGGGCCAGGCAATCAGTCCGGCGAGGCCCCGCCGCAGGAAACGGGCCGCGGACAGCGACTGCAAGGGCTGTCCCTGCAACACCGCCGAGCGCAGGGTCTCGTAGTCTGCCTGAGCGCTGTCGCCGACCGGCCAGAACCGATGGGTCAACGTCGTGCCCGTTCGACGGTGCGCCGATGCAGGCGTACCGAGAAGCGCTGTTCGATCTGTTCGGCGAGCTGGGCGCTGGAGACCTCCGGTCGGGTTCCGGCAATGAAGGCGACGATCTCCGGCGTGAGCTTGAGAGGCCCGCGGCGGCCGCGGCGGCCATCGACCAGCCCGTGCATGCCGCGGTCCTCGAACGCTGCCACGACCAGATAGAACGCGGCACGCGAGTAGCCGTGCTGATCGGCTGCGGCGGTGGCACTGAGCCCATCGACGATGTGCGCCCGGAGCATCTCGTACTTCACCTGGACCTTGTCTTGCGGCAGGAAGAAGGGCACCTGGCCATCGAACCGGGCGGCGATGACCGCGTCGGCGCGAGGATGCACCAATCCCGCGGCAGCGAGCGTTCGAAGACGCGACGATGTGTTCATGAAGCTTCCCCGGCCGTGGCCAACGTGCGGCGAATCGCCAAGAGTGTCTACTATATTGTGACGCACCTTGGTCGACAAGACCGAGACTGGAGTATGGGTTCTCGATCGGAGCGCAATATGTAGCCGATCTTCCGGAGAGACACGACACACGACGGCACACATTCCTTGACACTGCGTCATTCATCTCTAGACAGAACTGGGGGGACATATCGCCGTCTTCGGTGCCTGGGCGCGACATACAGACCCGCTTGACTGGCGTCACAGGCCAGCCAGGCGTCAAACAGCAGCTTTACGTTCCGTTGGTATGGAACGGCAATGCCAGCTATCAACGCGTCGAGTACACGGAGGTCACTCGACCGGAACGGCTGGTCTGGTTGCATTCGGTCGCCGACCGGGACTGGAACATCATTCCCGAACCCATGATGGCTGACTGGCCGAGGGTGCTGCTGACGACCGTGACGTTCGAGGAAGCTGGCCAGCGCACGACGATGCGATTGACCTGGGTTCCGCACGAGGCGAACGACGCCGAGCTCGCCTGTGTCTCGGCGGCGATGGAAGGCATGGGGAAGGGTTGGAGCGCTGGAATGGAGTTGCTCTCGGAGCTACTCGTCGAACTGCAGGCATAGCCGCGGATCAGGAAGTTGCAGCTGCAGCAGTTCCAAGCCCGTTTTCGCGAGTGGCAACAGGCTGACAGATCGTGGCCAGGCGAGATTTCTCCGGGGTCGGGGTCGAGCTGCATGTGCGCGCCCCTACGCAATCCAGCTCGGCGGCTCCACGGAGGCACGAAGCTCGCTACGCGCCGGCCCTGACACCCCACTGCGTCACGGGGGGCATCAGAAGCTGGCCAAGCGCGGCTTGACGCTGCGGGTCCCGCTGCCGCACTCTCCAGTCCTGAAGCGGAGGAACCGGGATGGACACGATGCGGGATTTTCTCGATTCGACCGACCTCATGAACGATGGCCCCGCACTGGCCGAGCGGCTGGAGCGCGACGGGTACCTGTTCCTCCGGGGCGTGCTGCCACGCGAGGCGGTGATGAAAGTCCGTCGCCGCCTGCTGGAGAAAGCGGCAGCTGGCGGCTGGCTTGATCCCGACCATCCGATCGACCATGCGATCGCCAATCCTGCCGCGGCCTGCAAGGATCCGGAAGAGCCGTACATGAAGGTGTTTCGCGGCATCTGGGCCGACGAGGAGCTGCACCGGCTTCGGACCCGGCCCGAGGTGCTGGCACTGTTCGAGCGGATCTTTGGCGAGCCGGTCCTCGTCCATCCGATGTTCGTCCAGCGGAACATTTTTCCCCAGAGCGAGAGCTTCGACTTCACGACCGGGGCGCACCAGGACAAGGTGCACATTGGCGGCGCCACCAACTACGCGATGTGGGTCCCGCTGGGCGACTGCCAACGGGTGAACGGGCCACTGGTGGTATCGGCAGGGTCCCATCGCTCGGGCGTGCTGGACACCAAGGTCGGCAATGGGGCGGGCGGCATGGATATCTGCGTTCCGATTCCCGGCGAGTGGGTCACCGGCTCCTTCGAGGCGGGTGACGCCCTGATCTTTACGGACACCACGGTGCACTGCGCTCTGCCCAATCGTTCAGCCATGCTCCGGCAGTCGTTCGATGCCCGGTATCAGCCGGCCAGCCAGCCGACTACCGAGAAGAACCTCTGCACCTATGCAGGGTGCGGGACATGGGAAGAGGTCTATGCGGGCTGGTCGTCCGGCGAGGAGCAGTACTACTGGCAGGCGTTGTCACCGAAGATCGTGCCGTTCGACAACCGCTACTACGAACGCCGGGACGAGATGGCCTTCGACATGGCCGAGCGGGGCGACTTGGCCGCGCGTGACACGTTGCTCCGCATCGTGCAGCGTGATCCCGATGACGCGAAGCGGCGGCGGGCGGAAGACCTGCTCAACAGCTTCACGGCTGCGTTATAGCGACAGCAATAGGCCGTTGCCTTGGCGCCATCAACCTCGTTGGGAACGCTTCGGCACGACGCTGGCGTTCTGAAGCAAGTTCCGCGCCCGTGTCACGAGCGGATATCGCCGAACGCAAGGCGTGTTGCGGACTCGAACCGGAGATCAAACTGCACGCAACGTGAAGATTCACCCATCGTAGGTGCAACCGTCGCTGTGGGCCCCGCCTGTGAGCCCGGCCTCGTTCGTTCGAACCACCGTTCACGCGGGCCGAGGCGCACCGGGCAATGCGGCCTTGTCGGAATAGTCAAGCTTCTTCGTTGGCGCGCCGGCACGCCCCGTTGGGATCCCGCGCGTTCATCCGAGGATCTTAGTCCGTGTCCACTGCATCCTGTGCGCTGGTCGGGGTCGAGCATGGATATATCTCAAGAATCCCCTGGCAGTTCACGACGTTCTGGGCCTTGGGCCAGTTAACCGTGATGTCGGACCAGTTGCCGTCGCTGTCACCCGACCAGCGTTCGCACTTCGCCCTGATCTTGCAGCAGCCAGCGCTCGGGACGGAGATCTCCCGATCCGAGCAGGTGTGCTGCGCCGAGCCCGAAAACCAGCCGTTATTGCAGTTGATCTGGGTGGTATAGCTCGACATCGATGTGTCGCAGTCGACCGCTTGCGCAGGGGCGCTCAGCAGCACGGCAAGGGCGGCAATGCTCAACGGGCACAGAAGGACACGATGCATGGGAACTCCTCGACACAGCAGGACACTACCCCTTTCGGCAACGCCGTCCCTCGCGCAGATGAAACCGCGCCTGCGACAGGTGGCGGCTGGGATGGTGTCCATTGTAACCAATGCATAGGCAATTACATAATGAACTGCGCAGAGACCTGACTGGCTACGCTAGGATATGACATCTCGCCTGAATCGGTTGGACCCGCCCGGCCTTTAACAGACTTTCTGACTGCCCCGAGGAAACTCAATACACGTCGCACGAATCAAGTGTGCCGGAGACGTTTGGTGCAGGCTCAATGACGTCAACCGTCCTGCCTGGACGAATGCGATTGACGTCTACGTCGTCTGGTACGAAGGTACTCTTGGCAAAGTAGCAAGCATCGTCCCGCGGACTTCCGCCGGTCAGCGGGCGGCCGCTCCGCGACGGATAAGTTGGCCTGGATGCGCGCCCGTAGGCTCCCCCTCTCGTAGCGTGATGGCGCCGTTCACGACGGTGGCGGCGATGCCGTCCGCCTTCTGCACCAGCCGGCGGGCGCCGCCCGGGAGATCGTGATGGACGGTGGGCAGGCGAGGCTGGATGGTCGCCTCGTCGAAGACGACGATGTCGGCCGCATAACCCGCGCGCAGCAAGCCCCGGTCGTGCAGGTTCCACGCCACGGCGTTCTGGAACGTGAGCATCCGAACCGCCTCTTCCAGCGTGAAGGCCTGCTGGTTACGCACCCAGTAACTCAGCAGATGGGTCTGGAGTGAGGATCCCATCTCCTGGCAGACGTGCGCCCCCGAATCGGAAAAGGTCGCGAGCGAGCGGGGGCTTTCCAGCATCCGCCGGACATCGCCTGGAGTCTCGTTCACCAGCGGCTGAACAAACAGCAGGTCCTCGTTCTCGGTCATCAGGTCGAGCATGACCTCGACGGGGTTCCGGTTGGATGATTGCGCGAGGTCCGCAATGCTGGGTTCGTCCCAATGCACGCCGAACATCGGGAACAGGTTGGCGTAGTCAGGCTTGCGCGGGTTCGTGGTGGCCGCGCCGCCGCCCTGGAATTCGCTGCTTCGGGGTTGCATCCCGGCTTCGGCGGCGACCAGGCCGGCGCGTGTCTCCGGGTCGCAGAAGCGCGCCTGTTGGACGCCGACCGGGAGATCGCGAACGTCACGCCAGGCGGGCAAAGCATCGAACGGCAGGTAGGACTTCAGCGAGAAGAGGGCGTTGATCGATCGCGTGGTGGCTTGTCCGAAGACCCGTCCTCCCTCGGCCGCCACCCGGTCCATCCATTCGAACTGGTATTCGAGAGGGTTGGGCTCTTCGCCCTGGCGCGTCGAAAGCACGCCCAGCATGAGGGGGCGGCCACTCGAAACTGCGATCTTGCCCAACTCGTCCAGGCAGGCGCGTTGTGCTGCACCGCCGGAGACGTCGGGACCGACCTGAAAGATCCCGGCGTTGAGATCGGCCATGGCGTGCACCAGGTGCGCGATTTCCGGCCAGCTGGCGATGCGGCTTGCCACCGGGCCTCCGTCCGGGCGGATGTGCGTGGTGGCTCTCGAGGAGGACAGCCCCATCGCCCCGGCGCGCAGGGCCTCCTGCACGAGGCCCGCCATGCGCTCCAGGTCCTCCTCATTGGCCTCTTCGTCGAGCGCGCGGTCCCCCATCGCGTACATCCTGAGAGCCGAGTGGCCGATGTAGGAGGCGTAGTTGATGGCCTTGGGAAACGAATCGACCGCTGCGAGGTATTCCGGGAAGGTTTCCCAGCGCCAGTCGATCCCGGCCACCATGGCTTCCTTGGGGATGTCCTCGACCGCCTCCAGGCACTCGGCGAACCACTCCCTCTTGTCGGGTTTGCAGGGCGCCAGCGCAAACCCGCAGTTGCCCATGACCACGGTGGTCACGCCGTGCCAGCAGGAGCAGGTTCCGGCCGGGTCCCACGCCACCTGCGCGTCCATGTGCGTGTGGCCGTCAACGAAGCCGGGTGCGACGATCAGGCCTTCGGCGTCGATCGTCTCGTCGGCAGGGCTGCGGATCCGGCCGATCTCGGCAATTCGGCCTTGCTTGACCCCGATATCGGCCCGGTAGCGGGGCATTCCGGAACCGTCCACCAGAGTACCGTTGCGGATCAGCAGATCAAACGCCATCGCCCAAAGCCTCGACAGTGCTAGCCATCGTGGAACGCTATCAGCCGGTAACCCCGGCTACAACGCGTCAAAGTTGCAGAATCGCGTCAATGAACTCCACGAGAGCTGTGAGGCGCAAGCACAGAAATGCCCGGCTTGTACGGCCGAGCGCAGGCGGCCCCGCGGAGGCCGTGCCTATTTCTTGTGGCCTCGCAGGGCTGCATGGCCGAGAGGAAGGAACAGACGCATCGGGTTGTCCGTGAGCGGTACGAAGCCGAAACTCTCGTAAAAGTGTCTTGCGTCGCTGTTCGCGGCATCCACGATCAGGGAATGCATGGCCACGGTGTCACCAGCAGCCACTGTACGCTTGACCGCATCGGTGAGAAGCATGCGTCCTAGACCGTGCCCCTTGGCAGAGCGGTCTACCGCCAGCCGGCCGATCAGGGCGCAGGGCACCGGATGGCGCGGCAGTTTCCGGGAGAGTTGCTTGGGCAGTGAGGCGAGCTCGACCGACAGGGCGCTCAGCGTGTAAAAGCCCAACACAGCACCGGCTTCGCCAGCGGTGCAGACGAACACCTGGGCGATCCGGCGCCGAATATCCTGGCCAGCCTGGCGCGTAAGATACCGGTCCAGCTCGGCAAAGCCGCAAGAGAAGGTAGCCCGCTCGTGCCGCCTTCCTAGCGGCTCGACGGTGAGCGGACCAAGTTCAATCAACGCGACACGACGCGCCGAGTGTGTTCCTCCAGAGCCGCTTGGAGACGGTCGTTCGGCGGCGGCGGATTGGTGAGCGCCTCGAAGAATCGCACCGCGTCCTCGCGAGCAAGCGCGATGGTTTCGTGACGTCGAACGGTCTTCTCGGCGTTCTCCAGCGCGCTGGACACGATGAAGCTGCTGACGGTCCTGCCTTCGACGGAGGCCGCCTGTTCAATCCGCCGTTTCGCCGTTTCGCTGAGCCGCAGATTAATGCGCTCGCTTCGGACCGTGTCGGTTTGAGCCATGATTCCCGCCTCCTTCTAGCGCGCTAGTGTACGTCGTTTCGGTGCCTATTGCAAGGTTGTGGGGCCTTCGTGGACCGTAGACCGCGAGCTACCATCGATCGCATCGCGATGTTCTGTCTTCGGCGGCAGCGGTGAAGGATCGGTGGCGCATCGCGTGGGCTCTCTGCGCCGACCCGGAAGAGCTGAGGAAGAGCTTGGCGAAGGTTCGCCGGTGATTGGAGCAGCGGGGTTGGCGGGAGGCGGCCACCAGAAGCGGGGGCTAGCGACTCGTTTTCCGGCAAACCAGCTCGATTGGCACTGTCCGACGCTCCTTCAGCGCCCGTCCCGTGTTGGCCATCGCCGCTTCGGCAAGTGCGCCATGGACCAGCATGACGGCGCGGTGCGGAGGCTGTCCGCCCGCATCGACCACTGCACGCGAGCGGGCGACGTAGGCAAGTGCGGCTTCCGTCGTGTCACGGCGGCTCTCGATCGTGAATCCCGAGGCTTCAAGATTGGCGTAGGTCTCGGCGGGGGTCGCCAGAAAGCTCGACGCGGCAGTCTGGGCCCAGGGCGTAGGGTAGTCGGGCGCGCCGCCTGGCCCCTGCGCGATCTCGGACAATCTGAACCAGGCGCCCGGCTTGAGGACGCGGCCGATCTCCCTGAAGAACGCCCGCTTGTCAGCGATGTTCATGGAGACGTTCATGGTGTAGGCGCCGTCGAATGCCGCATCGCCGAACGGCATCGCCAGTGCGTCGCCCTGTTCGAAGGAAACGTGATCCGAAAGCCCGAGTTGCGCCGTCAGATGACGCGCGACCTCGCAGAATTCGGCCGTCAGGTCGATGCCCCTGACGCGACAATCGAAGCGCGTGGCGAAATACCGTGCCGGCCCGCCGATGCCGCTGCCGACATCCAGGAGATGGTCGGTACGGGAGACCTTGAGGCCCTCGACCAGTTCCTCCGTGGCCTCGATGCCCCGTCCATGGAAATGGTCGTACGGTGCCAGAGCCTCGAAGGTCGGCCGCGCGGGATCGATCCCGTCGTCCCGCAACCTTGCCTCAAGCCGCGCCAACAGGTCACCGCTCGTGTAATGGCCCGCAATATCCGGTGTCGTGCTCACGGCCGTTCCTCTCCTATTCGGTGCGGTCTCCGGCGATTGCCGGACGATCCGGTCGTCCGCCCGCCAACTCCCCGTCCCTCACCGTCCGGCGGACCGCGATCAAGACGCACGGAGACCGTTTCCCAGGGGTAGGGACGGCGGCCGACCGGCACCTTCCTCGGCCGCCGACGCCCTTTGTCCGGACGGATCCCGGATCGCAAGGCCACGGCCTGCCCCCGGGCCATCAATCTGTGGACCACTTGGTGCGGGGGGCCGGTTGGGCCACGCCGTCAACCAGGATGGCATCGACCACCTCGTTGAAGCAGCACATCATCGAGGCGATCCGCGGGCACTCGGCGATCGGGCGCGGGTAGCTCCAGACCACGTCCTCGACGGTACGCTCCGGCAGGCGGGCATTCCAGTACACGGCCTCGCCCTTGTATGGACAGCGCGTGCGAGTCTGGCTCGGCGCGAGCAGGTCGGTGCGGACGTCCTCGGGCGGAATGTAGTAGCGGACGGGCAAATCGGTTTCGTGGAGCATCCTGGCCCGGCGCGTGCTGGCGATCACGGCCCCATCGAGAATCACCTCGACCTGCCGAAAGCAGTCGACCACGGCGATGCCCTTGCGCGGGTCGCGGGCATGGACAAAGACCTGTTCGTCCTCTTCCCACCATTCGTCCATCGCGTCCCAGTAGAAGGCGATGAGCCCTGCGAGCGGAGCGAGGTGGGGGAATGGTTCGAGGTACCCCCAGGCGGCATTCGTTGCGGTCTTGGAGCCCGCGGACACGGTCCAGTAGCTGGCGTTGCCCTTGTGCGGGCAATGGGTGCTGTGGTCGGTCGGGTGGAGGCATTCCTCTGCGACGTCTCCCCGGGGGAAGTAGTAGACCGGGAGGTGTCCCTTCTCGAGGAGCACGCGCGTGTCCAGGGAATCGACCACCGGAACGCCGCCCAGGTATCCGCGGACGCGCCGATCGATGGGCTCCAGGGAGATCTGGTAGTCGACGGAGGTACTCCAGGCGCCGTCGATCCTGACCGCATGAAGGGGCTTGGCAGGCGTCTTGGTCATGGGCAAATGCTTCAGATGGTTCCCGCCTCGGCGGGGGTCGGAACACTCCCGAGGCGGGTGGTGGAGGCCGAAGGAGTTTGGGCGATTGTAGGCGTTGGCCGCGCCCCCTGAGCTCCGCCGCTGACGTGCGCCGACGCCGTCGCGTTTAGTCCGAAGTTCTGAGGGAGTTTCGGGGCTCCACTCGCCGTAAGTTGCTGAACGTTCAGGGCGTGGTCCCGCCGGGGGCGGCACGGGGCGCGTACAGTTGTAGTCACTAAACGTATTGACATGGCGCCACGCAGGCGTTACCCTTGCTCGCATGCCGACCCGCAAGCCCGCCGTACACGTCGTCACGACGAAGCGCCGGTACAAGGACCGGGTCTACACCACCCACCTGCTCCGCCGCTCGTACCGCGAGGACGGCAAGGTCAGGAACACCACCGTCGGCAACCTCTCCCACCTGCCCGAGTCGGTCATCGACCTGGTCCGCCGCGCGCTCCGCGGCGAGACCCTGGTCCCGGCCGAGGCGGCGCTGCAGGTGCTGCGCTCGCGCCCGCACGGGCACGTGGCCGCGGTGCTGGGGACGCTCCGCGCGCTCGGTCTCGAGCGTC
>JAJDZX010000086.1 GCA_022824395.1 Alphaproteobacteria bacterium
TCATCAGGTCCTCTCTCTCCTGCGCGCTGACGGTCAGTGGCGCCTTCGAGGGTCGAAGATCTCGTCCAGCGTGTCGGCACCGATCAGCACCTCGAGCCACCGGTCGAGCGTGGCCGCGTCGGCCGCACGGACCTCGTCTGCTCTGGCTGCTGGAATGTCCCCGAACTTGACTTGGGCCAGATGAAGAAAGGTCTCGGCTTTGCCCTTCGCCAGCCCAAGCGCTTCTCCTTGTGCGCGGCCCTTCGCCAGCCCGCGCACTTCACCCTGTTCCAGCAATGTCTCCGCTATCGTTCCCACGAGCGCCTCCATTTCGTTGTGTCCCTCGTTTCTCAGTCTCGTTCTCAGTTCCTCCATGCCCAGGTCGTAGACGCGAAGGACGTACTCCATGGTCTGCCGCCTCAGGTCGTCTCCCGCAGGCACGCTTTCCGCGATCTCCGCCATGAAGTCCATCGCCTCCTGCCGCAGCGTGATGAATCCCGCCTTCAACGCCGGATTCCGCGACAGCTTAGCGATGTCCATGGCCCGCAGGTTGCGAAAGATGTAACCCGAGCCCGGCAGAAAATCCAGTTCCGGATGATCGGCATCGATCATGTCGCGCAGGCTGTCGGCAACGGTCCACCTTGCTTCGCCGTGGTACACGACCACAGGAACGATCGGGGGAAGCGTCCGCAGCCTTGCCGCTGACGTGCCCGCGTGCCGCTTCCAGATCCGGATCATGTACGAGGCCAGCTGAAGCGGGAGGCCGGGATCAGGATAGCTCTTGTGTTCAGCGAGTACGTATATGAAGGCATCCCCGCCGACAGCGAGTTCGATTCTCAGCAGCAGGTCGCTCTGGCTGCCCGCCAGCGCCTCGTCGACGAAGCTGCCTTCGACGATTTCGGGCGGGCTGTCCGCCAGCTGACCAGATATGTCGTTCGGCAGGTGATCGCGAAGGAAGTCGCGCACGCGTCCCGGATCGGAAAGCAATGCGCGGAAGTACGTGTCATGTGGCGTGGGAAGATCGGCCATCACTGCGTCCTGTTCTGTTGCGGTTGCGCGGCGGGGAAGGCTCTCTCCTGCCATCCCTCACTGCACCCCTCCCCCGCCCTTCTCCGACTCCGGCCGCAGTTCGAGCGCCTCGCCGGTGAAGGAACGGCAGCGCCCCGAGACACCACGGTCCAAAAACAGCCCTCGCCATGGCCAAGGCGCGCGGCAAGTGCCGCCCTGTAGCCAGAATCCGCCTCCGGAACGACGCACTCCCTGCGCGCTCGGCGCCGTCGTCCAATTCCGTAATACAATGCTCCGCCGCGACCGTGTTGCAATCCGCTCGGGCGGTGAGACGCCGGAAACGCGATCGACATTACGCCGCCCATCGTCATCACGGCCACGCGTGGCGAACAAGATGTCAAGGACGTTCCTTTATAATCGTCGGGATTTGCAGCGCGTTCCGGAGAATTTCAAAAAGCTCAATTGCGTAAGTCGCTACGCACATGCATATTTACGTAATTATGCATTCTCGCGCTCCAAATACCTGGAAAGAGCTTCTTCCAGAATGGCTTGGTGGGTCTTGTCCGTCATCGCTGCGTGCATTCTTAGCCGCCGATAGGTTTTTCCGTCGATGGCCAGCGTCAGGCGCTTCTCGCCTTCTCTCTTCGGCTCCTTGACTTCTGCTGCCGAGATCGCGCCGCGTTGCGGGATACCTGTATCTGTCGGACCGCTTTGAGTATTCAGGAGGCCATCTAGAACAACTGCCTTTTTAGCCATCAAGAAGTCCTTTCACGTAACTCCAAAGAGCCTCCATCTCGCCCGCTGCCTTTTCGTTTCCAGTCTCGGAAACGCCCTGTCCAGTAGCACCAGTCTCTGCGTAAACAACGCGATGCGCGATGTTAACCGGCGCGACCCTGCCATGCTGCGCCAAAACCCGTGCAGCCTCCTCCGTGATCCGGGCACGCGGCGTTTGCGACAAAGTAAAAACAAAAGGCACTTTTGCAGAACTCACTGCGCCTAACGTCGCGCCGACAGCCCGCAGGTCATCCGGTGACGGCTTTACTGGCAGCAGAACAAGATCGGCCACGCTCAAGGCTTCCGAAAGCCATCCCGGCGTGGCCGGTGGCGTGTCAATGATGCAAAGATCGAACTGTGCCTTTGCGGCCTCCAGTGTAGCTTCAAGCCCGTTCGGAGCTGGATCACGGTCCAGCATCGCTGGTGTCTCGGCTTCACGACTTTCCCACCAGCCTCTGAGGGACGCTTGGGGATCAAGATCGAGACAAAGCACTTTGTAGTCGTCGTGCGATGCGGCGACGGATAGATTGCGAACGAGCGTGGTTTTGCCCGAACCGCCTTTCTGCGAGGAAACAAGTATAGTCTGCATAAGTGCACGTTCGCATAATTACGCAGACATGCAATAGTATCTCAGCGCAATTGCGCAAAACTCCCTAGTTGGCACAATTATGCAACACCGCAGGCACGCAGTTATGCGTTACCGCTGCCCCGCGTTTATGCGCTTATGCAATCGCATGATTGTGGCGTACCGCTCTAATGCATTTGTGCAATTGCGCGCCATCGTGTGTCCGCGTCGGTGCAATTGCGCGATTGCGCAGGTCTGCAATTGCGTAATCCCGGATGCGTCCTTTGATGGTTCTTCGGTAGCGGCACCTTCCCTGATCCAAAATTGTCACCGAGAGTTTCGGACACAATGCTTGGCATAAAGTCAGCTCTCATCCTGGCCCGACCCGTCCTCCTCGGTCGCGACGGCTACGGTTATCCAGTCGGACCAGCTCCGGCCTGAGTCGTGAACGGCGTCCGAGATCGGCCTGTGCTTCCGGACTTGGATGCGTCCGTCCACGACGCGGCACTGCTGTCCCGGCGTGGTCAGCATGTCGATGATCTGGCTCTCGGTCACGCGTCGCCCTTCCTGTCCGTTCTCCGCTCCGCGATCCGACCGAAGGACGGGCGGCTCCGGCGGCTTTCGCGAGCGCGGACCCGAACTCCGCCCGCGACGGAATCGCGTCCGGGTTTCACCCGATGCCCGGGGGACGGGCAAGGGGATTCTCGCCTCCGGAGAATCAGCGCCGGACGCCGGCCTGTCGCAGCGCGCGGACCGCGACGGCATCCCGCCTTCGCGCGGCGAGTTCCATGACGGTCTCGCCGTTTCCGTCAGCCGCGTCGGGATCCGCGCCGGCCTCGACCAGCAGCGCCAAGGCCTTCGCGACGTCGCCCCTGGTATGCCCAAGCGTCACGTGGTGCAGCGGCGTCCGGCCCAGGAGGTCCCGTGCCGCGACGTCGGCGCCCGCGTCCAGTAGGGCGGCGATCGGCTCGGGCAGGGCGCGGCAGGCCCTGCGATGGAGGGAAGCGCGGCCGGTTTTCGGGCATCTCGCGTCCGGATCCGCGCCGGCCGCCGCGAGGGTGCGGATGACGGGCGGGCCTTCGGCCCAGTCAATGGGCGTCAGCCAGGTCCGGCGGGCGGCATCCGCGCCGATGTCCAGGAGCGCGCGGACGGCCTCCAGGCTGTTTCGGTGGGCCGCCTCGTGAAGGGGCGTGAAGTCGCCCATTCCGCTGCGCGGAAGATCCGGATCCGCGCCGGCCATGCCGAGGATGGCGATCGCCTCCGGACGGCAGTGCTGAACCGCGAGCAGGAGCGGCGTAAGGCCCCAGCGATCGCGGGCGTCCGGATCGGCACCGGCGTCCAGGGCGGCGCGGAGCCGGTCGAAGTCGCCGTTTCGGACAAGACCGTGGAGCGTTGAGGCGGCGTCGGCCGGACGGGCAGGGGGTCGTGAAAGTTCGTTCATTGCGACAGTCCTCGCGATTTGTTTTCCTGATCGTGCAGGCAGGGCAGGGGCAGGGGCGGACGCGTACCGCCAGGGCATCCCGGAGGATGAGCCGGAGGCCGGCCCGCCGAGCCCGACGACTGAGGTGCGGCTTGGGATCCCGTGGCGCTCATGACGGCCGCCGCGGCGTGGGCGAGGCCTTGGGCTGGCGACCCTTCCGCTCGCGGTGGCGAATGCCGAGGATGGACCCTGCCAGGTTGAGTCGGCCCTCGCGGGCCTTACCGGTCATGGCCCTGAGCGCGCCTCCGGGGTTGTGCACCGGGGAATCGGGATGAAACCTGTTTCGGTCGATCACCAGGAGCGAGAGGAACGCGAGCGCGGGTCCCATGACGTCGCAGGCGTCATGCCAGGCCGAGACGTTTATGCCGAGCTCCCGGAGTATGTGGGGCAGGGCGTCCTGCCAGTCGTCGTTGGCGTCCAGCCAGAGGGCCACGTCGTCGCTGGCAAGGTCCCGCATGTCGCTCTCGGTCATCTGCAGCCCGGTCGGGCACCCGTGCGGCGCTCGCTCGCGCTTCGCGCTTCCTTCGTCTTGTATACATCTTAATTCTTGTACAGGTTGTATATGGCACCGGACTCCCGAGTCCGGTGCGCCGGACAGAAGTGGTTGATTTCCGGCGTCTTCCACAGGTCTGTCCCCGTTGCCGGCAACGATATCCATGCCGGGATCGCGCGGGACCGGCGCCGTCGACCGTCCCGAGGCCGGGGCGGAGCCGGCCGCGGGCGCCTGTTCCGGGGGCGGGCAGGGGATCATCGCCTCGCGGATGGCGCCCTCGAGGGAGACCAGGGCCTCCTGCCAGGCCGCGAGGTCGGCGTGGGGCGCGACGCGGGTGCTGGCGGGCCGCAGGCCTTCGTCCAGTTCGTCGAGCCGCCCCTTTGCCCAGCGCCGCATCTCGATGTCATCGAGGCCCGCGACGAGCAGGCCCACTCGCCGGCGGGCGGTGCGTGCGGCCAGCGCCAGCTCCTGCCGTGCCTCCTCTGCGAGGGCGGCCTCCTCGACGATCCCCGCCAGGGCGCGGTAGTTGGCGATCGTCGGCTCGAGCGAGAGCCCGCAGTGGATCGGCGCGCCGTAGGGCTGGCCGCTCCTGCGGCCGCGATAGCCGTTGTCGGCCGTCATGCGTGCTAGGACGCCGCAGTCGGAGAGCCGGCCCTCGATGCGCCGCCAGTGGCGCTCCGAGATGCCCAGCTCGCGGGCGAGGTCGCACTGGCGCTTCCAGTTCACCGGAGCGCGGTCAGGCGCGTGCCAGGCCTTCCGGTCCGTGACGTCGGCGATCAGCCGCCATGCCGCGATGTCGATCTCGCGCGCGCCGAGGAGCCGGAGCGCGGCGCACACGGTGCCCATGGCCTGCGCCTTGGAGACGGCGGGCGGCAGTAGCGAATGCTGAGTCGGCTCGGGGATGAACGACTGGACCTCCATCCAGCGCTCGGGGTCGTACGTCCCGACGTTAATGGGAGCGTGCATTGTCGCGGGGCCTGCCTCTGCCCCGTACAGGTTCTTGGTCATTGCCTTTTCCTTGTCGGTTCAAGGCGCCGCCAGAGGCAAAAAGGTTCCTTTCCGAAAAAACGCACTTTTCGGTTGCATTCCGCCGCGAGGTGACGTAGACATGTGCTGTCATACATATGTTCTACGTCTGTTGCTGCTCGCGCAGACTGAAATCAGGACCGCGCTGCCTCAGGTGGCGCGGTTTCTCTTTATGATGGTCAGTGTGGGTTCGTGCGGGACCCCCCTCTCAGTTGTTGATGAAACGGCGTAGCGGCGAAAGCGCCTCTGCCTTCGCCGGCGTTGCGGTCCCCAGGCGGTCGATTGCCTGGGCGGGTCTCTCCGGTCGGCCTGGCCTTGCCGCGGGCCGTCCGTGCGAATCGGGTCATGAAAGCGTCCGGGGCGATCGGGCGCGGCGCGGCCGGCATTCCCGACCAGCGCAGGGGCGTGCGCGTCACGAAGTCAGCGGGAGCGTGCCTCGTGAGGTTGGCCGTTTTCCTGGAATGGCTTTCTGTCATGCGATCATTCGTTGTCTGGGCATGCGCGTCCGGAGGCAAAATCGATACTGATCCGAAAAACGCATTTTCCGGTTGCAATCCGTTTGGCGCTGCGGTAGACAAATGACGCTGATCAAATTGTCTGCGGCCATTGCCGCCCGGAATTCTGAAACCGCGTCGCTTCCAACGATGCGGTTTCGCGTTTGGTGACCAGGCTGTTGTCGTGAGGCTTCTCCCTTCAACGTGAAATTGGGGCCGTGCCGCGCAGGATCGCACGATCTGGTCGCCACCCGCCGCGATTGTGGCGGGTGCATGAACGCATACCACATCTGCCAAGCTTGGGACAATGCCGATCTCGGGGCCGAGGCGAATGATCTCCACGGCGGCATTCGTGCCTCCGGCGCCGGCATGCAGATCCCTGCGCCTGTCGTCCTGGAGGCCGAAGGCGCGCCGCCCCGCCGCCGAATTGTTGCGGACCGCGGGCGCGTGATCCGTCCCGACGGCGTCATGCCCGACTCCCTTCGCGCTCGGCCCTGGCCCGCCTGACGAACAGCGCCTCGCCGTCCGCGGTCCTCTCGCCGGTCGGCACCAGGTCGTGGCTGCCAGTGACCTTCGCGGCCATCTCGGGGGGCAGCGTCTCCGGCGTGAGGCCGAGGCGGTCCGCGAGCGCGGCGAGCAGCTCGGATTTCGCGAAGGACGTGCGCCGCGCCTGGACGATCGTGATGACGTGCTCCGGCGTCTCGCGGAGCAGCGCCTGGTTGCGTTGCCCGGCTTCATCGCAACGGAGCCTGGCGCGGGCTGGGACGCCGGCCCGGTCGGCGTGGGCCGCGATCCGGCGGTCGTGGCTCTCCGGCTCGATCAGGATCCCCTGGTCCTCGAGCGAACGCATGTCGACGCGCTCGCGGCGGCCCTCGCGCTCGAGGACGAGGTTGAAGTGCCGCTCCCAGGTCGCGCGGAGAGGGCGGAACTCACCGGGGGCGCTCAGGCGGCGGTGCTTTTCGCCCCAGGTGTCCTCGCCGAGGAACCGCGTCGGCATCATCATGAAGACGTGGGGGTTGCCGTCGCCGCGGTCGTGGATCGTCCAGTCGACGACGATGCCGCGACCGGTGAAGGCCTCTCGCGCGAATCCGCTCACGATGTCCGCCTGCGCGGCGAGGGACACCGCCCTCGGAAGCGCCGCATCGATCTCGTGGGCGAGCTGCGCGCGGTGCGGCTGGCGGTTCATGATGGTCTCGGCCTGCTCGATGTCGGTCCAGAGCCGCTCGGAGAGACAGGCCCAGGCCGTCCGCTCCCCGACCCGGGGCCGGCATCTCGCCAGTCCGGCCCTGTCGACGAACAGGGTCACCGCGCGTTCCTGGAAGAGCGTCAGCGCGGCCTGGAACAGCTCGGCCCGGAAGGCCGGCTGTCCATACGTCAGGGTCGCCCATGAGGGCGCGCCGGCCGGGAGCATGATCCCGGACCGCTTGAGGCCTGCGGACCTGTCGCGATGGTCCCTGGTGGACTCGCCGGCCCGCAGCGTCATGAGTGCCGCATGATGGCGGGCGGCACGCTCGACGGCGTTCGCGCCGGCCCCGCGCGAGATCGGCGTGACCCTGAAATGCGAGGACGGGCCTCTCGGGGACGGGGTCGCCCGCTCTCCCGGCTCGAGTTTCGGCTGCGTCATCCGGCGTTCCTCCTGGTGGCGCCTGGCACGTGCCGCCGCCGATCATTGCTGCTCGTCGGCGGCGGCGTCGTGATTCGTTTCGTCAGGCTGTTGCCGCACACGCGCGACGCCGTCCGTGCCTCCCCGTTGTCCTCGGCCCCGTCCCTCGTCATGCGCGGGCTCCGGAAGTGCGTTGTGCCTGCATGCCGGCACGGTGAATCCCTGCCTCGGGTGCGGTGATGGCGGCGTGACGGCCGGTACCGCCCTGTCCGTCGAACCGGGTACGTCCGTCCGTTTCCGCCCCGGCCTGGAGAAGCGCCGCGATCGACGCGGCGTTCCCGTTCGCTTGGGCCAGTTTCAGCGGAGTCGCGGCGCGATCCGCCAAGACGTTCGGACCGGCGCCGGCCGCAAGGAGCGACTCGACGGAGGAGGCCTGTCCGTGGTGCGCTGCCGTGTGCAGCTGCTGCATGGAGCTCGAGACCGAGTGAAATGGCCTGCGCCTCGCGGCGAGTTTTTTTGGGGGTGCCGGCGGGATCGGTCATGCCGCACGCCACTGGCGGCCGACGTGCCGGTCTCGCGACCTTCCGCGCTTGCCTGAAGCTTCGATCGGGATAAGGGTCCGCGTGGACTGATTCGGTTCACCGCGGCAAGGTGAAAATCGGATCGCTGTCAGTGATCGTCGATTTGCCCTTTCAATGCAGGGCATGAAGGATTCGTACGACATCGCGGCAGAATCAGTTGCGCACGCGCTATTGCGCGGGTAACGTCGCGGACATGATGACAAGTACGGCTGTACTAATCGACGATATTGTACC
>JAJDZX010000078.1 GCA_022824395.1 Alphaproteobacteria bacterium
GCGCAGCAAGTGGCAACGGGGCAGCCGTGCCGCTGCCTGAACGCGCGCCACCGCGCCACCGCACCGCCCGCACCGGCCGCCAACGCTCCCGGCGCCGTCCCTTAAGGAAATGCCGCCGAAACGTTAAGGAAATGCCATTGCGCGGCCGCCAGGGAGCGCGCCATGGCGAAACCCTTCATATTGCGGTTGGCGGTCACGCGCGGACGGCGGGTAGCGGTCATCGCGGTTTCTTCTCCTGTTTCCCGGCCAGCGCGCGCACCGACGACGACATCGCGATCCTCCCCTCACCCTTATAGGCCTCGTGGTTGGCCTCGATCATGTCGCTCCGGTAGAGATAGTTGATCATCACGCCCGCTGACTGGGCGCGCCCGGTCTCGGACACGTTCGCCAGCCAGTTCAGCCGCTCCATGCGCGCGCCGTTGGAGAGATGGAAATGCGCGACCGGATCGGCCGCCCGTCCCTCGCGTTGCGCATGGACGAGATAGCGCGCCACCGTTCGCAAGACCGGCCCCTTCGCCCGCTCGGCAGTTTCAGGGTCCTCCCACCACTGCGGTTTCGCCAGGGCGGTCTCGACGCCTTCGTCGGGATTTTGCTCGAGCCACCGCCCGAAACCGGGGATCGGAGACAGCGTGGCGAAGGTCTTCAGGTTCGGCAGTTCGGCGCGCAGATCGTCGACCACGCGCTTGATGAGGAAATCTCCGAGCGCGATGCCAGCCAGGCCGCGCTGGGCGTTGGAGATCGAATAGAAGACCGCCGTATTCGCTCGCGACGCGTCGCCGACCGGGCTCTCCTCGTCGAGTAGCGCGTGGATATTGTCCGCAAGTCCCGTCTCCAGCGCGACCTCGACGAAGATCAGCGGTTCGTCCGGCATGCTCGGGTGGAAGAAGGCATAGCAGCGGCGGTCGGAGTCGAGCCGATTCTTCAGGTCCTGCCAGCTTCGGATGGCATGCACGGCTTCATAGTTTATGAGCCTTTCCAAGAGCGAGGCCGGGGCGTTCCAGTCGATCCGCCTGAGCTCCAGGAAGCCCGCATCGAACCAGCCCGCGAGCAGCCGCTTCAAGTCCTTCTCCAGGCCCGGAAGCGCCGCATCCTCGGGCGCAAACCGCATCAGGTCGTAGCGCAAGTCGACCAGGAACTTCACGCCGCCAGCAAGCGCATTGAACTGCCTCAACAGGCGTTCGCGCGGGGCGCTCAATGCATCCCGGAGCGCATCCTCCGCAGCGGCCCGACCCGCTGGCGGCACCGTCGCCAGGGCCGCAATGGCCTGTTCGACCGAGGCCGGGTCCCGGTCGAACTCTGTCGCCAGGATGGTGAGGTAGCGGCGGCGGCCGGTCTGCGACAACTGGAGATAGGCCCTGCCGAGCTCGGCGGCACGATTGCGCGCCGAGACCTCCCCGCCCCTGCCTTCGAGACAGGCCCAGAGGCGTTCGCGAATGTGTTCTGCATCCCCCTTCGTCAGATCCGGGTCCGGGTCGAGTTTGTCACCGCCGATCAGGCCGCGAACGGCTTCCTTCAACCCCGCGAGCGTGCGGTCGAACAGTCGGGAGACCTCTGCTTCGGACTGACTCATGTTGCGTGCAACCGGCGATGAACCACCGGCACCATGTTCGGCACATCCTCGGCAATCAACCCCGGCCCGAACGCGGCCGCCGCCTCCCCGTGCCGCCAAGTTGCCGCAGCAGACGCATTGAACGTGGTCATGCCCTGCGCGATCACGCCGAGGACCCTGCGGGCCCGCACATCGCCACCGCCCGCAGACGCGAGCCGGGGCAGCGCATTGGCCGACATCGCAACCACCCCGTCCGGCAGGGCCAACGCGGTGTCCGCGCCCTTTATCAATATGGTCAAGCCGCCGGCCACCGCGGCTCCGCGCGCTCTTGCGAGCCGATCACCCTCGAACGAAAAGCACCCTGGCGCGGGCGGTTCCTGGCGCGCCGGCCGGAGACTGGCAGGCCAGCCTTGACGGGGCTGTCCCGCGCCGATCGCGCCACCGAGACCGGCTCTACAGCGGCTCCGTCTCGGCAAACGCCCAGTAGGCCTCGCGCGCCGCGCGATACAGGGGGCCCACCGGGAACTCGTGGTCGTCGACGCGGGTAATCGGCAAGACCTTGCCCCAATTGCCCGTGCTGAATACCTCCTCCGCCGCCCGCACGTCGTCGATGGAGACGGTCCGTTCCACCACCTCGATCCCGCGCTCCCGCAGGAGATCCGCCACCCGCTGCTTGGTAATGCCGTTGAGGAACGTCCGGTTCCAAACCGGCGTGATCGCGACCCCGTCTCGACCCAGCCAGATGTTGGCGGACGCGAGCTCGGCGACGTTGCCGTCCCCGTCCAGCATCAGCGCGTTGTCGAAGCCCCGCCGCTCGGCGTCCTGCAGGGCCCGCGACCCGTTGGGATAGAGACAGGAGGCCTTGGCCTCGGTCGGGGCCATGTCCGGGCCGGGCCGCCGGTACGGGCTCACGGTGATCGACCGCCCGTGCGCAGCCGGCATCGCCATCCGCATGAGCGACAGCAGGAACCGCGTGCTCCCCGGCTCGGGCGTGAGAAATCCCCGCGCGGCGTACAGGGAGGGGCGGATGTAGAGTTCGGCGCTGGACTCGAAGCGGCGCGCTCCTTCGCGCGCGAGGGCCTCGATCGTCGGCGCGTCGACCGGCTGATCCAACCCCATGACGGCCGCCGAACGCAGCAATCGTTCGCAGTGACGGCGAAGGTCGGGGACGCAGTCGTTGAACAGCCGCGCCCCGTCGAAGACGGCCGTGCCGTGCATGTAGCTCTGGCTGAGCGCGCCGATCAGCGGCGGGTCGCCCTCGTGCCACGTTCCGTCCGCATAGACGAGACTGTCCATCCTGCACTCCACACCGCCCGCCAAGAGCCGTCGCAACTGCCGCCTGACCGGGCCAAACGCGCCGATTTGGAGTTGCGGGCCTCGCAAAGTACCATGGGCGGGCTGTCGACGTGGCGGCGCCTTCTAAGTGGAGGGAGTGTCACGCCGGCCATCCGTCCCGGACCTGCACTGTGGGCCCGGACACAACGAGGAGGAAGTTGACATGAATTTGACTGTCAACGGCAGCCCGCAGGAATTCGGCGGTGACCCGAACATGCCCCTGCTTTGGTATGTCCGAGACGTGCTCGGGCTTACCGGGAGCAAGTTCGCGTGTGGCACCGGCCTTTGCGGGTCTTGCACCGTCCATGTGGGCGGTGAAGCGGTACGGGCGTGCGTTACACCCGTATCGGCCGCTGAGGGGATGGAAGTGACCACGATCGAAGGCCTGGACGCGGAGGGCAACCACCCCGTGCAGCGCGCCTGGCGTGCCCACAACGTCCCGCAGTGCGGCTACTGTCAGTCTGGCCAGATCATGCAGGCGGCGGCCCTGCTTTCCCAGAACCCGGATCCCTCGGATCAGGAGATCTTGGACGGCATGAGCGGCAACATCTGCCGGTGCGGCACGTACCAGCGGATTTTCGCGGCCGTGAAAACGGCAGCGAAGGAGGTCTGACCATGACGATGCTTACTAATCTGAGCCGACGGACGGTTCTCAAGGGCATTGCCGGCACCGGTGGCTTCGTCATTGGCGCCCGCATTGGCGCGGACCAGCTGCTTGGCCTTCCCGCCAACGCGGCCGAGGGGAAGCTCGACGCCAACCTCTTCGTCGCAGTCGACGGTGACGGGTCCGTCACCATTACCTGCGCCCGATCCGAGATGGGTCAGGGCGTCCGCACCTCGCTCCCGATGATCATCGCCGACGAGATGGAAGCCGACTGGGCCCGCTGCTCGGTCGTCCAGGCGGACGCCGAACAGAAGTGGAACGACTTCGGGCAGGAACTCGACACCGACGGTTCCCGTTCGGTCCGCCGCGACATCAACCATCTCCGAGCTGCCGGCGCCGGCGCGCGCAAGATGCTCGAAATGGCTGCTGCCGAGATGTGGGGGGTGCCAGCTGAAGAGTGTGTCGCGCAGAACCACCGCGTGAGCCACGCTCCGAGCGGCCGCTCCGCCGACTTCGGCGAGCTCGTCGCCACCGCTTCCGGCCTCGAGGCCCCGGACCCGGCAACGGTCCAGGTCAAGGACCGGAGCGACTGGAAGTACATCGCCAACGAATCCGCCTACACGCCGGACGCCTACGTCGACCTGGTCGACATGACCACCGGCAAGGGCACGTTCGGTGCGGACACGATGCTGGACGGCATGAAGACCGCCGTCGTCGCGCGTTCACCGGTGTACCGCGGCAAGGTGGAGAGCTACGACGACTCCGCCGCCATGGCCATCACGGGTGTCCGTGGGACGGTCGAGCTGCCGATGCCCGAGCTTCCGATCGCGTTCAAGCAGCTGGGTGGTGTCGCCGTGATCGCCGACAACACGTGGGCTGCCCTGGAAGGCCGCAAGGCGCTCCAGGTCCAGTGGTCCGACTCCGAGAACAGCGCTCTCGACAGCCCGTCGTACGACGCTGCGCTGCGCAAGGCGGCGGCGGAACCCGGCACCACGATCCGTGAACGCGGCAGCTACGAGCTGGCCCGGGACAAGGCGTCAGCGCAGGAGTTCACCCGCGAGTACTTCGTGCCGTTCTTCATCCACACACCGATGGAGCCGCCGGCAGCGGTCGCCAACTACCAGGACGGCAAGGTCGAGATCTGGGCAGCTTCCCAGCATCCGATGGCGGTCCGGGACACGATCGCCGAGGTGCTCGGCATCGAGAAGGAAAACGTGCTGGTGCACATCACCCTCCTCGGTGGCGGGTTCGGCCGGAAATCCAAGGCGGACTACGCCGTGGAAGCGGCCTACCTCTCGCGCGAAGTCGGCGCGCCGGTGCGGCTGGTCTGGACCCGTGAAGACGAAGTCCAGAACGGCTACTACCACGCCGCCAGTGCGCAGAGCATCAGCGCGGTGATCGACGCCGGACGGGTGTCCGGATGGCGGCACGGTGTCGCGTTCCCGTCCATCCTGGGTCTGTGGGTCCCGGAACAGAAGATCGGGTTCAACATTGAGCACGGTCTCGGCCTGATCGACATGCCCTACAACTCGATCGAGAACATCCGCATCGAGAACGGGGATGCCAACCTGCACACCCGGATCGGCTGGTACCGCTCCGTGAACAACATCCAGCACTCCTTCGCGATCAACAGCTTCGCGAATGAGCTGGCACACGAAATCGGCCGCGACCCGGTCGAGTTCCAGCTGGAGCTGATCGGCGAACCGGCGATCATCGACCTGACGAAAGAAGGGGTCGAGGACTACTGGAACTACGGTGACCCGATCGAGGACTACCCGATCGACACCGGGCGTCTGGCGGCCGTCCTGCGGAAGGCACGCGATGTATCCGGTTACGGAAAATCGCTTCCGAAGGGACACGGCCTCGGCCTCGCGGTGCACCGTTCGTTCCTGTCCTACATCGCCCAGGCGGTGCGGGTCCAGGTCGCGGACGACGGCAACTACACCGTCACGCGGGTCGACACGGTGCTGGACTGCGGTCTGGGTGCCAACCCCGAGCGGATCCGGGCCCAGTGCGAAGGCGCTGCCGTCTACGGCAACACCATCGCCCGGTTCGGCCAGATCACGTACGGCCAAGGCGCGGTGAACGAGAGCAACTTCCACGACTACCCTGTGTCGCGGATCGACGACTCTCCGCTCAACGTGCATCTCCACCGGATCGAGAACGACCACATTCCGAGTGGTGTCGGCGAGCCGATGGTGCCGCCGTTCGCTCCGGCTCTGGCCAACGCGATCTTCGACGCGACCGGGAAGCGGATTCGCAATCTGCCGATCCGGCCGGAAGACATCGCCGCCGGCTGAACCAAGACGGAAACCGGGACGGGGTTCTGCCCCGTCCCGGCACTCCGATGCGAACTCGAAAGCCGGACGGGCAATGCCCGTCCGGCTTTTTTTCGTGCAGCGTGCAGCCGCGCTCCATGGTCCGGATAACCCCGCACCATCCGCCGCCGGGCAGGCGCCGCTTCGTGTCTTTTTCGGGGCCAAACTGGCGGGGACGGGCAGTGCCCTCCCTCCAGAGCGTGTCTCCGTCCCCGACTCATCCGGCCGCCACCACCGTGGCGATCAGCAAAGGTCGCGGGCGCCGGTTTCCTCGGCGCCATGCGTTCCATGCACCCGGCGATGCCCGACGGGCGCCATCGGCCCCCCGGAACCGGGTACGTCGTGGACAGGCCCCTCCTGCGCGCGCCCGCAACCGGCGCAACTTGGCAAGCCGGCCCGTTCCGTGCACCATGCGGGCATGCGAACGTTGCTCCGAATCGTGACGGGCTGGATCGTGGCCGGGTGGCTGGGCGCTCAGGCGCATGCCGGCCAAGAGGTACCTGTTGACGGGTTCGACGTGCTGGAGGTCTGCGCGTGCGACTGCGTCAACCAGTACGAGTTGCGGGTGCAGCGTCCGGACGACGCCGAATTGATGTGCAGAGGCCTCCGAGACGACGGCGAGTGGGCTGACGTCAAGCCGTCGCCCTACACGCCGGCCGACCCTGCCGGGCTACTGTTTCACACCCGGGATCGCTACACCGAGTTCACCTGTGAACGGCGTCCCCGCCTATGAGGTGGCCTCCGCGGCCTGGGGCTGCCCCTCGAGGGTCAGCGTCACAGTGCCGAGGGTTTCATTGGCCACGGTGATCTGATCCCCCGCGCCAAGAGGAAACGGTTCACCGGGGCACCCCAGCAACACCACGTCGCCGGATTCCAGTTGCCGACGACGGACGTTGAGATGGGTCGCGACCCACGACAGGATTTCGTAGGGATGCGCGAGGTACGCGGACGTGCTGGCCACCCCGACCTCACGTCCGTCCAGCGTCGTCCTGAACTCGAGGGGTTCGCGTTCGAGCACATCGAGGTCATCGATCTCCTGGCCAAGCACGCAAGCGGCTGAACCGGCCAGATCCGCGATTCCGAGACTGATGGTGTACTCCGCCAGTCCGGAAACATGGCGGTCATCGAAGACGCCGATCGCCAATGCCGCCGAGCCGACGCAACCGGCAACCGATTCCCGGTCCCAGGGCCCATCGTCCCCTCCCATCGATTTCCCGATTCGGAGCGCAAGCTCGGGGCCCGCCTCCGGGCTGTGCCGCCCGCCCTCGGACAGCGTGGATGGCGAACCGAGCAAGTCCTGACGCCAGATCGGCCCCACGATCGGATGCACGACACCGTGCTGTTTCTGGACTGCATCGGTCGTCAAGGCGATGCGCCAGCCACCCGGTTCCGTGCCCCGGGAACGCATGCGCCGGATGATCGAATCCTGGACCCGGTAGGCCTCCACCATGGTTTGCGGCGTCAGGCTCTTGTCCCAGGCGCCGTCGAAGGCCGTACCATCGGCCCGGTCGGCCAGAAAACGCTCCACCAACCGGTGGACGCGGATCTCCTCCAACATGCCCATCGCCGGCCGGACCCCTCAGCCCTCGAGCGTGAATTCGACGGCTTCCAGGCCGTCGACTTCCCAGCGGACCGTCTCGCCAGGCTGAGGCCAGACGGTCACGGCGAGGCTGCCGGTCATGACGATGGCGCCGGCGTCGAGGCTGCGCCCACGTCTCGCCAGCGAGTTCCCCAGCAGCGCGAGCACCTCCAGCGGCCCGCCGAGCACGTTTTCGCCCACGCCCTCGCCGGCGGGCTGCCCGTCGATGCTCAGGCGTCCCGAAACGGCCGCGAGGTTGACGGCCGGCGTGTAGACCTCTTCCTGGCCGATCACACAGCCGTAATTCATCGCGTTGTCCGCGACGAGAAGTCCGATGGTCGCATCGGCGCCCGCATCCCGGTCATCCACGATTTCGATTCCGGCCATGTACCCGCCGACGGCCTCCGACACGCTTGCCGCGGTAAAGGGGGCCTGATCGGGCACGAGCGATTCGCGCATCCGGAGGACGATCTCGCCCTCCGCGCCCAGATGCCGGTACCTCTCCGGGTCCAGTCGAGCCGGCGACGAATACACCAGCGGCTCGAAGATCGCCCCTTCGGCCGGTTCGTCCACCCCGAACATCGCCTGCATCGCCGGGTTGGTGAGCGCGACCTTCCAGCCGGCCAACGGACCTTCGCCGGCGTCCATGTGAAGCTGGATCAGTGCATCCTGAACCCGGTAGGCAGAGTCGTGATCCTGCGGCACGACTCCGGCCGGGAGTTCACCCTGGGATCGCAGCCCCCGTCGGTGCTCCAGCAGCAGCGCCGCCGACTGCTCGGTCGTCCACATGATCACAACAGGTTGTGCGTACCGTCGCAATACGGGGAATCGCCCGTCGACTTGCACCCGCACAGGAACACCGTCTCCGTTTTCTCCGCCTTCCAGACGATCGGTGAGAATTCGGTATCCCGGTGCGAGCCGTCGCACCAGGGCTGGTTGGCGCTTCGGCCGCAAGCGCACCAGGCATAGTTTTTTCCAGCCTCTAGTTCGACACCGTAGGGCTCCGACTGGGCAACGATTGGGGAACTCATTCGCGATCCTCCTCGCGGCGGCAGTGTACCCGGCCAACCACGGTCCGCAACGATGGCACTACACCGTTGGGCATGAACCGGCACCACTGAAGTAACGGTTCCTGTGTCCATTCCCGCATCGTCGGTGCGGACTCCGCATGTGCAACCAATGAATCCCGTGCATAGGCCATCCGGTCATCGGACGAACCGGAACATTGATCGTCATCTTGCCTGACAGGTCCGGCCGCAATGGTCCAGGGAGCCGGCGTGCCGCCGCGCCCAAAGCCCAGCGTGCACGCACCCCTCTTGGGGATAGACATGTGCGGTAGCCTGCGGGACATGGCTCGTTGCGCTGGCAACGGGATCACGTCCCGGGCCCGAAGCTGCATCGGCGTTGCGCTCGCCGTCGGCCTCCTGGCGGCACCGGTTGCCGCCAGCCGCCATGCGGTGGAGTTCGGTCACGACGAGCATTCGCACGATGACCAAGGTCCATGCGAGTTCCCGCTCGTTTCTGCAGAGTTCTCTCTTTTTCTCCCTCTTGCTCTGCAGGATCGCGTACCCAGCGTTCTTGAGCCGTCAGCCATACCCGATTCGCTTTCGGTCGCGATCCGCCCGCCGAGAGCGAATCGCATTCGGGCCCCTCCGCCGTCTGCGTGACCCGATATCTACAGACCCGTCACCGGTGCTCGCACCGGCGGGAAGAACGACCCGTGCGCCGCCGGCGAGGTTGATGTTGCGCACGGGTCGCACAGGCCGCCTCCGGGCGTTCGTGACCGGAAGGCGATTGCCCGATTGCCCCAATAAATGAGTTGTTATATTGTTTCGTTTGGTCCGGGACTCTGCCCGGAGCCATTCGGTCGGCATTTCTGTCGTGCCGGGTGGGGCAGCGAATTGCCGGCTCTCGGTTCGGACAGGAAAAGGGATTTCTACATGCGCACCATCTTCCAGGCTCTGTGGGCAACGGGATTTTCGTTCATCGTGGCATGCGTCGCGCTACAGGCGCACGCACAGGATGCGGCCCCGACGGCAGAGGAGCTCGCCGCCGAGATCCAGGCCATCAAGCAGGAATACGAGGCCCGCATCCAGGCCCTGGAAGGGCAGCTTGAGGCCATGTCGACCGCCCCCGCCCAGCCCGCACAGCCGATGGCCTCCCCGATGGGGCGCAAGACAGCCACCACGGACAATGTCTTCAACCCCGCGATCGGCCTGGTCCTGGATGCCCGCTACTCCACCCATTCCGCCGACCATGACTTCAACCCTGCCGGGTTCCAGGTGGGCCACGGGTCCGAACGCCCGCTCGAAGGTCTCGCGCTGGGCCACCCCGAATTGGCGCTGAGCGGGAATGTGGACGACAAGTTCTTTGGCGCCGCGACGATCGCGATGGACGCCCACCCGGGCGAGTCGGTCGAACTGGCGTTGGAGGAGCTCTACGTCCAGACGCTGCCGGGCGCCGGCCTGCCGGACGGCGCACGGATCAAGGCCGGGCGGGCGCTCTGGACCTTCGGGTACCTGAACGAGATCCATTTGCACGCCGACGATTTCTCCGACCGTCCACTCCCCTACCGCGCGTTCCTTCACGAGGCGTTCAACGACGACGGCCTCGAGCTCTCCTACGTCCTGCCGACGGACATCTACGCCGAGGTCGGAGGCGGGTTGTTCCGTGGCGGAGACTTCCCCTTTGCAAACTCTGAGAGCGGCACCAGTACCTTGTCTGCCTATGGGCGGATCGGCGGTGACTTCGGCCGCAACGGTGCCTGGCGCATTGGCGCGTACATGTTGGCAGGCGAAGCCCACCACCGCAGCGGCGGCGCCCACGACCACGGGCATGGTGGGGAGGAAGAGGAACACGCACACGAGGAAGGGGAAGACGCGCACGACCACGACGAAGAGATGCATCACGATGAAGACGAAGAAATGCATCACGACCACGACGAGGAGATGCATCACGACGAAGACGAAGAGATGCATCACGACGACGAACATCTCCACGCCGAAGAAGAAGGTCCCTTCGAGTGGGCAAACATCGACGCGTTCGTCGACGGTGAATTCTCAGGCGACGTGACCATGTATGCCGTCGACGCCCGTTTGACCTGGGCCCCCACGGGCAATCCCCGCGAACAGGAGATGATCCTTCAGGGAGAGGTGTTCTGGCGGGTAGAGGACGGCATGTACAGCCTGCCGGGTGAGTACGACACCCCGTCTTTCAGCGATTCGACCTCCATGGGGTTCTACGTGCAGGGCATCTACAAACTCAATCGCAACTTCAGGGTTGGTGCCCGCTACGCGCGGCTGAGCCCGCCGGACATTCCTGCGTGCGTGCTGCACGAGGACCATTGCGAACACGACCTTGCCACTCCTAACCTCGACGACTCCGTTGCCTACGCGGTCATGGCGGACTGGACCAACAGCGAGTTCAGTCGCATCCGGCTGCAGTACAACCGCGAGGAAGTCCATAAATTCGTCCACGGCCCCGATCCCGACGCCGTATTGTTCGTCGAGCAGGATGACCAGATCCTGGTGCAGTACATCATGAGTCTCGGCGCCCACGCGGCCCACACGTTCTGACGGAGGGCGCCATGCATCGTTTCCTGACACGCGCCCTGATTGCGGGCTGCCTAACGGCAGCGGCGGCCCTGTCCGCGCTCCCGGCCTCGGCGGAGGTGCGGGTATTCGCCTGCGAACCCGAGTGGGCCTCCCTCGCCCAGGAAGTGGGCGGCGGTGACGTCACCGTGTACTCGGCGACGCACGGCGGGCAGGACCCCCATCACATCCGCGCCCGGCCAAGCCTGATCGCCCAGATCCGCCGCGCGGATCTCCTGTTCTGCTCCGGGGCCGAGCTTGAGATCGGCTGGCTCCCGGTCCTCATGCAGCGGGGGGCGCGAATCGGCATCCAACCGGGACAGCCGGGACACCTGATGGCGGCCGAACACGTGGATGTCCTGGAACGTCCCGCGGTCATCGACCGCAGCCTGGGCGACGTCCACGCAAGCGGCAATCCGCACGTCCACGTTGACCCGCGCAACATCAGGGTGCTTGCCAGTGAGCTCGCCGCACGCCTGGGTGCGATCGATCCGGATCGTGCCGATGCCTACCAGACCCGGCTGGCAGACTTCCATGCCCGCTGGGACAACGCAACAGCGGAATGGGACGCCCGTGCGGAAGCGCTCCGTGGCACCCCGCTGATCGTTCAGCATGCCTACTGGGCCTATCTCTTCGACTGGTTGGGCCTGGAAAGGGTCGCCTCCATGGAACGCGTGGCCGGCATTCCGCCGTCCGCCCCGTTCCTTCAGGAAGTGCTCGCACATTCCCGTTCGACGGACGTCAAGGCCATCATTCGCGCCAACTACGAGCCCACCGATGCCGCGGAATGGCTTTCGGAGAGAAGTGGCCTCCCGATCGTGGAACTGCCCTCCACGGTGGGATCCTACCCTGAAGTCAGCGACCTCTTCTCCTTCTTCTCCGAGATCCTGACCCGGCTGGAGGCCATCCCAGATCAGTCCGCGTCCGTTCCGGGCTTTCGGCAACCAACCGGATAGCGTCACCGGACTCGAGTTCGCGGCGGCGCTTCCGGGAACGGCGTTGGCGCAACCTCGGCTACGCCTGCCGCGAGGGTGAGTTCGACCGCAACCGGCCGGTTCGAATCCGTGTGTACGCGTGGAGCGGATCACTGCAATCGACAGGAGTGGCGACGACCATGGGATGACCATGCCGATCGTGACGAGCATGAGCATCTTGAGCCGTTCACGGGGGGCCTGTTCACCGGAGAGACGTCCCTCTACGGTTTCGACGTCCACTGCGCGTTTGTGGCCACAGGCAATCCCCGCGAACAGGAAGTCACCCTGCAGAGCGAAAGTTCCTGACAAATCGGAGCCGGATTCAACGCCGTCGAAGGAGACGAAGCGGAATTCAACGAAGTCGACGGCACAGGTGCCGGCTGATAGGTTGCAGCAGACCTGCACGCTCGACCGCGCACGGCGATCAGTGCCTGTTGCGGACGCCTCAGACCGGTCAGGGTGGCCATCGACGTCATGAACGACGAGTACCAGGTCGAACACTATCCCTCCACCATCGCGCTGCAGGGCGACCGGACGAACAGCCGCTTCGGATGGATGCGGCCGCCGCCCAACCGCGAATCCCCGACGCGCGTCGGGACCGCCAAACGAGTGGGCCTGCAGTTCATCATGGGTTCGGGTGCGTATGCAACGCATGCGCACTGATCGGGACCGGGCGATGTTGCCGAGACGACTTGCCCGAGCGATCTGGATCGTCCCGCTGGCTGTGCCGGGGATGGTCGATCCCTCCCCGGCCTCTGCCGAAGTACGGATTTTCGCCTGCGAACCCGAATGGGCGGCGGTGTCAACGGAGGTCGGGGGCGAGGCGGTTAGCGTCTACGCGGCAACGCATGGCCGTCAAGACCCGCACTACATCCGGTTGCGCCCGAGTCTCATCGACCAGATGCGCCGGGCGGATGTTCTGTTCTGCTCCGGGGCAGGCCTGGAAGGGGCATGGCTCCCGGTAATCCTGCAGCGTGGGGCGCCTCAGTCCCTCCAGCATGGTCAGCCAGGTCACCTGATTGCCAGCGAGCACGTACGATTGCTGAATCCGCCAAGCCGCGTCGACCGCAGCCCTGGGCACGTGCACGCGGAGGGCAATCCGCACGTCCAGCTCCTGCCGGAGAACATCGACTTCATGGCCACGGAGTTGGCCCGCCGGCTCGTGGCGATTGATCCAGATAACACCGAGACATATCGCCGGCAGCTGTCGGCATTCCAGGAGCGTTGGCGGGCGGCGACGGCAGGATGGCTGGAACGATCGTCCCGCCTGGCCGGCATGTCCGTTGTCGCGTACCACGAAGCGTGGGCCTATCTGTACGAGTGGACCGGCATCAAGCAGGCCGCAACAATTGAACGCCTCCCTGGCGTCCCGCCGACCATTGGCCATCTCCAAAAGGTCCTGGAACTCGCCCGGAGTGCCGGAGCCCATGCGATCCTTCGCGCTCCGTATGAGCCGACCGAGGGGATGGAGTGGGTTTCCGACCGGGCTGGAATCCCGATTGTCGAGCTGCCCTTCACCGTCGGCGGTCTGGAGGGCGTCGACAACCTGTTTGACCTTTTTGACGTCACGCTCGCACGGCTGGAAGAAGTACATGATCAATACTGAACTCATTGAGATCGTCCTGCCGGCGTTCGTGACCGGCCTCTTGTGTACAGCGCTGCACGTGCCGCTTGGGATCGAGGTCCTGAAGCGGGGAATCGTCTTTATCGACTTAGCCACGGCACAGGTGGCCGGCGTCGCGATCGTCGCGCTGAACGTCTGGGTGATGGAGCCGTCGTGGGCCGGAGTCCAGGTCGCGGCATTCGGAGCGGCGGCGGCGTTTGCGTTCCTGTTCCGGTGGGTGGAGAAGATCATGCCCGCCGAGCAGGAGGCGGTCATCGGCAGCTGCTTCATCGTTGCGGCGTCGGTGACACTGCTGCTGCTCGCCAACAACCCGCATGGAGGGGAAGAGCTTGAGCACGTGCTCTCAGGCCAGATCCTGTTCACGTCATGGTCGGATATCGCCGCATTCCTGCCGGTATATCTGCTCGTCGCGGGACTGTGGCTCGGGTACCCGAATCTCCGGTCCGGACAAGGGTTCTTCCTGCTGTTTGCACTTGCGATCACCGCATCCGTGCAGTTGCTGGGCGTGTACGTCGTCTTCGCGAGCCTGATTCTGCCGGCGCTTTCCGGGCGACGGGCGGATGGTTCGTACAATCTGTCGCGCGCCCTGTTGAGCGGCGGCGCGGCGGTCATCGCAGGAATCCTGGTATCAACCGTCGCCGATCTTCCTGCCGGGCCGTTCCTCGTACTCTGTTTTGCCGTCTCCGCCATCGTGGTCCGCGTGATTTCCTACTGGACATCCCGCCCGACGTCCCGGTCCGACCTCCGCCAGGCCTGACCGGGAGCAATCTGAAAGGCTAACCGGCCGTAACCGGACGTAAGCGATTCCCGAGCCTCGGCTCCGATGGAATCCGGCGGCGGGAACACGAATGGCGGTACCCGGGGTCCGGTTCTTGACACATCATTAATAGAACATATAAAGAACATTCAGATTTAAGATGCACGGACCAGGTGGGTAGGTCGTGGACAAGAACTCCCGTCTCGTCGCACTGGCAGCCTTGCGCCAGCGAATCTCGGCACTGGAACGGCCGCCCCAGACGCACGTACCTGCCGAACCGGATGCCGCATGGCTGCCGGGGATCAAGGCGCTGGATGGCGCCCTCCCCCCTCACGGGCTGACCCTGGGCGCCCTGCACGAAGCAGCCGGCGCCGCCGGCACGGACGGACCGTCAGCCGCGGCCTTCCTCGCCGCCCTTCTGCAGCGACTGTCCCGCCGCGACGGACGCGAGACCATTCTGGTCTGCGAGAGCGGCGCAGGCCGGTCCGGCCGTCTGTACGGCTGGGGATGGCGTGACCTCGGCGGTAATCCAGCCGCGCTGCTGATGGTCCGGGCCCGGCATGACAAGGAGGTCCTATGGGTCCTGGAAGAAGGGCTGCGCTCCGGCGCCTTGGCGGCGGCGTTCGCGGCCATCAGGAGCACCGGTTTCACCATGACCCGGCGGCTGTCGCTGGCCGCCCAGGAAAGCATGACGCCCGCCTTGCTGCTGCGCGACGATGGACTCGCTCCAACCAGCGCAGCGGCCACGCGATGGCTGGTCAGGACTCTCCCCTCCGGCCGCGACTCGCTCGACATCCGCGCTCCCGGAGCACCCCGGTGGCGCCTCGGACTCGTCCGTTGCCGGGGCGGGCGGCCAGCCCGGGGCGACGTGGAATGGCACCATGAGACGGGTGCTTTCCGTGTGGTTGCCGCGCTGGGCCATCGACCGGCGGCAGCAGCCGCTGATCAGCAGCGCACGCTCCGCTCCGCACTCCTTCGAGCCGGTTAAACCTTCCCCACTGGTACTGGCGGCCCCCGGCCGACGCGGGATGGTGCTGACGGCCGTCGATCAGCGGGCCGAACAGGCCGGCCTGCTGCCCGGCATGCGTCTGGTGGATGCACGCGCCTTGGTGGCCGGGGTCGCCGTGGGAACGGCGGACCCGGCCGCCGACCAGCAGGCCCTGACGCGGCTGGGATTGTGGTGCGGCCGCTTCACACCCCGCGTCGCATGCGACGGCACCGACGGCCTTCTGCTCGATGTCACCGGCTGTTCCCATCTGTTCGGGGGCGAACCGGCGATGGTGCAAACCGTTTCGAAACGGCTGACAGGCTTCGGACTGGAGGCCCGGCTGGGGCTCGCCGATACCCCGGGCGCGGCCAGGGCCCTGGCCCGCTTCGCCCCTGAGTGCCGACGCATCGTCCCCCCCGGCAACCTCCGGGAAGCCCTGGCCCCCCTGCCCGTCGAAGCGCTCGGCGTGACGCGCGACGATGCCCTGACACTGCGCCATCTGGGGCTGACCACCATCAGGGCGATCATTCGATTGCCGCGCACAGCCCTGCTGCGCCGGTTCCCATCCTGCGGGGCCGGAAACGGATTGCTCCAGCGCCTCGACCGGATTCTCGGAGACCGGAACGAACATCTCTCCCCTCTGATTCCTCCGCCGGCTTATCGCTGGCGCCTGGATTTTGCGGAACCGGTCATGCACAGGGAGGGGCTGGAAGCCGCGCTGGTCAACGTGATGGCCCGCGCCACGGCTGCGCTGAAACGCGACCACCGCGGTGCGCGGCGACTGGTGCTCTGGTGCTTCGGGATCGATGGAAGCGTGACCGAACACACCGTGGCGGCATCCCGGCCGACACGGGACGCAGACCATCTCCGGCGTCTGCTCGTGGGCGAGCTTGAAACCGTGGACCCCGGGTTCGGGATCGATGCCATCGTGCTGCACGCGGCCTCGGTCGAACCACTGTCAGCCCGGCAGCTTTCGCTCGACGACGGCCAGCAGGACCATCTTGACCTGCTCATCGACCGGCTCGCGGCGCGTCTGGGAGCCGGCGCTGTCCGGCGTCCGGTCGCCACCGGGCACCGCTTCCCGGAACAGGCCGAACGCCTTGCCGGACCCGGCGAAGCCCCGGCCTCCCCGTCTTCGTACCCGGACCTCCCCCCGCGCCCGTTGCGCCTGTTTGAACGCCCGGAGCCCCTGCAGGTCATCGCCCTGATCCCGGATGGCCCGCCGCGCCTGTTCATCTGGCGGCGGGTGCGCTTCCGCATCGCCCGGGCCGCCGGCCCTGAGCGCATCGCTCCGGAATGGTGGGCGCCGGACAGCTGCCAGGCGACGCGCGACTATTGGCGCGTCGAAGACACGGATGGCCATCGCTACTGGCTCTACCGCGCCGACCTCCGTGGCGACGGCGTTCCGCGCTGGTTTCTCCACGGCCTGTACGGATGACGCGCCTTGTACGCCGAATTACAGACGACCACCAACTTCAGCTTCCTCCGGGGCGGCTCCCATCCCGAGGAGCTGGTGGAACGGGCGACGGCGCTAGGGCTGTCGGCGATCGGCATCACCGACCGGCATTCGCTGGCCGGCATCGTGCGGGCCCACGTGGCTGCCAAGGAGGCGGGAATCCGTCTGCTGGCCGGTGCCCGCCTTGATCTCGAGGACGGCCCTTCCCTGCTGTGCTATCCGCGCGACCGTGCAGCCTATGGCCGCCTTTGCCGCCTGCTGACATTGGGACAGCGGCGCGCGGACAAGGGCAAGTGCCGGCTCCATCTGCAGGACCTCCGCGCCCATGCCGAGGGCCAGGTCCTCATCGTCCTGCCCCCTCCCGGCCCGCACGTCGAGACCTTCGCCGAAAACCTGGCCGGGTTACGCGGCCACCTCACGGGATCGTGCTACCTGGCTGTTCACATGCTCTACCGGGGTGATGATCGCACCCGCATCGCCCGGCTGGCCAGGCTCGCTGACCGCCATGACATGCCGCTGGTCGCCACCAACGACGTTCTCTACCACCTCCCCGAGCGCCGCCCGCTGCAGGATGTCCTGACGGCCATCCGGGAACACACGTCCGTCCAGAGCGCCGGCTACCTGCTGAACGCCAATGCAGAACGTCATCTGAAGAGCCCGACCGAGATGATGCGCCTCTTCGCCGGGCACGAAGCACTGACCGCCCGGACCGTCGAGATTGCCGACTCGATCGATTTCCGTCTGGACGAGCTGGCGTACGACTACCCGGATGAGCCCGTGCCTGCAGGCAAGACCCCGCAGCAGCACCTGGAAGATCTGACCTGGGAAGGGGCCGCCCGGCACTTCCCCGACGGGCTTCCTGCGGCGCTCCGCAACACCCTGGAACGCGAGCTTGCCCTCATCAATCAGCTCGCCTACGCCTGCTATTTCCTCACGGTCCACGACATCGTGCAGTTCGCCAGGCGAAAGGACATCCTGTGCCAGGGACGCGGCTCGGCAGCCAGTTCAGCGGTCTGCTATTGCCTCGGCATTACCGCCGTCAACCCGACCGAGATCGACCTGCTGTTCGAGCGCTTCATCTCTCCCGAGCGCGGGGAGCCGCCCGACATCGACATCGATTTCGAGCACGAACGGCGCGAGGAGGTCATCCAGTACATCTACGGGCGGTACGGCCGGGACCGTGCGGCCCTGGCCGCGACCGTGATCACCTACCGCGCCCGAAGCGCCGCCCGTGAAGTCGGCAAGGCCATGGGCCTATCCGAGGACACGGCGGCGGCCCTGACCGATTCCCTCAGGCAAGAGGGAGGATTCTCGGAAAAACGTGTCCGTGAGGCCGGTTTTGACCCCGCCAATCCGGGCCTTCGCATGACCCTGGCCCTGGCCTCCCAGCTGATCGGGTTTCCCCGCCACCTTTCCCAGCATGTCGGCGGGTTTGTGCTGAGTCGCAGCCCCTTGTGCGAGATGGTGCCGATCGGCAATGCGGCCATGCCGGAGCGCACGTTTGTCGAATGGGACAAGGACGATCTGGAAGCTCTCGGGTTCATGAAGGTCGACGTGCTGGGCCTCGGCATGCTGACCTGCATCCGCAAGGCGTTCGAATTGCTGAAATGCCACCGGGGCATCGACCTGAAACTCGCTGACGTGCCACGCGAGGACCCGGCGGTTTACGACATGCTGTGCTGCGCTGATTCCATTGGCGTGTTCCAGGTCGAAAGCCGCGCCCAGATGAACATGCTGCCGCGTCTCAAGCCGCGGTGCTTCTACGATCTCGTGATCGAAGTCGCGATCGTCCGTCCCGGTCCAATCCAGGGTGACATGGTGCACCCCTATCTGCGGCGGCGCGACGGCCTGGAACGGGTGGTTTACCCCGAACCCAGCCCGGAGCACGGCCCACCGGACGAACTGCAAAGAGTGCTGGAAAAAACCCTGGGGGTTCCACTCTTCCAGGAACAGGCGATGCGCATCGCGATCACGGCGGCCAGGTTCAGTCCCGACGAAGCCAATGCCCTGCGTCACTCGATGGCCACCTTCCGGAAACGCGGGACCCTGCACCTGCTCCGCGAGAAGATGGTCGGCCGCATGATCAGGCGCGGCTACGACCCAAAGCTTGCCGCACGCTGCTTCCGCCAGATCGAGGGTTTCGGCGAGTACGGGTTCCCGGAGTCCCATGCCGCCAGTTTCGCGCACCTCGCCTACGTGTCGTCATGGCTCAAGTGCCACCATCCCGAAACGTTTGCCTGTGCCTTGTTGAACGCGCAGCCCATGGGCTTCTATGCGCCGGCGCAAATCGTGCGCGACGCTCGCGAGCATGGTGTCGAGGTACGGTCCGCCGACATCAACATGAGCCATTGGGACAACTCGCTGGAACCGGCACCCGACGGGCATCTGGCGCTCAGGCTCGGCATGCGCCAGATCGGAGGGTTGCGCAAAGACGACGTCCGTCGCGTGGTCAGGGAACGCAGCAGGCGGTACGTCAGCGTCGCCGATGTTCGCCGCCGTACCGGCGTTCCGGATACCACCCTCAAGTGCCTGGCCGAAGCGGACGCCTTCCGTTCCATCGGCCTCGACCGGCGCCAGGCACTATGGGATGTCCTTGAGGACACGCCCGAGCTGCCCCTGTTCGCAGACCATCTCGACGCCGGCGACGCTTCAGGCATGCCGTTGCCGGCCATGCCGCCGGGCGAACACGTCCTTGCCGATTACCGGGCCCTGCGCCTGTCCCTGAAGGCGCATCCCGTCTCATTCCTGCGTGGGAAACTTGCGGGCGCGGGCGCCCTGCCGGCCGAACAGATCAACCGGGACGCTCGCGACGGCCAGGGAGCCGCCGCTGCCGGCATCGTCCTGGCGCGGCAACGCCCCGGAAGCGCCAAGGGAGTCATCTTCATGACCCTGGAAGACGAAACCGGCGTCGTCAACATCGTGGCCTGGCCCCGAACCACCGAAAGGTTCCGCCGGGCCGTGATGACCAGCCGGCTGGCCCTGGTCAGGGGACGCATTCAGCGCACCGGCAACATCGTCCATCTGGTCGCCGACAGCCTTGAGGACATCACGGGCTGGCTTTCCCTGCTGTCGGAACACACCGCGACGGCTGCCCGGCACCAAACGCACCATGCCGCTATCCCGACGGCTGCGCGCCATCCGAGGAATCAGCGGGTCATTCCGAGATCTCGAGATTTCCACTGAACGCCGGCCGCACCGAAACCGGCTGCGTCCGGCACAAGTCGTATCCGGCTTGCAGCACCGGGCGCCACGCAACCGGCACAACGATGGACCTCATCGATCCAGAGCCCGGGATCAGGCAGGACACAACCCGGCGGTGCGCACGCGCCTGCACTGCGTGACGCCTCGAATTATCGCCAAATCAAGCATATACAGGCCATTCATCCGGGCCCCGTTGACACCGGTAAGCGCGAACCGAAAGATCCGGTTCGGTGGCCCCGCCGCAGCCCATCCGCCCCTTGCATGCTCACAAATCTCGGGCAGGCACCGGCGCGGACCGGCTGGCTGGACGAAGGCGCAACCACGAAAAGGCAAGCCATGGCTCAAGAGTTGACCGCACAACGGGTAACCCTGATTTCCCTCGGCGTCGACGATCTTGAACGATCCGGCGCCTTCTACGAGGCTCTCGGCTGGCAGGCGGCGGAAAAATTGCCGGAGGTGAGGTTCTATCGGCTGAAAGGCCTGATGCTCGGCCTGATCGGCATCGACGCCCTGGCAACGGACCAGGGACGCCCCGGAGCCCGCCTCGGCACGGGGGCCATGACCTTGGCGCAGAACTATCGCTCGCCGGCCGAAGTGGACACGGCATTTGCCGACGCGATCGCGGCGGGGGCCACCGTCCTGAAGCGACCGGAGCAGGTCCACTGGGGCGGGTACTCAGGCTACTTCGCCGACCCGGACGGCCACGTCTGGGAAATCGCGCACAACCCCTTCTGGCCGCTAGATGCCGACGGTTATCTCTTAGGCGAGTACAGTTAGCGCAAGTCAGTGCCGTCTCGAACGCTGCGCGAGGCAAGGCGGTCGAGCGCCATCTGCGGAAGCAGGGGCGCGTTCGGTCGCGCCGTCCGCACGCGCCGCGGGAGAGCCTGATCCACTTCCTGCACCACGTGCGCCGACGGCTCCAGATTTTCTGGACTATGTTCTCCGCTTCCGCCGGTATCCCCGATCACCGGCATGCCAGTCCAAGTTCTTCCAGTTCGAGTTCCATCATGGCTCCAGACCAATTGTCCGTTCGCCACGGAGTCCGCTACGAGGCCGATGAGCGTCCTTCCGTCCCCCTTACGTTCGGTCTGGGCCTTCAGTACACCATCTTGTCCCTTGCCGGTGTTGTGCTGATTCCGGCAGTGCTCATCACAGTCGCTGGCGAGAGCGAGGCCTATCTGAACTGGGCCGTGTTCGGCGCGCTGGTGGTGAGCGGAATCGCCACGGCCGTCCAAGCCATCCGTATCGGCAGGCTTGGGGCCGGTTACATCCTCGTGATGGGCAGTACTTCGGCCTTTCTGGCTGTCAGCGTGACTGCGCTCGAACAAGGCGGACCGGGACTATTGGCCACCCTGATCGTCTGTTCTTCATTCGTGCAGTTTTTCCTCGGTGCGAAGATGGCCATGCTGCGGCGTGTCTTCACGCCCACGGTGGCCGGGACGGTCCTGATGCTGATCCCGGTCACTATTGCGCCAATCGTCTTCCGGAAGCTCACAGACGTTCCTGACGGGTCCGCGCAGCTTGCCGCGCCTATCACCGCATTGGTGACTCTGGCTGCCATCATCCTGGTTGCACTGCGATTTTCGGGCGCCTTGCGCGTCTGGGCCCCGGCTATCGGCATCGTTGCAGGAGGCCTCGTTGGGGCGGCATTCGGTCTCTACGATATCGGCCGTGTGGTGGACGCTCCGTGGATCGGACTCCCCGATTTCGGCTCGTATCCGGGCCTGGACCTGAGCTTCGACGCCACGTTCTGGTCCCTGCTTCCGGGATTCCTGATCATTACCCTGGTCGGGGCCATGGACACGTTGGGCGATGCAATCGCCGTTCAGCGCGCCTCGTGGCGCCGGCCGCGCGCCATCGATTTCCGGTCGATCCAGGGGGCCATCAATGCCGATGGCCTTGGCAACCTCCTGTCCGGCCTCGGCGGGACGGTTCCCAATACAACCTACGGCATTGGCATTGCGTTGACCGAACTGACCGGTATAGCCGCCCGGTCCGTCGGGGTATGCGTCGGCGCTCTGTTTGTCGCGCTGGCGTTCCTGCCCAAACCGGTGGCGGCTGTCTTGGCGCTGCCGGGACCTGTCGTGGGAGCCTACTTCGCGGTAGCTATCGCCCTCTTGTTTGTCTTTGGCGTGCAGATTCTCATCAAGGATGGGCTGGACTACCGAAAAAGCCTGATCGTCGGCTTCGCCTTCTCCGTGGGCCTCGCCTTCCAGTACGACATGGTCTATCCGGAACTCCAGCAGGGTGCCTGGGGCGAGTTGTTGGGGCACGGCATGACGGCAGGGGGAATCACCGTAATCCTCCTGTCGGGTTTTCTTGATCTGACCAGCAGGAGGCCGAAGCGGTTGCGCACCGCCCTTTCCGCAAACGCCCTCACCGAAATCGACAAGTTTCTGTCGGATTTCGGACAGCGGACCCAGTATGACGAGCAGATGATGGTCCGGCTGCGCGCCGTGGGCGAAGAAGCGCTGCACATCCTTCTTGGCGACGGCCCTCAGAAACAGGAACGCAAGTTGCTGCTGGTAGCGAGCGCAGACGAACTATCCGCGGACCTGGAGTTTATTGCCAGTGGCTCCGGCACGAACCTTGAGGATCAGCTCGCGATGTTGAACGAGGGTGTAACAGACATTCCGAACGAGGCGGAGACTCCCCTGCGCCTGTTGCGCCACTACGCGACGTCGGTGCGGCACCGCCAATACCACGACACCGACATCTTGACAGTTCATCTGCAGCCCCGGGAGACGGACTGAATGCGGGTGCAGAGCTTCATCAGCCGGCCGCCGAGGGCGTGGCTGGGCGCCTCCATCGAAGCATCGCCCGCATCCGGCGGTTCATTCCAAGAAACACTCGGCGGAAGGCGGTGCCGCCGCTTGCCGTCACGGCGCAGCATTTGGCGGCATCTCGCGCCTTGAACCCGACGAAGGCAGCACGCTCGTGAATACTCCGTCGGCGGGCCTGGTGGTCATCGCCGGAACATGCAGCGGAACGCGCCAATCGGCGTGGTTGATGTCCGTGGCTGCCGACCCACGAGGTGCCAGTGACGGGAACGCCAAGCCGAAAACCATTTGCAAACTGGGAGGGAGACGATGATCAGTCGGATCGATCACGTGGTCGTTAACTGCCGTGACGTCGAGTCCATGGCAGATTGGTACGAGCGGGTGCTGGGGTTCGAACGAGAGGAATTCTTCGGCCCAATCCGGCGGATCGCGCTCAAATTCGGCCAGCAAAAGATCAATCTTCGTCCAAGTGGGGCAAGCAACTGGATGACAGGGGAGGTCGATCCGCCGGGCGCGATGGATCTCTGTTTCATTACAGACGGCCCGATCGACGCTGCCATTGAGCAATTGGGCGCACAGGGCATCGACATCATCCACGGCCCGGCCGCCCAGCGGGGGGCTTTGGGGGAGATGACTTCGATCTACTTCCGCGACCCGGAGGGCAATCTGCTCGAGATTGCCTCGTACGGATCGAGTTAGTCGTCCATGCATGAAGCTCTCGCCCTGGCCCTCGACAGGACAATCCTGCCACCGCCCGGGGTGCAGACACCGTGATCGTGATGACACTCCAGCCGGTAATCGGCGCCACGAGACGTACCGAGCCGGAACCCGGGCCTCGAACAAGGATGCCTTGAATGTCCGCAACGAGCAGAAATTCCAGCCCCTCCCCCGATGTGGTGAACGATCTCGCCCCAAGCGGGACGTTGCGGGCCGCCATCAACATGGCCAACTTCCTGCTGGTGACGGGCCAGACAACAAGTGGCGACCCGGAGGGTGTGTCGCCGGGCATGGCACGGGAACTGGCCCGTCAGCTCGGCGTCCGGCTCGAGCTGCTGCCATACGGGACGCCGGGCGAGATTGCCGACGATGCCGGGACCGGTACCTGGGATATCGCGAACATCGGGGCCGAACCGAAGCGCGCGGAGAAGATCGATTTCACGGCCGCCTATTGCGAGATACAGGCGACGTACCTGGTGTCTGCCGGCTCGCAGATCAGGTCGATCGAGGATGTAGACCGCCCTGGGGTGCGCATCGCGGTTTCGGCGCGGAGCGCCTACGACCTGTGGCTGGAACGCCATATCCGGCATGCCGAACTGGTGCGCGCCGAGGGTCTCGATGCGTCATATGAACTCTTCGTGCACGAAGGTCTTGACGCCCTGGCCGGGCTGCGGCCCCGCCTGATCTCCGATGTCGAGAAACTGCCGGGCGCGCGAATTCTTGACGGCCAGTTCACTGCGGTCCAGCAAGCCATGGGATGCACGCGCGGGCGGCACGCGGGCGCAGCCTTTCTAAGGAATTTCGTGGAAACGATGAAAGCCTCGGGTTTCGTCAATGACCTGATCACGAAGCACGGCGTCCAAGGCCGCCTATCGGTCGCACCAGCGGCCCAATAGCAGGTCTCGGTTCCGCCAGTTGACGGCCACGATCGGAATTTCGTGACACATCGCAGTCTCCACTCGACGGGAGCATCCGAGCGCACACCCCGCCCCAGGAAAAAGACCGGTCGGTGCGCGCATGCGATCGATGTCGACGGCCTCCGGAGGTCCGGGAAGCAGTCTTCGCCGGGCGCGCTGACGCGCCATGCGCGACGGACACCGCCGACCCGAGACAACCGCGCTAACGCCGATAGACGAAGAACGTCGCGTCGTGGCGGACGGTGGCTCGGGGCAGCGCCGTGACCGGACGGGTCGTATCGATGAGCGTCCAGAGGCCGGCGTCGGTGAGCGCGTCGATCTTGGCCTTGAAGCCGCCTTCGGAAAGCGCTGCTTCGGTGCAGCAAAAGACCAGCACTCCGGCTGACGCCGTCACCCGTATGAGTTCGTCCAGCGCCCCCGGCGGTGCGTGGCCCGGCGTGAAGACGCCGGTGCAGACGATCGCCCGGAACGTGCCATCATCGAAGTCCAGCGGTTCGCCCAGGGTGCGCTGGCGCAGGTCCCGGTACACGCCCTTGCGGGCAGCGACCCGCAACATCCCCTCCGAAAGGTCGATGCCGACAAGGTTTGCGTAACCGAGGCACGCCAACGTTGCCCCGATGAAACCGCTGCCGCAGCCGGCGTCCAGGACCGGTGTATCGCCTGGTGCGACGTGACGCCCGAACAGGCCCGCCGCCAGCGGGGCATAGTTGTAGCCCCCGGACGAGACGTCGGCGTCATAGCTCTCCGCCCAATCGTCGTAAATGCGTTGGCTTTCCGCCGTGGAACGAGCCTCGTAGACCCGCCCCAGCCAATCGTCGAGATCGCTCACGAAGTTCCCCCAACCACGCCGCCTGCCGCGGCAGGGCTCTCAACCATAGATGAGGCTCGTCCCGCGTGGCGGCGGCAGACGGTTGGGCACCGAGACGGGGGACGCGCACCGCCAGGCTTCCGGCTGGCACGAACAGACAGCACCGTCTCCGGCGCCCGCTTGGCGGTTCCGTGCCGTGTACCGGCCGTAGCCGTCGTCAAGGTGGGCTACGTTGACGCTGGGCCCGCCGAACGGGCCCCAAGGCTCCGATGAACGGCCAGGCCGTCCACCGTGCGGCATCCCCCCTGCCACTGCATACAGGCCCCGTCCCCGCGGTCGCGCGGGCCTCGTCGCGACCGTACGAGCGGAGCCGCCTACCGGAACGCCCGACCGTCGTGCGGGTCAACGGGCGCCTCAAGGACGAGTTCGGCGGGCGCTGGCACCATCGTTGTGTCCGACATCTCGGGTCGTTTGGATGCGGCCGCGAATTGACGTTCGGTTGCGGTTGACAGAAGGTTGCGTGTAATCGGAGGCTGAATCATGAACGGTGTCACGGCTATCCGGGAGCTTGCGCCGGAAGAAGCTGCCGAGCAAATATACGCTGCGCACAGGCATGAAACGGCCTGGCTCGATGCATTTGCCGAATGCCTCGATCGCCGCCGCTCGGGACAATCCTTGGCACGTACGCTCGAGGTATGGGGCCTGAGCCAGGCCGAGGTGGCCCGCCTCTTCGGTGTGAGCCGCCAGGCAGTCGGGCAAATGGCTGCATCAAGGGGTCCCTCGGGAACGCGCGCGGGCCGTCTCGGATCTCGCTGCCGCTACCGACCTCCTCTCGCGATATCTCCAGCGCGACCGAATCCCCGCGGTCGTGCGCAGGCCCATCCAGGCGCTTGATGACGTTTCCCTGGTGGACTTGCTGCAACGGGGTGACACGCGGATGTTGCTTGCAACGTGCCGCGACATGTTTCGATTCGAGCGTACGCACGTCTGACCGTGAAGCTGCTGCGCGAAACGGTTCCAGACACGCACGTCTGGTGGCGGATTGCCGACCCGGCCTGGACGGACCCCCTCAGTCCTGCCTTCGCGCAGCGCCGGGGCGGGCGCTGGAATCCGCCAGCCAGTTTCCCGACGCTCTACCCGAATGAAGATGTCGTGACAGCGCGCCTGAACCTTCGCGCCTTTATCGAAGAGTGGTCCTACGAGCCCGAAGATCTGCGCGACGACGCGGGGCCGATACTGGTGGGGTGCACCCTGCCCCGCCGGCAGGTGGTATGCGACGCACACTCGCCGGCCGGTCTTCAATCGGCCGGGCTGCCCAACACCTCCCCGCTGGAAAGCAACGGCAGACCGGTTCCGCACGACCGCTGCCAATCCGTCGGCACCAGGGCCAGAGAAGCGGGTCTGCGCGGGGTGCCGCGCCCGCTCAGCGCGCTCCCCCGATGGCGCCGGGAGAGAACTGGCGTGGTTTCCCGCAACCGCTCGCAGCGCGGCCGGGCGGGTGCTGACGCTTGCGTACACGGCATGGTTCCGGGCATAGCGCCCGGCGCCGACAAGACGTTTGCTTGGCGCGTATCGTTTAGTCGTGGTCTTCCGCTGCGCCGAACGGAAGCCGCTGAACCAGAAAATCGTCCGTCGCTCCGATACTGAGGCGAGGCGACGGTCACGATATGGGGCGGTCACGATATGGGGAACGTGGCAGACGTAACAGGTCAGCGCCCTGCGGAGCATGAGGGCCGCAACGGCTACGCAGCCGACTTCGAGGGCTTGGTGATCGGTTGCCGGCCAGGGAGACTATTGGGCAGGCTCTGCTCGAAACGGTGCAGGCGTTCCGCCAAGAGGCGATAGTGCGAGGTGCCGGAGCGCTGGGTTCGAGGTGCTGCTGGTGTCGCCGTGGCTGACGAAGCAGAACTCGGCCCGCAAGAGCGACGTGCCGGACTGCCAGTGGATTTGGCAGCTGCACTTTTGCTCGTGGCTGGGGTTCGCGCCGGGCACCCGGGTCAGCGACGGCAAGGCCCTGGCGGGCCGCGCGCCGAAGACGTCTCCGCCCTCCGCGAATCCCGCCCTGCATGCTTCCAGGGGGCATAGGAGAAATCAGACCACAGGCGCGACGAACGGCAAACCGTGGGTTCCGGCCGGCCAAAGCTGGCGGCGCGGGTCAATCGTTCGTCGGGTAATCGTGCGGTCCGTTGCGACCGAACGGTTTCCGGGCCGCGCCTTCACGCGGCGCACGCCTATCGGCTACGCGTCAGACTGCACTGCCCGGAACTTCGGACCAGTCCACGCGCGGTCCGGTTGGCAGGAGTGGAGGGACTCGAACCCCCAACCCCCGGTTTTGGAGACCGGTGCTCTAGCCAATTGAGCTACACTCCTGCAGCAGGCGGCGCGCCATCCACCTTAAGTTCTCGCGCCGCATCGTGCCAGCGGGTTTATTGCGAACCCGACCGCCCGCGTCAATCATCGCCCTCTCTTCCGGCCCGGGCTCGGCCTTTCCCGCAGTGCCCGCCCGAGCCCGCTCATCCTCTGTCCGACAAGCGATCCAGGCGCTTCTCGATAGCGTCCAGTTGCTCTCGAAGCTCTTCGATCTCCTGTTCTCTGGATCGTGGCCGCGCATCTTCTCCGGACGGCGTGCCGGCGTCCGGAGGACTCTCCTGGCCTCCGAGCGGGGGCGTGAACAGCTGCATGGAGCGCTGAAACATCTCAGCGTTCTGCCGGCCGAACTCCATGAATTGCCGCACGGCGGCGCTGGAGGCCTCACCGCCGAACAGACTCTGCATCTGATCCACGACCTGCTTCTGATTGGCGGCGAAGGCATCGATGCTGTGTTCCACGTAGGAACGGAACTGCGGGCCGAAGCCGGCGTCGTAAGCCTGCAAGACCTGCCGCAGGTAGTTCAGGGGCAGCATGTTGTGCCCCTTGGTCTCCTCCTCGGAAATGATCTGCGCGAGCACCGAGCACGTCAGGTCCCGGCCGGACTTGGCGTCCTCCACCACAAAGGCCTCGCCCCGCTTGACCATGGTGTGGAGGTCGTCGAGCGTCACGAAGCTCGCGGTATCGGTGTTGTAGAGACGCCGATTGGCGTATTTCCGGATGACGGTGGGCTGGACATCGCTCGACGACTCGGTCGCCGAAGTCCGGGCCGGTTTGTGTCCTTGGTGCATGCAAGGCTCCTGAGAGGGAAGCGACGGCACGACGAACAGCCGATTATGCACTGCGGAATCCGTCGACGGCAACCGGAACCCCTCCAACGCGCCAAGGGAAGTCATTCCGCGCGCTGTCCCGCCACCAGTGCCGAACTGCGGGCCCCTTCGGCACCGGCCTCCCAGGTAACCGTTTGGGACCAATGTTTCCCGGCCGGACCGTGGCTGAGCCCCGCCGTCGGCCCGCTCATGGAAGACGCAATGCAGCGCAAAAAAATCGCTTGACAGGCCATCTCGTCTTTCCTAAATTCTTTTTGCAGTGCAAAAACACTGGCTGAATTCGGCGGGCGGCCGCTCGAGATCCGGCGAGCCGGCCCGACAAACGGAGAACACCATGACCACCACCGAAACCCATTCCGGGAAGGTTGCCAGCGAAACGGCGGAGAAGATTGCCGCCGCCGACAAGGAAACCCTCGAGACCGTCATGAAGATGGGGGCCGACGCGACTGCGGAGAGCTACAAGAACGCCACCGCCTTCGGCAAGGAGCAGCTCCACATGGCCAGAGACAGCTACAGCAAGGCGACCGTGTACGGCAAGGACAACCTCGACGCCATGTCGGAATCCGCCGCCGCGGTGGTCGCCGGCTGGGAAGCCTATTACGCAGGCGCGGTCGACTACGCCAAGAGCGCGATGGCCGAGCACATGGACGTGGTGCAGCGGTTCCTCACGGTCAAGACGCCGCAGGAACTCATGGACCTGCAGGTTGAAGCCACCAATCTGGCCGTCAACCGCGCCGTGGCCCAGTCGACCAAGATGAACGCGATCGCCGCGGAGACGATGACCAAGGCGCTCGAGCCCATCAAGGGTCGAATCGACAGCACCGTCGAGGCGTTCGTCACCCCCCGCGCGATCTGACGCGGGACCCTGACCGTTCCCGGGGTGAGCCAATCGAGGGGCATGGCGCCGTCGGCGTCATGTCCTTCCTCCAGGGCAGCTTCCTACCTAGACTTCGGATGAAGCACCCAACCCAGCAAATGCCCTGGTCAGACCGACATTTCATGAACAGGGACAGACCATGAGCAGAGTTGCTCTCGTGACCGGCGGAACCCGGGGAATTGGCGCCGCCACCGCCGTTGCCCTCAAGGCCGAGGGGTACACCGTTGCCGCCGTCTACGGGCGAGACGGCGAGAAGGCCAAGTTCTTCCACCACGAGACCGGGATCCCCGTCTACAAGTGGGACGTATCGGATTTCGAGGCCTGCCAGGCCGGGGTCGCCCAGGTGGAAGCCGACCAGGGTCCAGTCGAGGTCCTGGTCAACAACGCCGGCATCACCCGCGACGCCACCATGCACCGCATGAACTACGACCAGTGGCGCCAGGTCATCGAGACCAACATCGGTTCATGCTTCAACATGTCTCGGGCCGTCATCGTCGGCATGCGAAAACGCAAGTTCGGCCGGATCGTCAACGTCGGCTCGATCAACGGCCAGGCCGGGCAATACGGCCAGGTCAACTACGCTGCGGCCAAGTCGGGCATCCACGGATTCACCAAGGCGCTCGCGCAGGAAGGCGCCGCCCACGGGATCACCGTCAACGCGATTGCCCCGGGATACATCGACACGGAGATGGTCGCCGCAGTGCCGAGCGATATCCTGGAAAAGATCGTGCAGCGCATTCCGGTGGGGCGCCTCGGCAAGGCAGAGGAAATCGCCCGCGCCATCACATTCCTCGCCGCCGACGAAGCCGGCTTCATCACGGGATCCACGCTGTCGGTCAACGGCGGCCAACACATGTACTGAGGACGGCCATGTCACCAAGCAATCGGAACGGACCGGCGACGGACTTCACGGAAATTGCCGAAGCCCTAGGCCAGGCGGCAGCACAGTTCCAGGCGAACTGGGTGGACTGGATGTCGTCCTTCGCCCAGCCGGGAGGCGAAGGGACCGAACCGAGGGGCGGCGTCGCGCCGCTGCCCGCAGATCTGACCGACATCCGGTTCGATCCGTCCAAGATCATGATGCGGCAGCTGGAGCTTTGGCGCGATTACCAGTCGCTCTGGCTGAGCACGACCGCGCGCATGATCGGACAGGATGCACAGCCCGTGATCGAGCCCGAGAAGGGCGACCTTCGCTTCAGGGACGCGGAGTGGACCAGCAATCCCGTCTTCGACTTCATCAAGCAATCGTATCTCCTGAACGCACGCTGGCTGCGTCAGGCGGTCGCCGAGGTCGACGGACTGGATGCTGACTCGGCCCGAAAGCTCGAGTTCTTCGGGCGGGCGATCGTGGATGCCATGTCACCCACCAACTTCGCGCTAACCAATCCGCAAGTGCTCCGGGAAGTGGCGGAAACCAAGGGTGAGAATCTTGTCCGCGGCATGCAGAACCTGAGCGACGACCTCCGCGAGGGGCGCGACGGGTTGCGCCCGCAGCACACGGACATGACGGCCTTCGAGGTCGGGAAGAACATCGCCACCAGTCCGGGCAGCGTCGTGCATCAGACGCCGCTGATGCAGCTCATTCAGTACGCACCCAGCACCGAGAAGGTCTACAAGAAACCATTGCTGATCGTGCCGCCGTGGATCAACAAGTTCTACATCCTCGATCTCAAGCCGGAGAATTCGTTCGTCCGCTGGGCCACCGATCAGGGGTACACCGTCTTCATGATCTCCTGGATCAATCCGGACGAGCGCCACGCCGACAAGAGCTTCGACGACTACGTCCGGGACGGGATCCTCGCGGCGCTGGACGGGATCGAGCAGGCAACCGGCGAGAAGCAGGCCACTGCAGTCGGCTATTGCATCGGCGGGACGCTGCTGACGGCCACCCTCGCCCGCATGGCCGCTACCGATGATGACCGGATTACCGCCGCGACGTTCTTTGCCGCCCAGGCGGATTTCGAGGATGCGGGCGACTTGCGGGTCTTTACTGACAAGTCCCAGGTCGACCTGCTGGAAGACCAGGTGCGGGCGAAGGGCTACCTCGACGGCGCCCAGATGGCCGGCACCTTCAATTCCCTCAGGGCGAACGACCTAATATGGTACTTCGTCATCAACAACTACCTGCTGGGCAAGGAACCCCCAGTCTTCGACCTGCTGTACTGGAACGCGGATTCAACCCGGTTCCCGGCCCAGCTCCTGATGGATTACCTGCGCAGCATGTACCAGCGGAACGCCTTGGCGCAGAAAGGCCAGTTCAAGCTGCTGGGAACGCCTCTCGACCTGAGCGCCATCAAGGTTCCCGCCTACATTCAAGCGAGTGTCGAAGACCACATCGCCCCGGCCGAATCCGTGTTCAAGCTCAATCACCTGTTTGGCGGGCCGAAGCGGTTTGTCCTCGCCGGGGCCGGCCACATCGCCGGGGTGGTCAATCCGCCCGCAAAACAGAAGTACCAGCACTGGCTGAACACCCGGCGCAAGTCGTACCCGACGTTCGATGCATGGCGCGAGGATGCCGAGGAACACCCGGGCTCGTGGTGGCCGGACTGGGACAAATGGCTGTCTCGCAAATCCGGCCCCAGGGTCGCAGCCCGGACCGTCGGCGCGGGCGCGGCAGGGATCATCGAACCTGCGCCCGGCAGTTACGTTCAGGTACGCAGCTGACGGACGCGCAAGTGGGCGACGCCAGAAGGACGACCGGCATGAAAATCACGATCAACATCGAATGCTCGCCTGAAGAGGCTCGGCAGTTCTTCGGGTTTCCCGAAGTACAGAAGCTCCAGCAGGCGGCGATGGCAGCCGTCCAGGAACGCATGACCGAACAGGTCAAGTCGATGGACCCCGAGGCGTTGATGAAGGCCTGGCTGCCCACCGGGATGCAGGGATGGGAAGACGTGCGGAAGGCCTTCATGCAGGGCTTTGCCAGCGGAGCCGGAAAGGGTCCGGAGCAGCCGTGATCAAGCAGGTCCGGCTGAACAGCTCCCGGGCCGCACGCCCCCTGTCCGGGCCATCCATTCCCGCACGCACACATGGGCCGGACGGGTTCGTGCAGCGCGATTCCCGCGTTGTTGCAATTGCGCCAGTTTGCTAGGTTTTCGACCGGACTGGCCGCGCAGCGCCGGAGTTGGGGTCGTGCACTATGGCTCAAGAGATCGACGCAGATTACGAAGCACACCGAAAGACTTGGCACAATTTCGTACGGCTCACGATCTACACCACCATCGGTGTGATTGTGCTGCTCGTGCTGATGGCGCTGTTCCTGCTCTGACCCACCGAGTTGACCTTATTGCCGCCGCCGCCATGACCGTCGTGGCGGTGAGCGTGGCTGCCTGCGCCACATACCCCGAGCCCGGTGGCTTCAATCCTGTCAAGCTGCTCTGCTCGGGCGACTACGACGTGGAGCAGGGACGCTGCACTGTCCCCGTCGACTTGGGGCTGGGGCCGGAACCGACGTTGTGACCGAACTCACCGCGCGCCTCGAGAAACTCTACTCGGCGGTGGTCTACGACACCATGACCTCAGCCGGGCTCCACGATCGCGCGCTGCCACCAGAGATCACGAGCCTGTATCCCGGGCGGAAGGTGGCGGGGCCCGTCTGGACTCTCTCCGGATCCCCGCGCGATGGCGTATCGATTGACGACACGCTCCTGTCATGGACGGGCTTCCTCTCCGCCGCGCCCGCCGGTCAGGTCATCGTCTGCCAACCGAATGACAGTTCGATCGCGCACATGGGCGAACTGTCGGCCGAGACCCTGCAGTTGCGGGGGATTCGAGGGTACGTCGTCGATGGAGGCTGCCGGGATGTCGAGCGTGTCAACGAGCTCGGATTCCCGGTCTTTTGCCGCTACGCCACGCCGGCCGATGTCGGTGCGCGTTGGATGGTCGATTCGATGGGTGAGCCCATCGAGATCGGCGGTCTGACCGTCCAATCCGGTGACTACGTTCTGGGGGATGCCGACGGGGTTGTGGTGATTCCGGCCGCTGCCGCTGCCGAGATCGTCGCGGAAGCCGAACGGGTGGCCAACACCGAGGATGCGCTGCGCGAAGCCATTCGTCAGGGCGCGGATCCTCAGGAAGCCTACAAGCGATACCGGGTGTTCTGAGCGATGGCCCGCGTACCAGCCCCGCCTTCTGCATCCGCCTTCTCGGCGCTTGATCTCTTCCGGGTTGACGGACAGACCGCAATCGTGACTGGCGGCGCCAATGGGATCGGCCGCATTGCTTGCCTCGCCCTCGCCGAAGCCGGCGCCCATGTCGCGGTGACCGATATCGATCACGACGCGGCAGAACGGACAGCGGCCGAGCTTCACAGCGCCGGGCGGGAAGCGTCGGCACACCATCTCGATGTCACGGTTGAGCGCGAGATCGCGGAGGTGTTCGAGGCCGTCCGCAGCGCCACCGGCCGGATCGACATTTTGGTCAACAACGTCGGCCGCAGCCCGCGCATGGCCACCACGGAGATCCAGCTTGAGACGTGGGAGGAAGTCCTGCGTCTCAATCAGACCTCCATGTTCCTGTGCTGCCGAGAGGCTGCGCATGCCATGCTCGAGCAGAAAAGCGGCGCCATCGTCAATATTTCCTCGATCATGGGCGTCACGGGCGGCGGGGCCGCCCCCAACCTGCCCTACCATGCGACGAAAGGCGCGGTCGTGAACATGACGCGCTCGCTCGCATGCGAATGGGCCAGCCACGGGATCCGGGTCAACGCGATCGGGCCAACCTACGTGAAGACGGACCTGACGCGGCCGCTGCTGGAACAGCCGGAACGGGTGGCATACATCGAATCGTGCACCCCGCTCGGACGCTTTGCCGAAGTGTCCGAGATGGCTGGCGGCATCCTGTACCTTGCCTCGCCCGCCGCCAGCATGGTGACCGGCCATCTCCTGATGATCGACGGTGGCTGGACCGCAATCTGAGGTCCGCGTCGACCGCCGCAGGGCCAGCTAGGCCTGTGAGTCCAACCTCCAGCCTTCCGCACCGGGTTCCCGAACCCGCCAACGGGGACGGTCGCGGCGATGGCCTCAATCAGGAACAGCGCCGGGCCGTGGAGGCCGGCGACGGACCCCTGCTGGTGCTTTCGGGTGCCGGAACCGGCAAGACGCGCGTGCTCACAATGCGGGTCGCGCACCTGCTGGCCACGGGGCGGGCGCGGCCCTCGGAACTCCTGGTGGTGACGTTCACCAACAAGGCCGCACGGGAGATGCGGACCCGCGTTGAAGCCCTGACCGGCCACGCCCTGTCAGGCTGGTGGCTCGGCACCTTTCACGCGCTTGGTGCGAGAATCCTCAGACGGCACGCACAACTGGTCGAGCTCAATTCCGACTATGCGATTCTGGACACTGACGACCAGAAACGCGTCATCAAGCAGGTTCTCGCCGCGAACAACATCGACCCCAAGCGCTGGCCGCCGGACAAGCTGCTCTATTCGATCGATCGGTGGAAGAACCTCGGCCTGACCCCTGAACGGGCTGACCACGAAGGCAAGGCATTCGCAGGCGGGCGGGGCCTCGAGCTCTACGCCGCGTACCAGCGCCGATTGCAGGAACTGAACGCGACCGACTTCGGCGACCTCCTGCTGCACAACCTGACCCTGTTCCAAGACACGCAGATCCTCGAGGAATGGCAGGCCCGGTTCCGCCACATTCTCGTGGACGAGTACCAGGACACCAATACGGCCCAGCACCTCTGGATCCGGCAGCTCGCCGGGACCCGTGGCAACGTGTGCGCCGTAGGCGACGAGGACCAGTCGATCTACGGCTGGCGGGGCGCCCAGGTCGGGAACATCCTGAGCTTTCAGGAGGATTTTCCCGCCGCGCAAGTCATCCGTCTCGAACAGAATTACCGCTCAACCGGTCATATCCTCGGTGCTGCCTCCGCCCTGATCGGCTGCAACCAAATGCGGCTCGGCAAGACGCTCTGGACGCAGGGAAGCGCCGGGGAGCCTGTCCGCGTCCGGCAAGTCCAGGACAGTGAGGAGGAAGCCCGCTTGATCAGCGACGAGATCGAGTTGCTTCGCCGGGACAACACGTCGCTGGACAGGATCGCTGTCCTGCTCCGAACCACTGCGCTGATCCTGGGGTTCGAGGAGCGCTTCCTCAAGATCGGCCTCCCCTATCAGGTCGTTGGCGGTTTGCGCTTCTTCGAGCGCCAGGAAGTTCGCGATGCAGTGGCCTATCTCCGGCTGGCCCAGCATGAACACGATGACCTGGCGCTCGAGCGCATCATCAGCCGACCGCGACGTGGCGTCGGGGCCACCACGTTCCGGAAGCTTGCGGGCGAGGCGAGGCAACGGAACACATCCATCGAGGCCGCCGGGCGCGCGCTGCTCGCGGCCGGGCAGGTTCGCGGGACCGCTCGGGGCGGCCTGCGCAAACTTTTCCGATCACTGGACCACTGGCGGGAACTGGCTCGGGACCAGAAACCACATGAGCTGGCGGAGACCATCCTCGAACAATCGGGTTACTTCGACATGCTGCGCCGAGACAGCCACGCGGACGCTGCAGGCCGGTACGAGAATCTGCAGGAACTGCTCAATGCGCTCCGCGACTTCGAACACCTGCAAGGCTTTCTCGAGCATGTGGCACTGGTACACGACCATGACGGGCCGGCCACGGAGCCGCGCGTCAGCCTGATGACCTTGCACGCCGCCAAGGGGCTGGAGTTTGAAGTCGTGTTCCTTCCGGCCTGGGAAGACCGCCTGTTTCCGCATGATCTTGCGGTGCTGGACGGTGGCGACGAGGGGCTCGAAGAGGAACGTCGACTTGCCTACGTCGGCCTGACGCGCGCCCGCCGCGAAGCACGGATCTCGTGGGCCAGCCGACGCCGGACATTCGGGAACTGGGAAGATCGTTTCCCTTCCCGGTTCCTGCGCGAACTGCCCGCGGAACACGTTGCCATCGAGACCACAGCGCAGGGCGCCTATGGCTGGCCCGGATCCTCGAATACGCGTTTTGACGCCGGTGGGCCCGTCGTCGATCTCGGCCCGGAAGCGGTCCTGCCCCGGTTGGACGGGCATGACCAGGGCTTTGCCGAGGGGCAGAGGGTTTTTCACGACAAGTACGGCTACGGCACTGTGACCGCATGTGATGACGGCGACTTCGAGGTTCGGTTCGACAAGAGCAGCACAAGAATCATCATGGGCGACTACTTACGGCCGGCCGAACGCGCCTGAGCCGCGCGATGTACCGGATCCGGGTGCGCGTGCCGGCCGAGCTGCAGGCCGCTGTCGAGGAGATGCTGCTCGGGATTGCCGACGCCACCCGCGTCCAAATCGACGGCGATGACGTGGAGATCTTCGGCTATTCGCACCGGCAACCGGATGCGGACAACTTCGCGGCAGCCATGACCGGCGCCGGCATCCGAACCCAGGCCTGCCAGCTCGAAACCGTGCCGGATGTTGACTGGGTTACCCGGGGACTGACCAGCCTGCCGTGCGTGCGGGCAGGCCGGTTCTTCCTGCGGGGCAGTCATCTCCCCGCTCCCCTGACCGCGCGGCACGACATCTGCATCGACGCCGGCCCTGCATTCGGCACTGGTCACCACCCGACGACGGCCATGGTCATTGAGATCCTGGACAGGCTCGCCCAGCGCCGTTTCCACCCGCGTCTCGCACTGGATGTGGGCACCGGGGCCGGAGTGCTGGCCATCGTCATGGCGCGACTTTGGCGCTGTCCCGTGCTGGCCGTGGATCACGACCCGGACGCCGTCGCCTGCGCCCGCGAAAACGTTGCCCGGAACCGGGTCACGCGATGGGTCGACGTCGTCGAGGCCGACGGGTGCGACGCAACCAGCCACGTCTTCGACGCAATCGCCGCCAACCTGTTCGCAGCCCCGCTCCGGGTCATGGCGCCGCAGTTGGCTCGCAGCTTGTCAACGAGCGGCTACGCCGCGTTGTCCGGCCTGCTCGTACGCCAGCGGTTGCCGGTACTCCACGCATACGCGAACCAGAACCTGGCCGTTCAGCGTGTGGTGCGACGCGAGGACTGGCTCACGCTCCTCTTGGCCCGCTCCCGCGCCCGACGCTGACGCCACGGTTGTCTGCCCCGTCCTGCGTGTCCTCGCGCACCGGCACCAAAGATGGGGCCTCGTCGCCGAACGCCAGTGCCAGCAACAGGTTGATCTGATAACGGGGAATCAGCAACAGCCGGCCTGGACGTCGCTCGAGCATGGTGTAGTAAGCGTATCCCGTGACCAGCAGGTCGCCGACCCGCAGTACGGCGAGCGGATCGCCATTGAGGCGGTCCCGAAACGTGAGCAGGATCTCGGGTTCCTCAAGGCCGTATTCCGCCAGCGGCCGGTCGGGCTCGAGTGCCCGGTCAGCCAGCATCCTGGCCGAAATCTCAAACTGCTCGGTGATCTGCGCCGCATCGGGCGTCTCGCTCTCCCGGCCGCCATGGTCATGGGCATGCCCCTCGTCATCATGCCAGTGCCGGTCGGGGTCATGGTCATGGGCGTGGCCTTTCGCGCCATGCTGATGCCCGTCAGCGCCATGTGCATGGTCGTGTGCGTGGCTCGCCTGCATCCAGCGTCCGTCCGGGTCCCGTGCAAAGTCGACGTGCCGGCCCTTCCAGTCGACGGTGACCGAGCCGATCTGCCGCTCCCCAAACGCGAAGACCCGGAACCGCCCCTCTGGCAGCTCGTCGAGCTCATCCGGCCCGTGGTCATGTGCGTCGTACTGCTCGGTCGGGGTTCGGTCCATCTGCACCAGCGCCGCGACCGCGACAACCAGCAATACCCAGACGAGGATGGTGCGGCGGCTGAACCCGCGTCCGGTCACCGCCGCCGCCACCAGATGACGGTGCCGGCGAACGCCAGCAAGGCTGGCCACAGCACCACCGCAAAAAAGAAGGTCCCCTTCATCTGCCGGTTGGTCATGTTGATCTCGGGGAGATCGAAGGTGCGCGGCTCCAGTCCGATCAGATTCTCCTGCTCCGCCAGATAGTTGACAATGTTCAGGAACAGGTTGCCATTGCCCAGCAGGTGAAAGAAGGAATTCTGCGCAAAATCGGCGTCGCCGGCCACGACGATGCGCGACCGCGGCGCATCGGCCTCGTCGGTGTCGGCGCCCAAGCGCCGCGACGAGATCGCGACGAGCGTGAGTGGGCCCGACTGCTCGTCCGGATCCCGCTCGGCCCTTGCCTGATCGGTCTCCGCCCATGCGGCGGGCGATGAGTTCACCGCCGGAATCACCGCGGTTCCGGGGACCCGCTTCTCGGTCGGCATGAGCGGCCGTGCGCCCGGATAGAACGTCAGCGCCAGGTCCCGGGTGATCTTGTGGTGATTGTAGGTCGTGACGGTCGGGGTCGAGACATCGGCCCAGAAATACCTGGCGTCGTCGATCACGATGGCATCCATCGGGACGATGCCCCAGTCTTCGAGAACCGGCTCCAATCCGGTCTCGATGAACGGATCGAGCATGAAGAATGCGTTGTTGCCCACTTCCAGCCACGCGCGGATCGCTTCGACCTCGTCCTGCAGCAACGCGGTCTTGGGACCCGCGACCACCAGGACCGAGCAGGCGTCCAGGGTCTCTGTGCGGCCGGCGAGCGTCACCTTCACGACCTCGTAGTTGACCGTCTCCAGCGCGTTCCGCGCCTTTGCCATTCCGTGCTGCTCATGCAGGACGAACTTCGCCCCGAGCCCGTGCGTGTGGCCCGGTGATCCCTCCTGGTGATCGTGCGACTCGAGGCTGAACGGATCGCCCTCCACGTGGCCGTCCAGGAAACAGACCTTCTGCTTGACGCCGAGCGACACGCGGAGAACGCCGTTGGCGATGTCGGTCTCGGTCGGCCCGTGCACGAAGTGCTGCCGCCCCTCGCTTTCGAGCACGGCGGTGCCGGCAAACTGCACCCCCGCCAGCCGGGCCGCCGCCGGGTTCAGGTTCGGGTTGTGGAACTCGACCGTCACCTGCTGCGACGCTTCGTCGAAGAGCTCATAGAGTTCGACCGTCGTGCGCAGGGCGGAATCGTAGAAGAACGTGATGTGGACCGGCGCGGGTAACCGCGAAAGCATGTCGAGCGTCTGTTGCGACAGCGAGTGAGACCGTTGCGGCGTGAGGTCGAAACGCAGTGGGACGCGGTACGCCAGTGCTCCGAGGACCACCAGGACCGCGCACGCGCCCACGGCGAACAAGGCGATCTCTCCGCGGCGCCGCGTCATCCCGGCCCGCAGCCGGGCCCGCAAGAAATAGCCTCCGACCACCGCGAGCAGGAGCCCCGCAAACACGAACAGGACGCTCGCCGGGTTCCATTCGTTGGCGATCAGCCGGGCCGCGACCGCTCCGACCAGGGCCGCCGCCGCGGCGAGGAGCACCAGGCCGGCGTGAAAGGCCTTCATCTCAGCGTCTCCACTCGAGCGCGCAGACGTTCAGGGTCAGCGCCCCGACCGAGAAGAGCACGAACAGGGCCAGCGACTCGAATCGCGCGAGGCCCTCGATGAACTCGCCGAAATGCCAGGCGAAGGAGATGTAGAGAAACAGTTCCCGCAGGAACTGCACCGTCTGGAACGATTGCAGGTGCCCCACAAACCAGAAGCCCAGAAGGATCGACACGGTCACCAACGCCGCCACGATCTGATTCCGGGTCAGCGACGAACAGAGTTGTCCAATCGCGAGGCAAGTGCTGCCGAGCAACAGAAATCCGAGATAGCCCGAGATGATCGTCGTGGTCTCGGGAGCGCCGAACAGGTAGAGCGGGACCAGGTCCAGCATCGTCCCCAGCGCCATGAGACCAAGCATCGTGAGGGCGCCGAGGTACTTTCCGACGACCACCTCCCACGGCGCCAGCGGCAGCGTCGCCAGGAGTTCGTAGGTACCCGCGCTGTATTCGGTCGCGAACAGCCGCATCGACACCGCCGGCAGCAGGATGACCGCCAGCAGACCCATGTTCTGGAACGTCTCCCGCATGGTCGCCAGCCCCGACACGAACAGGTTGTAGGAGAAGAAGTACCCGGTCCCGAGCAGGAACACCGCCAGCACGAAGTAGGCGATCGGCGACCGGAAATAGAGCTTGATCTCCTTGCCGTAGACGGCCAGCACGCCACTCATGCAGCACTCTCGACGTAATGCAGGAACACGTCCTCCAGCGACGGATCGTGCCGCCGCAACGCCAGCAATTCCCAGTCGCGGGAGACCGCCCTGGCAATGGCCGCCTCGACGTTGCCGCTGGACTCCACCGCGCAGTTGACCGAGTACGGGGCCTGCCGGTCATTGATGTCAACCCGGACCACACCGCTGACGTCGAGCAGTCGATCCTTGAGGCCGGGCGGCCCCCCGGGCGCCACCTGCAATTCGACCCGGTTGGCACGACCCACCGCCGTCCCCAACCCCGATGGAGAATCGATAGCCAGCAGGCGACCGTGATGCAGGATCGCGATCCGGTCACAGAGCAGGGTGACTTCCGGCAGGATGTGGGTGCTCAGCAGGACGGAATGATCACTGCCAAACGACCGGATGACTTCCCGGGTTTCCGAAATCTGCCCGGGGTCCAGTCCCGACGTCGGCTCATCGAGCAGCAGGACTTCAGGTTGTCCGAGCAAGGCCTGGCCCAGTCCCAGCCGCTGGCGGTATCCCTTCGACAGCTTGTAGACATCGCTCCGGGCAACCGCTTCCAGCCGGCAGGCCGCGACGACACGATCGAGCTGGCTCGCCATGTCGGCACGGTGCACCCGTTTGGCGCGGGCCACGAAGCGCAGGTAACCGAGGACGTCGAAGCTGTCGTAGAGTGCCGGTCGTTCCGGCGCGTATCCGACCGCCGACGCACTTGCCGAGGGCGATCTGATCACATCGTGTCCGGCAACGGTCACCTGACCCGACGTCGGCGCCAGGTAGCCGGCGATCATCCGGAGCGTGGTGGTCTTGCCGGCGCCGTTCGGTCCGAGGAAGCCCACGATCTCACCTTGGCCTACATGAAACGACACCCGGTCGACGACCGTCCGCTCGCCGTAGGTCTTGGTCAGGCTATGCAGTTCGACTGGATGGGGCACGGGCTGTCAAACGGCCGGCAGGATTGGCGCAGATCGCGCCGAGGGATCCAATGAACGTGAAAAAAGAAGAGGCCCTCCCCACGGATGGGGAGAGCCTCTCGTCGGGCGAAAGCTAGACGTCAGTCGTACCAGTTCTCACCCATGCTGTCGTACTGTCTGATGGAGTGACCAAACCAGAGCTTCCCGTCCTGGATGTCGGCCATCATCTTCAGCCGGTTCACGGAGTCGAAGTAGTCCAGGATGCTGTAGTTCAGGCCGGCCGGGTGCCCTTCAAGGTTCTCTTCCATCCAGATCGCGTCCTGGGAGAGAACGACCGTGCCGGTGTTGGCCAGCTGAAGGCGCACCGACTGGTGCCCCAGCGTGTGACCCGGCGTGCTGAGGATCATGACGGTGCCGTCGCCGAACAGGTCGTAGTCACCGTCGATGGCGTGGTAGTTGAACTCCCGGGCGTCGTCGTAGTCGCCAACCACGTGGGCGCCGCTCGGCCGCTGGAACTTTTCGGGCCACCAGGCCTGGTAGAGCTCACGCTTCTGAATCACGTGAATCGCGTCCGGGAACATCTCGATGTTGCCGATGTGGTCGAGATGCGAGTGCGATGTGATCACGACCTTCACGTCACCCGTGCTGTAGCCCAGTTTCTCGAGCTGCTGGTCGATCACGTCCGCCCGGGTCTGGCTCGGCATCAGGAAGTCGCAGTTGCCCTGAGCCCAGTGCGACGCGCAGTTGCCGTCAGAGATCGCCACGTTGTTGCCGGTGTCGTAGACGACCACGCCCTTCGGGTGGTCAATGACCCACATGTTGATGGGGATCAGAATGTCGCGGGCTTCCGGGTAGGTGGGAATCAAACCCTGGATGTTGAAAGGACCGAATTTGCCGCTGGCAGTCCAGTACACTTTCACGCCTCCGTGCGCGTCCGCGAGAGCGTAACCCGCGCCAAACACGCACACAGCCAAGACGGCCAACGCCGAAGCGATTCGTCTCATTGAAATGTCTCCCTCTGGGCGCAATTTACTGCGTCCACACAAGGCCATCATGATTCTTCAACAAAGGCGTGTCAAGGATTACTCGATCCGAGCCGCCTGCGCTGTGACTTGGCGGTTGTCGCGTAAGGGGTTGCGCGAGGGGTTCTGACGGCAGTACCCCACGGTGGGTCAGGAAAGCAGCGGCTTTCGGGTGGGCGGAGCGGCGGCTTCGCCGGATTCCACCCCAGG
>JAJDZX010000131.1 GCA_022824395.1 Alphaproteobacteria bacterium
GTTCGGTCGGGTCGGGCGATGGACACGACTCCGCCCGCGCAACGCCGGAAGTCGCGCGGAGTACGAACGGGCCGGCGGGCGTCCAAGCAGCGCCCCATCCTCCCTGTCCGCCAGCCCGCGCACGACCTGAACTTCCAATCAGCAGGTTGAGGGTTCGAGTCCTTCCCGGATCGCCACGGAAAACCGCCCCAATACAGCATGTTGCGAATGCCTTCCTCCTGACGGCATGACGCCTCGTCTGCCGCGCGGCAAACCATTGGCAAACAATTCGGGTCAACCTGCCGTCGTCAGCAGGCGGCCTGGGGCCCGGACGAAGGCAAGCCCTTCGCGAATCCGGCAAGCGTCCCGCCGCCCTCGCGTTCCCGCCGTTCAGCGCGGCACGTGATCGCGCCAGCCGCCGCCGGCGAGCGCCTTCGCCTTGCGGATCCAGCGCCGCACCTGCGCGCGCATCCAGCTGTCGGAGCCCCACGCCCCGGCCACGGCCTCCGCGCCCCAGACGTCCGTCGCGATCCCGCGCGCCGTCCGGCCTTCCTTCAGCCCCGCCATCACTGTCAGCATCCGTTCAAGCTCGATCCGTGTCCCCGCCTTGCCCGCCCGTTTCCCGGGCCCGTCCGTCCCGCCGCGTTCCAGAAGTCGACCATGCGCCGCATCGCGTGCGGCATCCCGAGCCCGAAGGCGTACAGCACGGATATGCCGCCGTCGTCCGGGAACCGCGCGGCGTCACGGAGCCGGACCTGCACCGCCGCGCCGCGGAACTCGATCTTCACCACGAGGTCGCCGCAGAGCAGGCGGAGACCCTCGATCGCGGCGCCCTCTTCGGCCATCGCGGCCAGCGGCGGCGCGCCCGGATCGACGAAGCCCTCCGTCATCCCGTCCTGGCGCCAGAACGGCGATGCGGGGCCGTCCGCGTCATGCGGGTCCTCCCAGGCGAGCAGCTCGAAGCGCGCGGCCTCCAGGTCGGTTTGCGTCTGCACGCGAATCCGGAACGGTCCCGGCTCCAGCGCGGGAGGTCCGGCCGCCGCGTGCCTCGTCCAGGCCTCCTCGTACTCCCCGACAAGCCTGAGCATCCTCCAGGCGAGAACGCCGTCCCCGGTCTCCATCGCATCCGCCTTCCCCGCCCGAAGGCGCACTCGTCACCCTGCATTCGACTCCGCTTGCGTCATCGCCGGCGCCCGCCGCGGTTCCCGCAGCCCGCGTTCACGTTGCCCGCGAGGCGGCCGCCTCCGCCGGCGGCTGGCCGTTTCCCGGTCATTCGCGGCCTTTCCCTCGGGTTTCCGCTACCAGCGCCACCGCAGGCCCGCGCCGGCCTCGTGGCCGCCGCCGCCCGTGCCGGGCTGAGCCCAGAGATCGAGGCTCGCGTCCGCCGCATGGGCCGCGTCCGGCTCGATGCGCCATCCCAGCCTGAGGTCGTCCACGCCGTCGGTCCCGCTCGCGCGCCCGTAGGGGCTGCCGACCATGCCGTTGCCGCGGCCCGTGCCGTAGGCTGCCTCCAGCGACCAGCTTGCCTCGCTTTCCGTCCCCGAAAGGCCGGGGAAGGCCTCGGGGCCGAGAAGCGCGTCTACGCCGCCCGTGGACGCGCCGCCGAAGCCCTGCTTCGCCGACAGCGACCAGCCGCGCCGCGTCTCCGGAGCCGGATCCCAGGCGATGCCCAGCGACATCCCCCAGCTTTCGAACGCCCCGTCCTCGTGCAGCGCAAGCGTGCGTCCGTCCACGGTCACCGACAGGCCGCTGGCGGGATCGCTGAAGCCGAATCCGCCGCCGATCTCCAGGCCGAAGCCGGTCTCGGCGTCGCCCCCGTCATGGCGGAGCCCCGCCTCGAGGCGCGGGCCGAGCGTCGCGCCCGAATCCAGCGTCATCCGCCAGTCCGCCGTCACCCCGAGCCGCAGCCGCGTGGTCGCGCCGGCGGTGGCCGCGAGGCCCGTCGCGGCGTCCGAAGACGTCCGCGTCCGGAGCGCGTCCGCGTGCCAGCCAAGACCGGCCCCGAGAAACCTCTCGCCCGGCGCCAGCGCGCCGTCGGCACCGGCGGCCGCCATGCTCCAGCCGATGCCGGCCTCCATCGGGTCCTCTCCGTCCGGCGTCAGCGTCATGTCGCCCCGGCCGACGCCGAGAGCGCCCCAGAAGGAGAGGCCGTCGCCGAACTCGCGGCCCGCCCAGGGAACGAGGGCGGTGAGCCGGACGTCGATCTCGCCGGACGACGCGCCGGAATACGTGCCCGTGCCGCGGCTCCGCGACAGGACCGCCCCGAACAGCGTGCCCTTCCGCTTCCAGTCGGCCCCGAGCATCGCGCCCGTCACCTCGCCCTCGACGTCGGTGTCGCCGTCGCGGCCGCTGAAGCCCGCGCGGGACGCCCGGCCCCAGAATCCGCGGGTGGAGCCGGTCCCGGTGTCCTGCATCGTCGCGAAGGACGTGCCGAAAAGGACGTCGTCCTCCGTCAGCGACCCCGTCTCCGGGCCGTCCCCGCCCTCGCCGTCGTCCGCGAGGAACGACCGGAGCGCCAGGACCCCGTCCTCCGGAAGATGCTCCGGAATCCGGGCCCGTTCGCCTTCACCGTCCGGGACGGCAGGCGCGTGCAGTGCAAGGACGGCTTCCTCGCCGGGAGAGGCAAGCGACGCGATGCGGCTGTCCCTGGAAGACCCCGGGCCGATGCCCGTCCCTCCGGTTCCTGCCGCCTGCGGCAGCCCTGCTCCCGCATCCGGACCTGGCAGCGGCCGACCGGCGAAGGTTGCGGAGAAGCCCGGGCTGCGGTCCGCCGCCATGCGCTCGCGGATAGCGTCCACGTGGCCTTCGGCCACCGAGCGGCCGAAGCGCGCCAGCCAGCCCCGCGGAACCGCGTCGGAGTTGATGATCGTCCCCGTCGCCTCGCCGTCCTCGATCACCGCGCCCTGCGCATCGGAGAGCCTGAGCCTGAACGTCTCGCGGCCCTCGTCGACGGAGTCGTCGTGGATCGCCACGCTCACCGTCTTCCTCCGCTCGCCGGCGGCGAAGGTCAGCGTGCCGCTCGTGGCCGCGTAGTCCGCGCCCGCCGTCGCCGTGCCGTCAGCCGTCGCGTAGTCCACCGACACCGCCGCGTCCGGGGCCGCGTCAAGCGTCACCGCGAACGCGATCGCCGCGTCCGTGCCCTCGCTCGCCTCGGCGTCCGCCACCGAGACCCTGGGCAGCGTCAGGTTCTCCGCCGCCAGCTCGCTGAACTCCACCACGGCGTTGCCCGCCGCGTCCTCGAGCGGCCCGCTGCCGGAGTAGACGGAGTAGCTGATCGCGTAGGACCGCCCGGCCCGCGCCGGCGAGCCCGTGCCGAGCTCCATCGTCACCGTATTGCCCGACGCCGTGGCCCGCACCGGGTGCTGCTCCACCCCGGCGCCCTTGACCTTGAAGTAGTAGTGGAGGCTCGCCTCCGCGCCGACCGGCACGAGGTCCTCGTCGAAGGTGACCGTCACCTGGCGCCAGTTCACCGTGGCGCTCTCCGGCACCGGCGGCGTCGTGTCGCCCGCCGCCTGCGTGCGGCCCGCGCCGCTCGAAGACCACGGCCCCTTGCCGGCGCCCCGCGCGCGCACCTGCACCCGGTACGCCGTGTCCGCCGCCAGGTCGGCGATCGTGGCAGTGGTTCCGGTGCCGACGTCGCCGGTCTCCGTCCAGTCGGACGCATCCGCCGGATCGGACGCGCCGACATGCCAGCGCAGCTCGTAGCCCGCGATGGCCGCCGAGCCGGCGTCCGACGGCGCCGTCCAGCTCACCGAGAGGTCCGTGTTCGACGCGCCCTGCACCGTCACGCCCGTAGGCGCGCCCGGCGGTGTGCTCGCCACCGGTGGCGAGATCCGCCAGTTCACCTTGTGGGCCGGGTCGTGGCCGAGGCCGGCATGCGGGAGCCGCGCATTCGCGTTCGTTGCCGCCAGCCGGATCGCGCCGCCATTGGCCTGCAGCGTGTTGGCCAGCACCGCGATGCCGCGCGGCGAGGTGTTCGGCTTCGCCACCGTGTGGGTGAAGGTCAGGCTCTCCGTGCCGGAGCCGCCCGCGTAGGACGCCCAGAACTCGCCCCAGGTCGGGTCCATCTTGATCTTGAGCCGCGGCGTGCCGCCCGCCGTGTCCACGTTCGCCTTCCCGGCGAAGGTGACGCGCACCCGGATCGTGTCGCCGAGCGCATAGGTGTCGTCATCGCCCGCGTCAGAGACCACCGCCACGGCGGTCACGTCCGACGGCTGGATCCGCCAGTTCACCTTGTGAGAGGCGTCGTGGCCGAGCCCCGCGTGCGCAAGATCGGCGTCCGCGCCCGTGGCCGCCGACCGGATCGTGCCGCCGTTCAGTTCGAGCGTGTTCGCCAGCACCGCGATGCCGCGCGGCGAGGTGTTCGGCTCCGCCACCGTGTGAGTGAAGACCAGGCTGTCCGTGCCGGAGCCGCCCGCGTAGGACGCCCGGAACTCGCCCCAGGTCGGGTCCATCTTGATCGTCAGCCGCGGCGTGCCGTCCGCCGTGTCCACGTTCACCTTCTCGGCGAAGGTGACGCGCACGCGGATCGTGTCGCCGAGCGCGTAGGTGTCGTCGCTGCCCGCGTCCGAGACCACCGCCACGGCGGTGACCGCCGGCGCGATCGCCACCGGGCGCGCGGAGAAGCCCTCCGCCTCGCCGCCTTCCCGGTCGCGGATCGCGTTCTCGTCGGGCGGGGCGTAGGACACGAACACCCGGTCGCCCGGCGCCACCGGCCGGTCCAGCGTCACCGTCACCGTCCGGTCCTCGACGCTCGTCGCGCCCGTCCCGGAGGAGGTGCCGCCCTGTCCCTGCGCCGCGCGCCTTCCGCTCCTGTCGCCCTGGCCCGAGCCGCCGTCGGGCAGCGTCCTCACCCGGAAGCTGTCCCCGTCCGGCGTTGCGTCCTCGTCCAGCGGCTCGTCGAAGGTGATCCTCAATTGATCCCTGTTGATCTGCGCGCTCTGGAACCCCGGCCCCGAGCTGGCCTTGGCGCCGGCCGACGGGGCCAGCCATAGCGCGACCTTGTCGCCGGCTGCCCAGTTCAGGCTGACATTTGCCCAGGTCGCAGTCCTATCCTCGTTGTCAAGTACCGCGTCTGCAACAGGGTACTGCTGGTTGCCGACATGCAGCGTCCAGTCCCGCGGGAACGCATCGTCGAGCGCGACAGAAAGTGACAATTCCTTGGTACCGGGATTGAGTCTGCGAACAAAAAATTGGACTCGATAACTCGTGCCCCCGCGTGTGAAGGAATCGACAGTAAGGCCGTTTTCGCAATCAGATTCGGTTCCATGCCAGCAACCCAAGTGATACTGAAACGGCTCCTTCACGGTCAGCACCGACGACCAGAAGGCGCCCGCCGGCGGCGTGAGGTTGATCACCGGCTTGTCGGTGAAGGCGAAGCTCGCGACCTCGTTGCCCACGGCGTCCCGCAGCGGCTTCGCGCCCTTGGAGTAGCGCAGCTTGACCGTCTCGAGGAATCCGGCCGCAGTGTCCAGCGTGAGCCGCACCGTCGCGCCGTCGATGGCGACGCCCCCGGCGGCGACGCTGCGCCGGGCATCGCCCACCGTGACGTAGAAGTCGCCGGGCACCGGCACCGAGCGCGGGTCCAGGGCCTCGTCGAAGAGCAGGGTGAGCGTCTTCCCTTTCGCCTCCGCGCTCTCGAAAGCCGGGCCCGTGACGTCATCACGCTCGTGGCCGTGGATGTCGAGACGCAGCGAAGTCCCGGAAGCGCTGGACCAATAACCGTCGCCGCTGTTGGTCCAGGACCTTGACCTGCCTTCGTTCGCAATGCTCCAGCCCGCCGACGGGTTCGCGTCCTCAGAATCCGAATTCGTGGTCTCGATGTAAGCCTGGGTGTTTGAGCCAGCGGTGATGTCCAACACCACCCAGTAGTCCGTGCCGGCGTCCAGGTCGATGCCGGTGCCGGAGGCATCGAACTCAATGAAGGTTATGGTGGAGGGCAGGCCGCTGCCCTGCCGCGTCAACGTGCCCAGTTCGCTGCCCGGACTGCCGGACGAGTCCGCGTGGATCTTCACGGTGAAGGTCGGCGCAGTTCCGCCCGCCATCTCGAACCCGAGGTCCACGCGGGTCAGCTTGTAACCGTCGGTGTGGCTGCCGGTGGGGGTGCCGGTGGTGAACTTCTGGGCATGGTCAAATGCCAGGCTGCCAAACCCTCCCCTTTCCTGCCCGGTGTTGCCCACCAGCTTCGGCGACATCTGCGCCGGCGGCGTGACGCCCCCGTCGGCGGCTCCCGCCGTCAGCGCCAGCTTGACCCTGTCGCCGGCCGACCAGTTCAGGTCGGCGTCGTTCCAGCGTATGTGGTGCGCAAAGACACGCGTTGCCTCGGCAACGGGGAACTGCCGGTCGCCGACATGCAGCGTCCAGTCGTCGGAAATCTCGGTGAAGCCCAGGATGAAATCCAGATCCTGGTCGCCGCGCAAGTCGAAACCGATGACTTGATGGCTCGTGTCCCCCTGCGTGAAGGAGGTGTCCGTGAGCGCGCTGTTGCAAGACGCGTTCGGCTGGTTGTAGACGCAACCCACGCGGCCTGAAAACGACTTCACGTTTGAGAGGTGTCAGAATTTCTGACGGGAATCCGGTCGATTCCGCTCGAATTGGCTGAGGGCTTGGGGCGGGTGCCCCTCAATCAACTTGCAGGAAGTCGATCAAGGGGCTTGTCTCGGTGACGGTCAATCTACCGGAGACGAGGCAATGTCGCACAATTTGTTTTGCCGTTCCATGCTTTCCTGCGCCCGCATCTGGTCCTTGCTGGAGCAGATCGACGCAGCGGAGGCCGCCCGTTGCCGCTCGGAACGATGCCCGCGTTGCGGCGACCGCCTTCACAGCGCGACCTATCCGCGCAAGCCGCACGCTCTTGCGCCCGCGCTTCGCGACGACGTCCGCCGCTTCAGCTTCTGTTGCTCCGAATGTCGGAGTCGAACGACTCCGCCCTCGGTGCGCTTCTTCGGCAGGAGGTTCAGGGTGGCGACGGGCGGTCGTTCGATGAGGGTGCGGCACCGGCCATGTCCATAATGACGAGGTGGCATATGTTATCTAACGGTCTTGGATGAGGTGACACTCTCGCCTGCCAGAGGCGCTCCGGCCGTTGTTTCGTGCCAGTTCCCGGCCCAGGCGTGTCAGGCCAATCCAGGCGGTTGGAAATTCAGGCTTGACAAGTTTGATCCCCTCACATGGATCTTCACCGGCAAACGGTGCATTTGCTACATCATAGATGACGCCGATATCGTCCCGCCCGACCGCGTCCAGGGCCTCCATGACGTTTTCTGCGCGGGGGATCCAGGTGTTGGGGACGTTTTCGATCAGCAGCGTGACACCCTGACTGCTGGCTCGTTCGGCAAGGACCGTCATGCCTTCGACGAACCACTCCGTCAGTTGCTCTTTCGGGATCGGAAAAAGCGGTATGTTCCGGCCCGGCACCAGGATGCAGTAAGGAATATTCCAATCGACGCAGACATCGACCAGATCGGTCAATACGTTGACGGTGAAGTCCCGCATTTCCCGGGTGCCGCTGACGATGTTGTTGTCCAGACCCGGAAGGTTGACCGACGTGATGTTCAGGCCCTCATCGGCAAGCATTTTGGGAATGTCGCGGCGCTCTTGGGTGCTGAAATCCGTTGCCCAGAAATGCGGTTGGCTCACCAGTATTTCAAACTCACGGTACCCCATCGCGCCAAGATGGCGGAGGCAGTCCAGCACTCCTTTCTTGTAGACATAGGAAAACGTGTTGGCACCCAGGCGATATCCACTCATTTCGATGTCTCCAGATCTAGTCCGCAGTCAATCCAGCTTCCTGCGACGCTGGATTCCTTCGCTGCTTCGATAAAGCGCACGCCACGCGCGCCGTCTTCAACGGTCGGAAAACCAAGAGCCAACGGATCCGCCGACTTGCCCGCAGTTTTGGCTGCAATCGCCTCTGCTGCGTCGCTGTAGAGATTTGCGAAGGCTTCAAAAAAGCCTTCGGGATGGCCTGTCGGAATGCGGGTGGCCCTTTGGGCGGCGGGCGACAACCCCAGCAGCCCCCGGCTCAGGATGCGCGCCGGTTCCGCCTGCACCATGTGTTTCAGGGAATTCGGAGCGTTCTGGTTCCACTCCAGTCCCCCCTTTGATCCAAACCCGTCTTCGACACTAAGTCCTCGGTTCTGGAGTTTTCCAAGCGACCGATCTAAATGAAAACAGGGCCTTGGGCCTCGGGTTCCCGGGGCGGCGTGCAATGTTGTAGTGCCAATATGGCGTGACATTTTGGCCGAATTGATCGATGTCTGGCTTGCAAGAATGGCGTTTCCCCTTATGGTGTGTGGTGGCATGAAGGGAGTGCCGCCATGTTCGTCCGCGTGAAGAAGGCCGGCCCGCACGAGTGCCTCCAGATCGTGCAGAACCGTCGCGAAGGCAAAAGGGTCAGGCAGACGGTCGTCGCCACGCTCGGCCGGCTCGACAGGCTCGCCGCCAGCGGCGCCGTCGACCAGCTCCTGCGTTCGGGAGCGCGTTTCGCCGAGCGCCTGATGGTCCTTGCCGAGGGCGCCGGCGCGGAACCGGACGCCAAGGTCACGTCCATCGGCCCGGCCCTGGTCTTCGAGCGACTGTGGCGCGAAACCGGATGCCGGGACGTGATCCGCGGGCTGCTCGCCGGCCGCCGGCACCGGTTCGACGTCGAGCGGGCGGTGTTCATGACCGTGCTTCATCGGCTGACGGTCTCGGGATCGGACCGCAGCGCGATGCGCTGGCGGCGCGACCAGGCCATCGAAGGCGTCGACGGCCTGGACCTGCAGCACATGTATCGCGCGATGGGATGGCTCGGCGAGCTTCTCGATCCTTCGGACCCTGCGCGGCGGCGCACCAAGGATCTCGTCGAGGAGGCGCTGTTCGCGCGGCGCCGGGACCTGTTCAGCGGCCTGGACCTGGTGTTCTTCGACACCACCTCGCTGTACTTCACCGGCCTCGGCGGAGAGACGCTGGGCCGGCACGGCAAGAGCAAGGACGGTCGCGGCGACTGCAGGCAGATGGTTCTCGGGATGGTGATCGACGCAGACGGCGTTCCGGTGGCGAGCCACATGTGGCCGGGCAACACCGCCGACGTGACCACGCTCGACCTGGTGGCCGAGCGCCTTCAGGCCCGGTTCGGCGTGAGGCGTGTGTGCCTGGTTGCCGACGCCGGGATGATCTCGAAGCGGCAGGTGAAGGCGGTGGAGGACCGCGGATGGACGTACATTCTCGGCGCGCGGCTGCGCGGCACGAAGGAGGTGCGCGAAACCGTGCTTGGCGATTCCGGTCCGTTCGAGACCGTCGAGGTCGAACGTCAGCGCCCCGATCCGATGGAACTGCTGGTCAAGGAGGTCACGGTCCGCGGGAAAGGGACGGCGTCGCGTCGCTATGTCGTCTGCCGCAATCCGGAGCAGGCCGCCAAGGACGCGGCCACGCGGGCGGAACTGCTCGCCTCGCTTGAGGAGAAGCTCCGCAGCGGGGCCAAGAACCTCGTCGCCAACAAGGGATGCCGGCGCTATCTCAAGGCCGCCAAGGGCGCCTTGTCCGTCGACCATGAAAAGGCCCTGGAAGAGGAGCGTTTCGACGGCATGTGGGTCTTGCGCACCAACACCGCGCTCCCCGCCGTCGAGGTCGCCCTGAAATACAAGCAGCTGTGGATGGTCGAGCAGATCTTCCATTTGTCAAGCGAATGCTCCTTTCAATATCGAGGTTGGCCGTTACGGCCAATGTTGTCGCATGTTGTTGCTTTGAAACGGGTTTTGGAGAAGTTCCCCGAACCGCTCCGAAAGGCGGTCGCCGCTTTACCTCGTG
>JAJDZX010000106.1 GCA_022824395.1 Alphaproteobacteria bacterium
ACCGACCTGCAGCGCCGCGCCTTCGAACTGCTCGACGTCCGGATCACCGTGTAGTCAGAAACCGCACACTGACCCTTCCGTAATCCCTCGCGGATACAACAACTTGCTGAACTTCAAACCCCAGAACTTCGGTCTAGCGGCCGCTCCCCCCTGCAGGGGCGCCGGACTACGGCGCCTCGGGCGTGATCGGCCGGTCGTGATCGAGCACGGGGATCTTCCCCCGGGCGGCGGCCACGGCTGCAAGGTCGATGTCGGCCAGGACGATGCCCTCGCTGTCGCCCCCGTCGGCCAGCACCGCGCCCCAGGGATCGACGATCAGCGAATGGCCGAAGCACGCGCCGCCGCCCTCGACCTCTCCGTGCTGGCAGGGCGAGATCATGTAGCAGGCGTGTTCGATGGCCCGGGCGCGGTTCAGCACGTGCCAGTGCGCCTCGCCGGTCACCCGGGTGAAGGCGGCGGGCGCGGCCAGCATCGATGCGCCGTTGTGGGCCAGCTGCCGGTACAGCGGCGCGAACCGCAGGTCGTAGCAGATCGACAGGCCGAGCCCGCCCCACGGCGTCGGCGCCACGACCGACCGGTCGCCCGGCGCAATCGTGGCCGATTCGGTGAGCGGACCCGAGTCGAGCACGACATCGAACATGTGCACCTTGTTGTAGCGCGCGACGATTTCGCCAGCGCTGTCGATGACGTAAGAGCGGTTCGAGATGCGCCCGTCCGGGTTCAGCACCCCGAGCGAGCCGAGCAGGAACCAGACGTTCCACTCGCGCGCCGCCTTCGCGAAGGCCGGCAGGACTGGATGCTCCGGCTCGACAAAGGCCGCGGGATGAAAGAGGCCGTTCTCCGTCCGGAGGCCGGAGAAGTACTCCGGCGTGCAGATCAGGTCGGCCCCGGCCGTCGCCGCCTGCTCCGCGAGCCGCAGCGTCGTCTCGATGTTGAAGTCGACATCCGGCGTGGCGTTGTTCTGGATGCAGGCGGCAACAAACCGTGTAGACATCGCTTGCTCCTGCCGGGCGGGCGGACTAGGCCCGAACCCGGGACTTGGTCGGGTCGTAGAAGGGGAACGGCACCACCCGGGCTGGAATGCGCTTCTGGTGGCCGTCCAGCTTGCCGACCTCGACGGCGGTCCCCTCGCCCGAAGCGGTCACGTCCATGCGGCACAGTGCGATGTTCTTCCGCAGGACGGGCGAGCGCATGGCGCTGGTGATGGTGCCGACCTGGGACCGCCCGACGTGGACGCAGTCGCCGTGGGCCGCCGGCTCCTGCCCGTCCAGCTCCAGGCCGACCAGCTTGCGCTGCGGCGTCTCCTTGCGCCGGACCAGGGCTTCCCGGCCGATGAAATCGTCCTCCTTCGTCTTCAGCGGCACCGTGAAACCGATGCCGGCCTCGAAGGGATCGGTCTGGTCGTCGAACTCGTGGTTGACGAAGACCAGGCCGGCCTCGATCCGCACCATGTCGAGCGCCTCCAGGCCGAAGGGCGAGAGACCGTGCGGTTCGCCGGCCGTCCAGATGGCGTCCCACACGCCGGTGGCGTCACGCGGGTGGCACCAGACCTCGAAGCCCAGCTCACCCGTGTAGCCGGTGCGCGAGACAATGATCGGGATCCCGGCGTGATCGCCGATCCGGGCGATCGTGAAGCGGAACCAGCCGAGCTCGGCGATGGCCGGCTGGGCGGGCGGCGTCCACACCACCTCCTTGAGGATGTCCCGGCTCTTGGGGCCCTGGACCGCGACGTTGTGGAGCTGGTCGGTCGACGATCGGACCCAGACATTGAGCCCGAGCGCGGCTGCCTGCTCGCGCATCCATTCGCCCCCGTAGTCGCAACCGCCGATCCAGCGGAAATTGTCATCTCCCAGCCGGAAGGCGGTGCCGTCATCGATCATGCCGCCGGTCTCGTAGCACATGGCGGAATAGACCACCTGGCCGGTGGCCAGCCGGCGCATGTTCCGGGTCAGCACCCACTGCATCAGGCGCTCGGCGTCCGGTCCGAGGACCTCGAACTTGCGGAGGGCCGAGAGGTCCATGATCGCCGCCCGCTCGCGGCAGGCCCAATATTCGTCCAGCGCGCCGCGGTTGGTGAAACTGTTGGCCAGCCAGTAGCCGTTGTATTCGGTGAAGTTCCGCGTGTGCGCGGCAAACCGGCTGTGGAAACCGGTTTCCTTGGTCAGCTTGGGGTCGGCGTCGGGGGTCATGCGATAGGCCACCGCTTTCGAAAACATGTTCCCGCGCGGGTAGACCCGCACGTGGATGTCAGTGGGGTCCCAGCCGTTGGCCGCGTCGATGTCGTCCGGGCACGCGGACGACACGCAGACCAGATCGGTCCATGCCTGCAGGAGCACGTAGTCGCCCGGGCGCGACCACGGATTGTCGTGGAACGCCTGGTTGGCGCCGTCGAACCCGGTGTTGAAGAAGAAATTCAGAGCCATCCAGCCGCGGCGCGGCGCGATCGCGAACGGTGCTAGCGCCGCGTTGAAGTTGTCCGTGCAGTTGACGTGGCCGGGATAGCCCATGTCGTCGTAGTACTTCGCCGTGCAGGCATAGAGGAAGCTGTCGTGCCGGCCGCAGGTGTCGCGGACCACCTCGACCATCGGCTGCAGGCCCTGATCGAAGCATTTTGACAGCAGGCCGGGCGCCGGATAGGCGCTGCCCATCAGCGTGCGGGTGGCCGTCGCGTCCAGGCAGAGTTCCCGCCCCTGGTCGAGACCGGCCACGGTAAAGGCCTGGAAGTCCGAACACTGCCGGCCCTGCACGTCGATGATCTGGATGAATTCGCCGGCCTTGACCTCATAGGCCTCGGCCGTGCGGGCGCCAATCCGCTGGTCGAGGCGCGGATCGGCCAGGGGCTCCGGCACCACGTGCTCGGCGGGCGCCGCCGGGTTGGCGCGGGCGACGAAGATCTCGATCGGGGTCGGCGGATCCTGCCGGTCGACCCGCATCGGGGATCCCGGCGCTGCGATGAAGCACACCAGCGGCCGCTCGGCGGTGAACGTTTCCTCGTCACCCGGCCGGGAATCGCCCCCCAGGACGCTGATCGATCGCGCACCGGCGAGATCGAGCCCGCGCCGCTGCAGGCAGCCGGCAAGCGAACGGGCCGGTCCGTCATCGCCATCCAGGATGGCCTTGAGGCCATCCGCGGTCCCGTTCGGCGCGACCCCCAGCGCCTCGGTGTCGGCCGACCCGGCCGGTGCGAAGCCGGCGATTTCCGCCGCCTGCCGGCCCTCGCGGTCACGCACCGTGACGGCATCGCCCGGCTCCAGCGAGAACACGGTCGCGCCGGCGCCTTCGGCGACGTAGCGCTCGACCCCGACGCCCAGCGAGGGCACCCCGGGGATCAGCACGCCGCCGGCCGTCGACGGCTGCTGCCTGAGCCGCGGGCGCGGCGTCTCGATCCTCATGGCGAACCTTGCACCTTCTTCCGTTCCCTAGCCTATGAACTGCTCTGCCGGACGGCAATCTGCGCCAACAGCCCGAAGCGGCAGTGATCGTGGAGTTGGCGACATTCCGACCCCGCTACAGGAAATCCCGTTGGTGCGCCATGGCCGTGAGATAGCCCGCTGCCAGCAGTCGGCGGGTGTCGTTCATGTCCAGCGGCTGCTCCCGGCGCCACGCATCGAGGACGTCCGACGCCAGCCGGCCGCCAGCGGTCTGGATCTTGGCGTCGTACAGCGCCATCCGGGAGTCGTCCGCCGCGGCGTCGGCCCGGCCCGACAGCACCCGCGCAATGGCCACGACTTCCGGATTGTTCGGCCCGAACGCCTGCTCGCGTTCGGCGAGCGCGGCCACGAGCAGGTCGTCGGCCGTTTCGTCGTCGTCCACGAAGAGCCGGGCGATCGCAAGATTGAAGCGGGTCAGGGCGACGGCGCCCGTCAGGAAAACGCGGTGCCGGGCGCGCCGGACATCGCCGTAGGTCTCGACATGGCGCTGTTCGAGGCGCTGGTGAAACAGCGAACTGCGGGCCACGGCTGCAACCGCCATGCCGTGGGTCCACTCGAGCGACACCTCCCACGCCGACAGCGCCGACGACAGGGCCGCTACGGCGCCGTCGTGATCCTGATCGATCAGGAGAGCGAGCGCAGCATTGTTCGCGCTGGCGGCGCGTCGCGGGTCGCCCTCGGGAAACCCCTGCGCCAGCGCGCCCGCCCGCTGCCACAGGTGGACTGCTTCGGCGCGCCTCGCCGCGCGATAGGCGTCCAGCGCGGCGGCCGAGAGAGCGTCCCACTCCCACTCCGTCGACGGATCGCCCATGGCGGGGCCCCGGGGCCGCGTTATTCGTTCCGGAGATAGCTCGCCATCGAATCATCCATGGCGTCGATCCAGGGTGTGTGGTGGGTCGGCGCCATGGTGCCGGTCATGACCGACTTGTACCCGTTGTCCCGGAACGTCATGATGTTCTGCTTCTTGTGCTTCTTCCACTGGAAGAAAGCCTCGTTCGCGCCGTCCACGTCGAAGCTGGGATAGTCCGTCTCGGCAATCAGCTCCCGAACGTAGTCGCCCTGGTAGCGGATCGCGCCGTAGTCGTCCTCGAGGGCGTCCTCCCGGGCCTCCCGGTCAGCGACGTCGGCGGCCATGGCGGCCTGGTCCGGCACCTGGATGCGGCCCATGATGATGTCGCGGACGTACCAGGCCTGGGCGTCGAACATGTTGAAGGTGTACCACTGGTCCTGCATGCCGAGATAGAACAGCTTCGGATTGTTGATCCACACCACGCCCTTGTAGAGGTCGGCCGCCGCAAGCCGGTTGGCGGTCCGCAGGCGGAGCTCCGGCGCCATGAAGGGGAAGTAGTGCAGATAGCCGGTGCACAGGATGATCGCATCGACGACCGCCGTTGAGCCGTCCTTGAAGGTGCAGGTGTTCCCCACCACCTTCTGCAGCAGCGGCACCTCTTTCCAGTTGTCGGGCCAGTCGTAGCCCATGGCCGCGGTCCGGTGGCTGACGGTGACCGACTTGCAGCCGTATTTCCAGCACTGGGACCCGATGTCCTCGGCCGAATAGCTGGTGCCGATGATCAGGATGTCCTTGTCCTTGAACTCGACGGCGTCGCGAAAGTCGTGGGCGTGCAGCACGCGGCCGTTGAACCGGTCGAGCCCGTCGAAGTGCGGCACGTTCGGGGTGGAGAAATGGCCGGTTGCGACCACGACGTGGTCGAACTGCTCACTGGTCTCGCTGTCGCTCGGCAGGTCGTGCGCCGTGACCGTGAACTGGCCCGTCGCATCGTCGTAGTCGACCCGCCGGACGGTCGAGCGGAAGCGGATCGAGTCGCGCACGGCCGCCTTCTTCACCCGGCCCTCGATGTAATCGAAGAGCACCTCGCGCGGCGGATAGGAGGCGATCTGCCGGCCGAAATGCTCCTCGAACGAATAGTCGGCAAACTCGAGTCCTTCCTTGGGTCCGTTCGACCACAAGTACCTGTACATCGAGCAATGGACCGGCTCGCCGTATTCGTCGAGCCCCGTGCGCCACGTGTAGTTCCACAAACCGCCCCAGTCCGCCTGCTTCTCGTAACAGACGACCTCCGGAACGTCCGCCCCGCCGGCCTTCGCCGACTGGAACGCCCGCAACTGGGCGAGGCCGGACGGCCCCGCGCCGATCACCGCAACTCGTTTGCCCATCGTCGTCCTCACTGTCCTGGCCGGCGGTCCGGTCTGCCGCGGACCGCCTGCGCGGTTGGAAGTTTGGCCTCGGCAGCCGAAACCAATCTACACCAATCTACACCACTATGGGGGCCCGTACGCCCATGCGGCGCTTATTTCTGACCGTCATCCGGTTCGGCAGGACCGGATGCAATCGCGTCGAACGGCGACAATAGTGCGTATTTCGCTTGCATCCAGCCCCCAAACTGTCATGCTGTAGGGAATTGACCGCAATCGTGCACATTCGGCTGACTCGCCGTGCGAATTGGTCAGAATTGGTCATGACGCTGACGGATTGGCCCCCGGTTGCGGTCGCGCAGACCCTGCGGTGGGCTGCCGGGCGGCGCTTCGGCAACACCGCCGGGGCATCGGGCGCCAGCGCAGGCGCAGGCGTATCAATTCTGGAGGCACGTATGTCGCGCAAGTCACTTCACCGCAAGATCAGTAGGCGGAAATTCCTCGGCACCTCCGCGGCAGCGGGGGCGGCGTTGGCGGCAACGGGCACCGGCCTGCCGCGCGTCTCCTTCGCTGACAGCCACACCATCAAGATCGGATTCCTGGCCCCCCTCACCGGCCCGGTCGCGGCCTGGGGCAAGCCCGGCCTGGACGGGTGCCTGATCTGGGCGGACTGGGTCAACGCCAAGGGCGGGGTCAGCATCGGCGGCCAGTCGTACAACATCGAGTTCGTTGGCTACGACAACGAGTACGACGTCGCAAAGGCGCGCACCGGCGCCACCAAGCTGATCAAGGAAGACGGCGTCAAGTTCATCATGATGCTGGGCGGCGACACCTGGGCCGGCGCGCAGCCGGTCGCCGAACGCGAAGGCATGCTCTTCTCGACCCTGCTGCCGAGCGACCTGTCGCCGGACAGCACGACGCTGGTGGCACCCTGCGAGGTGCACCCGATCTACAACGTGACCGGCGTCGAATGGCTGGCGGAGAACAAGCCGGAGCTGAAGACGGCCGCCATGTGCGCGCAGGACGACGCGCTCGGCAAGCCCTCCGTGGCCACCTACCTGGCGGCCTTCGAGGCGGCCGGGATCGAGATGGTCGACGCACCCCTGTTCTTCGACCCCGCGACGACGGATTTCGCACCCGTCATGACCAGGCTCATGGCCGGGAACCCGGACATCCTCTGCCTGGACACCTGCTACGCCGACTACGTCCACCCGTTGTGCGAACAGGCGTTCCAGCAGGGCTACCAGGGGCAGATCATCTCCTGCACGGCCGACTTCTATCAGAATATCATCGAGAAGACGTCGGAGGAGTTCATGGAAGGGTTCATCTTCCAGTTCCCGGACTTCGACGACCCGGCGCTGAACAGCGAAGGGATCAACTTCGTCAATCCGAACGAGTTCTACGCTGAGTACGCCAACCGGTACGGCGCCTCGGCATGGGGCGCCGTCTCCTGGGAGTACGCCTCGATCATGGATCTCTGGGCCGACGCAGCCACCAGGGCCGGCAGCGCCGAACCGGCGGCCGTCCTGGAGGCGATGAAGGCGGACGGTACCGGCAAGCATGCCTTCGGCACCGCCGACTGGTGGGGCACGGAGCTGTTCGGAATCGACAACGCCCTGGTCGGCAACTGGCCGGTCGTGGTGATCGAGGGCGGCAAGGCCCGGATCAAGGCCTTCAAGTCCATTCCAGCCTGGTGGGACCAGCACAAGGACCTGATGATCAAGCACATGACGGACCTGGGCCAGATGTGGAACCAGCAAGGATAAGCCACCGCGTTCCGCATGGCCCTGCTGCCGTGCTAGTACAGGCTGCCGGGGCCGGGCCCCGCCCGGCCCCGGCAGCATTTTTCCGCCTGACCGGCGAGGCCCGCTGATGGACCTGCTGTGGCAGACCGCCGTCAATGCGACGTATGCCGCCAGCTACATGGCGCTGATCGCGGTCGGGCTGGTCATGATCTTTGGCGTCATGGGCGTCATCAACTTCGCCCACGGTGAGCTGTACATGGTCGGCGCCTACTGCGTCGTGTTCCTGTACGCCCAGGAGAACTTCCCCTTTCTGCTCGCGGTCGCGGCCGGCCTGGTCTTCGTGGGGATGATCGGCCTTGTCATGGAACGCACCATGTTCCGACCGTTGCGCGACAATCCCCTGGCCGGTCTCATCGCGTCGATCGGCTTCCTGCTCATCCTGCAGACCCTGGCCGTGTTCGGGTTCGGCCGCCGCATGGGGCACGTCCCGCCTTCGACCCAGGGCAAGCTGGAGATCCTCGGCGCCGTCCTGACGTACCAGCGACTGTTCGTGATCGTGGCCGCCGTCCTGCTGCTGGCGGCCCTCTGGACGTTTCTGCGGCGCTCGAAGTTCGGCCGGGCACTGCGCGCCTGCGCCCAGGACGCCGAGGCGGCCTCCCTGCAGGGCATCTCGATGAACCAGACGGCGCGCATCGCCATGTTCATCGGCGCCGCCCTGGCCGGCGTCGCCGGCGCCCTGACGGCGCCTCTGGTGAGCCCGACGCCCTATATCGGCCACTCGATCATCGTCACCGCCTTCATCATCATCATCGTCGGCGGTGTCGGCAGCCTCGAGGGCGCGGTCATTGCCGCGGTCCTGTACGCCTTCGTCCATACCTTCGTCACGACCTTCTTCGACGGCGTGATCGCCAACATCGTCGGGCTGGCCCTGATGCTCGCCGTGCTGGTGGTGCGGCCGACCGGCCTGTTCGGGGCGAAGGAACGTGCCTGAACCGACGGGCGCGACACCGGGACCCGGAACCGGGAGGCGGATCCGGCGGATCGCCTGGCAGCTGCGAATGGTCTTCCTGTTCGCGGCGCTGGCGGTGCTGCCGTATCTCCTGAGCTATTCGCAGCAGGAAATCGCGGTCCTGCTCGTCATCAACGTCCTGCTGGTCTCCAGCTACCGGCTGCTGACCCTGACCGGCGAATGGTCGCTCGGCCACGTCGTCATCATGGGGGTCGGAGCCTATGCCAGCGCGCTGCTGGCGAAGCGGCTCGGTGTGCCGGTGCCGCTGTCCATGCTGCTGGGCGCCGGCATGGCGGCCGCGACCGCCGCCATCCTGAGCTTCCCGCTGTTCCGGATGAAGGGCTTCTATTTCCTGATCGGCTCGTTCGCGGCCGGCGAGATCATCCGCCTGATCTGGAAACGCTTCACCGACCCCTTCGGCGGGCCGAAGGGCCTGAAGCGCATCGACCCCTTTCCCGACATCGACGCCGGATTCCTGTCGATCGATTTCTACGAGCCGGTCAACTACTACTTCCTGGCGCTGATCGTCGTCTCCGCGTCGCTGTTCGTCCTCTACCGCATCGAACGCTCGCGCATCGGGCTGACATTCCACGCGATCCACTGGCAGGACCGACTCGCCGAATCGGTCGGCGTCGACACGTTCCGCTACCGCACGCTCGCGTTCGTCATCGCATCCTTCTTCGCAGGGATCGCCGGCGGGCTGTACGCCCACTACGTCGGCGCCGTGAATCCCACCCGTTTCAGCGTCGACCAGATGGTCTACGTCCTGGTCTGGGCGGTCGTCGGCGGCACGGCGACCTTCTACGGCCCGATCCTGGGCGTCATTGTGCTGACCGTCGTCAACGAGATCGTCCTGCGCGCGCTGGGGCTCGACACGGCCCGACCCCTGATCTACGGCGCCATCCTGATCCTTTCGGTCCTCTACCTGCCGAACGGACTTGAAAGCCTCGGACCGCGGCTGCGCGCCCGGTGGCAGCGCTGGCGCGGAGGATCGGCCGCTGCCCGCAGAGAAGCCACGTGAGCGCGCGGGACGAACGGCCGATCCTCGAGGCGCGCGGGCTGACCCGCCGGTTCGGCGGTCTGGTCGCGGTGAACGATTTCAGCTTTTCGGTCCGCGCCGGCGCGATCCACGGCCTGATCGGACCGAACGGCGCCGGCAAGACAACGACCTTCAACGTCATCAGCGGCTTCTACGCGCCGACGGCGGGCCAGGTGTTCTTCCGCGGCCTCGACGTCTCGGGCCGGAAGACCAGCGCGCTGGCGGCGATGGGCCTGGTGCGCACCTTCCAGGGCTCGACCCTGTTCCAGGAATTCTCGGTGCTGGACAATGTCCGGGTCGGACGCCATCTCGGTGCCCGCGCCGGTTTCTTCAGCCGCCTGCTTGGTGCCGACCGGCGTTCCGAGGAGAAGGCGGACGCGCAGGCGCAGGATACGCTCGCCTTCTTCGGTCTCGAGGACCTGGCCGACGAGCCCGTGTCGAACCTGCCGCACGGACACCAGCGCATGCTCGGCCTCGCGGTCGCACTGGCGGCGGAACCTGAAGTACTGCTGCTGGACGAGCCCTTCACCGGCATGAATCCGGAGGAAACCGGCCGCATGATGACGCTGGTGCAGCGTATCCGTGACCGCGGCGTCACCGTCATGCTCGTCGAGCACGACATGCGGGCGGTCATGAACCTCTGCGATGTCATCACGGTGATGAATTTCGGCGCACTGCTGGTCGAGGGCCCGCCGGAGGTGGTGCGGAACGATCCCGCCGTCATCGAGGCCTATCTCGGCTCGGCCACTGCCGACGGAGCGGGCGATGCTGCTTGAACTCCGCGATATCGAGGTTCGCTACCAGAAGACCGCAGCCCTCAAGGGCGTCTCGATGGCGGTACCGGCCGGTGGCATCGTCACCATCATCGGCGCGAACGGCGCGGGCAAGACGACGACCCTGCGGGCCGTGTCCGGGCTCGAACCACTCACCCGCGGAGAGATCCGCTTCGACGCCGCGAGGATCGACGGGCTGACGCCGGAAGAGATCGTCCGCCGCGGCATCGCGCACGTGCCGGAAGGCCGGCGTGTGTTCCCGGATCTGACCGTCGAGGAGAACCTGCGCACCGGCGCGTTCCTGCGCACGGACAAGGCGGCGGTCCAGGCCTCGCTGACGGAGGTCTTCGACCATTTTCCCCGCCTCGCAGAACGCCGCGGGCAATGGGCGCGATCCATGTCTGGTGGAGAGCAGCAGATGCTGGCGATCGGGCGGGCCTTGATGAGCGCCCCCCGGGTGCTGCTTCTGGACGAGCCGTCCATGGGCCTCTCGCCGGTGATGGTTCAGGAAATCACGCGGATCGTCACCGAAATCTCGGGCCGGGGCATTCCGGTCGTGCTGGTCGAGCAGAATGCGGAGATGGCGCTGCTGCTCGCGCAATATGCGTATGTGCTGGAGACCGGCACGGTAGCGCTGGAAGGGGCGGCGACCGATCTCCACGAGAACGCCCACGTCCGCCGCGCCTATCTCGGCGGGTAGTGCTGACGACGCCTCGCCGGGAAAAGGGGAAGCCGCCGGCCCGGAGCCCCATCACATCCCGCGTCCGGAATTCCTGACAACACCCCGCCGCACCGGCCTGATCTGTCCGCTAGCGACCTCACAGACACCGCCCCCCGGGGCCCGGCAATGGCATTTCCTTAACGTTTCGGCGGCATTTCCTTAAGGGACGGCGCCGGGAGCGTTGGCGGCCGGTGCGGGCGGTGCGGTGGCGCGGTGGCGCGCGTTCAGGCAGCGGCACGGCTGCCCCGTTGCCACTTGCTGCGC
>JAJDZX010000068.1 GCA_022824395.1 Alphaproteobacteria bacterium
ACCGACCTGCAGCGCCGCGCCTTCGAACTGCTCGACGTCCGGATCACCGTGTAGTCAGAAACCGCACACTGACCCTTCCGTAATCCCTCGCGGATACAACAACTTGCTGAACTTCAAACCCCAGAACTTCGGTCTAGCGGCTGAACGGCAACCTTCTTTGGACAGACTGGCGGTCGCGTCCCGGCCGAAACCGGACGCGTAGCTGACTCTCAACGGTCGGGTCGGAGAGCCGCTCGGGATTCCGGGTACGCCGGGACGGTCTTCCGGACGAGGCGAAGCCGGCATCCCGCAGGGGGTCTCGATCCATCCCGGGCGGCGACCCTATTGCCAGGTCGGATCACGGCCCGCCCGATAGGCTTCCATGCCTTCGGCGAAATCAGGCCCGGCGATCGCATTTTCCTGAAGCACCAGGTACTTCCGGAAGAACGCGTCCCAGCCCAGGTCGAAACAGTCGGCCAGCAGTTGCTTGGACGCCCGGGCCGCGGCGGAATTGGTGCGGGCGTACTCGGCCAGCCAGCCTTCGAAGTCCTCCAGGGCGCTGTCTTCTTCCACGAGGTGGTCGACCATGCCGATCCGTTCCGCTTCCCTGCCGTCAATCATGTTGCCCCTGATGATCAGGGACTTGGCGCGCCCGAGCCCCACGTAGCGCGCGAGACGGAAGGTCCCGAGGCCGGGAATGAGACTTTCCTTGATCGCCGGTAATCCGAGACGCGCAGTCGGCGTACACACGCGGATGTCGCAGGCCAGCGCCAATTGCAGGCCCCCGCCGATCGCGTAGCCATGCAGGAGGCAGAGCACCAGCTTGTCCATCGTCTCGAACGTCCGCAGCGCGTCATCCCACATTTTGAAATAGCTCTGCTCGATCCGGCCCGCGGAGAGGTCCTTGAGATCCATGCCCGTACAAAAGGCGCGGCCCGCGCCGGTGATCGCGACCATGCGCACATCGCTGTCGGCGGCGATCTGGTTGGCCGCATCGACCATCTCACGCGCGCCGGTCATCGCGACCGCATTGAGCAGGCGGGGCCGCGTCATCTCCAGACGGACCAGTGAGCCGTCCTTTCGCACATTCAAAGTTTCATAGTTCCCGATCATCTAGGGAAACTCCCTCCACATTGCTCTCCCCAAGGCGCCGCGGTCAGCGCACCCGCGGAAATTCGCGCTGAATCGCTGCTCGGCGTGCCGCGATGCCCGTAGAACGGCGTCGACACGCGGTGGCGCACTGCGTGCCGCCCGACGCGTCCGGCGGAAGATAGTTCCTCATGCCGTGGTGTGATGCCGTGACCCGCTCGGGCGACTGCGGGAGCCCGCCCGGCTCGGTCTCAGGGTTACGCCGACTTTGGTCCAGATCCCGGACAGCGATGCGCTGAAATGCAAGATAGCACTCGCGCCTTCGCTTATCTGCCCCTTTTCGATCCCCTCCGGCGGCAGGCCGGACTGGTGCCGGGGAACTCCTCGCGGACCACATTCGGTACGGAAGCCGCGGGCCGCGTTTCCCCGGCCCCGATACGGCCTGGCGCGCCCAACCGACGGTCCACCTCGCGGCACGTTACGGCGGGCGCGGGCTCTCCGTCCTGGCGGCGTCGCTCGTCGTCCCCCGGTCGCGCTCCCACCACGATTCGGTCACGATTCCGTAGAGAGGCGTGACCTCCGGCCGGCCGAACTTGTCCCAATAGGCGACGCGGTCCTCGTTCAGGTGATACAGCGGGACAAACCAGTGCCCCCACAACAGCACCCGGTCGAGGGCTCGGACTGCGTGGATGAACGCGTCGCGCTCGTGCTCCAGCGTCATGCGTTCGATCAGCGCGTCGACCGCTGGAACCCGCACGCCTGCGTAGTTGCGCGTGCCGTCCTGCGACGCCGCGGCACTGCCCCAGTAGTACGCCTGTTCGTTGCCCGGGGACAGCGAGACTCCCCAGCGGTACATGATGACGTCGAAATCGAAGGTGCTGAGGCGATATTGGTACTGCGGCGTGTCCACCGTGCGGACCCCGACGTCTGCGCCGAGGCGCGCCAGATTGCGGGCGAACGCGAGCGCGATTTTCTCGTTCCTCGAATCCACCAGCAGGATTTCGAACGCCATCGGCTCACCGCTGTCCGTGTGCGTCAGTGTTCCGTCACGGACCGTCCAGCCGGCGGCGGTCAGGATGTCCCGGGCCGCCCTGAGATCGGTCCGAATGTCCCCGCTCCCGCCGGGCGGGCGGTAGGCCTCGTCAAACACCTCGCGCGGCAGGCTGCCCCGAAAGGGCTCAAGGAGGGCCAGCTCGTCGCCGTGCGGAAGATCACGAGCGGCGAGCGGGGAATTCGCGAAGATGCTTCGGGTTCGGGCGTACGCGCCATACAGCAGGGTGTCGTTGACCCAGTCGAAGTCAAATGCATGCGCCAGGGCCCGGCGCACGGCGCGGTCTGCGAACGGGGGCCGGCGGGTGTTGAAGACGAATGCGAACATGCCCGACGGGCGGCCATGCGGCAGCTGCTCGAGCTTGACGCGACCGTCCGTGACGGCGGGGAATTCATACGCGGTTGCCCAACGTTTCTCGGAGCTCTCGAAACGGATGTCGTACTCGCCGGCAGCAAAGGCCTCCATCATCACGTTGCCATCGCGGTAGTAGTCGTACCGGACGCGATCGAAGTTGTACTGTCCGCGGTTCACCGGCAAGTGGCGCCCCCAGTACTCGGGGTCGCGTCGGTACGTGATGCTTCGGCCCGGGTCGACACGGTGGATGCGGTAGGGGCCGCTCGCCAGCGGTGGCGTGAGGGATGTTTCATCGAACGGCACTGTCGCGTAGTAGGACTTCGACAGGATCGGCATGAGACCCATGATGAGCGGGAGTTCACGGTCTCGCCCCCCGGCTGCAAACACAAACCGCACGGAATGCGGGCCGGGCCGTTCGATCCGTTCGACCTGCCGGTAATAGAGCTGGAGGTTGGGCCGCCCGAAATCCCTGAGGGTGCGCCAGGAATACTCCACATCGTCGACCGTGATCGCGCTCCCGTCGTGGAACCGCGCCTCGGGCCTCAGAACAAACAGGACGGAGCTGCGGTCTTCCGGCACCGCCATCGATTCGGCGATCAGGCCATAGAGCGAGAACGGCTCGTCCCGGGTCCGTTTCATGAGGCTCTCGAACGTCAGGTGCCGCCCGCGCGCGGGCACACCCTTGATGATGAACGGGTTCAGGCTGTTGAACGTGCCACGCACGGCATGACGGATGGTTCCGCCTTTCGGGGCATCCGGATCGACATAGTCGAGGCGTTCGAAACCGGCCTCGTACTTGGGGACCCCGTGCATCGCGATGCCATGGTCGTGCGCCGCGGCCGGGCCGGCGAGCAGGGCCAGCAGGCAGGCTGCCGCCACGCTCCGAAGCGTTGGCCGGCCGGGCCGGGCGTGCGGGACAGCGGTCATCCGTCCTTTACCTGGTCGCCTGTGGCGATGATCGCGCCCGGCACAAGTTGGGGGGGATGCGCCGTCAGGCGAGGTGCGGGTGGCGGGGAGCTCCCGCGGGCGGATTCGGGTACGGATGACCGACTGACGCGTACTGTCAACGAGCGGCACGACAGCGATCCGCAAGTCAGCGTCCGCAGGCGGGATTGGGTGCAGGGCTTTGTCATCCGGTGCGCATTGTCCGAGGGATCGCAGCGGAAGCTAACCGATTTTTCCGGTGCCATCGCAGTTGACCCGGGCATCCGGCGGCCGCAGGCACGAGCCATTCGGCACGAAGCTGGCGGAGTACGGTTTGAACTGTCAGGATTCCGGGCTCGAACTGCGCAGCGCTGCCGCGTGAGGCGGATGCTCTGGCTGCATGTGTCGTACGGCCGTTGCGGGCGGCTTGCTCACCGGAGGGAAGGGCCTCATGGACGGCGGGTTTGTGGCCATTGACTGGGGATCGTCGAATTTCCGGGCCTACCGGGTGGGTCCGTCCGGCGTGTTGCTGGACAGACTGGCGGCCGCCGATGGCGTCGCGAACGTGGAGCGTGAAGGAATGGTGGGCGCGGTCGACGCCGTCGTGTCCCGATGGCCGCCGGCAGCTCACGCCCTTTTCTGCTGCGGCATGATCGGCTCGTCAGTGGGTTGGACGGAACTTCCCTATCTCGACTGCCCGATCGGCCCGGATGAAGTCGCTCGACGGATGACGTCCATGACGATCGGCGGCAATGTCCTTCGGGTGTCACCCGGGCTGACATGCCGATCGGCCGACGGCTTCCCGGACGTCATCAGGGGGGAGGAAGTGCTTTGCCTCGGTGTCATCCGGAGCGAGAAGCGGCTCCGGCAGGGCCGCGGTCTCCTCTGCCTCCCGGGCACGCATACCAAGTGGGTCGCGATCCGGGACGGTGCCGTGCGATCCTTTTCGACATCGCTGGTCGGTGAGCTCTACGAGGCGCTGTCGACGAGCAGCCTGCTGCAGCACCATCTCAAGGGTGATGCAGCAGTGTCGGAGGTCTTTCGGGATGGCGTCGACTACGGAGCATCCGGCGGTGGGCTGATGCGCTACCTCTTCAGCGTTCGCAGCCGGTCGGTGGTCGGGGAACTCGCGTACGAAGACGGGGCTTCGTTCGCATCAGGCATCCTGATCGGGAGCGATATCCGTGATGCAATGGAGGTGTACTCGGATCTGCTGGGGACTTCCCCGCTCGTGCTCGTGGGCGAAGCAGGCCTGTGCGAACTTTACCGCGCGGCGCTCGCGCACCTTGGCCAGGATGCGGCGGTGACGCCGGCCGAGGAGGCCTGCATCGAAGGCTTCAAGTTCATTCACGATGTGATCGGCGGGGTGAGCCAGTGAGAGAAGCGCGCCTTCTGGCGCCGGTTTTGGCGCGGATGCCCTTGGTCGCCATCCTGCGGGGCGTGAGCGCGCCGGAAGCCGGCGAGGTCGGGGCCGAACTGGTGGCGGCGGGGATCGAGGTGCTGGAGGTCCCGGTCAACTCGCCGGATCCCTTCGACAGTATTCGGATCCTGCGGGACACCTTCGGGGATTCAGCCGTGGTTGGTGCAGGAACCGTCGTGTCGACCCGTGACGTCGAGCGGGTAGCTGATGCCGGCGCCCAGATTGCGGTCGCACCCAATACGGACGAGGCCATCATCGAAGCCTGCCTGCGCCATGGCTTGGTGCCCGTTCCCGGCTTCACGACGGCGTCCGAGGCGTTTCGGGCCATCCACGCGGGCGCCACGTTTCTCAAATTGTTTCCTGCCAGCGCATTTGCCCCAAGCTACCTGGGTGTGTTGGCCGCGGTGCTGCCGAAGGGCATTTCCGTGCTGGCGGTCGGTGGCGTCGATCTCGCCAATTCCAGGGCCTACCTGGAAGCGGGCTACAACGGCCTCGGAATCGGCAGCAGCCTCTACCGTCCGGGCTGTCCCGGACGACACCTGCGGGCGACTGCGGACGCCTTCGTGCAGGTGTGCCGGAGCTGGCAGGACGGTTCGACATGATGGGTTGGCTGGCCCCTGCCTTGCGGGAGTGCGGCAGGTCGACCGTCGACTTGTTATCGGGCCGGTCGCTACTGGATGGAGGAACGACGTCCTGATCGTGAGTCTGTGCCGGACCGTCGTGATTTCCGACGGGCACCGCCTCGGCTCCGACCGTGCGTGCCCAGGTCTTGAAGGTGCCGACGGAACGCGCCCGCGAGCGACGCTCGGTACCGATCGAGGACACGGCCAAATCAGGTGCATCGCCCGTGGCGAGCGGGGCAGCTGGATCCGGACTGCCCCCACGTCGGGACACGTACCACGTTCCCGGGTCGGCAGGCTGTGCTTGGCTTGGCCGCGCCGAGAAGCGACGTGGCCGGTCCTGCGGCGAACCCCAACTGCCCCCAAACGGGGGGCAGCCAGGTTCGATCTCACTGCGCCAGACGGTTGCTCAACAAGGCCAGACTAGCGCTGCGGGATGGTTAGCCGGTCCGCGAGTCGATGTACGCGACGAGGTCCCGCAGGGTCCGGAACTGCAGGCAATCTTCCGCCTGCATGCTCAGGTTAAACTCGTCGTTGACCAGCTTGAAGAACGCGACCGCCTCCACCGAAGAGACCCCGGCCTCGCTGAACGCCCTGTCGAAATCCGGCTCACGCTCAAGATCCAGGTTCTCGTTGATGATCTGCCTCAGGCGGCCTTCTGATGACGCCATGTGTCGGGGTTCCTTTCTGGAAAACGTTCTGAGAGCGTGTCGGCCAGTCGCTCCGCCTCTTGTCCACAAGATAGTGGAGTCAATAGCTTGAAGCACGACGATACGCGCGAGAAGCGTACGCAAAGTACCCCAACTGCATGTGGTCCGCAAGCAGAAACGCGCCGACTTACCATGCTATCGTGGCCTTCGGACAGGCGATTCGAGCAGAAGCCACATCCATACGCCGGGGTGGAGCCGCGATGAAGACCAAGATGCGCGAAAAGCAGTGGGCCGAGAAATATCCTGACATTGGAACCGATCCGCTTCCTACCGAACCGTACGTGTCCCAGGAACGTTTCGCGCTCGAACGCGATCGGATTTTTCGGCGCTGCTGGATCAACGTGGGGCGTATCGAAGAAGTTCCGGACATCGGCGACTATTTCGTGCGAGACATCGCCGTCTGCGGAACATCCGTTCTGATCATCCGGGGCTCGGACGGCGTTGTGCGCGGCTTCCACAACGTCTGCTCGCATCGCAGCAACACGCTGGTGCTGGACGAGCGGGGGTCTTGCCCCGGCAGGATCAATTGCCACTTCCACAACTGGGTATACAGCGACACTGGGGAACTGGTCTGGGTCCCGGATGAAGAAAATTTCTTCGATCTGGACAAGCGTGACCTTGGACTGACGCCCGTCTCCACAGACATTTGGGAAGGCTTCGTGTTTGTCCACCTGGACCCGGAGCCGCCCGAGACGCTACGGGACTATCTTGGCGGCGTCGCGGATCAGCTTGACGGCTGCCCGTTCGGTCAGATGCCGCTCAGTCAAACGTACCGAGTCGAGGAACGCGCCAACTGGAAGGTCGGGCTCGATGCGCAAAACGAGCTCTATCATTTCCCGTTTCAGCATCGCCACGTGGCCGGCGACGTCTTTGTGACCAACGACAAGCAGCAAAGCCGCTATCAAGACCTCAGGCTGTACAACTATCACAGTGTCTGGTCGTGCGAATACAGCGAGACCCAAAAGTCCACGCCGCTGACGTCGACGCTCTACAAATTCGACGGTGTCCTTCGCGCGTTCAAGATTCCGCAGATGATCGGCGGCATGGATTTCTTCACCGTGTTTCCGAACTTCGTGATCCTGCTGTATCAACTTGGCACTTCGACGAGCTACCTCACGTATCATTTCTGGCCACTCGCTGTCGACCGCACCATCTGGGAAATTCGCATCCATTTCAGGGAACCACTGACCGTGCGGGAGCGGCTCCGGCAGGAGTACTTCAAGTGCATCTCCCGGGATACGTTGCAGGAAGACACGGCGATGCATGAGAACGTCCACATGGGCCTCGACTCGCGCGCGAAATCGCACCTGATCTTGCAGGACAGCGAGATTGCCATCCGTCACTTCCATCAGGTCATGGAAGATCGGATCGGGTCCGCCCGTTCCGGGTGAGTGGCGAAGGGGGAGATCCGTTGCCGGGCTTGAACGAACCTGGGTTGCCGGAGGAGTTCCGGGACCTTCTGCCATATCTCGACTGGGCACTTGAGCCCGAGCGCGCACGTACTGAAAAGAGGGTCACGTCCTCGATGGAGAGCGTCCGCGACTTCTACGACGCGGTCATGCCGCGGTTCGAGGCGATGATCAGGCATCTCGAAGACTTCCACGACGGACCCATGCCTCCGCCTGCCCACCGGCTGTACCTGATTTCATTGTCGCTGGTGGAGGTCGCCAATCTGGTGGAGCTGTACAAGCGACGAGAGGCCTTCGAGGGCTGTGATCCCTTGCGGTATACGCCGCTGCAATGACCGGCGGAGTGGCGGCGACCGCCCGGTGCCGTGCTCCTGAAACGAGGCACTCATGCGTGGACGCCAAGTCTTCATGGACAGCTTGTCCGCTCATGAAGTCAGGTACATTTTTGGCAATCCCGGCACGACCGAGAATTCACTGATTGGCTCCCTGTCCGATCACCCCGACCTGCAATACATCCTCACCTTGCATGAAGGCATCGCCGTGGGTGCGGCGAGTCATTATTCGCAGGCGAGCGGCAAGACGGGAATCGTCAACCTGCATGCGGCACCGGGGCTCGGCAACGGCCTCGGCATGCTCTACGGCGCTCTCAAGGCAAATTCCCCGCTGATCGTCACCGCTGGCCAGCAGGACACGCGGATGCGGCTCCGCGAGCCGCTCCTGAGTCACGATCTCGTGGCGATGGCCGCACCGGTGACGAAGTGGAGTGCCCAGGTCGAACGCGCCGACGAGACGGCGGACATCATGCGTCGGGCGTTCAAGATTGCGCATGATCCGCCGGCAGGCCCGGTGTTTGTTGCGCTGCCGATTGACGTGATGGAGCAGGACACGGAGCTTGCCGCTGCCCGTGCTGGTGATTTGTACCGCACTGCGAGTGCTGATCCCGCAGGTGTCTCCATCGTTGTCGACCAAGTACTCACCAGCACCAAACCCGCGATCGTTGCTGGGGACGATGTGGCGCGCTCCCGGGCTAGCGCCGAGCTGGTGCGCCTGAGCGAACGGATCGGTGCGCCGGTCTGGTCCGAGGGGCTGCGCCAGCGGGTCGCGTTCCCGACCAACCACCCGAATGCTCGTGGCGGATTGCCGTTCGACGCGGCAGGGATCGCCGCGGCACTCCACGGCGTCGATCTTGTATTGATGGTCGGCGGGCCATTTTTTGAAGAGGTTTGGCATTCCGGCGGCAACCCATTCCCGGAGGGCGCACGCGTCTTGCAAGTGGAGGAGAGCACGGAGCGGGTGGCCTTCAACTATTCCTTGACGGCCGGCGTCGTGGGCCATCTGCCCGACACACTTGCTGCCCTGAACGAGGCCCTGGAGTTGCAGGCCGGCCCGGAGTTCCGGCGCGCGGCGGACCAACGCAACGCCGAAATGCGGCGCAGCAAGGCCAGCGAAGCCACGGGTCAGCGGCGTCGACTGGAGCGTGCCTGGAATCGTGAGCCACCGTCACTGCCACGGGTGTTGGAAGAGATCCGCAGCGTTCTCCCGCCGAACACCGTCGTCGTCGACGAATCCATTACCGCCAGTGCGGACTTAGGGAGAATGATTGCGTTCGAGACTGCTGACGATTACTTCGGCGGACGGGGTGGCGGCATTGGCCAGGGCCTGGCGGGCGCCATTGGTGTGAAGCTGGGCTTGCCGGACCGACCGGTTGTCGCGATTTCGGGCGACGGATCGGCCATGTACAGCATCCAGGCGTTGTGGACGGCTGCCCATCACGAGTTGGCGATCGTTTTCGTGGTCTTGGCGAACCGGGAATATCGGGTGCTGAAGCACAATCTGGACACCTATCGGCACCGCTTCGACGCACCGTCGAATCAGGGCTACCCGCACATGGACCTTGAAGAGCCTGTGCTCGACTTCGTCGAGTTGGCCGCTGGCATGGGCGTTGCCGGCAACCGCGTAACGCGTGCCGACGAAATCAGTACCGCGATCAAGTCGGCGCTGACTTCCGGCCGGCCGCATATGGTCGAAGTGGTCATCGAAGGGAAGGGGTGACGGGCTCACTTGGTGCGGCTCTGCCGGCACGGTGCCGGCCATGCGACGTAACCCACGATCGCAAGTCAACGGGAGGCCAATCGATCAAGTCCAGATAGCGGGTTTCAAGTTTCCATGCCGGCAGGTGCGGTGTTCGGGACCGTGCGTCCGCAGATGCCTGAATCTGTACGGCCTGCCTCGTTGACGGGACCTACGTGTGGGACAAACTCGAGCGTCCCACTGCAGTCAGCCGTGTTGAGCGGTGTGAACGGGCGCCGTGCGTGCCGGGCCGCGTGAGGGCAACTCAGAGAGCGTTCAGCTTGTCGAGGTTGGCCGTCCGCAACTCTGCCTCGGTCAGGCCGAGGTCGTAGGCGGGCGAGTAGATCATCTCGGCATCCGTCACGGCAATCTTCACATAGGCCTTCATGTGCGACTGGTAGAGCTTCCAGGCGGAAGCGAAGGCCGCATCGAGTGTCGGATCGGCGTCGGCCCGGGGGACAACTGCGGCGGTGCCGGTCACCCGCACGGCCCGGCGAGTCACGACATCGGTGAAGCAAATCTCGATTGCGGAATTGCGGCGCAAATTGTCGACGGTCCCCGGCGACCGGATATGCCCGAAGGCGAGCGTCTGCTGGTCCAGCACCACAAATGTCGCCTTGGGAGAAACCGATGGCGAGCCGTCGGCGTTCACGGTTGCCACCGAGCCGGCGGAGAAGTTGCCGATCAGGGCCAGCATCTCTTGGGTCAACATTCTCGCTTCCCATGGCTACTCGTTGCCACCGGCCTTGGTCCGGCCGTTGACTTGTCGGGTGGCCGTGTCCGGCCGGGGAGTTTGATGATAATCCGGGTCCAAGTGGCTGCGGGAGGCGCGGGCCCTGCGCCCAGCGAAATGTGCGCCCTGTCGGTGCAGGCTGTCGCCGGACGATTGCTCAGGCTGTGGCCGGATACAGGCCAGCCGGCTGATCCGGAGCGCCCAATCTTCCGCGGGCTCCGGCCGACGCGGATGACGTCACGGGTTTCCCGGGGGTGTTCGGGCCTGCAGGAGAGAAGCCAGCAGCGCTCGTTCATTCGCAGAGCGCAGCCCGGGCAGGCAGAGCCTCACGACCGTCTCAGCAGCAGCACTGTTGCGCCCGCCGCCGCAAGAAAAAACAGTGCCAAGGCGATGTGGCCGTCCTGAAAGGCAAGCTCGTGCGCCTTCAGGGAAAGGGCGTCCCTCAGATACCCCATGGCAATGGCGGAGCGCTCGTCAATCGGGAGACCGGTTACCGCCAGAAACTCGGCCAGCGTGGAGCGGAGATCCGAGGAGACGAAGTTGTCCGCCGTTTGACTGACCAGCAATTCGTTGCCGTGCCCGGCAATTCGCGACTCCAGAAGAATTGCGAGCACATTGACCCCGATTGCAGCCCCCACAATTCGAATGAAGTTCATCGTGCCTGAGGCATAGGCGGCCAGCTCACGAGGCACGGCTTCCATGGTGGCGAGGTTCTGCGCCGGGATAATGATGCTGAGGCCAATCCGGCCAAAGGCGATCAGTCCTGCCATGACCCAGAACGTGGTCAGAATTCCGGCCCCGGCGAGCAGCCAGCAGGAAGTGGCCAATATCAGGAAGCCCGCGCCGATGATGACGAAGGCCGGCAGGTTGCCCACAAGTCGCCCCGCGACGGGAGGGGCCAGCATCATGAGAATGCCGCCGGGCAGCAGGACCAGGCCGGCATCGAGGGCGGAGAGACCCTGCACGGTCTGCACCATGACGGGGACGATATAGAGGGTACCGAACAGGCCGGCACCGAATACGAAAGCCACAATCGCGATGGCCACATACATCGGGTAAGTGAACAGCTTCGGCTGCAGGAGCGGAGTCGGACTGGATAGTTCCCGTAGTACGAACGCGATCATCGCGCTGGCCGAGCCAAACAACAGGAGAAACACCAGATCGGTCGTCCACCCGTCGCGCTGGCCGGCACTGATCCCGCTCAGAAACAGCATGATCGACGCGATTACGAGCACGAAGCTCACGAGGTTGAATGGGGCCTTGACCGCCTTGGCGTCGTGACCGGGAACAAAGCGCGTGGCAAGGCAAGCGGCCACAAACATGATCGGCAGCGGAGCGGCAAGAACCATCCGCCAATGCGTTTCATCCACGATGAAGCCACCGATCAGCGGACCGACCGCCGGCCCGAACACGATGCCCATGCCATACCATCCCATGGCCTTGCTGCGCTCCTCCGGAGCGAAAGCCAGATAGACGACACTGAGCCCCAGCGGCTGAACGAGACCGGCACACAAACCCTGTGCGATCCGTGCCAAGACCACGCCGGCAAACGTGGGCGCGTACTGGCCGGCGAATGCGGCAACCGCGAAGACGGCGAGCGCGCCCATCAATACGTTGCGCGGCCCGAAGCGCGTCATCAGCGAAGCGTTCAGCAACATGCCGGCGCCCATCGCCGACAGGAACCCCGTAGAGATCCAGTGTGCCTGGTCCTGGCCGATCCCAAACGTGCCCATGACGTCGGGGATGATCACGTTCCCCATCGTCGAGGACATGACCATCGAGATCGTTGCCAGCAGTACGGCCAGGGTGGTCCCGGCCTTGTGGAGAGAACTTGGCGGCGAGCTGTCCGTGGTTACCGCAGCCACGACCAGAATCCGTCGGCGGAGCCGTCGTCGACGTAGATCTCCACCATCATTCCGGGCTTCAACCGGTCGTCTTCCTGCTTGATATCGACCAGCACCTTGATGCGCTGGGTAACCTTGGTGAAAGTGCTGGAGTCATTGAGGCGCGGCAGCAGGGAGAACTGGCTGGTCGCTGCATCCCCGATCCGGCTGATCGTCCCCTCGAAGAGGAGATCGGGATAGGCATCAACCTCGATCCGTACGGGTTGGCCTATCGCCAAGCGACCGATCTCGGTCTCACGAATATTGGTTTCTACCCAGACCTGGCTCGGATCGTGCAGCACCATGAGCCGCTCGCCGATCGATACGTACTCCCCGGACATCGCAAAAGTGCCGCTGACCACACCATCGATCGGGCTGGTAATCGTTCGATCCGCGATCTCGATTTCCTGGCGCTGGAGGCGCGTCTCGATTTCCGCGGCTTTGGCTTCGAGCGCCGCCCGTTCGGCCCGATTCACGGATAGCCTGGCCTGATCGGCAATGGCTTCGTCCAGCAACGCCTGTGCCTTCACGACGCCGGCCTCGGCTTTCCGCACTTCCTGGCGTGCCTTGAGGAAATCAGCCCGGGTCCGCTCCAGCCGCGCTCCCGGAACTGTGCCCGATTCGGCCAACGCCTCCATGCGTCGGAACTCCGACTCGAGGTAGGCGAGCTCGTCATCAAAGGTGCGCTTGTTCGCCTCGGCTTCCCCCACCTGCGACCGAGCGGTTGCAATGCGGGAGTCGATCTGGGCCTGCATCAGTTCGGCTTGGGCGTCGACGCGGTTCAGGTCGGCCTGGACCGCCTCGAGTTCCGATCTGGTTTCCGCCAGGGCGAGCCTCGCTGCCCGCGAATCCAGTGTGGCGAGGACCTGCCCCCGCGTTATCCGATCGCCCTCATTGACCAGACGCTCGACCAGGACGCCCTCTGTCGTGCTGCTGACAGGGATGATGTCGGCCTTGACCCGTGCGTCTGTTTCGTGCACGTAGAGAACCGACGTCCGAATCCACTGCGCGGCCCAGGTCGCCATCGCCACCAGCAGCAACACCAGAAACAAACTGCGGGCAACCAGGAAGAGCCAGTCCCGTACCGACTTCTTCGGGGTGGCGTCTTCTTCGATTTCGGGCTGGACTGCGGCCGGTTCCGTGGTCGTGGCCGAGCGGAGCCGGCGCTCGGCTCCGATGTCTACAGTTCTCCCGGTTTCCAGTGGCCTAGACAACGTAAGGTTGTTTCTGGTTGTTGGAGGGGAACGTAAGTATACAGTATCGCTGCTGTTTTGTTCGCAAATGTGCCTGCACGAACGAGCAAAGCCGCGACAGCGGCTCTTGGACAGGCTGTCGCGCGGTGTTCATCGTCGGTCCCGGACGTGCTTCTATCGACTCGTTGCGGCATATCGCAACCTGTATCGCAAACCCGTTGACAGTGACCCTAATGCAATCGCGTTGCGGGTTGCGGTAGGCATGCCGCCCCCTTCGACAGTCTTCTTTCCTTCGGCAATGTCGCCACGCCGTGCGTGCCAGCCAGTCATGGACATCCGCACAATCTGCGGGTCGGCTTCTTCGAGATGCGCGTCGGTGCACTCTGCATTGCGTTCCGCATGGTTGGGACCAGGGACGTCGCGGCCATCTTGGTCGCGTCAGGCGGATTTCGCGGCGTGGCAGCTGGGCGTCACAACGGCCCCCAGGGATCAGTTGTCTTCGCCTTCTTCCGCAGACGTTCAATCCGAGCCCCCTGCGTTGTAGCGGTTTCGGGAGCATGTCCCCGCGCTGATGCGGTGGCGGCGGCCGCTGGCAGCCCTGCGTGACGCTTTGGCCACGCCGATTCAGGCCGGAACGGGCCTGGCGGGCGCTTGGTGGCGCCGGTT
>JAJDZX010000052.1 GCA_022824395.1 Alphaproteobacteria bacterium
GTTTCTCCGAGGACGTCGACATTACGCTCGACTGCCGCGCCTTCGCCGACGGATTCGATCCCTTCGCGCCAGGCGTCAGCCGGTCCGCGATCCGGCGGTTCAGCGACCGGCTCAAGTCCTGCGTCGACGACCATGTCCGCCATGTCGTCGGCCCGGCGCTGGAAGCCGCCGCCGGCGCGATCCCGGCGTCGGGCCGGCCCGCCGTCCGCATCGGCGAGGACGGTGAGCGGGTTTGGTTCGCCTACCCCTCGGCCGTCGACAACCCCCACAGCTATCTCGCAACGCAAGTCCTGCTGGAGTTCGGCGGCCGCAACGTCGTCGATCCCAACGAGCGGCACCAGGTCACCCCCGAAATCGCCGCCCTGACCCCGGACCTCGACTGGTCCGCCGCGGCCGTGACCGTCCTGTCGCCCTCGCGCACCTTCTGGGAGAAGGCCACGCTGATCCATGTCGAATGTCACCGGGGGCGGCTCGCCGCGGGCCCGGAGCGCCTGTCCCGCCACTGGTTCGACCTTGCCTGCCTCGCCTCGCACGACGCCGGCCGGACCGCGATTGCGGACCGCGCGCTGCTCGAAGACGTGGTCCGCCACAAGACGGTCTTCTTCAACGCGGGCTATGCCCATTACGACCGGTGCCTCGACGGCCGGTTTCGCCTCGTCCCCGACGATGACGCGCTTGCCGGACTGCGTTCGGACTACGACGCCATGCGACGTGCCGGCATCGTGGGCGCCCAGGCGCCGGAGTTCCAGGACCTGATCGAACGGCTCCGCGCCCTGGAAGCCGAAATCAACCACCGGTCCTGAGAACGCTGCCCTTCGTTGCGCGATTGCCCTGCCGCTGCGCAGCCGGCGCGGCGGCATCTGCGGTCGCGCGCCCCTCGCGCGTGGCGACCGTGTTCCGCCGCCGCCCCGAGGCTTTCGCGGGCCCGGTAGCCGGGCGGGTAGGTCGGGAGCTTGCGCAAGTGATGGTTCCTGCGCGTGGCACTCCTGATGGCGTGCCAGCGGTAAGAGAAAGCCGATGCGGTCGGTCAGCCTGCTCGACCGGCAGCAGGTGGTTACCCGGCTCGTCCACGACATCAAGGGGCTGGGCGCGATCGATCCGCTGCTCGCGGACCCGGGCATTTCCGACATCCCGATCAACGGGCTCTCGTCCGCCTACGTCGAGCGGCACGGCCGGCTGGAGCCGATCGAGCTGCGCTTCCGCGACGAGCGGCACCTCTTTCACATCGCGCAACGCATCGCGGGCCGGGTGTGGCGGCGGATCTGCACAACCGTTACCCGGTGCCGTTCGAGGAACGCAGCAAGGGGTTCCAGTGGTTTTTCTCGTTCTATCTGGTGTTTCCCGCGGAATCCAGGCGCGCGCACGGAGGCGCCGTGCTGCTGCTGGACGAGCCCGGCCTGCACCTCCCACCTGCACCTGCAGCACGAGCTGATCGGCTTGTTCGAGCGCATCGCCGACGACAATCAGCTGCTCTACAGCACGCACCTGCTGTTCCTCATCGACGCGAACCGGATGGAGCGCATCCGCACCGTTTACCTGAGCGGCACCGAGCTCCGCTCGACGCGCGTCTCCAATGAAATCCGCCCGGCCGACCACCGCGACACCTTGTCGCCCCTGGCGAACCAGCCGTTGACCTACGAGGACATCCCCTGGCCGGGCGAGGTTGCGCCGCGGCCTCAGCACAGCCGCCGGAAAGGGAAGCAACTCACGAAACCAAGGAACAGGTCAGTCGACGCGTCGGCTCGAGATCCTGCCCGGACTCCGGCAATAGGGGCCCATCGCGCCAGTGCTCGACGCAGCGCTTGAGTTTACGGATCCGCACCGTGCATGGTCGACTACGAGCGGCGGCTGCGCCCGGACACGCGCCTAGCCCGGGCGAGCGGTGAGCCCCCGCAAGGCCGCCACCGCGGAGATGATCGCCACGGCTGGCGACGACGTGCCGGACACACAGCAGCTCGAGGCGCAGTTCCGCGACTTACTGCTCCGAAACCGCGGGGCCGGCAACGACGAACTGCCGCAGGCAGGGCATCGGCGCAACTAGGAACGGACTTGCCCCCGAACGCCTTGGTGCCATCCGGGCTTGGAGGCTCCTGTGCCGCGTGCTGGCTGCGCATGCCCGAGGATACGCTTCCCACCCAGGCCGGGGACAAGACATCGCTGCGACAATCTTGCCCGATGGCAAAACGGTGGGGGCCTGTGAGGGGCGGAAAGACTCTCGACAGTAAGATCGTGTGCCGCGACAGAGACACCAACGAGTTTGGCGGCCCGTCTGAAGTCCTTTGAAAGCTGAATTGGAGGCGTGGGCAAGACGTTTCCTGGAACTCGGATGAAAGGTCAAGGGGAGCTCATGCCTACAGGTGCCCTAAGTCAAATTCTTCGATTTTCGTATCTGCTCACGCCTGGCTGGCCGCGCTCGGCTACAACCCACTCGTCGCCATCCAGATCGCGCTCGCCGGCAACACCGTCGACATCGTCAAGACGCACGCCCCCGAACCCGCCGCCAGCCAGGCGTGAGCAGATACGAGTTTCTCTCAATTCAAGGTGAACGCCGCCACGCCAGCGTTCAGCCTGTCCGTATCGCGGTAATTTGGCCATTTGGCCACGTAATGCGTCCACTTCGGCATCGGCCAAGAAATGAGTTTTCCGTTCACCGCGTGCACTGGCGTAGCCCTGCGACTTGCGCAGACAGGCGTATCCGGAGCGAACTGGCAGCGTCCCTGTGGCTTTGCGCCAACTGACGAGCGCATTCCCTCCGCATCGGCCGCGCACCGGGGATGGCCCGCCAGCCGAGCCCACTTCTACAGGAATCCCGTTCGGCGCCGAACTATCTACCTGTACTGGTACAATCCCAACAGGAATGCATCGTTCGACACCCTGTCCACGACCTCGAAAAAGCTGGCTTCGACCGCCAAAAGGCCGAAGCCGCCGCCGCCGCCCTCGGGAACGCATCCCTACCCGGTCAAGACCAACTTGCAACCAAGGCTGACCTGCACAAGGTCGCACTCGCAATCGTCGCCATCAATTCAGGCGTCACGTTCGGGCTCCTCAAACTGCTTCTTCCCTGACGTCAGGAAGCAGCGGTGTTTCCCTCCGGCGAACCCTACGATTACCAGTCAAACGAAGCCCACCGATTGAGCTAGATGGGCCGTTTGACGGCCACAAAACGGGCTCACCTGCGGTCGACGACAATACCGACATGATCGTCCTCCTGGTCTTGTTGGTGGGGTCAGGGAGACACAGCGAACGACGCGATCTCCTGAGAGCCGCGCCCCACGAAGTCGACGGCAGGATTGCCGAGGCGGTGACAGAGGACCGACAGACCGCCAACGCCCTGAAATAGGCGGTGGCAAAACTTGACGCGAAACGGGCGCCTGCGTTCCGGGACCGGATCGAGGCGGCGGAAACGGCACTCGCCGACTATGCCGAGATCCTCCTGGAAACCGAGCAGATGGGCGCGCTTACTTGCCGCAGATTGAGTCGCCAAGGAGCCGGCTGCAAATCTGGTCAATCAGCTTCATGCCGATTGTTTCACCACCTTAACGCTTGGGCGAATGCGTTGGCGGGTCCGGCTGTCGTCATCCAATCGCCAAACAGCGCGCCAGCAACCAGCAACTGCCCGAACGCAACCCCATAAACGATGTGGCGTCGCTTCGCCCACAACAGTGTCGGCGTCAGGACCAGTACAGCCCACCACTCAAGCTCCAACAGTGAAACTCCACAATCTCAAATTGGGGAGATCGGATACTTTCGACCGCCAGCCACATCTTGCTGCAACAGGTCGTCCGTCGTCTCGAGTTCGTAGACCACCTCGATTGATTCGCAGCATGCTCGCATGGCTAGACGATGCGCCTGCAACTCAGCGTCCGATCCGACGCTCTGCCGTTCCCACACCTGGCGGCTAGGCCACTGGGCATACCCGATATGCTCGCCGGTGTCGGCTTGATGTAGGCGTGAACCGAGACTTCCAGCGTTGCGGTAGTACCACTTGGTGACGGCGAGCCAGTGGCGGCGGAACTGGGCCTCGCGGTCGGGCTTCACCGTGAACCGGTAGATCACGCAGAACATGGGTTGTCCTTCCCTTTGGGACCGACGGACCGTTGGAAGAGTCTTTCTCGACTACTCGTGAAACGGAGAGAGTATTTCTCAGCCTATTGTGAATGCGCTTGATCTGCGGATGATCCTTCAGCCGAACCTACGGGAACAATCCCGGAATCGATTCTCATCACCAGTGAAATGACGACTCCATCTATTACGAAAACTCGCAGCGATTGCGGAAGATTGGCGTGCACGATTTCCCGTGCTGGGAAACGGTGGGGCTCTTGTTGTGGCATACCGCTGGCAACGCCGCCGCCCGCTAGCCGGCCCGCCAAGCGTCCAAGCTGCCGAAAAATTGCAGATGTTCTGATGTTTCGCGTGAGTTGAGCGCCACGCTCCACCGCCTCGCTGACACGGAAGCTCAAAACTCACGGTGATCAGCCGATGTCGAGGCGTCCGCGAGTTCGCCGCCGCCAGGAGGGCAGCGGCGGCCCGCCGTCAGCGCGACGGGTAGTTCGGACGGTCGCGGCCGTACTGCCCGGCCAGGTAGTCGAGGACGGTATCGCGGAGTCGTCCCCGTAGTGGTGCCATCCCGTGCTCGTCCACCATCCAGTCGAGCAGTTCGTCCCATTGTTGGCGCGGCAGACCCTGCTGGATGACAATGCGCTCCGAGTGGCAAGACGTGCACGCGGCATGGGTCTCCGCGGCACCTTTTCCCGCCGCGAGAAGGCCGATCCCGTCTTCTGCCGGCCCGGTTGCGTGGCGGGTCTCCGCCGCCCCGGGCGCCGGCGCAGCGAGGAAGAACCCCAGCAGGAGAATTGCTCGGCGGATCGTCCACAAGGTGGCGGCTCCCCTGCGCCGCCCTACGTCACGCGGAGCGCGACCCGGTGCATCGAGTTGTTGAGATAGCCCTTCGGATTCCAGTCGATGCCGAAGGGCTGCATGTCGCCGGCGCTGTCGGTCGCTCTTGCCCAGACCTCGTAGTAGCCCGCCTCAGGGAATTCCACGGTCCGGCGCCAGTTCTGCCATGCGCCCGCGTTGACCGGCGGGTCCAGTTCCGTCCGCATCCAGGACGCGCCGAAATCGACCGAGAGATCGACCGCTCCGACGGTCCGGTCCCCGGACCACGCGTGGCCCCGCACCTCGACGCTGCGGCCCGCGCGGCTGTCGTTCCTCGGGAAGGTCACGAGGGACTTGACCGGCATGCGCTCGATGATCTCGAAGTCCTCCTTCGGGACCTCGTCGCCGGGCGCGACCGGGTACCGCGGCACCCGGTAGGAGGTGCCGGTCATCTTGGGGCCGTCGTGGACTTGGTCGCGAAGCTCGATCCGGGTCAGCCACTTCTGCGAGCAGGACCCGGGCCAGCCGGGCACGACGAGGCGCAGCGGCGCACCGTTCTGCCGGTGGAGCGGGTTGCCGTTCATCGCGAACGCGACCAGCACGTTGTCGGTCATGGCCTTGGCGATCGGGACGCCGCGCGAAATCGGCAGCCTGTCCGGATCGCCCGAGAGATGGGTGTCCGCTCCGTAGTGCGCCGTGTAGACGACGCCGGGCGCCGGTTCGGCTTTCCTGAGGACGTCGGCAAGCCGCACGCCGGTCCACGCGGAGCAGGCGACGGCGCCGAGGGTCCACTGGTTTCCCCTGGCCGGCGGGTCGAAGAAGGCCCGGCCGTTGCCGCCGCACTCGATGGTCAGTGCCATCGTCACGACCTCAAACGCCTGCTGCAGGTCCGAGATCGCGAGCGTCAACGGATTGGCGACCAGGCCGTCCACGCGGAGCGTCCAGTTCCCTGGATCCGTTTCCTCCGGGGGGATGCCGTTATTGCGGATGAAGTGCCGGGCCGTCGGGGTGACTGCGTCGTCGAGCAGGTGCGCGGGCGTTTCGGCATTGATCGGCCGGTCGTTGAGCAGGACGAGCCCGTCCTTGCCGACGAGGAGCTCTTCGTCGGCGAAAGCAGCCGGCACCAGCCCCTGCGGCATGTGGGCGTAGTGCGGAATCGTCATGCCGAGCAGCCCGCCGGCGGTGGCCAGCCCGGCGCCTGCGAAGAAGCCGCGCCGGCTCAGCCCGGGCTTGAAGAACTGCCGGTGCGCCTCTTCCGGGTGCGCGGCGAAAAATGCATGCAGGCCCTGCGTGGTGCGGGGATTCCTCGGCATGGGACGTCTCCGGCCATCGTGCGACGCGCGGCAAGCCTCGACGGATGGACGGACTTGCCCGGTGGCCCGGCATTCTGGCTTCCCGGCAGGCCCTTCTGCAAATGTGCGGGGGCGCCGGCCGGCGGCGATGCGGGCCGGGCCGGCGACTACTCGAGCGGCTGCACCACCGTGAACGCTCCGCGGATGTCGCCCTCCACGTAGCCGCGCGCCCGATCCTCGGGGTAGAGCGCGTCCAGCTGGGCGGCGATGTCGGGGGCCACGCTGGCACCGTGGCAGGCCGTGCAGACCTCCATGGTGATGATGGCTTTCATGTACCGGAAGGAACGGCGCCCGTCGGCGGTCACGATCTCGGCATGGTCCAGGGTCTTCGGGTCGGCGCCTGCGGCCTTGCGGGCCTCGAAGTCCTGGAGCACGGCGAGCTCCCATGCGTCAGGCGCGTTGGCAGGGTTCCGCAGCTTCAGGCTGGTACGCCCGATCCGCCAGCCGCGGGCCATGGATTCCGCGTGCGCGATTTCCGGCGCAACGAGATTGCAGACCTCGATGGCGGCGATCGGCCCGCCGTCGTCCATGGCCAGCGAAAGCTGACCCTGCAGCGTGCCGGCGAGGGATTTGATGGCCTCGTGGCTCGCGGCCGTGCGGGCCGCCAGGTCGTCTTCGGCGAGCGGCATGCTCGCCGGGACCAGGACGAAGATGAGACCGAGAACGGCCGGGGTTACGCGCATGATCGACCCTTGCTGGATGTCGGCGGCGCAGCTTACCAAACCGGGTGTTGGCGCCGTCCGGACACCGTGGCGAAACCGGCGTGCCGCTGGCTGGCGAGACCGGTGCCGGCCCGGTTGAGCCATGCGTACTGTGCATGCCCTGACCTGCAAGGATCGCACACCTCGTTCCCGAATTTACGCGGTTTCGGGCATTGCTCGTCATGCAGAAATTGCATGGCTTCCTTGACTCCTACTCACACAGGTAGAGCGTGTGGGATCTAGGCGGGCATGCACCCGGCCGGTTCCGGGCCGGGGAGAGACCCGGGACGGAACGGATTCGTGAAGACACGCACGATCGTCTCGCTGCTGCTGGCTGCCGTCATCGTGGCGGGGCTCGGAATCTGGGGCGCCGTGTGGTGGCAGGAACGCCGTCACTTCGAGGTGACCGACAACGCCTACGTGCGCGGCAGCATCACGATGATCGCCTCGCGCATCAGCGGCTACGTCATCGAGGTGCCGCCGCCGACGCATACCCACGTCTATCCCGGTGACCTGCTGGCGGTGTTCGAGACGGAACCACTCGAAGCGATCGTGGCCGAGCGGCGCGCGAGCGTGGAGGTGGCCGAGGCCGCGATGGCGGCCGCTCTGGCCGAAGTCGAGGCGGCCAACGCTGCGGGCACCGCCGTCGCCGGTCATCGGGCGACGACGGAAGCCCGCAAGGTCGCGAAGCAGGGCGAGGTGCGGAGCGCCGAAGCCCGGGCCGCCTCGCTCGAGGCCGAGCGCGATCATGCGTCGATGGACGCGGAGCGGGCGGAGACATTGTACGACGCGCGCTCCATCAGCCGCAGCGGCCTGGACGACGCCCGCACCCGGCTGGTGCGGGCCGAGCATGATCTGCAGGCCGCGCGGGCGGACGTGGCCAAGCTCCGGAGCGAGCTGCTCGTGCTGGATGCCGAGATCGCCGAGCTGGACGCGGAGGCGTCGGAACGCGACGCGAACCTCAGCCGGGCCAACGCCCGCCACCAGAGCGCCGTGGCCGCGCTCGAAAGCGCGAAGGCCAAGCTGGAGGCGGCGGACCTCGATCTCGCGTCGACCGAGATCCGGGCGCCGATCGAGGGCTTCATCGCCAACCAGACGGTCGAGCCCGGCTTCTATATCGAGGAAGGCTGGCCGATGATGGCGGTCGTGCCGCTCCACAGCATCTGGATCACGGCGAATTTCAAGGAAACGCAGCTGGAGCGGCTGCGCGTGGGGCAGGAAGTCCGGATCGAGGTCGATGCGTTCCCGGACCACCCGATCACGGGCAACATCCTGAGTTTCGCGCCCGCGAGCGCCGCGTCGTTTTCGCTGCTGCCGCCGCAGAACGCGTCCGGCAACTTCGTCAAGGTCGTGCAGCGGGTGCCCGTCAAGATCCGCTTCGAGACGCCACAGGAACTCACGAACCGGATCGTGCCCGGCATGTCGGTCGTGGTCGCGGTTGACACGCGCACGGCGCCGCAGGGGGCGGCGCTGGCGGAGCGCACGCCGTAAGCACTTCCTCCGTTCTGCCGCCAGCGATCGATGTCGGCGGGCTGACACCTTCCGGCCGACTCGCCTTCTGGGCGATGACGGGCGGCATGTTCCTGAACCTGATGGGGGTGCAGAACCTCGCATCTGCATTCCGGCATATCCAGTCCGGTCTGGAGGCCAGTCCGGACGAGGTCAGCTGGGTCATCACGTCGTTCCTGATCGCGGAAGTCGTGATGCTCGCGGTTTCCGGATGGCTCCTGCGGGTGCTCTCGATCCGCTGGATGTTCACGATGTGCGCGGGCGGCTTCACCGTCGGGTCGGTCCTCTGCGCGCTCGCCTGGGACATCAATTCCGCGGTCGCGTTCCGTGCCGTCCAGGGGCTGTTCGGCGGCGGCATCATGCCGTGCGTGTTCTCGGTGATGTTCACGCACTATCGGCCGGAGGCGCGTGACCGGGTGAGCATGATGGTCGGGCTCTTCGCGACCGCGGCGAGCGCCATCGGCCCCCTTCTGGGCGGCTACATTGCCGAAACCCTCTCGTGGCGCTGGATCTTTCTCGCCAACGTGCCCTTCGGCGTTGCCGTGACCCTGCTCGGGGCGACGCTCGGCCGCTACGACTCCCCGGAGACCGGGCTCTGGAAGACCGCCGACCTGCCCGGGATCGTGCTGGCCATGCTGGTGCTGGGGCCCGGCCTGATCGTGCTCGAGGAGGGGCGCCGGGCGGACTGGTTCGCCTCCGACCTGATCACGTCGCTGACGGCGGTCTCGGCCTTGGCTCTGGTGCTGTTCCTCGTCCGCGAACTCACCTGCAAGAATCCGGTGGTCGACCTCTCGGTATTCAAGACGCGGAACTTCGCGCTGGGGAGCGTCGTCGTGTTCTCCTGGGGCGTCGTCCTGTTTGCGCCGAGCTACCTGCTGCCGGTCTTCCTCGCGCGCGTGCGCCTCCTCGACAGCATCGTGATCGGGCAGATGGTGTTCGTGCTCGGCGTGGGCCAGTTCGTGTCCGGCTTTCTCACGCTGGCGCTGTTCCGGATCTGGCCGCGGCGGATCGTGGCCCTGGTCGGGATCATGGTGATGGGAACGGGCACCATCATGCAGGGCTTCATGTTCGCGGGACCGGGCTTCTGGGACGTGTTTCCGGCGCAGACCGTCCGGGGTCTCGCCGCCCAACTGACGTTCCTTCCGATCCTGAACCTGGCACTCGGCTACCTCGGGCCCGACCGAATCAAGAACGCCTCAGGCCTGTTCAATCTGATCATGCGACTGGGGGCGGCCGTCGGGATCGGCGGGATGAACTCGATCCTCGAGGCCAGGATCCAGCACCACTACACCCATCTCTCGGACGTGGCGCGGAACTCCGCGACCGTGGCGCACGACTGGATGCGGCTGCTCTATCACGGCCTGGAGCCGGTGGTGTCGGATTCCTTTGCCGCCGTCCGCGGAACCGCCAGCTACATCTACCTGGTGGCGGAACGCGAAGCGTTGGTGCTCGCATTCAACGAGTCGATGCTGGGACTCGGCGCCGCGATGCTGTTGCTGGCCCCTTCCGTGCTGTTCCTCAAGAGCATCGCGGCGCTCCAGCGGACGAGGCAACCTGGCCCCGGGAGCGGGATCGCCGTTGCGTCCCGGCCGGCTGGCCCGGATTGATCGCGCGGGGCGCCGTGCTGAGGCGGCGACGCCGGAGACTCCCCGCCGGCAGGTGAGCGTCAATGTGAGTTTCGTGCGGCTGCCCGACCTGATCGGGCCAGTCCCGTTCCACGCCTCGCCAGCCCGGCGTGACTGCCGTCCCACACCCAGGACCGGGGCCCCGTGTGCGCCGGCGGGAGCCGTCCGCCGCATCCCCGCAGGCGGACCGTCCGGTCAGGCCTCGGTGCGCCGTCGGCGTTCCGCGTCGTCCCAGGCGGTCAAGGGCTGAAAGTCGGGGACCACGCTGAGCCCCTTGGTCGCGTCCGAAGAGACCGCGTCGCGCGATGTCACCACGTCGACCACAGCCGGAGCGTTTGCGAGCGCGCGCCGGATCGCGGCCGCGAGTTCGGCCGGATCCTCCACCCGCTCGCCGTGGGCGCCCAGCGCCTCGGCCATGGCGGCATAGTCGGAATACGCCAACGTGGTCCCGGTCACCCGGCCGCCGAAATTGATCTCCTGGTCGTAGCGCTCGATGTTCCAGGCCGCATTGTTCGAGACGATGAACACTGCCCGCGCTCCGTGACGAACGGCGGTATCGATCTCCATCGCGTTGATGCCGAAGGCGCCATCCCCCGTCGTGCAGATCACCTGCCGCTGCGGACAAGCCAATGCGGCGGCGATGGCGAACGGAACCCCGACGCCGAGACAGCCGAACGCTCCGGCGTCGAGATAGGTCGCGGTGTCGAGCCCGATGCGGGCGAAGCTGAGGAAGTCGCCGCCGTCAGCGATGCCGATGTAATCGGGCTCGGCCACTTCCCCGATCGCCTGGAAGACGGCCATGGGGTGGATCTTGTCGTCGCTGCCGCGCTGCGGCGCGGGATGATCCCGCCCCTTCGCCGTCCGTTCCCGATGCTTGGCCCGAAGACCGTCGGCCCAGGCCAGGTCGCGTGAGCCGGCATCGTCCCGCAGCGCCTCCGCCAGGGCGGCCAGCGCCGGCCCCACCGAGCCGAGGACCTCGGGCGCCCCCCGGCGGTTGTCGTTCAGGCTGCCGGGTGCGTCCGCGATGCGCAGGAACCGGGCGTCGCCAAACACGGCGGGAGAACCGAATGCGAGCTGGTAATCCAATTTCCGGCCCAGCGTGATGATCAGGTCCGCCTGGGTCATGACCGCGCCCCGCACCGCCCCCACGACCGACGGATGGTCGGCCGGAACCAGCCCGCGACTCTCCTGCGTGTCGAGGTAGAGCACGCCGCTGGCGTCGAGGAAATCGGTCAGCTCGTTGCCGGCCCCCCGCGCGCCCCGCCCGGAGATGGCGAGCGGGCGTCGGGCCGCGCGGATGACGGCCGCCGCCTCGGCGATCGCCTCGCGGGACGGCGTGACCGTGCGAAGCGGCTTCGGCGCCAGCCACTCGTCGAGCACCAGGTTCGGCGGCACCGACTCGCGCAGGACGTCGGTCGGGACCTCCAGGTACGCGGGCCCGGGATCGCCGTGGTCGCCGGTCGCGGCGGCGACCGCCGCATCGAGCTCGCGGGCGACGTGTTCGGCGACGCGGGCGGTCCGGGCATACCGGGTCACCGGCGACAGGATGGCGGCGTGCGGAATGTCCTGGAGGGGCCCCATGTTCGTCTGCGCGCGCGGGGCGCAGCCGCCGATCAGCAGCACGGGGACGCGGGCGAGGTCGGCATTGGCGATTCCGGTGACGCAGTTGGTCACCCCCGGCCCGGCCGTGGCCAGGCAGACACCCGGTTCGCCGGTCAATTCGGCATGCGCGTGCGCCATGTGCACCGCCGCCCCTTCGTCCCGAACATCCACGATCTGAATCCCCTGCCGGGCGATCCAGTCCCAGATCGGCTGGATGTGCCCTCCCTGGAGGCCAAACACCCGGCCCACGCCCCGGCTTCGCAGTGCGAGCGCTATCCACGCGGCCACGCTCTGCGGGTCGGTATTGAGATCAGTCTTGGGGCTGTTCACAGGGCGGCTCCCGAAGTTCTGGCGACTACGTGCGGCGGCTTCCGCCAAGCATGTCCCGAAGCCGGTGATGCAGAATCTTGCCGGTCGCGTTGCGCGGCAGCTCGTGGGGTTCGAGGAACACGATTTCCCGAGGCCGCTTGTAGCCGGCGAGACGCTGGCGGGACCAGTCCATCAGGGTCTGCGGGTCGGGTGCCTGACCGGCCCGGGGAACCACGGCCGCCACGACGCGCTGGCTCCATTTGGCGTCGGCCACGCCGACCACCGCCACCTCGCGGACGTCCGGGTGCCCGCTGAGAACCTCTTCCACTTCCGTGGGATAGATGTTCTCTCCGCCAGAGATGATCATGTTGTTCTTGCGGTCCAGAAGCCGGATGTAGCCGTTCGCGTCCCGCAGGGCGATGTCGCCGACCGAGAGATAGCTGCCGCGGAATGCGGCTTCGGTCTTCTCCGGCAGGTTCCAGTACCCCTGGAACTGGTACGGACTTGACGAGTAGAGCTCCCCCGGCTCCCCGTCGGGAACCTCGTTGCCGTCGTCGTCGAGCAGGCGGATCGGGGCGGAGCCGACCACCTCGCGCCCGACCGTGCCCAGGTGATCGAACTGTTCTTCGGGATGAAGCGCCGTCACCCAGCCCGCCTCGGTGGAGCCGTAGAGTTCGTACAGCCCCGAGTTCGGGAACATCTCCATGATCGCCTGCTTGGTCTCCGCGTACGCGGTAGCCGAGGAGACGAGGAGCTTTTCCACCGAGCCAACGTTGCGTCCGGGAGCGGTCACTTCCTGCATCATCGTGTAGTGGGTCGGGACGAGCGAGGAGAAGGTCACCCCCTGTGCCAGGGTGGCAAGACACAGCTCGGGATCGAAACTTGGCCGGGAAAAGACCGTGATTTCGGCGCCGCAGTAGAGGGACGCCGTGAAGAAGTTGAGGGAGTTCGCGTGGCACATCGGCATGACGAGCAGCGCGTTGTCCCGTCGGTGCAGCCGGAACTCGATCTCCGTCATAAGGGCGAGCATGGCCATGTCCGCATGGCTGCGGATCGCGCCCTTCGGGTTCCCCGTGGTCCCGGAGGTGTACATCAGGCACCAGGGGTCGTGCGGCGCGCAGTCGGCCTGGGGCTCGGTGGGCGCGGCAGCGGCCACGAGTGCCTCGTAGGCCGCGTACCCCGGAGGCGCCGTGCCGCCCATGTGAATGCAGCCCTCGGGGGGCAGATCGAGGTCCGCACGCAGGGTCTCAGCGGTTTCCACAAGGGCGTCATCGACCAGGATTGCCGAGGCCTCGCAATCCTTGATGATGTTGGCGGCTTCCGCCGCCGTCAGGCGGAAGTTGATTGGGACGGCGACCAGCCCTGCCTTGGCCGCGGCCGCGTAGATTTCGGCCCACTCAAGACGATTGAAGGACAGTACCGCGACCCGGTCGCCCTTGCGGAGACCAAGGCCGAGCAATGCGTTCGCCAACCTGCATGCGCGCGTGTTCCACTCTGCATAGGTCAGCGCTCGCTCGAGATCGCGCGCACCCGTGGTCTCTGGCCGAAGGCGGGCGTGGGCGCGGAGCGTCTCTCCTGCATTCAACAGAACAGGCATGGCTTCTCTTTCCCGGAGTGGCTTCCGCCGGAACGGGTTGACCGCCAGGCAATCGGGGCACCCGCCCCGCGGCCGAACGCATCTGCTGCGCCGCTAACGAGCGTCGTCCGGTCGATCTATGGTGACAGGAGCGCGGCCAAGCAACTGCGACACCGGCCGCAGATCGTGTTCGGTTGCCAGGCAGAATGCAAGCCTTCCGGCAGGGCCCCCCGACCGGCTGCCGACTGCCTTCCTTGGGCGGCGTCGTACGGAAACGCGCGCCTCTACTCGATCGAGCGTGGCCGCGGGCTATTGGGGGTGGGCTGCTAGTGGCAGTGGGTCACGCGGCCGCGCGTTTCCGCGCGTATGCATCGGGAACCCCGCGCACGCTGATCCGCCAGAGGAGACGCTCGGTGCCGGGACCGTCGGGATCGTCCATCGGCGCTGCGCAATGCATGGTCATCTGGGTGTCCCAGATGGCGACATCGCCGACCTCGTACTGGTGGGCGTACACGTACCGATCCTGGATACAGTGTGTCCTGAGCGACCGGAGGAGCGCGTCCGCGTCGGCGTTCGGCATGCCTTCAATGCCGAACGCTGTGCCGCCGACGGCGTACAGCACGCGCTCGCCGGTGACCGAATGCGCGCGCACCAGAGGATGGGACACGGGCGGGACGGTCGCGGCCTGCGCTTCGGTAAGTTGCTGGGTCGGCGGTTCGCCGTCACGCCCGGCGGTCGCTCCGTAGTAGTGAATTGCGAGCAGGCCGTCGATTTGTCCGCGCATGTCCTGATCGAGATCGTCGTACGCCGCCTTCATGTCGAGAAGTCGCGTTTCGCCGCCCAGGTCGGGGACCTTCCGGGCATAGAGCATGGTGGCCGTTGCGACGTCGGCCTCGTAGGACTGGTCGGTATGCCAGAAAACGGCGGTGTTTCGGCTGTACATCCGCCAGCGCCGCGTCACGTTTCCAACCTCGAGGAGATCCGGGTAGCCCGGCATGCGCGCCGTGTCGATGACGTGCTGGATCGGGATGCCCCACTGACGCCCGAACCGGAGGTAGGCGTCCTTGCCGCAGGTCTGGTCCTTCAGCACCAGCAGGCGGTGCCGGTAGAGCGCCTGCGAGAGCGCGAGAAACCCCTCCTCATCGATTCCGGCCGACAGATCCACGCCCTGGACGGCGCGGCCGAACGGGCCGTCGAGCGGTTCGAAACGGATCATGGTGGCACCCTCGTCTCGATGACCTGCACCAGGCGACCTCCGTATGGTGGCGAAGGCGGTGGCGCAGGGCAACCGCCGGGCCGAAGGCGCTCGTCGGTAGCTCGGGCCGTGATGCTCGCGCGTTGTCTGCGCAATCTGGCAGGATGCACGCTTGTTCAGACGCGCCCATGGCTCTCGGAAGCAAGCTTTGGTGCGTGCGCGCGCCTGAGACATTGGTCGGAGGGGAACAGTCGATGCGAATGCTGTTGACTGCGGCCGCATGCGCCGGTGTGTGCTTAGGCCTGGGTTGCGTGCCATCGGAGCGGGTGACCGTCTCCCATACCGAGGCAGCGGCCTACCTGTCCGTCCCGGAAGGAGACGGGCCGTTCCCAGCCGTGGTGCTCATGCACGGGTGCAGCGGCCTCGATCCCGAAGTCAGGAAGGGGAACGAGGTGCACGTGCGGCACCTGGTTTCGGAGGGCTTCGTCGCGCTGGTTTTGGACAGTTTCGGACCGCGTCGCCTGGGCGATGTCGTCTGTAACGAAGGCGACGAGATGTGGGCTGCGTATCGGTACCGGCAGCGCGACGCTGTGTCCGCCCTGCGCTTCCTCCGCTCCCAACCCTTCGTGGACGGCGAAAATGTCTTCGTCATGGGGCAGAGCCATGGCGGCGGGGTCGTGCTGCGCCTGGCCAAGAGCCGGACCATTCCCGTGGGAGACCGGTTCCGGGCAGCCGTCGCGTACTATCCCTGGTGCGGCAACCAGCTGCGAGGACGCCTGCACACGCCGGTGCTGGTGCTCATCGGCGAGGAGGACGACTGGACGCCGGCGTTCCATTGCGTCGAGGGGCAGCGTCACGCTCGCGGCGCTCCATTTGCGGTAACGGTCTACCCCACGGCGCACCACAGTTTCGACCTGCCCATGGGAACGTACCGCTACAAGGGACACACCGTGGCGGGCCACGGGGCCGCCGCGTCCGATTCGCGGAAGAGGATGGTGGCCTGGTTCCGGGAGCACGGGACTTTCTAGGAAACGGCGGCCGGGTCGACTGCCGCACGTACCGCCGTGCGGGCAAAGGGGTTCCGGTAGCTCGGTCTTGTCTTGGGTACCGCTTGCCGGCCGGCCAAACCGGCCCTGCGGCGCGCCCTTCCAGGTGATCTAGATAGTCAAGACGTACTGATACCCGGTCAATTGTATGGTCATGATCAGGGTTGATATCGCCGAGGCAAAGGCGCGTTTTTCGCGGTATATCGCGATGGTCGGGCGGGGCGGCACTGTGATCGTCTGCCGCCGGAACGTACCGGTTGCCGAGAGGCGGCCGCTGCCGAACCCGTTGCGCGACCGGCGCCCCGTCGGCATCGACCGCGAGATGGAAGTGCCTGCCAACTTCTTCAAGCCCTTCCCTGATGACCTGCTCGCGGCCTTCGAAGGTGAGGCCGGCGACGGGTGAGGCGCTGCCGGCCGGTCGCCGGGATCCCATCGACCTAAGTCTTGTGTCGGAGGAGATCCTGAACGGCATGCCCTGACGAACGGCTTGTTCTTGCCTCAATTCCAGGAGCCCGCAGCCCTTGCCACGACCGCGAGCGGTCCGCCGCACTGCAGGCCGAGGCGGGGGGAGCGAGGGCCGCCAGGCTGGGCCAGGGGATGCTTCGAACTCAGTCGGAGAGGCTCTCGGCCAGCTGCATCAGGGTCACGGCTTCCCGGCGATAGCCGAAGCGGTCGTCCCCCGTGTTGGCCCCGGCAAGCGCGATCGCATCCGGGTAGGACCAGTTGCCAAGGTAGCGGCTGCCCCTCAGGATTTGTCCGAAACCGGCAACCGCGGCGGCGAAACGGGTATCGGCATTGGCGGTCCCCATGCCGGGTGTGATCGCGAGTTCAATGAGCCGGCTCACGTCTTCACCGGGCTCCTTGTACCGCAGGCGGAGGAATGCGAACTCCCCATCCCCGCCCTGCGGGGGTGCGCGGCGCTCGGCATAGCGCAAGGGATCGCTGAGCACGGCCGGCGACCCGACCGGCGTCACCTCGTAGATCGCCGTCACCGAGTGGCCCGCACCGATCTCGCCCGCGTCAACCCGGTCGTTGTTGAAATCCTCGCGCCTGAGCGCGCGGGTCTCGTAACCGATCAGACGGTATTCGGCGACGGCGGCGGGGTTGAACTCCACCTGGATCTTCACGTCGTCGGCGATGGGGAAGAGCGCTCCGGCGAGCTGGTCCACGAGGACCTTCTGCGCTTCCGACAGTGTGTCGATGTAGGCGGCCTGGCCGTTCCCGTGCTGGGCGAGCGCCTGCATGGTCGCATCGTCCAGGTTGCCGCGCCCGAAGCCCAGGACTGAGAGGTAGATGCCGCTCGCGCGGTTGCGGGCGATGAAGATCTCCAGGGCTTCGGGATCCGCGATACCGACGTTGAAATCGCCATCGGTGGCGAGGATCACGCGCGTGACGCTTCCCTCCGCCGCCATACCCTCTGCGGCTTCGTACGCGAGTTGCAGGCCCTCCGCTCCCGCGGTCGAACCCCCGGCATCAAGCCGGTGGAGTGCGGCCAGGATGGTGTCGCGGTCGCCGGCGGGCGTCGCAGCCAGGACGAGCCCGGCGCTGCCGGCATAGGTGACGATGGCAACCTGGTCTTCGGGACGAAGTTGTCCGAGCATCAGGCGGAACGACTGGATCAGGAGCGGCAGCTTGTTGGGCTCATCCATGGACCCCGATGTATCGATGAGGAAGACAAGGTTCAACGGCGGGCGGTCTTTGACGGCGGGCGAGCGGCCCTGGAGCGCGATGTGGATCAGCTGGGTGTCCGGATTCCAGGGAGTCTCCGTGACCGTAACGGTGGGTCGGAATGGTGCCTCGTCCGCTGCCGGCCCGGGATGCCCGTACGGGAAGTAGTTGATCATCTCCTCCACGCGCACGGCTTCCGGCGGCGGCAGGAAGCCGCGCATCAGCGACGAGCGGACCACGGCGTAGCTCGCGGTGTCGACGTCGATCGCAAAGGTCGACACAGGTTCTTCGACCGCGATCTTGAGCGGCTGCGGATCGGCGTTGGCGAAGGTTTCCGAACCGGGCTCCGAACCAATCTCGTACCCGATGACTGGCTCGCCTGTCGGGCCCGCCTCGAGAACGGCAACGCCCGCCGCCGAATCGGCAGCCCTTCCCTGCATGCTGCGCGCGCGCTGCTCGGCTTCCAGCATCTCGATCCGGGCGAGCGGGGCCGGGACGCCCACGGCCGCCGGTGGCGCTGCTCGAGACGGGGGTTCGACCGCAGCCGGCGCTACGGCGCTGTCCGCGCTGTCGGCGTCGGCCCGTTCAATAGACATTTTTTCCTGGCTGACGATGGCGCCGGAGATCGGGGTGTCCGGCGGCAGGCCCGGTACCGTGCCCTCTCGGATCATGGGTACCAGGACGACGAGGCCCAGGGCCGCCAGCCCGGTGGTGGCGGCCAGCGCTGGGCGCGAGGCAAGTGCTGCATACATGCGTCCTACTCCGTGTCGCAAGCCCGCCCATCCGATGGGGCGGTCACGGGTAGGACGCGGCGCCGCGGCCATTCCTTGGGTGCGTTCGAAGGTTTCGCGTTCGAAGGTTTCCTGCGCGCGCGCCAGAATGGCTGCGCGACGGGCCGGGTCCGGCGCCGGGGTCGCATCGTTGATCGCGCGCTTCAGTTCGTCGAGCGGATCCGTCATGAACTCAATTCCTCTTGCCGCATGACGCGGAGGCGCTTGCGGACTTCCGAGAGGCGCCAGCTGACGGTGCCTTCAGAGATGCCGAGGACCTGGGCGGCTTCGGCATGGGTCAATTCATCCCCGAGAACGAGCGCGGCGGTATCGCGCAGCTGCTCCGGCAGCGCGGCCATCGCTTGCTGCAGCCAGTCGAGGTTTTCGGCCGTGTGTTCCGCCGCCGCGCGTCGGTTCGACTCCCAGTGGCCCCAGCCTGCGGCTGATTTCGCGTGCGTGGCGGCGCGCCGGCGGTGATCATGGGCGGCGTTGACGGCCACGCGGTAGAGCCAGGTCGTCAACTTGGCCTCGCCCCGGAAGTGTCGCAGCTTTGCGGGCAGGGCGAGGCAGATGTCCTGGGTCAGGTCCTCTGCGGTTTCCCGACGGCCCGTGAGGCGGAAACAGAGGCGAAAGAGGCGGTCGTAGTGGCGCTCCAGGAGCGCGGCGAATGCCGCCCGGTCGCCGCGCGCGGCGGCCAGGGCTAGGTCGTTATCGCCACTAGCCATGCACATCGCATGACATAGGACGCACCCGCATCGCCGATTCTTGGCGTGGGCATCATGCGCCCGACCCTGGCCTGGTGAGCTTGCGCACAGCTTCGCTGCAGCCATGCGCCCGGCGCGAGCTCCGAGGTGTTGTCCGCCGAGCGTTCCCGGTGCAAGCCGGTTCGCCCTGTCGTCGGACGATGACACGTTGGCGAAAGCACCGGCTGTGCGTCAGCGAATAGCGTCAGGCCGCAGCCGTCGGGGTCGCGCGATTCGCCGACGCGGTCTCGCGCCTCTGCCCGCACCGACGCTAATCGAGTTCACCGCAGCTCTCAGCAATCCGTGCACAGGCGTCCTCGAGCGCGCTGTCCGAGGTCGCATAGCTGATTCGGAAAAACGGTTCGAGCCCGAACGCCGCCCCGGGTACCACGGCCACGCCCACCTGGTCGAGGAGATACGTGGCCAGGTCGCCGCTGTCATTGATGACGTTTCCGTCAGGAGTCGACTTCCCGACCAGCCCGGCGCACGAGGGGTACACGTAGAAGGCGCCTTCCGGCATGCGGCAGGAAAGCCCTGGGACCGCATTGAGGGCGCTGGCGACGTTGTCGCGCCGCCGCCGGAACGCGTCGGTCCAGCCGACGAGGAACGATTCGTCCCCGGTGAGCGCCGCCACCGCGGCGGCCTGGCTGATCGAGCAGGGGTTGGTGGTGGACTGCGACTGGATCTTGGCGATGGCCCGGATCAGGGGCTCGGGCCCGCCGGCAAAGCCGATCCGCCACCCGGTCATGGAGTACGCCTTGGACACGCCGTTCACCGTCAGCGTCCGCTCGTGGAGGGCCGGCTCGACCTGCGCGAGGGTCCGGAAGGCGAAGCCGTCGTAGGTGATCTTCTCGTAGATGTCGTCGGTCATCACGTGGACATGCGGGTGCCGGACGAGCACCTCGGCCAGTGCCTTGAGAGCCGCCTCGGTGTAGGCGGATCCCGTCGGGTTGGACGGCGAGTTCAGGATGAGCCACTTGGTGCGATCCGTGATCGCGGCTTCGAGCATCTCGGCCGTCATGCAGAAGCCCGTTTCGGCGCCGGCACTGATGATCTTCGGGGTTCCGCCCGCGAGCGCGGTCATGTCCGGGTAGGACACCCAGTAGGGCGCTGGAATCAGGACTTCGTCGCCGGGATTCAGGGTTGCCAGCAGGGCGTTGAAGAGGACCTGCTTGCCGCCGGTGCCGACCGTGATTTCGCTGGGCGAGTACTCGAGGTCGTTGTCGCGGCGAAACTTGGCGGCCACGGCCTCCTTGAGTTCAGGCGTACCGTCCACGGCGGTGTACTTGGTCTGGCCGTCGCGAATCGCACGCATCGCGGCGTCCTTGATGTGGTCCGGCGTGTCGAAGTCGGGCTCCCCGGCGCCGAGACCAATGACGTCGCGGCCGGCCGCGCGAAGTTCGCGAGCGCGGGTGGTAACAGCGATGGTCGGGGACGGCTTGATGCTTTCCAAGCGTCGCGCTAGAAGGCTCATCGAATGCTCTCTCAAATTGCTGCCAACCCGGCGGCGGTAAGACGCCCGGGCCCGTTCATGTTCTATCTATCTTGCCCGCTGGGTGGCAAGGCTTCGCGTGGAAACCGTATGGTACTTCGTCTCTTTCTTTCGGCTGCAGCACTCGTGATGGCCTGGCAGTTCCTGGCGCCGGCCGACGCTTCCTTCGTGCACTCGGTGGGGCGTGACTACATGATCCGCGAGTGGGTCGATCAGGAGCTGGATTCCGAACTCGTCGCGATCACGCCGATCATGCATGGGGGCAATCCCGCCTACCGCGTGAGCTACCGGCCGCGTTCGGAGGCGCCGGACTCCCAGCCCACGGAAGTGCTCGTCCGGGCGGACGATTTCCGCGACATGAAGCCGGTGCTCGTGTCCCCGCAGCAGAACGACGGGTAGCGTCGCTGACCCGGCCCGCCGCACCCGATGCAGCGCTGCTGCGGGTCCTGGCGGGGCTTGACCTCGGCCGCGGAACGGCGCCGCTCGAAGTGTCCCCGCTCACCGGGGGCGTGTCGTCCGATATCTGGAAAGTCGTCTATCCCGGGCGGACTGTCTGTATCAAGCAAGCCCTAGCGAAGCTCCGCACCGAGGCGGACTGGTATGCGCCGGTCGGGCGCAATGCGGCGGAAGCGGACTGGCTGCGCTGGGCCAGGCGCACGGTTCCGGGCTCGGCGCCGGAGGTGCTGGCCGAGGACCGGTCCGCCGGCCTCCTCGTGATGGAGTACCTCGCGCCCGAACGGTACCCCCTCTGGAAGGCGGAGCTGATGGCTGGCCACGTGGATGTGGCATTCGCAGGCCGGGTGGGAGACACGCTGGGGCGCCTGCACGCGGCGGCCGCGGCGGACCCCGCGGCGCCGGCCGGATTTCCCAATGCGGCGACCTTCCATGACATCCGGATCGAGCCGTACCTGCTGCATCCCATCGAACGGAATCGCGATCTGCACGCGCCGCTTCACGCGATTGCCGGGGATCTGGCGGGCCGGGCGCAGACGCTGATCCACGGCGACGCCAGCCCGAAGAACCTGCTGCGATCGCCCGGAAGCGCGCCGGTGCTCCTGGATGCCGAGTGCGCGACCGCCGGCGATCCGGCCTTCGACCTGGCGTTCTGCCTGAACCACCTCCTGCTCAAGGGGCGTCTGTTTCCCGGCCGCGGACGAGCGCTTCTCGCAAGTGCGGCCGCCCTGCGCGAGGACTACCTCCGGCACGTGGCGTGGGAAGAGCCGGCGGCGCTCGAGACCCGCGTGGCGCGGCTGCTGCCCGGCCTGATGCTTGGTCGCGTCGACGGCCGTTCGCCGGTCGAATACCTCGACACCGCGTTGCTTCAGTCCCCGGTCCGCGCCTTCGCCCGCGAGCACCTGATGCGCCCCGTGGCAGCCCTGCCGGCGCTCTTCGGGCGCTGGGCCCGTCTTCTGGAGAGCCTTGATGCCTGACACGACCATTCGCGCCGTGCACGGACGCCGGATCTGGGATTCCCGTGGCCACCCGACCGTGGAGGCCGACGTGATCCTGGCGGACGGCGCCACCGGCCGCGCGGCCGCGCCTGCGGGTGCCAGCCGAGGCAGCGGTGAGGCCCTCGATCTCAGGGACGGCGGTGCGGCGCTCGGCGGACGGGACGTGGTGTCGGCGCTCCGGGCGCTCAACGGCCCGGTGCGCAGGGCGCTGATCGGAACGGACGTCGCGGACCAGGCGGCCGTCGACCGCACCCTCGCCGAACTCGGCGGCGAGGGGTTCGCCGAAATTGGCGGCAACACGTCGACGGCGGTGTCGCTTGCCGCGCTCGATGCGGCTGCCCGGGCGCACGGCGTGGAACGCTGGCGGCTGCTGGCGGGGGACGACGCACCGTTGCTCCCGATGCCGGAGATCCAGCTCGTGGGCGGCGGCGCCCATGCGGCGCGCACCCTCGACCTGCAGGACATCATGGTGATGCCGGTGGGTGCGGCGTCGTTTGCGGAGGCCCTCCGGTTCACGGGCGAGACGTATCGGGCGGCCGGCCGGCTCCTTTCGGACGCCGGTCGGCTTGCGGGCGTGGCTGACGAGGGCGGCTACTGGCCTGTGTTCGACGCCAACCGCGAGGCGCTGGCGTTTGCCGTGCAGGCGATCGAGGCCGCCGGCCTGCGGCCGGGAAGCGACATGGCGCTGTCGCTGGATGTCGCTGCCAACCAGCTGCACAAGAATGGCCGGTACCGACTCCGTCTCGAGAACCGGGAGTTGGAGCCCGAGGCCTTCGCCGACGAGGTGCTGGGCTGGTGCCGGGAGTTTCCCGTGATCTCGGTCGAGGACCCGCTGGCGGAAGATGACCGGGACGGAATGGTCCGGTTCGTGGCCGCGATCGACGGTCGGGCCCAGGTCGTGGGCGACGATTTCCTGGTGACCGACGCCGGCCGCACGACTGCCGCCGCCCGGGCGTGCGCCGCGACGGCATTGCTCGTCAAGCCCAATCAGGCGGGCACGGTCACCCGCGCGCGCGAGGCGCTCGACGCGGCCCGAAGCGCGGGCTGGGGCATCATCGTGTCGGCGCGATCGGGCGAAACCGAGGATGTTTCGGTCACGCACCTGGCGGTCGGTTGGCGGGCGGGCCAGATGAAGGTCGGATCCTTCGCCCGTTCCGAGCGCATGGCGAAGTGGAACGAGGCGCTACGGATCGAGGAGCGCGCGGGAGCGCGCTTCGCCGGCCGGAACGCGGTTGCGGCACCCCGATTCGGGGATCCGTTCTGATGCGGGGCTCGCAGGTAACACAATTGCTTAGCGGATGTGTGACTTGCGAATGTCCCATTGTACTCTGGAGAGCGCCGCCCGATGAGCCGCGCCATCGCGCCACGCGCCGTGGTGACGTTCCGCGTTTCCGGCGCGGCTTGGAGCCGTCGATCATGAACTCTCCGGATGCCGTCCGCACGCTGGTTGTGACCAGGCAGCACCGGGGTCCCAGCGGAGTGCAATCCGGACGAGGGCAAGAGGACGCGTGCGCTTGCGACACTGGCCACCCGGATACCGCGCGTGCCCAGCGACGGCCGGCCGCCCCGTCGGGTTCAGCCCAGTGAACCCTGGCGAAACGCGCGGAGGGCAACCGCAGGCAGGGGTCCAGGCGGCCAGACAGGCACCGGAAGACGTGCCCGACCCGCAAGGACGGATCGCCCGACAGGTCTTCGAAGCCGTCCGGAAGGAACTTGTCCCGGCGGATTTGTCCTTCGGGGGTGGCACGGTGCTGGCCGCCCGATGGAGACACCGGGTATCTCTTGATGTCGACCTGTTCTGTCGACCGGATACCTTTGCCGGGCTCGACGCCGCCGCGCGACAGCGGATCGAGGTGCAGCTCGCGGGCATCCCGGGCTGTGCGAGCGAACGGACCTGGTGCGAGCCGATCGCCATCTACACCGAGATCGACGGCATCGAGGCCACCGTTCTGCCGAGAGCCGCCCGACTCTCGGAGGCTGGCGAAATCCACCTTTCGGGGACGACGCTACGCTTGCAAGCCACCGCGGAAATCCTGCAGGGCAAGATACTGAACCGGATGTACGAGACCGGGGAGTTTGCGGTCCGCGACGTTTACGATCTCGCCTGCGCCCGCCGCCACGACCCGGCGGCACTCGACAAGGTCTTGGCGCACATTGGATCTGACATTATCGGCGACCTGAAGACGCTGCTCGCCAAGCTGCCTCCAGGCTGGAGCGAACGCGATGACAAGCAACTCGTGAAACCGCGCTACACGTGGAATGAAGATGCCCTCCGGCAGGAGATCCAGCGGGCCATCGCCATCCCGAACCTGCAGCACCAAACGCGGGACCTTGAGCCGTGACCCACCGCCGGTTCCGAAGACATCCGGCATACGAGCGACCCATGCTCCGGAGTGCCGAAGCCTTCCGGCGCTTCACCGAGGCCTGCGGCAGCAATCCGCCGCAATCGAATGCGCGGCACGTCGCCGCCGTCATCGCCCGAAAACACTGCGCCGGGCGCCAGGGCGACCTGGATGGGCAGGCGCTGCTCGACGCGCTCCGGCGGGACCCTGACCCGACCTGCGCGGCTAGTGGCGCCATCGGGTGGATGCTGGGCAGTATCACCATCCCCGAATGCACGAAACTCGCCGTCCGGTGCGGCGTTCGCTTCGAAGATCTGGCGGCGCACCTCCGCGCCAGAACGCAGCAACGCGACGACCTGGTCCGGTACCTGAACCAGTTCACCGTCGACACCTGAGAAACCCACCGGGGCCCGCCGCCGTGTTGAGGGCCGGCTCCAGACCTTCCGGGATCACACGAGGCGGGGCACTGGCGAGCTGGCGAACCCCGGCTCGTTCCCTTGATCACGCGCGTGATGGAGGCCCGCGGCGATCGCCGGAAGGACCTTGCCGTTGTGGTCGGATCGCAACCCCGGTCCTCGGAAGTGCTCAGCCACCGCCTTCTCACGCTTCCGATGATCCGTGCGTTGTCGTCGGAATGGCAACTCCCTGCAGAGGCGATCGCGCGAGTACGAACGCGTCCGCCAGCCTTAAGCGGGCATGCTCTCGCGCCGGTGCGCACGCGGATCCCAGGCTGCATTCGGTCAGCTCCGCGTTCCTGCCTCCAGCCACGCGCCCGGATTGGCGTTGACCGATCACCTCGTCCTTATCCGTGGTCAGGAAGCGAAGGCACGGCTTCGATGGCGGCGATGTAGTCAGCCGGCAGGTCAAGCTCACGAGCGCCCGCGAGCACCATCTTCTTGTAGGAGTCGAGCGGCCGGAGGCAGGAATCTCGGGTCTCTCGCTTGGCCAGGTACATCGTGGCTGCCATCAGCCGTTCGTCACAGGTGACCCTGACCGCTACCCGCCGGTAGCCGGGGCCCTCGATCGCGTCCAGTCGGGCCAGTTGCGTTTCGGTCAGGCGGAGGAGGGCACCCCATACGCGGTCGCCCGGGTCGTCCGACGGGAATGCATCGCACTTGCCGGTGCCGTCGAGCCCGCCCAGCTTGTGAAATCGGAGTACGTGCCCCGTCAGGCAGGCGGCTCCCAATCGTTCACAGGGACCGAGGCGCCCTTCGATGCGCGCCGTCAACATGTTGGATCCGTACGCAAAATAGAGCAACCCAAAACCCCTCCGTGTAATCGGCGTTGCTGCCGTCACAGGCGGGGCGGCCGTGCGGCCAATGCCTTCGACCGTCCCGAGCGCCGGTAACCCGCTGGCAACCGCCCGCAACCAACGACTGGGGGACCCGGATGCCGCCGCGATTACGGAGAAAACCCAGAGCAAGATACGCGGATTGACCTCGTGCCGTGCCCGTCCGGGGCGGGCGCTTGTCCGGGACGGGAGACGTCGCGGACGGCGCCTGACGGCAGTCTTGCACTGCGTTGGCCGGTGCCGCCGATGCGCCGGGAGGGCGGGTGGCATCCGTATTGCGCGTGCTGAAGCCGCCTGTCCTGATGCAGGCGGTCAATATCGGGCGCTCCGAACATGCATTAGGATGACCGGTTCTGCGCGGGCGGGAACGGAGGCGTCGATGCCGAGATTGATCAAGTTCGGGATGGCGGTGGCCCTGCTGGTGGGTGGCCTGAGCGCGACCACGGCAGGTGCCAAGGACTTGATCTTCGCCGTCGGACTGCCTCCCATCCACACTTGGTCGAAGACGCTCGCCTACGTCGACGAGCACATCGACGAGCGTTCAGGCGGGGCGCTCTCGACCGAGGTCTTTTACGGCTCCCTCCTCAATCTCAAGCAGGGACTGACCGGGGTCCGCGACGGGCTGGCGGATGCAGCCCTCCTGGTCCCCGGCTACCACCCGGCGGAAATGCCGCAGGTCAACCTGATCCTCGACCTCGCCATGCTCGGACACAACGCCACGGTGCTGTCGGCTGCAACCAGCGAGTACATGTTCACCTGCCCGGAATGCCTTGCGGAGTCCGAGGCCAACGGCTCCGTCTTCCTCGCGATGACGTCGAACGCGCCGTACATGCTGCTGACGACGGAACCGATGACCACAATCGAATCCCTCGAGGGCAAGAACATCCGCAGCTTTTCGGCATTCGGGCGCTGGGTCGAGTACATCGGCGGAATCAAGATGTCGCTGTCCGCCAACGACATCTACGACGCGCTGAGCCGCGGCACGCTGGACGCCAACCTGCACCCGGCCACCGAGCTCTACAACCTGAATTTCAAGGACGTCGCGAAGTACATCACGCGGCTGCCGCTCGGGACCTACCACGGCAATCAGTTCAACATGAACATTGACACGTGGCGCGGTCTCACGACCGACGAGCGCCGTCTCCTGCTCGACCTGTTTGCCGAAGCATCGGCGCTCACCACAGTGCAGTTCCAGACCTTCAACGATGACATCCTCAACGGCGCGGGTGCGGCCGACGGGATCCAGGTCCTCGAGCCGGCGCCCGACCTGGTTGCCGCCACCGAACGGTTCATCGCCCAGGACATGGCCAACATGGACACCATGGCGAGGGAGAACTATGGGATCACGGACGCAGCCCCCCGGATCGCGCGCTTCACCAGGCTGATCGAGAAGTGGCGCGGACTGCTGGGAGACATCGACGCGACCGACGTCGCTGCGGTGACGGCGCTCTACAAGCGGGAAATCTGGGACCACGTCGATGCCGCCACGCACGGCATGTGAGCCGGCGCGCCCCTGCCTGCCGGATCAAGCCCGCTAGCGCCGCAGCGACGATGACGGCGCAGCACTAGGACTGGCATGTATCGGCTCGGACGCATCCTCGGCCGTGTGACCGACGTGCTCGCGGTGATCGGGTGCGTGGCGGTCGTGCTGATGATGCTGCACATCACGCTTGACGTGTTCATGCGGCTGATCGGCCACCCGATCCCGGCCACGGTGACGATCGTGCCGCACTACTACATGCTGCCGATCATCTTCCTGCCGCTGGCGCTGGCCGAGCGCAACGACGCCCACATCACAGTGGAGGTCTTCGTCCAGCTGCTGCGCCGGCGATGGCAGCAGGCGCTGGCCGTCGTGAGCTGGGCGGTCTCGGCCATCGTCTTCAGCCTGCTCTTCTACCAGACGCTGCTGGATGCGCTGGAAAAGACGGCGGTCGGCACGTTCATGATGGAGGTCGACTGGAAGATCCCGATCTGGGCGTCCTACTACTTTCTCCCCGTCGGGTTTGCGCTGGTGGTGGTGGTCCTGCTCTACCGGATCGCGGTGACGTTGATGGGTGTGGAGAGCAGCCTGGGCGAAGTCCAGCACGACGCCTTCCGCGATCCGCACGTCGGTCTCGAATAGCGTGTTCGACCGCACCGAAATCGGCCTGATCGGAATCGGCGTGCTGCTGATCCTGATCCTCTTGCGGATTCCGGTGGGGATCTCCCTCATCGCGGTGTCGTTCGGCGGGATCTGGGTGCTGGTCGGCCTGAAGCCCGCTTGGGGAATCCTGACCGCAGTGCCCTTCGACTTCGGGGCGAAATGGACCCTCACGTCGGTGCCCATGTTCCTGCTGATGGGTTTCTGCTGCTATCACGCCGGGCTCACCCGCGGATTGTTCGAGGCGGCGCGCAAGTGGCTCTCGGCGCTGCCGGGCGGTCTCGCGGTGGCGACGGTCTTCGGGGCCGCCGGCTTCTCGGCCGTGACGGGATCCTCCGTCGCGTGCGCCGCGGCCATGGGCCGGATCGCCGTGCCCGAAATGATGCGGAACCGCTACGACGCCACCCTCGCTACCGGGACGGTCGCCGTGGCGGGCACCATCGGCGCGCTGATCCCGCCGTCAATCCTCCTGATCCTCTACGGCATCTTCGTGCAGGTGCCGATCTCGAAGCTGTTCCTTGGCGGCATCGGTGCCGGCCTGCTGACCGTCGCCGCCTACACGCTGGTCATCATCGTCCGGGCCAAGCTCAATCCGGAGCTGGCGCCAGCCGTGCGGGAGCAGACGACGCTCAGCGAGAAGCTGCTGGCGCTCGCGGATACGTGGCCGGTCATTCTCCTGGTGATCGGGGTGTTCGGCGGCCTGTTCGCGGGCGTGTTCACGCCGACCGAGGCCGGTGCGGTGGGGGCGTTTCTCGCCTTCGTCATCGCCGGTGCGAAGGGCGCGCTGACGTGGGCGACATCGCGGCAGGCCCTGATCGAAACGATCCAGACCACGGCCGCAATCTTCGTCATCGCCATCGGCGCGAACCTGCTGACCCGGTTCCTGGCGCTTTCCGGCGCCTCGCAGTTCCTATCGCAGATGGTTATCGATCTCGGGGCCGACACGGTCCTGCTGATGGCCGGCATCGCCGTGATGTTCCTGATCCTCGGGATGTTCCTGGAACCACTCGGCGCGATGCTGCTGACCATCCCGGTGCTGCTGCCGATTCTCCAGGACACCGGCCTGAGCCTGATCTGGTTCGGCGTGGTCCTCACCAAGTTCCTCGAAATCGGGATGATCACGCCGCCCATTGGGCTCAACGTCTTCGTGATCAAGGGGGTGGTGGGGAATCTCGCCACGACCACGCAGATCTTCAAGGGGATTGTGTACTTCCTGCTGGCCGACATCGTGGTGGTCGTACTGCTGATGATGTTCCCCGACCTGATTCTCTTCTGGCCGAACCTCATCGACTGAGCCCGGGTGTGCCGGGACGGGGCGACCCATGGATCAAGACGCCGCGCTGACCGAAGCCGAGTACCTGCAGCGCCTCCGGGCGATCCAGGACGCGCACTGGCCTCCCGGCGTGCCGCGGGAGCCCCACTACCCGCTGGGCGAGATCGCGCTGACCGAACATCTCCGCCACTGGGCCAGGGAGAAGCCGGAGGCGGCGCTCTACAACTACTACGGGCGGATCGTGACCTTCGCCGAGATGGACCGTCTGAGCGACCGGTTCGCGGCCCTGCTCCAGGCGGAGGGCATCGGGCCGGGCGATGCCGTGGCGGTGTTTCTCGGCAACTGCCCGCAATTCGCGGTCGCCTTCCTCGGGATCCTCAAGGCGGGCGCGATCCACGTGCCCGTCAATCCGATGTTCAAGGCGCACGAGCTCACGTACGAGCTCAACGACACGCAGGCCACGGTCGTTCTCGCGGACCACGCACTGGTGCCGCTCGTGCGGGCGGTCGAGGGCGGGACCCGTCTCCGGCGGGTGTTCGGCACCGGCCTCGGGGCCCTGGTGCCGGAAGCACCCGCGTTCCATGTGCCCGATTCCGTGTCGGGGGCGGCCAGCGCATCGGACGCCGAGGATTTCCTCGCGGCCCTGGAGCTGGCCGGCGAGCCCGCCCGGCTGAGCGCCGACCTCGACGCGGTTGCCGCCCTCAACTACACCGGCGGGACCACCGGCATGCCGAAGGGGTGTGTCCACACGCAGCGCGACATGGTCTACACGGCAGCGACGTCGTGCCGCACCAATTGTCCGCTTGAGGCCGGCGACACGACGGTCAACTTCCACCCGTTGTTCTGGATTGCCGGCGAGGATCTCGGGCTGATCTTCCCGGTGTTCGCCGGCGCGGCCTGCGTACTGCTCGCGCGCTGGGATCCCCTCAGCTACATCCAGGCCGTCCACGCCGTCCGGCCGAATCGCGCGGTGCTGCTCGTGGACAATGCGGTCGCCGTCATGGAGCACCCGGAAGTCGGCGACTACGACCTGACGTCCATCACCACGACCGGAGTCTCCTCGTTCGTGAAGAAGCTCAACGCCGGATACCGTGCGCGCTGGCGGCGGCTCACGGGCTCGACCATGGTGGAGTTGTCCTACGGGATGACCGAGACGCACACGTGCGACACGTTCACGGTGGGACTGCAGGACGACGACTTCGACCTCAGCATGCAGCCGATCATGTGCGGCTTTCCGGTTCCCGGGACGGAGTTCAAGGTCTGTGACTTCGCGACGGGGGGCCTGCTGCCGCTCGGCGCAGAGGGCGAGATCTGCGTGCGCTCGCCGTCGACCCTGAAGGCCTACTGGAACAAGCCGGAGGCCACGACCGAGGCGCTCCGGGACGGCTGGCTGCACACCGGCGACATCGGCGTGATCAACGAGCGGGGACTGCTGCAGTTCCTCGGGCGCCGCAAGGAGATGCTGAAGGTCAACGGCATGTCGGTCTTCCCCGCCGAGATCGAGGCGCTGCTCGGCCGCCACCCCGCGATCGTGGGCTCCGGCGTGATCGGCCGGCCGGATGCCGGCCGGGGCGAAGTCCCTGTCGCGTTCGTCGTGCTCGACCCGGATCAGGAAGCCGGGGTCTCGGAGACGGACATCCGGTCCTGGTGCCGGGAGTCGATGGCCACCTTCAAATGCCCGGAAGTGCGGATCGTGGAGTCGCTGCCGATGACGGCGACGGGCAAGGTCAAGAAGGGCGAATTGGCGAAGTTGCTGTAACTGGGCTTTAGCCGTAATGGGTCCAAAGACGCAGGATCTTTACCGCCCGTTCTTCTTCGATGACCTGGTATACCAGCCGATGCTGGATGTTGATCCTCCGGGAGAATGCTCCCGTTAAGTCGCCGACGAGCTTTTCGTAAGGGGGTGGGTGCGCAAACGGGTCCACTTCAAGGATGGCCAGGAGTTCCTGAGCCTTTCGTGCGAGACCGGCAGACGCAAGCTTTTTGGCGTCTCTCTTAGCTTGCCGAGTAAAGTAGAGTGTCCACGTCACCAATCGAGCTTGGTGTCGCACTCTTCCAGAGTCTCGGCCATTCCGTCGCGGATTGATTCACGCATTCCGGGAATGGAGAGCAGATGAAGCGTTTCGTTGATTGCGTTCCAGTCGGGTTCAGAAATCAGGACGGCGTTGCCGCGCTTGCCCGTGATCGTGACCGGCTTGTGGGTTTGGATCGTCTCGTCGATCAGACGGTACAAATTTGAACGAGCCTCTGTGGCACTTAGCGTGTTCATCGGGCCACCTCCAGTGGCTGCTAGTGTACGATATCACGTACGTGTGGTCAAACGCACGGCGGTCGATGACGGGGCGGCCGCATCGTAGTTTGCTCTAGGGGCGATCGGACAAGAGCACGCTGGTGCAGTGTGAGCCGTTTCTGCGGGACCGCCTCTACCTGACGCTCGATGACCTGGGGACTCAGGAACGCGCGCAAGGGAATGCTGACAACTTGGTCAGGAGCGCGGATCGGATCATTCTCGACGAAGTACAGCGCGAGCCGAACGTGATGCTCGCGGTCAAGCGAGCCGTGGCCGAGGATCGCCCTCGCCGGAGCGGCCGCTTCGTTCTCACGGGTTCCGCCAACCTGCTCCTGATGCAGCGCGTTTCGGAGTCCCTGGTCGGGCGGGTGACCTACGTGAACCTGTGGCCCCTCACCCGCCGGGAACGATTGGGCCTCGGCAGCGCCGGGATCTGGAGCGAACTCCTGTCGGTTCCCGCACCCGAGTGGCCTGAGGTCGTCACCTCAGGGCCTGCAGCACCCGCGCGATGGCAGGATGAAGTTCGGAGAGGCGGGTATCCGGTTCCGGCAGTGGAACTTTCGAGCGATGATGCTCGCGCCCTTTGGTTCGATGGCTACCTTCGCACGTACCTTGAGCGTGATCTCCAGACCATGGCAACGATCGGCAATCTGGTCGATTTCCGGCGTCTCATGCGGGCTGCCTGCCTGCGTCTTGGAACCGTGTCAACCAGGTGGGCTTGGGTCGCGACACGCAGATTCCGCGTGCCACAGTGCAACGCTACCTCAATTTGCTCGAGGCCTCGTTTCAACTGGTCCGGTTGGAGGCCTACGCACTCAGTCGAACCAAACGGCTGGTCAAGAGCCCGAAACTCTACTGGAGTGATCCGGGGCTCGCGTCTTGGTTGAGCGGAACAGCCAGTGCTTCCAGAGCCCTGCTGGAAACCTTGGTCCTGAACGACCTCCTGGTTTGGCGCGACAGTCAGGTTCCGGCGCCCGAGGTGCTGTTCTGGCGAACCTCCACCGACCTCGAGGTTGATTTCGTTCTTGAGACCCGTGGCGGCCTCTTGCCGGTCGAGGTCAAGGCCACTCCAAACCCCGGCCACTCCGATATCCGTGGCCTTCGGGCGTTTCGGGAGGAATACCGGGACCAGTTTGTCGGTGGCCTGCTGCTCCATGGCGGGAGCCAGACGCAGTGGATATCCGACGAGATCCTCGCTGTTCCCTGGTGGCGGGTGCTGTAGTCGCCGGGCGCCCACGTGGGGCAAGACCGTCTATAGGCCCATTTGAATCACAGCCCTAACCGCATTGGAGTTCCCCCCACCGAGATTTCCTCAAGGACGGACACGCTCTTGCATGATTTCGAGGCGGCTATGGTCGGGTACCGAGTCACGCGGGACCTTGGCAGGTGGAGGATGCTGGCCGGGCAAGGGGTGCGGCCGCTGCACCAAGATCAGGGTGTAATACTTGTAATCTTCGTGCTACATATCTGTTCAATTTGTAGTGTGAAGATTTCATATGCCGACTCCTCATAATCCTCCTGCCGCGGTCCGGCGGGCCCTGCGAAAGCTTGGAGCTGACATCCGTGATGCCCGTCGCCGTCGGCGGCTGCCCATGGCGGTCGTGGCGGAACGCGCCTTCACGTCCCGCTCCACCCTTCAAAAGGTCGAAGCCGGCGACACCAATGTCGGCATCGGCATCTACGCCGGTGTCCTGCAGGCGCTCGGCTTGCTCGAAGGCTTGAGCCAGATTGCAGACATCAGCAATGACAGCATCGGACAGGCCCTCGCCAGCGCCGCGCTGCCTAGGCATGTCCATCTCACGCGGCCGGCCGGATCGTCCCGCGATGGCTGACTTCGAAGTCCATATCGATCTTCACGGCCGCACCCGGCAGATCGGGCTGGCACGGAGCAACCGCGTTCGAGGCACGGAGACCATCTTGTTTGGGTATGACGGCGCCTGGCTGGAAGACCCCGACAGGTTCTCGCTCGAGCCTGCCCTTGCCCTGGGGCGAGGTGCCTTCGCGCCGCCCGCTGGCCTCGCCACCTTCGGATCCATCGGTGATTCAGCGCCCGACAGCTGGGGCCGCCGGCTGATGCAGCGCGCCGAGCGGCGACTCGCCGGACGCGAAGGTCGTGCCGTTCGCACGCTCCTGGAGAGCGACTATCTCCTTGGCGTGGCGGATGAGACCCGGCTGGGCGCATTGCGCTTCCGTCGGGCTGGCGACCAGACGTTCCAGGCTCCGATTCGCACAGGCGTACCGGCTCTGATTGCGCTTGGCCGCCTGCTTCGAATTACTGAACGGATTCTCCGAGACGAGGAAACCGACGAAGATCTCCAGATCATCTTCGCTCCCGGCTCCTCCCTGGGCGGTGCGCGCCCGAAGGCGTCGGTAGTCGACCATCACGGCGACCTCTCGATCGCCAAGTTTCCGAAGGAGACCGACGATTACTGCATGGAAACCTGGGAGGAAGTTGCGCTGCGTCTGGCCGGCCAGGCGGGCATCACCACGCCCACGCATGATCTGATCGACGTCGCCGGCAAGAAGGTCATGCTGTCACGGCGCTTCGATCGCCAAGGCGCAATCCGCATTCCGTTCCTGTCGGCCATGGCGATGATGGGCGCGAGAGACGGCGAACGCGGCAGCTACCCGGAGATCGTCGATGTTCTCGCGGAACACGGCGCCCGGGGAAAGTCGGACGCTCATGCCCTTTATCGCCGCGTCGTCTTCAACGTGCTGATCTCCAATGTCGACGATCATCTGCGCAACCACGGCTTCTGTTGGACCGGAACGACGGGATGGTCGCTTTCCCCGGCCTACGACCTCAATCCTGTACCCACGGACCTCAAGGCGCGGGTCCTGACCACCAACATCGATCTCGACGAGGGCACCTGTTCACTCGAACTGTTGGAGGCCGCTTCCGGGTTCTTCGCGCTTACGCTGGCGCAGGCTCGCTCGGTCATCAAAGAAGTCGCGACCGTGACCGCGACCTGGCGCGGCACCGCAAGAGCGGTGGGTGCTCGCGCCGTCGAGATCGACCAGATGGCTGGAGCCTTCGAGCACGACGACCTGAAGCAAGGATTGGCCCTGTGACGAGAACCTGCCTTCAGAGCTTGGCCCCGCCAGCCGACAGCGCTGCTACCGGCGCAAGCGTGGATCTGAGCGTTGAAGTCAAGGCTGCCACGAGCCCTCACCCTACCGATTCCCGGGGACTCCGGGCATTTCGGGGGGAATTGCGGGACGGTTTGTCTGTGGCCTGCCGCTCCACGGCGGGAGCCTGACGCCTCGGATGTCCGACGAGATCCTCGCAGCGACCTGATTGCGGGTGCTGTAGTCGCCAACATCCTGGACGGGGTAAGGCCGTCCCTTCCGCGGCGTGACCTGCTCATTCTGCGGGCACCGCCAGTCATGGAACGCGCACCAATTTGTAACCGCCTGGGTCGCGTCGCGTCACCATTGAACGGAAGCCGGACGACTATCCTCGGCAGCATCCGGTAGCTTTGGCGGTGGCCGGGTGGCGATCCCGGCTTGGGCTACCGGCATTTGCGATTAAGCTGCCCGCGATCTGTGCCGGACCGAAAATCGGCGGTATTAGGAAGGTCTTTGGAAGCGAAGCGGTAGTACCTGCTCGGAATTACCGCGCCCGTCGCCGCGATGCGACGATCACCGAAGGCCCGCCGGACGGCCCCGTTGGAGACAACATGAGAAACGAACCGCCTCGCGAGTTCTACGCCTTGCATGAGATCGTGCGCGCCGCGCGCAACAACCTGTCCCATCAGGTCTGGGATTATCTCGTGGGCGGAGCCGAGACGGAGACCACCCTGAAACGGAACCGGGCCGCCCTGGACTCGGTGGCCCTGCGACAGCGCGTCTTGCAGGACGTGTCCAGCGTGGACTGCACGGGCGAACTGCTGGGACGCCGTCTGCGCCTGCCCCTGCTGCTCGCGCCGATCGGCTCGCTTGAGTCCTTCGCTGAAGGGGGAGGCGCCACGGCCGCCCGGGCCGCCGCGGAATTCGGCGTCTGCCACATGCTGAGTTCGGTATCGCAACCGTCGCTCGAGGAGGTGGCGGCATCAGGCGATAACATGAAGATCTTCCAGCTCTATGTGCGGAGCGATGACGCGTGGGTGGATGACATGGTCGGTCGCGCGGTGGCGGCCGGATACGACGCGTTCGCCATCACCGTCGACGTCATGCATTACAGCCGTCGGGAGCGGGACATCGCCAAGCGCTTCGACAAGACCTGGAACCGGCGCTCTCTCGACGACCTCAGGTTCCAGGCGTCATTCGATTGGGACCGGCTGGCCCGGTTCAAGTCGAAACACGACATTCCGCTGTTCATCAAGGGAATCGCGGAGGTGGACGATGCGTTGCGCTGCCTCGAGCTGGGGGTCGAGGGCATCTACGTGTCCAACCACGGCGGCCGCCAGCTGGATCACGGCTTGGGTTCGGCCGATGTCCTCCCGGACATCGTTGACGCCGTCGATGGCCGGGCGGCGATCGTGGTCGACGGCGGCATCTACCGGGGCACGGATCTCGTGAAGGCGGTGGCACTGGGCGCTGATGTCGTGGGTGTGGGGCGTCTCCTGGGTTTCGGAATCGCCGCGGGCGGTTCTGCCGGCGTCGTCCGCATGCTGGAGTTGCTGGAAGACGAGGTACAGACCTGCCTCGGCCTCATGGGCGTGACCAGCCTCGCCGAGGTGGATCGAAGCATGTTGCGACAGGCCCCCCTGGTTGCCCAGCCGGGCCTGTTGAGCGCATTCCCGTTGATCAATGTTCCGGAACCGCAGTACTGATCGAAAAGTTAGGGGCTTATGTTGCCGTGAAGCGGAGACAGCTCACGCGTCGGTCCGCGGAAATTGCGGGAAGCGGTCGGACGTGCGACACGGCGTCCGATTCGAGATTCCGCGCCCGGTGGCACCTTGTCGTGACATCAGCGGTGCGCATTCCGTCGGGCCGCGGCGCCGATCGGCTCGCTGCTTCCCGCGGGACGGCAAGATGATCAGATTCCGGGCTTCCGGGCCGTCCACTGCTTCGGATCCTGTGGGCTGGCACGGGCCATGGGAACGGTACCCGGACATCCCACGCGAAAGGGGGACGTGATGGCTGCCTTCACGGACTACGAGGAGCACGATGCGCTCGGGCTGGCTGCGCTGGTCGCCCGTGGCGAGGCCACGCCGGAGGAGCTTCTGGAGGCAGCTGTCGAGCGGGTCGAAGCGCGGAACGGGACCGTCAACGCGGTCACCAACCGGCTCTACGACGAGGGCCGCGCGGCCCTATCCGACGGCCTCCCCGACGGGCCGCTCAAGGGCGTGCCCTTTCTCCTGAAAGATCTCGGTTCTTCGCTTGGCGGGTGCCCGACCACGAGGGGTAGCAAGTTCTTCGAAGATGTCATCCCGGCAGAAGACAGCGAACACGTCAGGCGGCTGAAGCGCGCCGGCATGGTGATCTTCGGACGGACCAACACCTGCGAGCTCGGCCTCAGTCTCACCTGTGAGCCCCGGTTGCACGGCGCGACGAAGAATCCCTGGGACCCGACGCGCATTTCCGGGGGCTCGAGCGGCGGCGCGGCCGCCGCGGTCGCCGCGCGCATGTTGCCGGCCGCACATGCCTCGGACGGCTTCGGCTCGATCCGCGCGCCGGCCGCCTGCTGCGGACTGGTCGGCCTCAAGCCGACCCGCGGGCGCAACACCATGGCGCCGTATCTCGGAGAAGGCAGCGGCGGACTTTCCACCGAGCACGCCGTCACCCTGAGCGTGCGCGACAGCGCCGCCATCCTGGATGCCACGCGCGGCCCCGGCGCCGGTGATCCCTACAGCGCGGCCCCGCCGGCTCGCCCTTTTCTGGAAGAGGTCGGCGCCGATCCGGGCAGGTTGCGCATTGCCTTCACTTCGCGCACCCCGAATGGCGCCCCCGTCGAAGCGGATGCCCTACGAGTGCTGGAGGAAACCGTGACCCTGGCGGCAGACCTCGGACACCACGTGGAGGAGGCCGATCCCGCCATCGATGGCGAAACGGTGGTGCCGACCTTCCTCGCCGTGATGGGCGTCAACACGGTGGTGAACCTCTCGAGTCACCCGACCGCCGGCCGGGCCGCCCATGAGCACGAGGTCGAACGCATCACCTGGCTCACCGCGAAGCTGGGCGAAGCCACCAGCAGCGCCGACTATGTCCGGGCCACCCAGACCATGCATCGGCTCGGCCGGCAGATGGCCGCCTTTCATCGCGATCACGATGTCCTGCTGACACCGGGGCTCGCGACGGGTACGGCGGTGAAACTCGGCTGGCTCGACATGATGATGGACGACGTGGACGAGTACTGGCGCCGCGTTTTCCACTTTTCGCCGTTCACGGTTTGGTTCAACCTCACCGGGCAGCCCGCCGTCATGCTGCCGATCGGCGAGAGCGCGAGCGGTCTCCCCGTTGCGGTGCAGGTGGTCGCGCCCTTTGGCGACGAGGCGACCCTTTTCAGATTGTCGTCCCAGCTTGAGGCTGCGCGCCCCTGGTTCAACCGCAAGCCCGCGATGGTGCGCGCGACAGCCTGAACGGAGACGGTGTGCGAAGGGGCAAGACCTGCCGGCCGTTTACCCGCAGCACGCACGTGCGGAGCAGGAAATCCCCCAGACGTCGGCACACCTGGCTGACGTCGCCCGCGGGTGGGCGCCCGGGGGCGCGGTCTCAGGGACGTACTGCCTGATCTCCCGGGAAGCCGAGGCACTTCTTCATGGCAGGTTCCCGGTCACCCACGACGCCAGGAACGTTCGGGCCCAGCGTACGACTGCCGGAGTATGGCGGGCATGGTGTGCGAACTGTTCGGAAGCCGTCTGCGCGCCCGGCTTTCCCAGAAACCGGTGGAGGTTCCGGCTCACCCAGAACCGCATGCCGGCTTCCGTGACTTCGGGGTGGAACTGAAGCCCCACGGCGTTCTTGCGCCGCCAGGCCTGGACGGGGAAGGTCTCGCCTCTGGCAAGCAGTTCGGCGCCCGGCGGCAGGGACATGGCCTCGGCATGCCACTGGTAGAAATGCATCGGTTCCGGAAAGACCGACGGGGCGCCATCGGCAGGGGTGACCGGGTGCCAGCCCACCTCGCAGTGGCCCAGCGGATGCGCGCTGACCTCACCGCCGACGGCCCGGGCGAGGAGCTGCCCCCCGAGACAGATCCCGAGGACGGGCTTGCCCGAATCCGCGACCCGCTCCAGCCATCGCGTCTCGTCACGGATGAAACCGGAATCATCGTTGGCTGACATGGGGCCGCCGAACACGACGGCGGCCGCATGCTCATCCAACGTGGCCGGAAGGGCATCGCCATGAATGGGACGGCGGACGTCGCCGGGATAGCCCATCTCCCCGAGAATCCGGCCCACCCGGCCGGTGGCCGGGCGCCGCTGGTGGACGATGTAGAGGACTGGCAACGACATGCGCCGAGGCTATAGAGGATTTCTTCGAATGTGCAATCGGAGACCCCATGGCTGACTTTGCGCTGGAAGCGGGCTGCGGCTGCGTCCGGGTATGCGGCGTGGACGAGGTGGGGCGCGGCCCATGGGCGGGGCCCGTGGTGGCGGCGGCCGTCATCCTGGACCGCGGCTGGGATGCCGCGGGCGTCGATGATTCGAAGCGATTGACGGCGGCGGCGCGACGGCGACTTCGGCGCGAGATCGAGGCGCACGCCGAGATCGGGATGGGGCAGGCCTCGGTCTGTGAGATCGACCGGCTGAACATCCTGAACGCCGCCCTCCTGGCGATGCGCCGGGCGGTCACGGACCTCGTGCGGCTCCCCGAATGCGCGCTGGTCGACGGGAACCGGCTGCCCGACCTCCCGTGCCCTGCCGAGGCCGTGCCCCGCGGCGATGCGCGGAGCCTGAGCATTGCAGCCGCCTCCATTGTCGCGAAGGTCGAGCGCGACCGGCTGATGGCGGGGCTGGCCGGAGAGTTCCCCGGGTATGGCTGGGAACGGAACGCGGGCTACGGGACGCCCGAGCACGCCGCCGCACTGGAGCGGCTGGGGGTCACCCCGCACCACCGCCGATCGTTCGCCCCGGTGGCCCGGCGCCTGGCCGGGGCCGCGGCCGAGTGAGCTAGACGAGCAGCAGGCCCTCGTCGGTGTGCTCGGCGCCGTCCTCGTCGTCCGCCGACAGGCGCATCTCGTTGTGCGCCGCGCCGGCCGGGATCATCGGGAACACGTTCTCGCTTTTCTCCACCCGGATGTCGGCGAGGACCGGGCCGTCATGCTCGAGCATCTCGGCGATCAGGTCGTCCAGCGTGCCCGGACGCTCGGCGCGCAGCCCCTTGATGCCGAAGGACTCGGCAAGTTCCACGAAGTCGGGGAGCGCGTCCGAGTAGCTCTCCGCGTAGCGGCTCCCGTGGAAGAACTCCTGCCACTGGCGGACCATGCCGAGGTACTCGTTGTTGACGATGAAGATCTTGACCGGCAGCCGGTACTGCTGAACCGTCGAGAGTTCCTGCAGGTTCATCATGAACGACGCCTCGCCCGCGACGCACACCACCAGCCGCCCGGGATCGGCGACCTGGGTGCCGACCGCCGCCGGGAAGCCGTAGCCCATGGTGCCGAGACCGCCGGACGTCATCCAGCGCTGCGGCCGCTCGAAGTGGAGGAACTGGGCCGCCCACATCTGGTGCTGGCCGACTTCCGTGGTCACGTAGGCGTCGCGGCCGGTCAGTGCCGCGTTGAGGCGTTGCAGCGCGTACTGCGGCTTGATGCGCTCGCTGCAGTTCTCGTACTTGAGGCAGTCGCGGGACTGCCAGCCCCGGATCGTCCGCCACCAGCCGTCGAGCCCGTTGGCACGGGAATCGGGTCGCTCCGCCTTCCAGCCACGGCGCAGCGCGTTGATCGAGCGGCCGGCGTCGCCCTGGACGGGCACGTCGACCGCCACGTTCTTGTTGATGCTGGACGGATCGATGTCGATGTGGATCTTCTTCGAGTCTGGCGAGAAGGCGTCGAGCCGACCGGTCACCCGGTCATCGAAGCGCGCCCCCACGTTCAGCATCACGTCGCAGTCGTGCATCGCCATGTTGGCTTCGTAGGTCCCGTGCATCCCGAGCATGCCGAGGAAGTTCGGCTCGCTGGCCGGCACGGCGCCGAGGCCCATCAGCGTCGTGGTGACCGGGAACCCAGTCTCGCGAACGAGCCGCGTGAGCGCCCGGCACGCGGCCGGCCCGGAGTTCACCACGCCGCCCCCAGCGTAGATGATGGGCCGCTCGGCCCGAAGCAGGAGATCGAGCGCCGCCCGTACCTGGGGCGCCGCCGGCCTCTCCCTGGGCCGATACCGTTCGACGGCGTTGCAGGAAGGCGCGACGTACGCGAGTTCGGCGTTCTGGACGTCCTTGGGGAGATCGACGACGACGGGGCCCGGCCGCCCCTTGGCCGCGACCGTGTAGGCCTCGGCCAGCACCGGCACGAGCTGGCGGACGTCCTTGATCAGGTAGTTGTGCTTGGTGCATGAGCGCGTGATGCCGACCGTGTCCGCCTCCTGGAAGGCGTCGTTCCCGATCAGGTGCGTGGGGACCTGGCCGGTCAGGCAGAGCACCGGGACACTGTCCATCAGCGCATCCGTGAGCCCGGTGACCGTGTTGGTCGCGCCGGGGCCGGAGGTCACGAGCACCACGCCGATGCGACCGGTCGAGCGGGCGTAGCCTTCGGCCATGTGCACGGCCGCCTGCTCGTGGCGCACGAGGATGTGGCGGACCCGATTCTGCCGGAAGATCGCGTCGTAGATGGGGAGCACGGCGCCGCCCGGATAGCCGAACACGACCTCGACGCCGAGGTCGGCGAGCGCGCGCACAATGATTTCTGCACCGGTGAGTTGCATCGTGATCTTCAGGCCAGACTGGCGGGGTCCCCATTGTAGGGTCGGGATTCGGAAAGCACACGTGACAGCAGGGAACGCTTGCCATCGGGAACGCAAATTGCAGGCGGTCGATCAGACCCGATCGGGAATGCTCGGGAGGATCGTAATTGCGGTCCTGCGACGTGAACGAGAGGTCTCATCGGCAGGACGGGCTGGTCCGAACCGAGGCCGCGCACGCGGAGTATAGGGCCGCGCGATGCATGCGTGGAATTGGGCTGGTTACCTTGCCCGGTCATCGCTTCACCAGACCCGGATCGATTCGGCTGCCGGGTGCAGTCGTCAATCGGGCCGGCGAACTCTTGCAGCCGTGCCCCGTGCCAGACGAACTCCCCGGGAAGTTCGATACGCTGCGCCACGCCCGCCCCGGGGGACTCGAATCGATCCCTGGCCGGCCAGGGGGCAGGGGACGGGCCGCCGCGTGCTTCGCGTGCAGAGAACCGGGAGGAAGTTCCCGATGCGGAAACGGCGAGGCCGTGTCGTGTTCAAAGTACTCGCCCACGTGGGTGCGATTGCGCTGCTGTATCTCGTGTTCTCGTTCGCGCTGTTTCTGGGCCTTCAGGTCCGGCCGCTCTACGGCAACATCGGTCTCGGGTTCGCAGCAGTGCTGGCGGCAGCCTACGTCTACGTCGGTTTCATCCGAAGGAAATGATGTTTGCGGCCGGGCGGTCCGTGCGCGCGGGACTGGATGCCGGTGTGCACCGTGTGGCGAGGAAGGTCAGGGCGGCCGCCCGGCGTCGCACGGGATGACGGTCCCCCCGGTCGTCGAACGCATGCGGTGAGCGGCCGGCGTCAGGCGACTGCCCCGAGACCGTTCTTCGCAACCAGCGTCAAAAGCTTCAACGAGGCGCCACGCGGCCTCTTCTCACCTCGCTCCCACTGGCTCACCAGGCCCGTCGTCACATTGAGGTAGCGGGCGAACACCGCCTGGCTCGCATTCTAGCGGAGCCGGATCTCGCGGATCTCCTCGGGCGCCAGGTCCTCGACCGGGGTCAGGCACCTCTGGTCGAACTCCTTCATCGTCCGTTTGGACATCACGCCGGCTTCGGCCAGGCTGAGCGCCGCTTCCTGTACCGCCGCCAGCGCTTCACGCTTGTACTGCTTTGCCATCGCATCGCACCTTGATAGTTGCCCCAGCCGCCTGCGCTGCCGGGAGGCCCGACCGGTCCAGCGTCAGATACTCGTCGGCCAGCAGCCGGAAGGCTCCAACTCGTCCCGGCGCAGGTTTGCCCGTGCGCTCTTGGCGAATCCGTACAGGAAGAACGCGCGATCCTCCCGGCGAAACACCACGATCGTGCGGAACGCACTGGCCCGGCCCTGTCCGCGCCGCGCGCTACGCTGCTTGATGACGCCGCCGCCCAGGTCCGCGTCGACCAAAACTCGCGCAGCGCGCGCCACGGCGTCGCAGAGCGCTTCGTCGGTGATCCCTTTGCGGCCGGCGAAGCACGCAAGTGGCTTGGTCTTGAACATGCGCATTCTGCGCCTCTCGTCCGTGTCCCATCATGCCGAGTGATATAGCACCCAGTACTATGTCGAACCATCCACCAAACGCACCGACCGCGGGTCCGTCCGTCGCCTGCCGCTCCTTTCAGCGGTGCCACGTCCGCCGCCGGACGGGAACGGCGCCAAGAGGGAGCGCTTAACCGGACGCGGGGCGCTGGGCGGACGTCCAAAGGCGCCCCCGCCGTTCCCGACCAGAAGGGTGATTGAGACGGAACGTGCACGCTAGGCATCGCGGCTTCCAGCAACTCCCGCACCAGCCTCGCGCGCGTACAGCGGGTACCCGTCTCCGTCCGGTGTCGCGATTGGCCGTTTCGGGCGTCGGCAATCCATGGCATCAAGCCGTGCATCGTGGGTGATCTCAGGGTGTGGCTGGTGTGGCTGGTGTCCGACCGGCCCGCCTTTTCGTCGATTTGGCGGCGAGCTTCCCGCATGCAACGGGAGGAAGGAATCGTGCCTGTCCAGTCTGTTGTGAATCGAAGCCACGTCGTCAGGCATTGGCGACTGCCATCCGTCGGGCAGCTGCGTACGGCTGCCGATGTAGATGCGCTGCCGGACGATCCGGTGGCAATCAAGATGCTTCTGGTGGAAGCGGTAATTCGCGGCAACGGCGCCCAGCCGCTTCTGGTTTGCGGTGACAGGTGGTTGCGGAGCGCAGCGGACGTCCATGTCCTGCCTGACGACCCGGTGCTGCTCAAGATGCTCCTGGCGGAAGCCGTCCTCCGGGAGAACGGCGCCGAGGCGCTGCTCGCCTGCGGCGACAAGTTGCTGCGGAGCGCTGCGGACGTGCATGCCCTGCCGGACGACACTGCGCTGCTCAAGATGCTCCTGATGGAAGCCGTATGGCGCGGCCGGCGGATGACGGACTACGCCCTCGGGCCTCTTGAGCCTGGCCGTCACTACGTCTGCGACGGCACCGAATTTTTCGTGCACGTCTCCGGGAAAGGGAGAGTGTGGTTCGGCCAACGATTGCGGGTTGCCGGAAGCGGAAGGCGAGTCGAGCGTGATGGCCGTTCCTGACCGGCTTCGCTGACGACAGTGGCGGCCGGAGGTTGGAACGGAATCGCAAAGACTCGGCTGGCCGCAGGCGGCGGACTCACGATTGTTGCGGGAAGCGGCGTCTGGAAGATGCCACGGCGCGACGTATCAGCTGGGCATGCGAAGCATCGGTTCGCAGGACGCGCCAATGGTGCACTGCGGTTGGGGCATGCGGGCCGGCCCCGTCAGGAACGCGTCCAGGCGTTCTGGCGTGGAGCGTGACGCTTCATTGCCGTTGCGGCACCCGAGTATCCCGGTGGACCGAAAGCCGTTGCATAGCGCGGGCGCTGGTTGTCGTCGGATGGCTGTGTGACCCGGAGTTCCTGCGTTGACTGGCCGCCCCCCCAGCGGATAACTGCTGCTGGCGAGTGCTGACCGAGGTTCTTTCAGGCTTATGCATACCTTTGAATCAAGTGTGGTATCGCGGGAGATTGGGCCGCGCGAGTGGTCGCAGGCGGGTCGGTGTTCCGACCTGCATTGGTGGATGGACCTCGCGTATCCGCCGGGGGACGAGCGTTGCCTGCTGGACCTGCTGGGGATGAGGGTGGCGTGATGACCCGGCGTCGACGACTGCCGTCAGTCAGACGCTTGCGGACGGTTGCGGACGTGCATGCCCTGCCGGACGACCCGATGGCGCTGAAGATGCTCTTGGTGGATGCGGTGAGTCGCGGGAGCGGCGTCGAGACGTACCTGGTTTATGGCGATCAATGGTTGCGAAACGCCGCGGACGTGGGCGCATTGCCGGACGACCCGGCCCAGCTCAAGATGCTCCTGGTGGAAGCAATCATCAGGTGTAACGCCGTCGGAACACTTCTGGTCTGCGGCGACAGTTCCTTGCGAAACGCCGCGGACGTGAGTGCGCTGCCGGATGACCCGGCCATGCTCAAGATGCTGTTGATGGAAGCGGTGAACCGCGGCAGGAGTTTGACGAACAGTAGTCTGGGACGCCTGGAGCCCGGCCGGCACTACCTAGGCGACGGGACCGGGCTGTTCGTGGACGTGTCGGAGAAAAGGAAGGTCTCGTTCGGTCAGCGGTTGCGAATTGCCGGAACCGGCAAGCGCATCGAATTGGGGCTTGGATCGTGGCCCGCCTTCCGATTGGAAGATGTGAAGGCGAAAGCGGCGGCACATCGGCGGATGGCGCGGCACGGCGAGAATCCATTGTTGGTACGGGCAGGAGTGCCGACCGTGGCGGAGGCTGTTGAAGAATTCTTCAAGGAGTTTGGTCCTTCCTGGGTGGGTCGCAACACGGAACGCGCCTACCGGGCGAGCCTCGCGAAATATGTATTGCCGCGGCTCGGCTCGCGGCGCGTCGACCGGGTGAGGCGGTCTGACCTCGCCGCCGCCGTGAAACCTGCCTGGGTGGAATATCGGCGGGTGGGGCGTGACCTGTTGCGGGTGCTTCGCGGCACGTTTCGCTGGGTACGGGCCCACGATTATCGCAACGACCTTCCCACGGACGGCGTGGAAGATCTGTTGCCGCGGATCGAACGCGAGGAACGACACCATGAAGCGATGAGCCACGAGGACGTTGCGGAGGCGGTAGCTAGGGCACGGATGTTCAAGAACCACGTCAAGAGGTGGGCGCCAAGCGACGGGATGCTGGCCCTGGCCTTCGAGATGACGATCCTGACGGGCCTCCGGCGGCAAGAGCTCTTGGGTATTCGCTGGCGTGACATCGATGGATCGGAGCGCCTGCTGACGATTGACGCTCTTCGCATGAAGAAAAAGACCAAGGCGCACAAGGTTCCGCTATCCAGTGCGGCGATGGACGTGTTACGGCGAACGCGCGAACTGGGCTCCAGCACGGACAGCGAGGACGACCGCGTATTCGTGTACCCGGTGCGCATTGGCGATCGTGTCGTGATGAAACCGATCTCGCCGTACTCATTGTCGAGATTCCTGCAGCGCCTCGGCCTGAATGGGACATTGCACGGATTCCGAAGCGCTCTCGACGACTGGGCGACCGAGAAGGGAACGGACGCGCAAATCGTGGAGCGCGCGTTGGGCCATGCGGTCAAGAGCAAGGTGAGGCGTGCGTACTCGCGGACGGATCTGCTTGAGCGGCGGAGAGCGCTCATGGAAGCCTGGGGCGAGCACGCCACCCGACCCTGCAAAGGGGGCGCGGACGTTCGGCGGTTCCCTGGTACTTCTGTTCCCCTCCAGGGACCCCACCAGTCCATGATCGAGGTACAGAGCAAAATGACCCGCGCGTCCTCATGAACGAGGCCGGCTCCGGCGACTGGGGGCGATCACCTGGTTACAGCTGCGGACATGCCTTGCGCCAGATTATGCGTGCTTGGAAATCCTTGGAATCCCCGCCCAAATGCCCCGCCATTAGGCCTTGGACGTGCTGGTTTCCGGGTCCGGGGGTGGGGCGAAATGATCGACCCGCTTCCATCACGCCGCCAGCGACCTGGATGCGTGGCCTGACAAGCAGGCAGTTAATTTTCATCAATATGGTCAGAGCGTTAAGGCACCAATACCCTGAGTTTAGGCATCAAATCTTCCCTGCTGACCCGGGCGGACGCAAAGAGGCCCATGCTGTTTTGGTTCCGCATTCGCTGGAACCGCGAGCGCGCAAGGCACGGTCACGGCCGGCGGTACCCTGCATATCGTCGCGGGCACATCAGACCACGACGATGGCGTCGATGGAATTGAAAGCTTCTACAACCGCATCGTGGTCGGGTACTCAAACACGCTCGAAAACGGCCTGGAGATCGGCGGCAGATTGGCCGTTTTCGTCGAAAACGACTCCTCCCGGTTCTACAATCCGGGCGAATCCTTCGTCACCATTGGCGGTGGCTTTGGGACCATCGCGCTGGGCAACCACGTGACCGCCGTGCACGCCACTGTCCCGTTCCCCATCCTGACGCCTGACTCTCCGCATTGGGGACATCAGGGAATGTTCTCCGGACTGAGTCCCTCGAATGGCCCGGGCCTCTGGCCCTTCTTCGGCGTGACGCCCAACGGCATCAGCTACTCGACGCCGACCATGGGCGGCCTGGTCGCAATGGTCACCTTTGCCCCGCACGCGGACGCCAGTCAAAACAATCAAATAAAGGACGTAGTAAAGGCAGACTACGAGGCGGACAACATCGACGCCGACGACTACATAGCGGCGGCAATCAGGTACTCGGGCAACATGGGCGGCATGGATATCGCTCTTGGCGTCGGCATGCAGTCGGCGGAAGACGACCTGGTCGATTCCATCGTTGCTACCGGGACGCTCGGCTTTGGCGGGGCCACCGTTGCAGCTAGTTGGCACGACAATGGCGACGACGGCACGGAAGGCTTCACCCTCAGTGCCAAGTACTCGCTCGGCGCAATCGCTCCATCCATTGCATACGGCCAGTTGGAGAACACAGACGGCAACGACGAAAGCTATCTCGTGATCGGCAGCAGCTACAACCTCGGTGGCGGCCTCAGTGCGTTTGCTGAGTACATTGGTCTCGAAGTCGAAGACGAAGATGAGACCATCCTGCTTTCAGGGGTCCGACTCGACTTCTAGCCGAATGGAGGGCGGGAGCGAGGCCCACAGGGAACTGCGCAGCCTCGCTTCCGTCCGTCATGCTTGTGGCACCCTCAAGTAAGCGCAATGACGCCGAGGAGTTCGAAGGCCCGTTGCTGGGTCGGCGGAGACGGTGAAGGTGTGGTCGGGATTGCCGGCCAGGACGATTTAAGGGTGCCGCTGCCTTTTTCGTGCACCAAATTCGGCCGCGGGAGTGTTCTTGGCTCGGCAGCGTGGTGGAGAAAGACGGCACCGTCGAACTGCATGTGCCGGAATGGATCATCGGTGATGCCGATCTCAGTTTCGATCTCGCGGTGCCGGAACTGGATGCGACGTTCAGCAATGTCGTGGTGCTGAAAAGCGGAGATCCTTTTGACCGATCTGGAATGGACCGGGATCCCCGTGGAAGACGGGGCTTTCAAGCAGGTTGTGGTCGCGAGCGAGAATTACCTCGAGGGCGCGTTCTTCGATGATGAACACGAAAAAATTGCTGGAGCGTTAGAACAGAATTCGATCGCGGGAGTGTTCTCGGCACGGCAGTGAGAAAATGGCCTGCAGGCATCGGCAGTGAACCGAAGCAGCTGATGCGCTTCGCTGATCCTTCACCGCCATCAGGCTGGATTGAGGACTTGCACTTCCAAGCTGTCGGTCATGCTCGGCGCACAAAAATGGCGGCGGCCCGGAGGCCGCCGCCGAATGTCTTGATGAGACGCCGCCGAAGGACGGCAATCCCGAACCAGGTCAGAAGCCGAGGGTGACGCCTGACATCAGGATCGTTTCATCGTCAGCAACGCCGTTCCTCGTTGTCTCCATGCCAAGGTACTCGGCGAACGCACTGAGTCCGCCGCCCACGGCGTAGCTCGCGCCGATGACCAGGGCGGTTTCCTCGTCCTGATCTTCGCAGTTGTCGCATTCCATGCTGCTGTACGTAATGCCGGGCGTGATGGCGCCGAGAGAGTACTTCGCGCCAACGGTCCATCCGGTCGTGCCGCTCCGGTAGGCACCATCCACATTGTCACCGTTGTCGTACCAGGAGAAGCCGACAGTCGCTCCGCCCATTCCGGCGCTGGCAGCGATGGTCATGGAGTCAACGTAGTCGTCCGCCGCCGTCTGGAAAGCGGCACCGACGTTGACGCTCATCCCACCCATGTCGGTTCCGAACGTCACCGAGGCGTTGAGGTAGTCCTCGCCGTCGCGGCTGGCATTGGACAAGCTTCCCGTCTGGTCTGCGTCCATGTTGGGAGCGTAACTGATCATCGCGCTCAGGCCGCCCATGGAGGGGGTGGAGTAGGAGATGCCGGTGGGCGTCCCGCAGTAATTGACCTCTGAGTGCGTGACGTTGATGGTTCCCACGCCCATGAACAGGCTGTGCCACGTCGCATTGACACCGCCAGGCACGAAAGCGATCGGGCGCGGGAGCGTCGCGCACGCCGCCATTGCGTGGTGACCCATGGTGATCGTACCGAAGCCGCCGCCGACGCTGATGGCGAGGATGTCAGGAGCGTAGTTCTGCCGGTTCTGGCCGCCGGAGACGTCGATGTCCATGTCGCCCATCATCATGCCCGAGCCGTCGTCCATCATCATCTCGTTGATGTCGTCGGTGTTGACGGACTGCTGACGGTTGTCACCGCGCTGGTTCAGCAGGTAGGCGATGTTGCCGCTGATCACCAGGCCATTGTCGAGCGTGTTGGTGTAGTTGACATTGATCCGGCTAAACAGGCCGCGGTCGAAGCCGTCCTGACCATCATCGTGGTCGGAAGTGCCGCCGATAACCTCGATCGCGCCGCCGACGGTGACCTCGCCCTGCGCATGCGCGGTTCCAGCAAATGCGAAGAAGGTAGCCAGCGCGAGGCCGAGACCTGACACCGCTACCCGACGAAGAATCTGTGCCATAAGGATGTTCCCCTGTGGTTAACCGCGGGACCGCGGGCGGCCCTGCTAACTGGCCCCGAGGCGGCTTGCCGGCCTGCCCGAAACCCAACGGCCACAGCCCCTTCCGAGGTCTTGGGCCGACAAAAGACTGCCGACATGGGAAACCGCCGCTTGCACACGGCGAAACCCTGTCGGGATGAGACGGAAAAATTACCCTACTGGACAAAAATGCCAAGGGTAACGACCTCCCTCGCAGGCAATCCTGCAGCATGAGTCACAAAATTGCAACACCAGTGTGCTGTAGCAGTTACAGACGGGATTCCCACGTCTGCACTGTCCGATTGGGCGCGTGTCAAGGTAACGTCAGCACACTGAACGCGTACTCCCGCGCATCTTCTTGCCAGAGTTGGGAGTGTGGCGCTCGCGGACACCAGCCTGCGCGTCTAGCCCCGAAAGACGGCCGGGTTCGTGGTTCGCCAGGCCGCAAGGAGATGGCCCGCATCCGGCACGAAGTGCCACTGGGATTGCCGAGCTGTTGGCCATGCCCTCAGCCCTGGTCGTGCAACTGGCTGTCTGCAGCAAGATGAGTGAAGGCAACGGGCCTTCCGAGAGCACCAGGACTTGAAGCGACACTCCAGCCGCCATGCCCGACGTCCCCGCCGAACCGGTGGGCGCGAGGTCGAAACTGCCGGACCAACCGGTTGACCGAAGAGATCTACTCCTGCGCGGGCGATTACCGGATAAACTTTGGGAGATCGCCGGATACACAGGTCCGATGACGGCCCGCTTCGATTGAAACGTCGTCCGAGGATTGGGGAACGATGACACGCCGCGTGAAAACCGGTAAGGCGAAGACCCATCTCTCGGCACCGTTGGCTGACGCCGAGGCCGGTGAAGACCTGATCATCTGCCGGGGCTCCGAGCCTATCGCCCGCGTTACACGGATCCGGCGTGGGACAGCAGGCGGCAATTTGCGGGCGGTCCTGCGCAGAGAACGGTCGAAACAGCGTCCTGTTACCACTGCGGAAATTCTCGCCTGGCGCCATGAAGGGCATGTCGACTGATGGCAACCGTGCCAACTTCTTCGGTTGCTGGCGCATGGCTGCTGCCGGGCCAGGCGGCGACGGTGACGGACGGAGGCGTGCGGCGGGGCATGGCCCCACGGCCGTGAGATCGGCAGGGCTCCGGCTGCCCCACCGCATCTATTTTGCCGAGAATGGGTGGCTATGGCGGGCGAGAACCGGCGGCAACGTTGGTGGGAACGGAATTTAGGCCGTGATCCGCACCTTCATTCCCAAAGCCCGCGTGATCCGCATGACTGTTGCAAGAGTGGGATTGCCGTTCGCCGATAACGCCTTGTAGAGCCCCTTACGGCTCATCCCGGTCTCGCGCGCCAGCTGGCTCATGTTCCCTGCCCGGGCAATGTCATGGAGCGCGGCGCGCAGCAGGCTGCCGTCGCCCGGATCTTCCTCCGCACATGCTTCCAGGTAGAGACGCGCGTCTTCCGGCGTGTGCAGGTGGTCGGCCGCATCCCACTTGGTGAACACCTCGCTCATCGTTGCCTCCAGTCCTCCGCCAGCTTCCCGGCACGTTCGATGTCACGTTCCTGGCTGGCCTTGTCGCCTGCGCAGAGCACGATCACCGTCGGCCCCTCGCGCAGGAAATATATGCGATAGCCCGGTCCATGATGGACGCGCATCTCGTGCAGCCCGCCGCGCACCTGCTTGACGTCGCCCACGTTGCCCAGCGACAGGTGCCGTAACCGGGCATTGATCCGGGCGATTGCGCGCCGGTCGCGCAATCCTCGGATCCAACGCTTGAATGTGACGCTCTCGACGACATTGAACACCTGAAAAAAGTGTAAACCACAGTTCACATAACGTCAAGCGCAACTGCTCTCTGCTGGGATAGGCTCGATCATCCGTGCGCTTGAGGCCGCGATGACAGAAGCTCTGGATCATGGGGCGTATGTATCGCATACGGACACACACAGGAGCGGAAACTATCTTCCGGTGCCGCATGGGTGTTCCACGACGGTTTGGCGACGGCCTCGCGCGGCCTCCCGAACAAGAAGGACAGGTCCTGCTGGAGGCAGTCGGCGGGCATCGAGCCAAGGCCCGCGGTGCGGCAGTTGTAGCTATGCGTTGCTACATTTATGCACATGCGTGTTGTCGGGATCAGAAGTCTTAAGAGCCGGCTCAGTCATTATGTGCGGCTGGTGGCGTCAGGCGAGACGGTTCTGGTATCCGACCATGACCGGGTAGTCGCGGAATTCCGCCCTCCTGCAGAGACCCGCAGTCCGATTGTTGCGGACGCGGTTCTGGCAGAAGCGGTGCGACAGGGATGGCTGACACCGCCTGCAGTCACGACCGGTGGAGCGCCGCCGGTCGCTGAGCCGGTGGCACCGTTGCGTGATCTCCTGGACGAGCTGGAAAGCGACCGGGGTGATCGGTGATCGATTCGGATACGTCGGTCGCGCCTACCTAACCTTCTGGGCGAGGACCGACGCTAGCCAGCTTCGCTTTGGAACGAGACGCTGGTCTCCAGCCGGTTGCTTCCGTATGAGATCTGGAACCGGCTGCACGCACGGAGCTTGGCCGATTCCCATGGCACTTCGGCACGGGCACTCATCGCAGGTCTCGCGCTCCTGAAACTGGTTCCGCCGGTGCTGGAACGAGCTCTCGAGCCCTTTCCTGAAGCCCCCCCTGTGCGCACGCTCGAGGCGCTCCATCTCGCTTCGTGCGAATACCTCTGGGCAGCGGGCCAGGATGTCTCCCTTGCCAGCTATGACAATCGGATGACCGGCGTTGCCTGCGCCCTGAATATCCCCCTCTTCAATCTGGAAGGTCTCCAGGACCGGGGCTGAGGCCTGCGACGGTATTGGGCCAGTCGGCCCCTCGGTTCGACCGCCGGGAGCTCAAGCCCCTCCTGGACCGGCACGCCAAGCGCCTTGGCGATTCCCGAAACGGCCGCAGAGATGTTTCGCAGGACTTCGGCGTGGCCACGACCCGGGCGCGGCGGCAGGGGACTCTGGTGTCGCATGCGGCGTGGTAACGCGCATGCCGCAGGTTGCCGGAGCATCTGCGGATTCGTATATAACTTTCAGTCGAGGCGCGGGCATCTCTGCCGGCAGCCGGGCGGAATCATTCATGTCTTGGAACAATCAGAACGGCCCCTGGGGTTCGGACCGCGGGTCCGGCGGCTGGGGGAGCGGGCCGGGAAGCCCCCTCTCCGGCGGTCCGCCGCAGAATCCCCTGGGTGACGCGGCCAAGGCCGCCCGCAAGTTCTTCCAGTCGTTCATCCCGGGCGGCAAGAAGTTCATCCTGCTTGGCATCGCGGTCGTGGCCGGGCTCTGGCTGGCGAGCGGCTTCTACACCGTGGGGCCGCAGGAGCAGGGCGTCGTGCTCCGGTTCGGCGAGTACGTCACGACCACCCAGCCCGGGCTGAACTACGTGCTCCCGCGCCCGATCGAGGAAGCGATCGTGGTCCCCGTGACACGGACCCGGAACGTCGAGATCGGTTTCCGCAGCGGCGGCAGCGGCGCCCGGAACATCGACGACGAGAGCCTGATGCTGACCGGCGACGAGAACATCATCGACGTCAACTTCGTCGTCCAGTGGGTGATCGGCAACGCCGGCGACTTCGTCTTCAATCTCCGGAATCCCGACCAGAACGTCCGCGACAGCGCCGAGAGCGTGATGCGCGAGATCATGGGCCGCACGCCGATCGAGTTCGCCCTGGCGGAAGGCCGCGACCAGGTGCGCCAGCAGGCGCAGCTCCTGCTGCAGGAGATCCTGGACCGGTACAAGACCGGCATCGTGGTCTCGGCGCTGCTGCTCCAGCGCGCGGACCCGCCGCCGCAGGTGATCGACGACTACCGGGACGTCCAGCGGGCGCGCGCCGACCAGGAACGCCTGGTGAACGAGGCGCAGGCCTACGCGAACCGGATCGTGCCGGAGGCGAAGGGTGAGGCGGCGCAGATTCGCGAGGGCGCGGAAGCCTACCGGCAGCAAGTGATCGCGGAGGCCGACGGTGCGGCGCAGCGCTTCCTGTCGGTCTACAACGAGTACGAGCAGGCGAAGGACGTGACCCGCCAGCGGATCTACCTCGAGACGATGGAAGGGCTGATGAGCAACATGAACAAGGTCATCGTCGACGATTCGGGCGGAGAGGGCGTGGTGCCCTACCTGCCGTTGCCTGAGCTCCGCCGCCGGGCCCTTGAGGGGAGTGCGAACTGATGTCGCGCATTGCCGGAATTGCGCTGGGTGCGCTGGCCGCGGTTGCGGCCGTCGCGGCCTACGAGAGCTTCTTCATCGTCGATGAGCGCGAGCAGGCGATCGTGCTGCAGTTCGGGGAGCCCCGGCGCGTGGTGCAGGAACCCGGCCTGCAGTGGAAGATCCCGTTCATCCAGAACGTGACCGTCTTCGATCGACGGATCCTGCTGTTCGACAGTCCGGTCGAGGAGATCATTTCCTCCGATCGGAAACGCCTGATCGTCGACGCGTTCGCACGGTACCGGATCGTCGATCCGCTGCTGTTCTACCAGACGATCCGATTCGAGTTGGCGTTGCGCACCCGGCTCGGATCGATCATCAACGACAGCCTCCGGCAGGTGCTCGGCGGGGTGCCGCTCCAGTCGGTCATCTCCGAGCAGCGGGCGGAGCTGATGTCGGCGGTGGCCGATGGCGTGCGCACCGAGGCGCGCCCGTTCGGCATCCATATCGAGGACGTGCGGATCCGGCGGGCCGACCTGCCCAGCGAGAACTCGGAGGCGATCTACCGCCGGATGCAGACCGAACGTCAGCAGGAGGCGGCGCAGATCCGGGCCGAGGGCGAGGAGGAGGCGCGGCGCGTGCGGGCCGCCTCCGACCGGGACAAGACGGTGATCCTGGCGGAAGCCGAACGCGATGCGGAAGTGCTGCGGGGCCAGGGTGAGGCCGAGAAGAACCGCATCTTTGCCAATGCGTTTGGGCGCGACCCCGATTTCTTCGCCTTCTACCGCTCGATGCAGGCGTACGCGAAGGCGTTGTCGGCCGACGACACAACGATGGTCCTCTCGCCGAACAGCCAGTTCTTCCAGTTCTTCGGCACCGACGCCGCGACCCCCGCCGAATAGGGCGGACGTTTGCAGTTGAACGATCTGTGGGCAGCGATCGGGCTTGTGCTGGTGATCGAAGGCGCACTATATGCGCTGTTCCCGGACGGCATGCGGAACGTCCTGAAGCGTTCGCTCGCCATTCCGACGTCCACGGTGCGGGCGGCCGGCATTGCGAGCGCCGGCGGCGGCCTGTTCGTGATTTGGCTCATCCGGGGATGAGGCACCGTTTCCCCGGCCGGAGGTATTCCATGGTCCGCCCGTCCTTCGCCTACCGCGCAGTCGCTGCGCTGTGCTTCGCCGCCGTCGTCGTCGGGACCGCATCGGTCCCGGCCCGGGCGGCCGACACGGTGCTTCCCGACTTCGCCGATCTCACGGAACGGCTGCTGCCGTCGGTGGTCAGCATTGCGACGGTTATGCAGACGGCCAGCGGGCAGCGGCCCCGGCCCCAGTTCCCGCTGCCCCCCGACGCGTTTCCGCCGGACTCGCCGTTTCGCGACTTCTTCCGCGACTTCTTCGACCGCGGGCCGCAGCAGGCGCCGAGCCCGCGACCGCCGCGCAGTTTCGGCGGCGGGTCCGGATTCCTGATCGAGGCCGACGGCTACATCGTCACGAACCATCATGTGATCGAGGACGCCGCCGAGATCGCCGTGACCCTGCACGACGGGAAGACGTACACCGCCGAGGTCAAGGGTTCGGATCCGAAGACCGACCTGGCGCTCATCAAGATCGAGCCGGACGAGCCGCTGCCGATCGTGGAATGGGGAGATTCGGAAACGGCGCGGATGGGGAACTGGGTCTTCGCGATCGGCAATCCGTTCGGGCTCAGCAGCACCCTGACCGTGGGCGTGATCTCGGCGCTGGCGCGCGACATCCGCTCGGGCCCCTTTGATTCCTATATCCAGACGGATGCGGCCATCAACCGCGGCAACTCGGGGGGGCCCCTGTTCAACCTCGACGGCAAGGTCATCGGTGTCAACACGTCGATCTATTCGCCGCCGGGCGGTGCCGGGGGGTCGGTCGGCATCGGCTTCGCCGTGCCGTCCTCCATCGCCAAGACGGTCGTGGCCCAGATCCGCGAGTTGGGACGCACCCGCCGCGGCTGGCTGGGCGTGCAGATTCAGGGCGTCGGGGAAGACATCGCCGAGTCGCTCCGCCTCGAGGAGCCGGCCGGGGCGCTCGTCGCCGTGGTGTTTCCCGACAGTCCGGCCGACGAGGCAGGAGTCCAGCCGGGTGACGTGCTCCTGAAATTTGACGGCAACGACATCCCGACGGTTCGCGATCTCCCCAGGATGGTGGCCGGGGCCGAGGTCGGGAGCGAGATCGAGATCGACCTCTGGCGTGACGGCAGGATGGAGACGGTCCGGGTGAAGCTGGGCGAACTCGAGGCGGCCGAGGCGGCCCTGGCGAGCGCCGAAGACGCCGAAGTCGAGCCGGCCACTGCCGAGACCCTGGGGCTCACGCTGGCGACGCTGACCCCGGACGAGCGGTCGCGCCTCACCATCGAAGAGGACGTGCACGGCGTCGTCGTGACCGGCGTCTCGCCCGATTCGGATGCAGCCGCCAAGGGAATGCAGGTGGGTGACGTCATCGTGGAGGTCGGGCGCAAGCCGGTGCGGACGCCGGCTGCGGCGGTGGACGAGATCGATCGATTGCAGCAGGAGGGGCAGACGTCGATCCTGTTGCTGGTCAACCGCGAGGGCAACAGCCTCTTCGTGGCGCTGCGCACCGCCGAGAGCTGACCCGGCGGGGCCGACCCCCGCGCGCATGGAGACGGATCGGCCCAGGGTGTTCGTGGTCGCCGGCCCCACGGCTTCCGGCAAGTCCGCCCTGGCGGAGGCGCTTGCCAGCCGGCTTGGCGGCCAGGTCGTCAACGCGGACAGCGTGCAGCTCTACGGCGCCTTCAGGATCCTGACCGCCCGACCGAGTCCGGCAAGCGAGAGACGCCTGCCGCATCGCCTGTACGGGATTCTCGGCCCGAGCGAGCGCTGTTCGGCCGGACGCTGGCGGGGTCTGGCGCTGGACGCGGTGGCGGACGGGCACGCGGCGCAGCGTCCGTCCGTGGTGGTCGGCGGGAGCGGGCTCTACCTGGAGGCGCTGCTCCACGGCTTCGCCCCGATCCCGTGCGTGCCGCACTCGGTCCGCGAGGAGGTGACCCGACGCCTCGAGGCGATCGGGCCGGCAGGCCTGCACGATGAGCTGCAGAAGGTCGATCCCGTGCTGGCCGCCCGCCTGGAGCCGGGGGACCGGCAGCGGATCGTGCGCGGTTGGGAGGTCTGGCTGGCGACCGGGCAGGCCCTTTCCTCGTGGCAGGCGTCGGAGCCGGCCTCGACGGAGCTGCAGGTTCGCCGAATCTTGCTCCGCCCGCCGCGGGACGCGCTGCGGGCAGCGATCGAGGCCCGGGTAGGGCGCATGTTTGCCGCCGGCGCCCTAGACGAAGCCCGTTCGTTCCTGCGCCTCGACGTGCCGGAGGACGCGCCCGTCCGCAAGGCGCACGGCCTGCGCCCGCTGACTAGGCACCTCCGGGGGGAACTTTCGCTCGACGCGGCCGCGGAGCTCACCGTCAACGAGACCCGGCGCTACGCGCGCCGTCAGGACACGTGGTTCCGCGGGCGCTTCACCGCCGATCACGTACTGGCGCATCCGCCCGAGTTCGTGGCGAGCGAAGCCGAGGCTCTGGCCGGAGCCGCTCTCGACGCTTGAGGACCTGGAAGCGCGGCAGCGCAGCTCTCAATTCGTGTCGAGAACCACTCCCGGGCCGGTCATTCGGGCGGGGTCGCCTTGTCGGGAGCCCATGCAACGGCCTCGGCGAGATCTTCGTCCGTGATGCCCAGATCGGCCAGCCTGGATCGCGCTGCATCGGCGCGATCCAGCCGCATTATAGGTAAGAAAGTATATGAGCCCTATGCGATTCATTCGCAATGACGTAGCGAGCGGTAGCTGAAAGGCGCTCACTGTCTACCAGCCACCAGAGGAGCGCGCGCGTGTCCAGGAGTACACGCACCGCTACGGGCATTCTCAGGGCGCCAGTTCCTCCTCCGGCAACGGATCGAAGAAGCTCTCGGGAATGTTGACCTTTCCCTTCAGAACGTCCGCTTGGCGTGTGGCTTGCAACTGAAGAGGCGTACGACGGGATCGCCCCGGCGGGCGATCACGACTTCTTCTCCGGCTTCGACTCGCGCCAGTAGACGGGAGAGCTGGGCCTTGGCTTGATGCACATTTACGACCAGCATGATGTTGCACCGTCGGTGACTTCTTCCTAGTGTCGTGTCACAGAGATTTTGACAGTTTGAGGCGCGTTCATTTCAGTTTGGGGAGCTGTTCGGGATCGACGAGAACGCGGATGCTCCGTGGCTCGCCGGGGACGCGTTCGATCAGGCGTGCCTGGTGGAGATTGAGC
>JAJDZX010000111.1 GCA_022824395.1 Alphaproteobacteria bacterium
CGCAGCAAGTGGCAACGGGGCAGCCGTGCCGCTGCCTGAACGCGCGCCACCGCGCCACCGCACCGCCGGCACCGGCCGCCAACGCTCCCGGCGCCGTCCCTTAAGGAAATGCCGCCGAAACGTTAAGGAAATGCCATTGGGGGGCACTGCCCCCAGCGTTCCCGCGCAAGACCGCGCACTGCGCGGTCCTGGAGGCGTTCGGAATTGGTTCCGACCGGTTCGCGTGCGAGCGACCCCCGGGGGTGGTGTTTACCGCTCCGGGCCGTCGGCGGTTCGGCCTTGGCGGCCGATGAGGTTCTGTACCCATCTCGGCGGTGCGGCTGTGGCCCGCCGCGCTCCGCGTTCTTCGTGCAGCACGGTGACCGGGCTTCTGCCGGAATTATCCAGGATACTGATGGTGTCGAAACACGCCCAGGTTCCCAGCAAATTCGTTTGGGCATCGGCCCAGCGCCGAATGATCTCCTGCTCGGCGACGTCATGTCCACCTTCGCGCACGCGGTTTCTCACGCGCTCGATGTTGATGTCGTGTCGTTGCGTTCCGATGAAGACGGCCTGCACGTGGTACCCGAGCTCCTTCGCGCGCCGCACGATCCCGGTCGCGACCGGCCGGAGTAGGTGCTTTCGAAGCCGAAGCTCCGTTGTTCCTGGAAATCCCGCTCGATGGCGGCGTCGCTGGATGGTGTTCCGGTGGCGGCCTTTCCGCTCCCGCCGGTAGTCGCGCTTGAATTGCCGTGTCCATCGGACGGTTCGGGGGCTATTCCGCGCCGTCATCGCGGTCGAGGTGCTCGAACATCTCGTCGATCGAGCCGGCGGTTTCCAGCTCGCCGCGGCGGGCCGCCTCAATCGCGGCAATGGTCGTGGCGTTGGGCACCAGCGGGTCGAAGGGCAGGCGGCGCTCGGCGACAATCCGCCGCATCATCAGCCGGAAGGCGTCGGAGACGGTCAGGCCGATCGTGTCCAGGATGGCCGCGGCTTCGTCCTTGGTGGCCTGGTCGATGCGGGCGCGGACGACCGTGCGCATGGTGTGCTCCTTTGTGCAGGGTTCATTGAGCTACAATATGGCGCACAGGTGGGCGTGTCGATTGGGAAATCCCTCGTGAGCAGAATCTATATTCCGTCTCATCGCGAGAGAGTTTGATTCTGGCCAGTACGTCAGGCGAGGAGTAACCAAACCGGGGAAAGGCGTGGAGGCATCCGGGCCAGGAGCATGTTGTCGGCCGAAGTCGGCCGGGAGTTCACCAAGTCGGCGGTTTTGAGATCTGGGTTCCAGGCAGAGGGTCCGGAAACTGCGCGGCTCTTAGCTGTGCTCGGCTGATGTGCCGGACATAACTCGCGGCTTCTTCTAGCTTGGGGGCGACGCGCCTCCGGCTTGGGCAGACGATGAATACAGGCTTTCCCCTCTCCGACACCACCATCCGGATCGGGGTCACGAGATCAGTGTCGTTCGATATCACCGCAGCCGCGTCGAACCGATCTTGCCACGCGTCGTTCAGGAGATGGGCCGCGAGATTGACGTCCGACCCCTTTTCTTCCAAGACGAAGGACTCGGCTACGACAGCGTCGGACAATGGCCGGGCACGGCGCCGTTTGGAACCTTGGCTGTGATTCCTGTGGCTGCCGACCGGTAGCGTGTTGCGGCTGTTACCTGTGACAGGATGGTTGCCTGTGGGCAATGTCACGGGCCCTTGCGGCGTGGTGATCGGGCGGTCGGCGACCGGTAGATTTGTGAGCGGGCGCCAGCTGACTTTCCCGAGAAAGTTGCCGAAGTGCAGCTCGGTCTCAGGAAGCGTGCGTAGTGCTTTTAGGTAGGCTTCTTGGCGAGCTGGAGCCTTATGATCGATTTTCCCGGAAACTCGGGCCGTGAAGTAGAGCAATTTCTCGATCGTGTAATCGGCGGGCAGGAGCAGTCTGCTTAGGTGAACCGGGTTGAGCCATTTGAATGGGGTTTCTTTGACGGCTCGGTAATAGAGATTGAAGCCGTCAACGTAGACCCGGGTTTTCACACGCGTCGTTCCCATAAAAAGCAAGGGCCGCTCCAAGGAGCGGCCCTTGAGCCAACAGCACGCTGTCGGCGGGTAACTCTATGTAATGTAGCTAGCCAGATGATGCTTTGCAAGTGATCTCGTTTAAGAACTAGCTTTTGTCTGACATCTTGTAACCCAAACGAGACCTAGGCGGTTGAGAATCTTGACATTGTCCGCATCACTCAGTACACGTGCGCATGCACGTGTACTGAGTGATGCGGATAGATCATCAGGCCTATCATTCTGTATCTTAAGTCACTATTCCTGAAAACCTGCCTGGGGCGCAGGTTTCCCCGAGCAAACCTCGGCGCAGTGAAGGGTCTGACGCCGCATCGGCATAACGAGTACTATTTTCGACGACATCAGCTGCGATGAGCGCCACTGACTCCATGAAGCTTGGTTATATGGACGACTTATAAAGAAGGGCATGAGACACAATCTGCATTCTGTCTCATTCCGTGCCGGCCAGTAGCCCGCCGCGACGGCGGGTCCTTGCTCCCTGGACCTTGTACCGGCCTGCGATTCCACTACAATGGGCACTTCGCCTAGTGGAAGTGTCTCAAACGGTGCAAATCATCTCAGGCCGGCGGCGGCAGGTAGCGGAGAGCCGCGAACAGGATCCCGTTGGCGATCGCGATGAACGCCAGCATGCGAACCGTCAGACGCTCCGCGAGCTTGGCGAGGGCGGCATCGAGGTCGGCCTTCGTCACCAGGTTGGCGTCGGCCTGGCTGACCGCCTTGACGATCGCCTTGGCGTGCTCGGACTTGATGCCGGCCTTCTCGAGGTCCTGGACCGTGGCGAGGGTGTCGATCGTGATGGCCATGGGGACATTCTACCAGTTGGCGGTCGGGGGTGATGCAGGCGGCGCTACAGCTGGTCGACCACCGCGGCCGCAAGTATGTGAAACATAGCAACTCGTGCCGTGCCGCGGCGGTAGCCGAACTGGTGCGCAAAGTGTCACGGACGTCGGCTTCGGGCTGCAATGGGGCTTCCTTCCTTTGTGGGTGGTGTTCCGGACCTTTGTCACCGCAAACCGACAGGGTCGCACAAAGGGACAAATAGCGGCACATTTTGTGGCGTTTAACACGGCGTTCCGACGCACGAAGCGCCGCGATTCCGCGCTGAACGCCGGGGAGCGGACGATGACTCCTGCCCTGCCCACGGCATCCTCCAGCCATGACAAGGGCGTGCGGTGATCCCGCGTCTTCGCCTGCAACAGATCCATGCGGATCTCCGTGCCGTTGGCGCGCAGCCAGTGCATGTCCCACACGTCGCGGTAGTGCGGTCGGTCCCGCGTTGCAACGGACGGAGGAAAGGCCACGAGCGTGTTGGCCAGGACCTCCCCCCGGCTCTGCACGGCGACCAGCATGTCCAGATCGGGCAGCGCGGCATGGTGTCGGGCCAACCGGCGCACCGCCCGCGTGTGGCTCGGTGCGTTGTTGATGTCGAGCCTTACCCGCAGTGCGGGAAGGTCCCGGCCGCCGGACGGAGGGGGGATGGCGATCCGCCAGGAGGATACGGACACGCCTTCCGACAGCGCTCGGCGCCGCGAGGACTTCGGGAGCGTAACGGAAGCGTCGAGGCCGCAGCGCTCCGCGAGACCCTTCTCCGGGGCATCGGCCAGGCCCGCCATCCGCTCCGCCTCGAAACCGGGCCCGCCGGAGAAGTCCAGGTCCTCGCTGAACCGCGAGGCGCCATGGCAGAGCCGCGGGGAAGTGCCGCCCTGGAACGTCAGGTGTTCGAGGAACCCCCTGCATTCGACTACCTGATACAGGGACCCGATGACGCGTAGGCGGCACCTGCCAGCATGACCGATCGCGACGCTACCAAGCGCAGGGTGCCGAGGAAACCTCGGGCGGGCTATTGCGCACGATCGATTGCAAGCAGGTCGCACGCACCCGGTCTATCGTCAAACTGCCAGCACTCGTTGGCGGCTGGGGGTGTCCGCCATGTCCGAGACAGCCGATCGCATCACCTTCAGTCTGGATCAGTGCGGCGGCCGGCCCTGCATCCGGAACATGCGGGTCCGGGTCACGGATGTTTTGAACCTTCTGGCAAACGGGCTGTCGTTTGATGAGATCTTGGTCGAACTGCCAGACCTGGAACGAGGAGACATCGTGTCCTCCATCCAGTTTGCGGCCCGACGCATCGACCATGCTGTCGTCGCTGCATGAAACTCTGGATTGACGCCCGGTTGTCCCCGAAACTCGCAGGCTGGCCCAACCGGCATTGCGCCGCCGAAGCTGGGCGTGCGGTGTTACCCCGTCCAGAAGAGGATCGGGATGCCGTTTGTTGATGCGCAGGGCCGATGCCCGAGCCGCCACGGAGCATCGGTCGGCGCACTTCGGCGTCGGGGACCCGGCGTCACGTTCCGGTCGTGGAGAACAGTCCGTCGTACAGGAAAGCACGCCTCACCGCTTCGCAGTCGCGCCCGGTGACACCGGCACGCCGCATGTGGCCCTGCCACCGTTCCCGTACCGTGCTCGTGACGCGTTTGAAGATCGCCGCCGCCTGTGCCCGATCCAGCAGGAAACGTCCGTGACCGCTCAACAGGTTCGTTCGGTTGGCGTGGCGGCCGAATCGGCCGCAGGTCATCGCAAGATCACGTCGTTCGAGCGCCAGCACCGGTGAGGGCGTCAGGTCGAACGCCGGGCTCAGGCGCCACTGGCGCCCCTTCGCCAGCAATGCGTGATTGCGCGGGTGGTCGTCGAGATTGGAGACCGCCGCGTTGAAGCACATCCGCCCGAACAGTTCGCGCAAATCGGCTTCCGGCGCCGCGTTCGACCGGCGGATTTCGTCAGCGAGCAGCAGGTAGGACCAGTCGCGCCGCGCACCGGGGCTGTCGTCACTACGGAGCAGCGTCAGGGCGCTGACCATGCGATGACGTCGAAATCCTGCGTCCTCCCGGTCGCGGTCGAATCGGCGGACCAGCAGCACGTCGCGTCCCGCCACGGTTTCCAGACGGCTGTCTGCGGCATCCAGGCCGCAGGAGCGGGCGAGGGTCAGCAGGGCGTGTTCGATGCGCGGATGGTTCCAGCGATCGTCGGTGCGACCGAACTTCGCGAGCCAGAGATCGCGGCCGTCCTGCACGACCGACTTGGGGCGGGCTCCGCCCATGGACGTCCCGAGGAGCAGCAACTCTTCGACCTGATTCCCGACCGAGCCGGCGAGCTCCGGATCGTCGGCGACGAGCGCATCGGCCACACGCTGGAGTCTCGCGAGATCCAGCGTGCGGCTGAACCGCCGCCTCGGGGCGGGGGGTTTGACGTTCAGGCCGAAACCGAGCGCCCCGGCGCGATCATCGGGCCCCTGCATCAGGTAGTCGAATTCGGCGAGTTTCACGAGGCCGGCATGGCGTTCGATCACGCGCCGTCCCCAGTAATCGGGCATGGAATCGCGGATAGCGCCGAAGAAGCCCTGCAGGCGTGCCGTTTCGCAGACCTCGGTGGTGAGGCGCAGTTCGACCGGATCGAGCTCGACCGCGTCGGCCCGCTCCCGGTAGGAGCGCCCGTACACGAACCGGCCAACCGCCCCGTCGCCGTCCTCGTTCCACCGGAAGCGGCCCGCGGTCACGAACTCCGTCGTGCCCGGCGGCACGATGTAGACGAAGCACTCGCGCTCAGAAGTCATCGCTCAACGTCCGGCGAGGCCGGGCGGTTCTGGGGCTGCGGGCGTGCTCCAGGGTCTTGCCTTCCTCGTCGCGGTCCGGATCGACGACGTCATGCATGTGATCGAGCAGATTAAGTGCCCAGAGCGCGCCCAGATAAGCGGCAATTCCGGTCGTCGGCTTGCCGCGTTCGACATCGCTTACCACGAACCGGGACACGCCGATGCGCTGCGCCAGTTGTTGCTGCGGCATCCTGCGTCGCAGGCGCGCGGTCCGAATGTTCCGCCCCAGTCGTTCCAGTGCTTCCCGGACGGCGGCGGGCGGGTGCCGGGCGATTTTTGTCGGTTTGGGCATGTTGATTTGAGTTTACATCAATCGTCTATGTGTTGACTATAAATAACATTCGAATGGCAGTCCGTCCATTGGAACGATGGGCGCCTGCGAATTTCGGCCATCATTCGGCGACAAGATGTCGGCTGAAAACCGCAAGTCTCGCGTTGCCGTGCACGGGCCTGTGCAGCCTGATGGATGGCGCAACGATGGGGGCTTATATCGATAGGTTGGTGCGCCAGGCTAACTGGTGGAATGTCGCCGGGTGGAAGTCCCGGCAGGAAGAGAGGGTAACCACCACTTCCTCCGCGAACCATGCGTCGGTCGCCGCGAGGCGGCAGGCGAAGCGTTGGGGAGCGGCAGGCGTG
>JAJDZX010000071.1 GCA_022824395.1 Alphaproteobacteria bacterium
CACGCCTGCCGCTCCCCAACGCTTCGCCTGCCGCCTCGCGGCGACCGACGCATGGTTCGCGGAGGAAGTGGTGGTTACCCTCTCTTCCTGCCGGGACTTCCACCCGGCGACATTCCACCAGTTAGCCTGGCGCACCAACCCTTGCATATCACGGCGTTCTCGACCGGCTGCGGTCCGAACGCCGCCTGGGATGCCACTGCGGACCCCAGCATGCGGCGCACGCCCCCGGATCATCCCCACCAGCAAAAACATGAACGCTCCGGTTCCACCTACCACCGGACCTGCGCGCGGAGCTGAAACGCGTCCTCGGGTCTCGTACCGACGTCGCCGGTTTCGCGCCAGGTCCGCGTGAGACCGAGATCAAACGGCCCCGGGGCACCCCGCACGAGACCCAGCCGCCAGCCGAGGCGGTACTCGCGGTGGCGGTCCGAGAACCCAAGGCCCATCTCCGGCGTCACCGTGAACCGCCCCCCAAACGCGTCGATACCGTAGTCGAGATCAAGATCGAGTCGGCGCCGCTCGAGCGCGCCGCTGCTGCGCTCGTCGTTCGTGACAAACCGCGCCGGCGCGTCGTCGCCGAGCAGCGCGGCCATGCCGCCTGTTGCCGAGGCCCCCATCGTCTGGCTTAGCGTCAGCGTGGGCCCGTGGTCGGAACCTGGCCGCGGATCCCAGACGAGCCTGCCCGCAAGACCCCGCTCCCGGAAGCCGCGGTCGGCGTGCGTCAGCAGGCCGCGGGCGGCGAGTTCGGCTGTGAGCCCGCGCGCTGGATCCGTCCAGGCCAGCCCGGCGCCAGCCTCGGCGTCAGCGTCCCGCCGCCTCCGGTCGCGATGCCCTGCCACGCGCCCTCGAGTCCGACCCGCAATCGGGTCACGTCGGCGTCCGCTGCCGCGAGCCGTCCGCCGTCGCCATCGCGCGAAGAGTCCGAAGCGATGCGCAGCAGTCACCAAACCGTTAGCGGAGTGCGGGGCACAAGGTCATTCTCATCTGCGGAAGTTGGTGGTCACACCTGACACCGCGGGCTGTTGGCGTGGCCCTTGAGCGTGCTCGCACTCTCTGATCGCTGCACCATCAGAGAGTGCGAGCACGCTCAGCGTTTCGGAGCCGGGACGTCAGCGGTAACCAGGTGAGCGCGCGTCCGGTTGATCAGGTAGCAATCGGTCGCTACCTTGTCTGAATGAGATCGGTCGGCATCAAGGTCCTGAACAGCAAGCTGAGCGAGTACGTTCGGCTGGCGGCGTCCGGCGAGACGGTCCTGGTGACCGACCGGGATCAGGTCGTGGCGGAGCTCGGCCCGCTCCGGGAGACCCGGAGCCCGGTCCTCGCCGACGCCTTCCTGGCCGAGGCGGTGCGCTCCGGCGTGCTGACGCCGCCGCGGCTGGCCGCCTCGGGACCGCCGCCCAAGCCCCCGCCCGTCGCCACGCTCGATGAAATCCTGGCCGACCTGGATGAGAGCCGGCGCGACCGGTGTTCTACCTCGATTCGTCCGTCGCGCTGGCGCACCTTCTTGCCGAGGACCGTCAGCCGCCCGCTTCGCTGTGGGCGGAGACCCTGTTCTCCAGCCGGCTGCTGGAATACGAGATCTGGGCCCCGCTGCATGCGCGCGGGATCGCGGAGTCCCACGGCGAGGCGGCGCGCTGGCTGACCGGGCGGGTCGCGCTGCTGGAGTTCTCCCAGTCGGTGCTGGCGCGGGCGCTGGACGCCTTTCCCGGCCCCGGCGGGCTGCGCACCCTCGACGCCCTGCATCTGGCGTCGTGCGCGTATCTGGCCGGGCACGGGCAGGAGGTCGCGCTCGCAAGCTACGACCGGCGGATGAACGCCGTGGCCCGCGCGATGGAGATCCCGCTGTTCGGTCTGGAAGCATCGCCGTGAGCGCGCTTGATGAACTGCATGAGCGGTGAAGCCGGGAGGCGGACTACCGCGAGGCGCATGCGCGGCTGGGACCGGAGTTCAGGGTGGCGCGCGCGCCCATCGAGGCGCGCCGGGTTGACCCAGCCAGAACTGGTCGAGCGGATGCAGACCGCGCAATCGGCGGTGGCGCGGCTGGAGAGCGGCCGGGTGCCGCCATCCACGCGCACGCTGGAGAAGGTGGCGAAGGCGACGGGGACCAGGCTCCGGTTCCGGTTCGAGCCCGCGTAGATCCGCAGTCCACTGCGCACAGGCTGGAACCGGCACTCGCTCGCTGCCTTCGGGCTCAGCGTCCGTGCCGGCCGTATTCGGCGGCGGTGAAGCCGGTACCCCGGGGGACGCGGCAGAGAAGAACCGGCGAGAGGTACGTCACCGCCGACCCCCAGGAAACACGAAGGCCCGCGCCGGAGCGCGGGCCTCGGAAGGAGGGCAAGGCAAACCTGCGCCTCGCCCGGGACGATACGTCTGCCGATGGAAGGCGGCAAGAACGGAGGCGGAGTGGCGAAGCCACGCGGTTGCCCGTTTCCGCCCGGATGTACCTCCAGCGGCAGGTCCTTCCGTCAAGGGCGAGCGCCAACCCGCTGGGAACTTTGGTTCGAAGGCAGGCGGGCGACATCGGGTGGTCGCCAGCGGACGCATCGCGGCGCTTCAATCAGTCGAGCCGGAACATGCGAAGGGTTGGGATACCGGCCTGGACGTGGTTCGCGAACACGTCACCTTCAAATCGCGCCGGCGGGAACGGGCGCCGGAACCAGAAAAGGAAGGAGCTTATATCGATTACTTGACAAACCAGGTACATCCCGAATTGTTGCGTAAGTGTTCTTGTGATACAAGAACACCTATGAAACACCCTTCGCAGCCCAGCCTGCCCGGCCAGTGCGCCGGCGAACCGGCGCCCGACACGACTGACGGCATCGAGCACCGCCAGATCGTCTACCGGGTGTTGTTCGACCGGCCGGCGACCGCCCGGCGTTTGGCCGCGGTCGCCGGTGCCTGCCGGTTCGTCTGGAACGAGATGCTCGACCAGCAGGCGCAGCTCTACGACATGGCGCGCATGTGCGGCGCGAAGCCGCCGGCACCGACGTTCTTCACGCTGGGCAAGGCGTTCACGCAGCTGCGCCGGGTGACGCCCTGGCTGCAGGCCATGCCGTACGCCCCGGTG
>JAJDZX010000033.1 GCA_022824395.1 Alphaproteobacteria bacterium
CACGCCTGCCGCTCCCCAACGCTTCGCCTGCCGCCTCGCGGCGACCGACGCATGGTTCGCGGAGGAAGTGGTGGTTACCCTCTCTTCCTGCCGGGACTTCCACCCGGCGACATTCCACCAGTTAGCCTGGCGCACCAACCCATGGATACAAGCCCCCGATGAGTCCCCCAGTCCACGCAGGTCCGGCGTGAAGACCCGGTAGTCCGCGGCCAGTTCCGCCATCACCTCGCGCCACCTGTACCAGGTCTGCGGCCAGCCGTGCAGGAAGACCACCGCGGACCCGTGGCCCGCCTGCACGTAATGGAGTTGAACGTCACCCACGTCGGCGTAATGGTGGCGTAGCGACTCTGACATCATGCGTGGCCCGGGAACATGGCCCCGGCATGCCCGAGGGCGCGTGGCGGTCGACCGGCCGCCGCCCGGGCGCGCGACGTGGGCAAGCGGTTCCCGTCCCCGGTCAAGGCGCCGTCCGCGGCGCTGGCGGCGCGGTCGGGCGGCGGGATGGCGCGGTCCCGGACCCCGCCCCTTCGCAGCCCCGCCAACTGGCCGCCCGGGATCGTTCCGTACGCGCGGCCGCTCAGTCCTCGCGCCAAGGTTCGACCGCGCCGCGCTCGATCACATACGTGTGTTCGAAGAGGCTGCCCGCCCGCTCCATTTCCGATTCGGAGATCAAGACGGTCGTGCCCTCCCGCTGGAGATTCGCCAAGACCTCGGCCAGCCGGAGGGCCAGCGCCGGAGCCACCCCCTCGAAAGGCTCGTCGAGCAGCAGCATCCGTCCCCCGGCGACCAGGGCACGGGCCAACGCCACCAGCTTCTGCTGGCCCCCCGACAGCTGCTCCACCCGGCGCGCACGCATGTCGGCGACCTCGGCAATAAACGTGTACGCCCGCGCGCACCGGTCCGCACCGTCCGCATGCCCGGATCCCCAGGCCGGCAGCAGGAGGTTTTCCTCGACGGTGAGGCCCGGAATCAAGCGACGGTCCTCGGGCATGTACCCGATCCCCTGGCGGGTGCGCCGGTGCGCGGGGGCCGCCGTGATGTCCTCGCCGTCGAGCAGGATCTGGCCGGCGCGGGCACGGATCAGCCCCATGACGGCACGCATCAGGGTCGTCTTGCCCGCGCCGTTGCGTCCGACCAGCCCGGTGAAGCCCTGCACCGTCAGATCGACCCCGTGCAGGATCGTGCTCCCACCGAAATTGACTGTGAGATTCCGGATCTCAAGCATCGGGGGCGCGTCCCGGCCGCCGGCCGACCACGTGCTCGATCACCGCCGGGTCCTCGAGGACCACGCCCGGCGTACCGTCCGCCAGTACGCGTCCCTCGCGGAACGCGATCACCCGGTCGGCGTAGCGACCCACCACTTCCATATCGTGTTCGACAAACAGGACCGTTGCCGCCGACTTGCGGAGCGCGTCGATGACGTTGCCCATCACGTCGAACTTCTCCTTCGTGCTGATGCCGCTCGTCGGCTCGTCCAGCAGGATCATCGCCGGCTGCCCGACCATCGCCATCGCGATGTCGAGAAGCTTGCGCACCCCCTGCGGCAGCCGGTCGACCCGTGTCGTCGCCGACTCCGCGATGCGGTAGCGTTCCATGATCGCCGTCGCTTCGTTCTCGACTTCCGGTCGCACGAGGGGCTGCCACCAGGGCGGGCGGCGATGGCCGAACACGCCGACCGCGAGCAGCAGGTTCTCGTACACGGTGAGGCCGGGGAACAGCTGCGGAATCTGGAACGAGCGGTGGATCCCGGCCTCGGTGGCCTGCCCGACGGTGCACCCGGTGATGTCCTTGCCCCGGAACAGGATCTGTCCCAGGTCCGGGGTCAGGTAGCCGGTGACCATGTTGCAGAACGTGGTCTTCCCGGCCCCGTTGGCGCCGATCACGCCCACGATCTCCCCCGCCGTCACCGATACGTTGACGTCTTCCGCGGCGACCACGGCGCCGAACCGCTTCCCGAGCCCGCGGGTCTCGAGCAGGACTTCAGGCATCGCGGCCGCGCAACCGGTCGGCCAGCGACCAGAGACCGCCCGGCAGAAAGAGGATGACCAGGAGCAGGGTGATGCCCAGCAGCATCTGCCACGCGTCGGGGGCGTACTGGAGGGCGAACGTGCGCACCAGCTCGAAGACCGTCTGCGCGATGAAGGGCGCGGCGACGTTCCCCGACCCGCCGAGGATCGCGACGAACACGAACTCGCCCGACTTCGTCCAGTAGGCCGTGTCCTCCGGCGTCACATGGCCGATGAGCAGGACCGTGAACACGCCGCCGAGCGCCGCGAGCTTCGCGGCCGCGATGTAGGCGATGTGCACGGCCCCCCGGGCGGACACGCCCAGGTACCGCAGCCGCAGCTCGTTCTCGCGCACGCCCTGTCCGGCATAGCCGATGGGACTGGCGAGAATCCGGTCCACCCACCAGGCCACCACGGCCGTGAAGACCACGATGTAGCCGAACAGCATGAACGTCAGCCGTCCGGCCTCGGGGTCCGGAGCGAAGCCGAGCAGGGTGGGCACCCCGACGCTGAACCCGTCGGTGCTGCCCAGCACCACCGTCTTCGCCAGGATGCCGAACAGGATCATCGAGAACGCCAGGTTCAGCATCGCGAAGAAGATGCCGCGATGGCCCCGGACGATGTAACCGAGCGCCCACGCGACCGCCCCCGCCGAGGCAATCCCCGCGACGCTCAGCACCAGCATGTCGGTGATGCCGAGAAACTGGTTGGCAAGCGCCGCCGCATACCCGCCGATCGCGAAGAACAGGCCCTGTCCGAACGACACCAGGCCGAACCGGATCAGGATCAGCAGGCCCAGCACCACCAGGCCGCCGCCGAGCGACACCCCCACGGTGTGGGCCGCCCAGGCTGGGAGCAGCGGCCACAGCGCGAGCAGCGCCGCCGTCGCCACCGCGATCCCCGCCGTGGTGAGGCGGACGCGCCGGAGCAGCGTCATATCCGGCGGGCCTTCGGCTTGCCGAACAGCCCCTCGGGCCGCACCGCCAGCACCACCGTCATGACCACGAACACCACGAACAGCTCGAGCTCCGGCCGGAAGAACACGGCGGCCGTCCGGCCCAGCCCGACCAGCAGCGCGCCGACGGCCGCGCCCTCGACCGAGCCGAGGCCGCCGATGACCACGACCGCGAAGGCCAGCACGATCAGTTCGACGCCGATGCCGGGCACGACGGAAATCAACGGGGCGCTCAGGGCGCCGCCGAGCGCCCCGAGGAATGCTCCGCACAGGAAGGTCACCGTGAAGAACCGGGTCACGTTGATACCGAGGGCGGCGGCGATCTCCCGGTCGTGGATGACCGCGATGAGCAGCTTGCCGGGGCGGGTCCGATGGATCGCGGCCCAGATCCCGAGACCGATCAGCGCCACCACGGGCACGAGCAGCAGGTCGTACCCCACGTACGGGATCCCGGCCACGGAGACCGTGCCGAACAGGAAGCGCGGCTGGAACGCGATGTAGGATTCCGGCCCGAAGATGAGCTTCATCACGTCTTCGAGGACGAGGAAGACGGCGTAGGTGGCCAGCACGATCACGATTTCGTCGCGGCCGTAGACCCAGCGCAGGACCCCGCGCTCGATCAGCAGCCCGACGACCACGCCGACGACGACGGCGGCCACCAGCATGATGGCGAGCAGTTCGAAGCCTGCATCGGGGGCGCCGCTGACGTACATTCCAACGGCCCAGGCCGCCGTGTACGCTCCCAGCGCGTACAGGCTCCCGTGCGCGACGTTCAGGACATTCATCACCCCGAAAATCAGGGTGAGGCCGATCGAGACGATGAACAGCCAGGATGCGTAGACCAAGCTGTCGACGACGATCGCGGCCAGCTCAATCATCACGGGTCTCCGCGCGGTCCGCACCCAGCACGAGCCGCGCAGGCCCCGATCCGTGCGCTCGGCGCACATTGCAGGAAGATGATGCCTGAAGCAACTGCACGGGACCGTCCGCAGGCCCTGAACCGGCGGCTTTCCGTGGCCCCGATGATGCAGCGGACCGACCGCCATTTCCGTCGGTTCATGCGTCGATTGACCCGGCGCACCCTGCTCTACACGGAGATGATCCCGCTCGGCGCGATCCTGCACGGGCCTCGCGAGCGGCGCCTGCGGCTCGACCCGGCCGAGCAGGCGGTCGCGCTGCAGGTCGGCGGCAGCGACCCGGCCGGTCTTTCGACGGCGGCCAGGCTCGCCGGCCGCTTCGGGTACCGGGAGATCAATCTCAACTGCGGCTGTCCCAGCCATGCCGTCCGGGACGGCGGCTTCGGCGTGGTCCTGATGCGAACACCCGCGCGCACGGCGGCATGCGTGCGGGCGATGGTCGAGAGCACGGATCTGCCGGTCACGGTCAAGGCGAGGATCGGTCTCGACACCGACCGCAGCGAGGCGTTTCTGGATGATTTCGTCGGCGCCGTCGCCGAGGCGGGATGCCGCACCTTCATCATTCACGCGCGCTCGGCGTGGCTGACGGGGCTGAACCCGAAGCAGAACCGGACGATTCCGCCGCTCGACTATGCGCGCGTCCGGCGCCTCGCCCGCAGTCGCCCGGATCTCGAGATCGTCGTGAACGGCGGAATCCGCTCACTGCCGGAAGCCGCCGGTTTCCTTGCCGAGGGCTTTGCCGGCGCGATGATCGGACGGGCGGCCTGGGAGCACCCGTGGCTGTTCGCCGAGGCGGATCACCGGGTCTTCGGGGCACCACCGCCGCTGCTGACGCGTGAAGAGGCGCTCCACGCCCACGCCCCCTACGTCGCCCGCGCGCTGGCCGACGGCGAGCCCTTCCACCGATTGGCGCGCCCTCTGACAGGGTTGTACCGCCGACAGCCGGGGGCCCGGCGCTGGCGGCGGGCGCTCGCGGAACATCGAACCCTCGCCGACGCGCTGGGGTCCATGGCCGCTGCGTGACGGCGCTGCCCCGGCGCGCTGACCCCGGCCGCGGCCACGCACCGGCCGCCACCGGAGTCGCGCCTAGGGTTCCGAGCGCCCGCCTTCCGCGTAGGCAGCGGGCGCCGGCGCGCTGACCCCCTCCGCCTGACGCTCGGCCTCGAAGTTCCCGAACAGCTGCATCATCAGCGGGAGGACCAGCAGGTTGAGCAGCGTCGACGACGCCAGCCCGCCGATGATGATGGCCGCCATCGGCCCCATGATCTCGTGGCCGGGATTGTCCGCATCCAGGGCGATCGGAAGCATGGCGAGCGCGGTCACGAGCGCCGTCATCAGGATCGACGGCAAGCGCTCCGCGGCGCCGCGCACGACCGTGTCGCTGGTCCATGGTGCCCCTTCCACCACGACGAGCTGCCGGTAGTGGGAGACGAGCATGATGGAATTGCGGAGCGTGATCCCGAACAGCGTGACGAACCCCACCAGGGATCCCAGCGACACCACGCCACCCGTGAGATACGCGGCCACGACGCCACCCACGAGCGCGAAGGGGAGATTGGCGAGCACCAGCAGCAAGGCCCGTCCCCGCCCCAGTGCCATCCTGGCAAGGACCATGATGCCGACGCCGGCGAGCACGGCGGCGAAGATCAGTTCTTCCCGTGAGCGGCGTTGTTCGAGCGCTGTGCCCGCGAGATCGAAATACACGCCGCGCGGAAGAATGTCCGCCTCGGCCAGCACCTTCTCGACCCGCTGGACCACGGTTTCCACGTCGGTCTCCGTGATGTGGCCGGTCACGACCTGCAGCCGGCGGCCGCCGTCGCGGAGGATCGTGTAGCGCCCGCGCCCCATGCGGACATCGGCGAACGCAGACAGGGGCACCAGCACCCCGTCCGGACGCCGAACCTGGAGGTCCGCCAGGGCGAACGGGCTCGCCCGGTCGCCCGCGTCGAACACGAGCGTGACCGGGAACGGGATGCCGTCGCGAAAGACCGTCCCGAGCTGCCGGCCGCCGTGCGTCGCCTCCACGGCCTCGATGACGTCGGCCGGCGCGATGCCGGCCTGCCCCAGGCGCTGCCAGTCCAGATGCACCTCGGCCTGCGGGCGCCCCAGCGCCGCGCGCACGCGGACCTGGCGGAGCCCGGGCACGTCCTCGAGCAGGCCGGCGACCCTGCCGGCGGCGGCATCGAGCACGTCGAGATCCGCGCCGAAAACCCGGACGACCAAGGGCGCCGCATAGCCGGAGACCGTCTCGTCGACGCGTTCGGTCAGGAAGGTGTTCAATTCGGCGGCGATACCCGGCGTGTCGTCAAGGATGTCACGAATCTGATCGAACACCGCCTGCTGCCCGGCGCCCGACAAGGGCTCGAGCTCGACTTCGTATTCGGCGTAGTGACTCCCGTACGTGTCGGCTCCCCGTTCGGCGCGCCCCGCCCACTGGGACATCGAACGCACTCCCTCGACCTGCAGGACCTGGCGGGTCAGGCGCGTGCCGACGCGAATTGTCTCTTCCAGCGAGGTGCCGGGCAGCCCGGACGTGTGGATCATGTAGTGACCCTCGCGGAGGTCGGGCAGGAAGGAACTGCCGAGGCCGGGAAGCAGCGCCACGCCGAAGAGGGAGCCGCCCAGCGCCACGACGATCGCTGCGCCCGGGATCCGTCCGAGCAGGCGCAGCACCCAGCTGTAGGCCGGGGTCAGCACCCGAATGAGCGGCGGGGTGCGGTAGGCCCTGCGGGTCGCGAGCAGGGTCCGGCAGAGGGCTGGCGTGAGGGTCAGGGCGGCCACCAGCGACGCAAAGATCGCCAGGATGTAGGCCAGGCCCAATGGCGCGAACATGCGGCCCGCAACCCCGGACACGGCGAAGAGCGGGACGAACACGAGCATCACGATGGCGCTCGCGTGCACCATCGAGCCGCGCACCTCCATCGACGCGTCAAACACCACGTCGTCGAGCCGCGGCGGCGACGGGCCCGACAGCCGCTGCCGCAGCCGCCGCAGGATGTTCTCGGTGTCGATGATGGCGTCGTCGACCACCTCGCCGAGCGCGATGGCCAACCCCCCGATGACCATGATGTTGAACGTCGTGCCGGTCTCGAGCATGCCGAGCGCGGCGACAACAAGAGATACCGGGATCGCGCTCGCCGTGATGACCGCGGCCCGCACGTCGAACAGCAACACCAGCAACACCAGCACGACCAGCCCGGCCCCGATCGCCAGATGCGCGGAAATGCTCCCCACCGATCGCTCGACGTAATGCGCCGGGCGAAACAGGTCCCGATGCACGAAGACCCCGACCGACGCGAGCGCCGGCATGAGATGGTCCAGGGCCAGATCCAGGCCCCGGGTCACGGCCACGGTGCTCGACCGGAACTGGCCAATCACCATGAGCAGGACCGCGGGCTCACCCCCGACCGTCGCCATGCTGATCGGATGGTCAGCGCCGAAGCCGATCTCGGCGATATCGGTCAGGGGGATGCGGAACCCGTCCGCCCTCGTGACATGCAGCGCCCGGAGCGCAGCTTCCGACATCGCCCCTTCGCCCACGACGACCGCGAGTGTCTGGTTGGCCGTGTCGATCCGGCCCGTACCCCGGTACCCGGCGGTGCGCACGGCGCGCATCAATTCGCTGATCGTGACTTCCGCGCGGGCCAGACGCTGCGGATCGGGCCGGATCTGCAGGGATTCGACCTCGCCACCGAACACGTTGACGTCGGCAACACCCGGCACTTCGAGCAGATGCGGCAGCACCACGCGCTCGATCGTGGAACGGAGGCGTTCCGGGTCCCGCTCGGCAGTGAAGCCGATGGTCATGACCGTGGCCGCGCTCGAGGACAGGGGGACGACCGTGGGCCTGGCGGCGGACCGGTGGAGCTGCCCCGACGCGACCGCGAGACGCGCCGCCACGGCCGCCCGGTTGATCTCGTCGCGGGTGCTGTCCTCGAAGGTCAGCGTGACAATCGACAGTCCGCCGATCGATTCCGAAAACGTCCCGGTCAGGCTCGGAAGGCCCCGGAGAACCACCTCGAGGGGCCGGGTGACCCCGGTCTCGATCTGTTCGGCGGTCAGGCCCGGCGCTTCGGTCTGGACGATCACCTGCCGCGGCGCAAACTCCGGGAAGATGTCGAAGGCCCCCTCGGACAATCGCCAAAGCCCCGCCGCCACGAGAGCAGCGGCCAGCGTGACCACCACGCCCGGATGCCGGATCGAGAACCTGACGATCAGGGCCAGCACGAAGTCAGTCGTCGTCCTCGCGCATGATGTCGGCCCGGAACTCCTCGGCCAGCAGCATCTGGCCGCCCCGGGTCACGACGCGCGCGTCGGGCTCCAGGACCGACGCCGGCACGAACCAGCTGCGATCGAAGCGGCGCAGGCCGCTCAGGGCCCGGCGGCCATACCGGCCGTCGCCGAGTTCGCAATAGACCCAGATTCCATCACCGTGAAACAGGACCGCGCCGGCCGGCAGCACGAAGCCCGGCTCCGCCGCGTCCGTCGCGACGAACGACACCTCGATCCGCAGCCCCGGGCGCAGACCCGCTCCGTCGGCAAGGAGCAATACCGCATCCGGCCCCATCCCGGCCACCTCGGCGTAGCCGGGACCGATGGGCCGGCCCGGGCGGACCTCGTCGCCGGTCCGCACCTCAGCGCGGAACTCCCGCCCGTTCAGACGTTTCGGCAGCGACGCCTGGACCAGCGCCTGGCTGCGGTCGGCCAGGGTGTCCAGCAGCGGTGACCGATCCGCCGCCGCGCGCGCGAAATAGGTGCCCCAGGTGTGCTCGATGTGCCGCAGGGTGCGGGCCCGGGCAGCCGACTGTTCCGCCCGCACCATTTCCTCGTCGCGCAGCGCCCGCTCCGCCAGGTCCACGTCTGCCAGCAGCACCAGGCCCGTGTCGTAGGCCTGGCGCAGGCGTTCGAGGCGCGCCTGCAGGGGCTCCAGCCGGGCCTCCGACTGGCCCAGGACCAGCTCGGTGCCGCGCAGTGCGGCGACGTCACGGAGCAGGGACGCAACGTCGAGGACGGTGCCCAGGCCGGTGTGCCGCTCGACCCAGTTCGCGGCCCGCACAGGCCCCGCCACGACCCCGTTGGCCTCGGCCACCCCGGGTGGGAAAATCAGGACACGCTCATCCTCGGCTAGCTCCAGCTGCGCCACCGGGGAATCGTCGTCATCGTCATCCCCGTCATGGTCGTCGTCGTGCTCCCGTGCGATCTCGCCGAAGCCGCTTCCCGCATCCTCTTCCTCCTGGAGGTGGGGCAGCAGGCCGAAGCTGACGGCCGCCAGAACCTCCTCCGGGGCGAACCGCTGGAGACCGTGCACGGCCGCATACCCCCCCAGGAACGCGGCGACGAGCGCCAGGATCAGGCGCACGGCTCTGCCTCCCGCGTTCTCACCCGTCCGCTCCGGGGGCCCGGTGCCAGGGGGCTCCGCGGGGCGGCGAGGCGGCGCTGAAGATGCGCTCCAGGGCAAGCTCGAGATCGATCAGCGCCACCTGCCTCCGCCGTTCCGCCGCGGCGGCCGCCCGACGGGCCGCCAGCAACCGGAGATCCGCATCGGGACGGGCAGCGGCGGGCAGGGTGCGCTGCCGGATCGCCGCCTCGGTCTGCTGCACGTACGCCGCCGCGGCCGCGATCTCAGCGGCGGCCGAGGCCGATTCCCGGCCGGCCGTGGCCAGTCGGGTCCAGGCCGATTCGGCCTCGGCGAGCACCCGGGCCTGCGTCTCCTCGAACGAGAGGCGCGCCTCATCCCGGTGCGCGAGCGCGATGGCCACCTTCGCATCGGTGATGTCGGGCACCGGCACCATGGCGCCAGCGAGACGCAGCACCAGATCCTTCTGGTCCCACAGGATGCCCGGCTCCAGCCAGAGATCGGGGGTCAGCGCGGCGAGCGTGACCCGAAGCTGCGCCTCCGCCGCCCCGTACCCGGCAATCGCGACGAGCACGTCGGAACGGCGCACCAGGGCCCGCCGGAGCATCGCGTCGAACTGGCCGGGGTCGACTTCCGGGGGCAGCAGTTCGCCGACCGGCGGGCGGATTGCACGTCCCTCGACCGCCGTCCGCGACACCCCGAGGGCCGCGGCGAGTTCCGTCTCGGCCTCGACCGCCCGCGACCTGGCGGCGTCGAGGGCCAGCCGCGCCCGCTGAGCCCGGGCGGCCGCCAGCTGCGCATCCGTCAGGCGGGCGACCCCGGCCCGCACGCCCTGCTCCAGCGTTGCCTCCACCTCGGTGCGCAACGCCACTTCTTCCTCGGCGAACGCGATCTCGAGCCGGGTATGCGCGATCCGGACCAGCGCCTTCAGAATCTGGTCGCGCACCTGCCACCCGACCCGGTCCAAGGCCCACTGCGACGCGACGCGCTCGGCGATGGCGGCGTCGGTCTTGGCGGTCCGCAGCGCCTCCCGGGTGAAGGGTCGCTCCACCGACAGCCCGAGCGTCCATGGCGCCCCTTCGCTGTGGTACTCGATCTCCGACGCATACACGAACGGCTGGTGCACCCGGGTCAGCTGCACGTCCGCCATGGCGCGGGCGAGGCGCGCTTCGGCGCGCCGACGCGCCGGCGCGTGCTCGATCGCCGCCAGCACCAGGACCTCGGCATCGATGGGCCCGTCCCCGCCCGGCAACACGATCTGGAGGCGGTCGAACGCGGTGACATCGGGGTTCAGCGGCCGCGCGGGGACTTCCGGCCCCTGGCACGCGGCGACGGCCACCGAGCAAGCCAGCGCCAGCCCGCGGTACGTTTGAACCTGGCCCGTCATGGCTAGTCCTCGCTCCGCACAGCCTCCGTAAGTCGCCGCTTCGCACGACCGGCCAGACGACCCAGCCGGCGCGCCGGCGACGGATCGTTCGCGATTTCCCGCGCCTGGCGAACCGCTGTGGCGGCCGTCTCCGCCGCCGCTCTCTGGACGCGCGGGTCCGCCGCTGCCCGGCGGATCAGCAGGCGCGCAATGGACCCGATGAGTGCCATAGCGGGTCAGCATACCATCACGCGCTCCCGGCCGGCCGCGCGGGGCCGCCGTTTCGGCTCCCGTCCGCACCGTCGGACCGGGCGGCGGCCCTGGTGCTAATCTCTTGTCCTCTCGCCGCTCACCCCCGCATTGCCGATGCCGTACCGATTTCTGCAACCGCTCATCGCGACCGCCGCGCTGGCCGTCGTCCTCGCCACCGCCCCCGTGGCACCCTCCCGTTCGGCCGAATACGTGATCGATCCCGACCACTCGTTCATCCAGTTCCGCACGCAACACCTGGGCTTCAGCTGGCTCGCCGGACGCTTCAACCGCTTCGACGGGAGCATGACGTACGACCCCAAGGCCGGCGCCGACGCGCAGGGAATCCGCGTGACGATCGATGCCGCCAGCCTCGACACCAATCACGCGGAACGGGACAAGCATCTGCGCAGCAGTGATTTCTTCGACGTCGAGCGGTTTCCGAACGTGACCTTCGTCAGCACCGGCTTTGCCGGCGATGCCGGCGGCGGCACGCTGACCGGCGACCTGACCCTGCTCGGGGTCACCAAGTCCATCTCGTTCGATGTCCGGCTGATCGGCGAGGGGGACGACCCCTGGGGCGGTTACCGCGCCGGCTTCGAGGGCACGTACGTCCTCAAGCGCCGGGACTTCGGCATGGCCTACAACCTGGGTCCCGCCGCCGAGGACGTCGAGATCCACCTGATGATCGAAGCGATCCGGCGGTAGCGAACGCAAGATCAGGCCGCGCCGTGCTGTTCAACACCAGCACGCGCTACGGACTGGCCAGCAAGGCGCTGCACTGGCTCATTGCGGCGGGGATCATCGGGCTGACCGGGCTCGGCGCCTGGATGGTGAGCCTCGGCTACTTCGACAGCTGGTACAACCGCGCGCTGGCCATCCACAGGTCGGGCGGCATGGTCGTGCTGGGTCTGGCGCTCCTGTTCGCGGCCTGGAAGGTCGTATCGCCCTCGCCGCCGCTCCAGGCTGAACTTCGCGCCTGGGAGCGCGCCGGCGCCACGGCCGTCCACGTCCTGCTGCTGGCGGCGATGTTCATCGTGCCGGTCTCCGGGTACGTGATTTCCACGTCGGCCGGCAGCGGCTTTCCGTTCCTCGGTCCCTGGGACATGCCGGCGCTGCTGCCCCGTTCGGAAACCGCGCGGGATCTTGCGATCACCATTCACTACGTGGCCGCGTACGGCCTCCTGCCGGTCATCGCGGTGCACGCGGGCGCCGCGCTGAAGCACCAGTTCGTCGACAAGCACGGAACCCTGCGGCGGATGCTCTGACCGCGCGGGTGAACCGCAAGACCGGCGCCCGGGGCGCGGACCGCACCGGCGCTAGCGGCCCCGGAACACCGGTTTCCGTTTCTCGACGAAGGCCCTCGACGCCTCCAGGTGATCCTCCGTGAAGCCGGAACGGCTGTGGTTCCGGGCTTCCAGGTCGAGCGCCTCCGAGAGCGACACCGTCCAGGCGCCGTTGAGGTTCTGCTTCATGTACGCGAGCGCCACGCGCGGGCCCGCCGCCAGCCCCTCGGCCAGCGCCCGGGTCTCCGCCTCCAGCGCGTCGGCGGCCACGACCCGGTTCAGGATGCCGAGCTTGCGTGCTTCGTCAGCCGAGAGCCTGGCGGCCGTCAGATACATTTCCTTTGCCCTGCCGGCGCCCACCAGCCGGGCCAGGAACCAGGATCCCCCGAAGTCGCCGGACAACCCGACCTGGGCGAACGCCGTCGTGAGCAACGCGGTCTCGTCGGCGACCCGGAGGTCGCAGGCCAGCGCGACCGAAAGCCCGGCGCCTGCCGCCGGCCCCCGGATCATGGCAATCACCGGCTTCGGCATCTCGTAGATGACCCGGCTTACCTCCATCCGGCGCCGCAATGCCTGGGTGCGACCCTCCAGGCTGTCATCCTGCAGGGAGCCCTCGGCCATCCCCTTCACGTCCCCGCCGGCACAAAACCCGCGGCCGGCGCCGGTCAGCACCACGCAGCCGATGGCCTGGTCGGACGCCAGTCGCAGCATCGATGCCAGGAGATCGTCCAGCATCTCGTTGCTCATCGCGTTCAGGCGGTCCGGGCGATTCAGGGTCAACCAGGCGACGCCGCGGTCGCGCGCTTCCAGGAGATGATCAGACATCAGTGGTTGCCTCCGAGGTTCCTCGACCTGCTTTGCCGTTACCGTTCAGGGAGGTCGCGAACCGACCCGGCTCCCCGCAAGATTCCTCGATCGGTCACACCAGCGCAAATCGCATACCGGCGACCTGTATCACATTGCCCGCTTGCGGAACTCCCAGCGCACGGGCATGGGCCAATGCCGCATCAGCGTCCTCGGCCCGCAAATCCACCCCGGCCAAACCTTCCCCTCGCCCATCGGAAGCCGCGACAAATCGCAGGTCCGCGTTTGCCAGCGGCAACGTTGCCACGCCCGCCTCGCGGCGCACCAACGGGACCTCCGCGATGGCGCTCCAACGCTCCGCCAAGATGTCCGGATCAGGACTCTGGACTTCCGCCGCCACGATCGCCGACACCACGTGCGTCCTGACATATGGCTGCCAATCCGGGCCCGCCGGATGCCAAGGGCCGTCCCCCGCATCGCCATCCGCCTGCCGATCGATCTCGAAGAATGTGCCACCGGTGTCCCTGGGATGGAGCTGCATGCCCTGAAATCGATCGTAGTCAAGATGATTGGCGACCCGGATCCCCAGCTCGTCGACCCGCTTCCGGCGCCGGTCCAGATCGTCGCACTGCGTGATGACCATGTAGCCGCCATCCCCGCCGCGCCGCTCCAGGTAACGGCCCGCCGCGGTGCCGGGCCGGGCGGGTGCCACCACCTCCAGGAACTGGTTGCCCACTGGCATCAGGGCGTTGACAAGGCCGTACTCGGCGACGGCGGCGTCGACGTAGCAGATCTCCAGTCCGAAGACGTGCCGCAACCCGGCGACCACCGGATCCAGGTCGGCGGCGACCAGACAGATTTGCCGAAGTCTGAGCTGCATCGCGACATTCCCCCCTGAGGCCATGGCAGTGCTACCCGCCGAGCGCGACCGGGCTGCCGGAGCGCGCGGGTGTGACCGGGGCCTGCAGGGTCGCAGGTGGGCGGACCGGGCGTTTCGCCACCCCTTCCGGCGCGGCCGCCCAATGGCATTTTGTTAGCGGGCGTTTCTGGCGCAGATTTTGTCGTGTCTTCCAACCGTTTGATTCGATGATGCTTTGATGGTCCGTGGAGGCACGGATCGATCGGGGTTGACAAACTCACCCGCCGCCGGCATCCTTGG
>JAJDZX010000027.1 GCA_022824395.1 Alphaproteobacteria bacterium
CCCTGGGGTGGAATCCGCCGAAGCCGCCGCTCCGCCCACCCGAAAGCCGCTGCTTTCCTCACCCCCCGTGGGGTACTGCCGTCAGACCCTGTCGCGTAAACACTTACACGACAACAGGCAAGTCACAGCGCAGGCGGCTCATCCGGCGCAGTTTCCAGTATCGGACATATATTGTTAAAATCCTACATTTAAAGATCGAAAATCGTACCTCCATATCTGCGATGTCGGGCCGAAAGCTCGCGATGCCGGCATACCGTGGCGGCGACCGCTACAGCCGGTGCGGAACCGGTCGGTGAGGGAATGAGGAGGTGCCGTTGGTGGGAGAGGACGAACGGCCTGGTCAACGGAAGCGCCGTCTCCTGTGAATCGGCGGGGGCGGCATTCTCGGCACGTTACCGGCGGCATTGCTGGCCGAACTGGAACAGCATCTCGAACATCCAGTCAGGTCATATTTCGACTTGATCGCTGGCGGCACGACGGGGGGAATCATTGGCATTGCCTTGGCGATCGGGCTTTCGGCTGAGGAGATGCTGGGGGCTCTACGAAGACAAGGGGCTTGAGATCTTTGTCCATTGGGTAGGCAAAGTGGACAACGAAGAACGGGAATTTCCTGAGCAACGGAGACGGCAGATTTTTGGGCAGCTGGAAAAACGGTTGTGGCGTCTAGTTCGCAGAGCACGCAGATCCAGACCAACTGGCGGTGACCGAAAGTAGAACCCGCATAGCCGACTTGGAAAGTGTTGTTGGGCATCCGGGCTTGTTGCCCCGAGAAACAGATGATCTCAATGGAATCATGTGCCAACAGGCGTCAGTGTCAGGGCAAATTGACGATTTGTGTTGATAAGTCCGCACATTTAGCGGAAAGTCAGACATGCTTTACGATCGGCGATCCGCGCTGTCGGGTTTTGTGAGCGGTCTGCTTTCCGCTGGCCAAGTGGCCTTCACTGCAGAGGAGGGCGAGCGCACGCTCGGCATCGGGCACGGCGCGTTCCTGGATGCCGCAGAGCGCCTGCAACGACGCAAGGCGTTGGTCAATCCGCGTCAGGGCTTCTATGTGGTCGTTCCCCCGCAACATGCGTCTTGGGGAGCGCCGCCACCGGCTTGGTTCATCGACGCCCTCATGCGTCACGAGGGTCAGGCCTACTACGTCGGGTTGCTCAAGGCGGCGGAGTTGCACGGCGCGACGCACCAAGCGGTTATGGAGTTTCAGGTGGTCGCGGCGAAGCGCCTGCCCAGGATCCGCGCCGGTCGCAGCATGATCGCCTTCTACTTCCGCAGGGACATGCGGGTCGTGGCGGCGGGGATGGAGGACCGCAAGACCGATACCGGCACGATGAAGATTTCATCGGCTGCGCTGACCGCGCTCGATCTGCTCCGCTATCCGCAGGCGTCGGGCGGGATGAACAGTACTGCCACGGTCGTCGCCGAACTTGGACGGAAGATCGATCCGGAGCAGCTCGCCGCGTTGTCGGCGGTCGTGGGCCGGCCGGTCGCGCAGCGCCTCGGATATCTTCTGGACCATCTCGGCCACGACTGGTCGACAGGGCCGATGCTGAAGGCGTTGAGGGCACGCGGGTCGCTCCCCTGGACCGAGCTCGACCGGCGGGAGGCGCTGGACCCGGATTTCGCGCCTGAGCCCCGCCAGCGCGATCTCCGGTGGCGGATCATCGTGCGCCGTCTGCCCCAGGTCGACGCATGATCCCGGCGCAGAACCTCGTGGCCTAGGCCGATCAGCGACAGGTCGAGCAGGACCTCATCTCGCTGATCAGACGTCGACGCAGCAGTCCGGTGCCTACCAGTCGAGGCGGTGCAGCTCCCGCCAGGGGACCAAGGTGTCTGTTCCTCGACGTTGTTGTTGATCGCCGCCGTAGACGACGGCGACGGGGCAGGGCCCGGCTGATTGGGCCAAGTGTCTTCGGACGCGCCTGGAGTCGTTGAACAGGCTGGCTGACGCCGTCTTGGTCGACTTGGCTTCGAGAAGCGTGAAGCCGGCAGGTCCTTCGACGACGAGGTCGCATTCCGCACCGTTCCGGTCTCGGTAGAACGACAGCCCGCTGGATTCACCTCTGTTGGCCCGGTGCTTGACGATCTCCGAAACCACCCAGGTCTCGAAGATGGGCCCTCGCAGCGGGTGGGTGCGCAGCTCTTCGGGCGCGCGGATGCCCAGAAGCCAGCACACCAGGCCGGTGTCGTAGAAGTGCAGCTTGGGCATCTTGACGAGGCGCTTGCGCAGGTTCGCGTGAAGAGCCGGCAGGCGAAAGGCGAGAAAACTGGTTTCGAGGATGCTGAGCCAAGCCTTCGCTGTCGGTTGCGAGATGCCGCAGTCCCCGGCCAGCGACGAATAGTTGAGCAGCTGGGCCGTACGGCCGGCGCAAAGGGCGACGAAACGCTGAAACGTGGCCAGATCGCCTACGTTGCTGAGCATCCGGACGTCGCGCTCGACGTAGGTGGCGACATAGGAACGAAGCCAGTCCCCGGCATCGAGACCGCCGTCGAAGATGCGCGGGTAGGATCCGGTGAACAGGGTTTCTTCCAGGGTCTCCGGGTGCCGGGGAAAGCGGGTCGTCTCGCCCCGCGTCAGCGGGAGCAGGTTGTACAGCGCGGTCCTTCCGGCCAGTGACTGACTGATCGTTTCGACCAGAGAAAGGTTCTGCGAACCCGTCAGGATCCACCTTCCGGGCGCCGGTGCGGCGTCGATGATGCCCTGCAGGTAGGACAGAAGGTCCGGCACCCGTTGCACTTCGTCGAGGACGGCGCCCTGCGGAAATTGCTCGAGGAAGGCACGGGGGTCTTCCTCGGCGAAGGCCCGGATGTCCGGGGCTTCCAGCGTGGCGTACGGATGGTCGGGGAACATGGCGCGGCACAGGGTCGTCTTGCCGCTCTGCCGGGGCCCGGTGAGCGTGATGGACGGCCAGGCTGCTGCCGCTTCCGTCAGCTTTGACGCGAGATCTCGTTGAATCATCGCGGTCAGCTTAGCAGACAATAAGCTAATTCAAGAAATGATTTTGAAATAGCCTGATTCGGGCATCGTTTCCGCGAGCCGACCGATAACCGAAGGCCGGGGCCGTCACTGGTTGGCGCCCGCCGGCTGGGCCAGCGGCGCCCGCGTCACGTCGCGAAGGTTCGAGCGTTCCGGGCGTGGCGCGTAGGCCGGTTCGGGCTCGCCGCCCTCCACCACGGTGACCCGGACGTCGAGCCGGGAATCGCCGCCGCCGACCACCACGCCCCGGGTGGGCGCCGCGTCGGCGTAGTCCCGGCCCACGGCGATGCGGACGTGGCGGTGGTCGGCGAGCGTGTCGTTGGTCGGATCGAACCCGATCCAGCCCAGGTCCGGCAGCATGAACTCCGCCCAGGCGTGGCTGGTCCCGGCGGGCGTCTGCTCGCCCGGCTTCCCCTCGAGGTGCAGGTAGCCCGACACGTAGCGGCTCGGGATGCCCCACGAACGCGCGATGGTAATCATCACGTGGGTGTAGTCCTGGCAGACGCCGCGGCCGGTCTCGAGGATGTCCTCGATGGGCGAGTCGACCGACGTGCTGGCCGGCTCGTAGCGGAACGTCCCGTGCAGCGCGGCGGCCAGCTCCAGGAGGGACGTGAGCGGATCGCGCCCGCGGCGGATCGCCCTGGCGTCGGTGAACGCCGCGAGCGCCGGGCTCGGCCGCGCGAACCGGCTGGGCCCCATGAACTCCCAGTTGTCCACGGGGGAGGCGGCCTCCCGGAGCGCCTCCCAGGCATCGGGCTCCAGGCGTTCCGGGAGCGGCGCCGGGTCCACGGTCGTGACCTCCGAGCGCGAGCGGACGAGGGTGTGCTGATGCGCCCGGTGGATGTTGAAGAGGTGGCAGCCGTTGCCGAAGGCGTCGGCGAAGGCGATCGGCGCGGCGGCCGGGTCGATGTCGAGTGCGAAGGCGTGGAGCGCCTGGCCGTTGTCCTCGCGCGGGCGCAGGCGGAGCACCACCAGGCTGCCCTGGGCCGTCTCCCCGTACTGGAAGTCGGAGACGTGCTCGACCGTGAAGCGCCGCTCAGTCCGCCCGGTCATGGCGCGTCCTCGATCTCGTAGTGGAAGTAGGTGGCCGCGATGTCCTCGTGCAGCAGGAGGCACGCGTTGCGGACGCCCTGGAGCGCCGTCCGCGTGGCGGCATCGTCGCCGGGGTCGCGGTTCGGCCAGTCGTGGTCGATGGCGGCGGCCATCCTGCCCGCGCGCCGCCCGGCCTCGACCGCGAGCGACCGGCCGGAGGACACGGCATCGAGGGCCTCCGTGACCCGCGCCAGCGCATGGCGGACCGAGTGCGCGAGCAGGGGGTCCGACACCAGGAAGTCCAGCATGCGGGCGGGCCGGTGACTGTGGGAGTGCAGGTGGCGGTAGGCGACATGCGCCTCGCAGATCCGGAGCAGGGCGCGCCAGTCCGATTCGCTGTGGAGGGCGGCGGTGGGGTACTGGGCGAGGTGGGCGTCGACGAGCCCGGCGAGGAGCTGCGTCCGCTCCACGAACCAGCCGAGCCACAGGAAGTGCCATCCGTCGTCGCGGTACATGCTGCTGACGGCGATGCCGGTGAAGGTGCGGATGGCGTCCTCGGTGCGGAGGTAGAAGGCGTCCGGCTGGTCGTTCCAGATGGTCTCGATGCCGACGTCGCGGACGTCCAGGTACGCGAGGTTGAGGCACGACCACATCCGCACGCCCAGGATGTTGCGGACCTGCCGGGCATTCTCGCGCGCGGCCGCGAGGCAGTTGCGGATCGAATCGGGGTTGCCCGGCTCGAAGGTCAGGTCGTCGGCCATCGTGTAGGCATCGGCCAGCATGAACTCCTCGTCCTCGTCGCCGGATGCCAGGAAGCCGCCGAGCGGCGTGCGGTGCATGGCCTGGTAGAGGCGCCGCCAGCCCTGGTCGATCTCCTCGACCGGCCGGTCCTCCATGGTCGCGAGCTGGTCCGAGATGAGACGGCAGCCGTGCCGCGCCCGCTCCAGGTAGCGGCCGATCCAATAGAGCCCCTCGGCGTTGCGCGACAGCATGCCGTCAGAAAGACAGGCGATTATTCCATCCCGATGCCAGTCGGGTCCGTGAGGGGTCATGTGGTTCCTAAATGACCGTATATCTTAGAGTTTTTCAGTTCTTCGGCGTTCCCGCCCCCTTGCATCGGGGACACGCGGGCTCTAGGATATCCCATCGAGGTGATGCCACTTGGGTGCGCCTTGATACCACGAATCGGGCCTCGCCGCCGGGCCCGGAATCGTCGCCGGGAACCGCCATGCCGAAGAGAAGCACCCTCCGCCTCACCATCCGCAGCATCGCCGCCCTGCCGGCCACCGGCCGCGACGCCTTCTTCTGGGACCGCGACCTCGCCGGCTTCGGCGTGCGTGTCCAGCGCAACGGCCGCAAGGTCTATGTCGTGCAGTCGAGAGGACCCGCCGGCCTGAAGCGGGTGACCCTCGGGCCCGTCGCCGGCGAGGCGCTCGACCAGCGACGGCGGGAGGCGGCCGGCATCATCGACCGCATCAAGCGCGGCCTCGACCCGATCCCGCCGGAGCCCGAGCCGGACCCCACCGTCGCAGACCTCGCCGCGCGCTGCATGCGTGCCTACGTCAAAGTGCAGTGCAAGCCGAAGACGCAGGAGCTCTACCGCACCGCCATCGACAGGCACATCGTTCCCGCACTCGGAACCATCCTGGTGAAGGACGTGCGGTCCAGTCATGTCATCGAGCTCCATGACCGCATGCGCGACACGCCGTCGATGGCCAACCACGTCGTCAGCATGCTCTCGAAGATGTATTCGTTGGCCGCGACCTGGGAGCTCGTGCCCCACGGCCGCAACCCCTGCAAGCGGGTCAGGCACTACCGCGAGGAGCCCCGCGAGCGCTTCCTGTCGCCGGACGAGTACCGCAGCCTCGGCGCGGCGCTCAGGGAAGCGGAGGCCGACGACTCGCTGTGGCCGCCGGCGATCGCGGCGATCCGGCTGCTGATGCTGACCGGCTGCCGCAAGTCGGAGATCCTCACCCTGCAATGGGACGACGTGGACCGCACGGCGGGCGAGTTCCGGCTCCGCGACGGCAAGCGCGGGCCGCGCATGGTGCCTCTGACCACGCCGGTGCTGAAGGTGCTCGACGGCATCGAGCGCATGGACGGCAATCCCTGGGTCATCCGCAGCAAGAAGCCCGGCGCGCATCTGCCGGGCCTCGGCTACTACTGGAACCGCATCCGGGACCGCGCCGGGCTGGAGGACGTGCGCATCCACGACCTCCGCCACAGCCACGCCTCGGAGGCGCTTGCGCTCGGCGAGAGCCTGAGCATGATCGGCAAGCTTCTCGGGCATTCCAAGGTGGGCACCACCGCCCGCTATGCGCATCTGGTGCAGGACGCCGAGAAGGCCGCCGCCGCGCGCACCGGCGAAAGCATCGGCGCCCACCTCGCGCCGAACGGCGCAGCGGCCGCGTAGGGAGGACAGGCGATGGCGGTGCTGCAATACAGGACGATCTCCAACCGCACGGTGACGGCGCTCGCGGTCGAGCGCGACACCGTGTTCTGGGACCGCGAGCTGAAGGGCTTCGGAGTCCGGGTCTATCCCACCGGCGGCAAGCTCTACCTCGCCCAGGCGCGCGGCCCGGACGGGCCGGGCGGGCGGCGCAAGGCGCGGCGGATCACGGTCGGCCGCCACCCGGTGCTGGGCGCCGAGCAGGCGCGCCAGCGGGCCGCGCTCATCATCGCGCGCATCAAGGCCGGCGAGGACCCGGTGCCGCTGCCGCTGCCGGCGAAGCACCACGGCGGCCCGACGGTGGCCGACCTCGCCGCGCGCTATCTCGAACGGCATGTCGCGGTCCGCTGCAAGCCGAAGACGCAG
>JAJDZX010000058.1 GCA_022824395.1 Alphaproteobacteria bacterium
CACGCCCCTCCACTCCCACAGCGCGCCCCCGCGGCCCGCGCCCCCCCGGGCGCCCGCTCCTCGGAGCCTTTCTCGCAGGCGCCCTCGGGGTTTTCCCGGCAACGGCCCACACGCCCTACCGGCAGTGGCAGGTCTACCGCCAGCGCCACCTCGTTATCGGCGCCTCGCGGGAGGACGCCGGGAGCTATCCCAAGGCCAAGGAACTCCAGGCGTTCCTCGAGGAACACCTGCCCGAGGCGAGCGCGCGCGTCGCCCGGGCGCGGACGCTGCAACGCCTGGCCGACCTGATCGCCACAGACCAGCTCAGGGTTCTCCTGCTGTCGCTTGGCGACGCCGAAGCGCTGATGCGGGGCGACGATCCCTTCGCATACGCCGTCCCCGACCTTCGGGCGCTGGCCCGCTTCGGAGACCATTTGCTCTGTGCGCGAACCGAGTTTCCGGACGCGCACGCCTGGATCCTGGCCTGGGCGTTTGCGGAGCATGATCGGGCCGGGCAACCGGCCGGCCTGCCTGTCCCCGTGCACACAGGCGTCGAGCTGGCCCTGGCGGGAGAGCCGATGCCGCCACTCCCGGACGACCTGGAAGCTGACGCCTCCGGAGAGGTTGAAGTTCCGCACCGGCATTGAAGGGTTGGCGCTCCCGATGCCGACTGTCTTGGGATGCTCAGAGGAGAAATCGTAGCGTAGATATAAGATAGTGTTTACACATCATATTTTTCTATTCTGTTGCCACTTGCCTCACGATGGCCCCCGCGCACCATTCCCAGCTGCTCGGCGGGGAGTGGTGAAGCGTATCTTCCGTTGTGCAAGGGTGCCGTTTCCCGCGACCATCTTGTTGATTGCCGCCTGTAGGTCGTTGGCCTTCTCGCGGAACCCGGTCGCACGGATGGGAGACCGGTCACCTTCCGCCAAACATGTTGCGCCCGAATAGCTGGCCCGCGTCACCTGAACATTGTCAGAAACGGCGGCGATTCCGAGCCTGCCTCGATCCTCCTTCTGCCTACTCGTTTTTCAGTCACGGGAATCAATCTCGGCATCCGTTGTGCGCACTTCCAACTGGCACCCGATCGCCCTCAATGCAGCATCCATCCGGTCGAGGCGCGAGCGATGATGGACGTCGAGCACCCTATCGACCTGCGGGAGATGCCAGCCGACCCGTCGTGCCAGCTCTGCCTTGCCGATGCCCTGCTCGCGCATGCCCCGGTAGAGCATTGCCTTGATCGCCGTGAGTGTCGGCACGGTCACGCGCACCACTCCCGCTGATGGCTCCGGGAGGTCCTGCCTGGCCGCGATGCGCGCGCCAATCGCTTCTTCGAGGGCATTCGTGGCCCTAGCCAGCGCCTCGTCGCGATCCTCCCCAAATGTCGTAAGTTCCGGGAAGTCGATCGACGTCACGAAGACCGTGCCGTCGTCGTCCTCCAATGAAACCGGATACGTCAGCATCACTTCAATCCCAGGTCCTTCTTGATTTTGGCAACAAGTTTCCGACCAAGCTCCTTGCGCGAACCGTGCGCGGGAAGCTGCGACGTCCTGTCTCCCAAGCGAACCGTAAGGTGTCCGCTACCACCTTTGTGTTGTTCGAACGAGCATCCTCTGCTCCGCAGCCAGCGCTGGAATTCTCGCGAATTCACATGACAGTTTCTTTCTGAAAGTGCTTCCTGGCGAGAGAACAGCCATGATTCCCCTCCTCAGGATCGGCACGATTCACCGTTCTGAAACGGTCGTCGACTCAAGAAACGTACCCTCCGGCCAACCTTACATCAACATTTCTGTTGTGCTCTCCGCTTCGCCGCCTTCTTCGCCTCTAGCAGCGCCTCCCGCGTCGAACCCTGCGTTGTCCGTGGTCCGCCCCATACCCGGAGGTGCCAGGTCCCCCAGGAACTCCGCGGCAAGCGGACCCTGCCAACGCTGCGAATTCGGCTTGCCGCAGACCACGCCCGGTCGGGATGGCCCACTGCGGGAAGATCGCGACTCCGCAGCGTCGAGCGGCCGGGCCCGGCACAATCAGTGCGACAGGAGCACGGGCACCGTCATCCTCTGCATGAGGTCCCGCGTGACTCCTCCGAACCAGAGTTCGCGCACGCGCGCATGGCCGTACGCCCCCATCACCAGGAGATCGATTCCCTCGTCCGAGATCCGGTTCAGGATCAGGTCGGAGATCGGAACGTCGGGCGCGTTCAGCTTCTCCACCTTCACGTTGACGCCGTGCCGCGCGAGATGCCTGGCGAGATCGGCGCCGGGAATGGGTCCGTGCCGGTCCCCTCGCTCCTCGGGGTCGACCGAAAAGGTCAGGACCTGCTCGGCACGCTGCAGGACTGGCAGCGCATCAGCCACCGCCCGCGCGGCCTCCCGGCTGGCGTCCCACGCCACCATCACGCGCTCGCCGGCCTTTGGAAACTCGCCGAAGCGAGGGAACACGATGACCGGGCGTCCGCTGGCGAGGACGACGTGCTCGGCGAGATCCCGCGATGTGCCAAAGGCAGCGCCATCGCGGCCGCTCTGTGCAATGACGGCGACGTCCGCGTGTCTGCTGAAGAGCGACACCGTCCTGACCGGGTCCCCTTCCACGGAATGCCACTCGTGCGGGACCCCCTCCGCCTTCGCACGCCGCTCGAACCCTTCACGCACCCGCGCATGCGCCGCGTTCTCCGCCTCTCGTTGCGCGTCCAGATTGGCCGAGAACACGTCCGCGGCCGCATAGCCTGCGAAAGACAAGTCATCGCGGAGCATCATCCCCATCACGTGGGCTTCGTGCCGCGCAGCGAGTCGGATCGCGTACTGCGCCCGTTTGCCGCCTTCCGGCGTGTCATCCGCTACCAGCAGAACGTCCTTGTACGCCATGTCTAGCTCCTCGTAGCCGGCTCCGGGATCGGTCCGGCTCCCGACATTCAGATGGTGTGTAGCCCCGCATTCCGCCAGAGGTCGGCGGGGCCAAGAAGGGTGCGATCCGCTGGTTCGTCCCGACCCACGCCGATTCGATGGCCTGCTGAAAGGACCTGCGTGGAAGGTTGCCAAACAGCGTCTACCCATTGGGGAGAATACCGTCTATTGCGCAGCTGTTCCTGTCTCTCCGAAGGTCAGCGGCCCCAGCCTGGCCGAGAGGTCCGCTCCGCGGATGCCGTGCGGTGCCCGTCTCGGCCACTGACGCTGGACCGATATCGTGACCGGGTCGCAACCAGGCCACGGAAGCGACTTGCTGCCCGGATGCCGGACCCGTTCATGGAGGCAGGTCAGTCACTCCGGTCGAGAAACCGGGCCATGGCCGCCTGCGGCTCACCGCTCGCATAGGCCATGGGCTGCAGCCGATTCGCCGCCTCGAACGCAGAGTCCCAGCCGGCCTGGGTCATCTCCCTCAGCCTGAGCTTCGACAGCCGGAAAGCGGTGGGCGGCTTTTCGGCCAGCATGCGGGCCTCGCGCAGCGCCGCTGCCATCAACTCTTCCGCACCAACCAGGCGATCGAGAAGCCCGATTCGCAGGGCCTCCTCGGCCTTCACCAAGCGCCCGGACAGGGCAAGGTCCCGCGTGCGGCTGTGCCCCAGGGCCATTTCCATCAGCTGCACGCCAATGACGCTCGCAAGGCCGACATTGACCTCCGGCTGGCCAATGCGGGAGCCCGGATGACCGATCCGGAGATCGCAGAGGAGGGCGATCTGGAGCCCGGCGCCGGCCGCCACGCCGTTGATCGCCGCGACACAGGGCTTGTCGAGGTTGCGGAAGGCGTCGTGGTGGCGCCGAAGATCCGCCACCCAGGTCCTGCTGGTTCGTTCGTTCAAACCGGCTGTCTCCGCAAGGTCGTTGCCGGCGCAAAACGCTTTGTCCCCTGCACCGGTGACGATGACGGCGCGGATCCGGGAATCGCCGTTCACCGGAGCAAGCGCCGTCAGGACCTCGGTTCGCATACCGGCATGGCTTGCATTGCGCGCCCGGGGCCGGTTCAACGTGATGGTCCTGATCCCGTGTTCATCGCGAACGTCAATGAACTTCATGTATCGCTTCCCACATCTCTCGCTAAGGCATCTTCCCGGGCCGCACGCCGGAGAAACCGTAGCAGGCCGCACCCGACCCCCAATCGCGGCGAAGCGCGATCTGCCCTGCGATCCCAACGTCGCCGCCAAGGTCTCGCCGATCCAGATCGCGCCGTACCGACAGACCGCTATCGGGAGATCCGCTGTGGATAGCCGCTCTGCCGGATGGTCGATGCGCGCCGCTTGCAACTGCGCTCTTGTCCGCATCGGATAACCCGCTCTCCGGTTTGACGAACCGGGGGCCGGTCTCTCGGAGCAGGGGCGCTGCCGGGTCCGACGGCCGGATGACCGGCACACTTCTCCGGGTTTTCCGGGCAACGGTCGCAGGATTGCGGCCCGCGCCGCGTCCCCAGCAGGCCGAGCAGTACCCCGTCAGGCAATGTCGGTAATCTGCGCGGATCCTGGTATTGGACGAGGGTGCCCGCCGATGAGCGTGAACGGGGAACGCCGCGCATCGCGGCCTCGGTGCGATCGACGCCTGCCGCGCCGCGCCGCGCCGGAAGACCGCGGGATCGGCATTCCGCCATCCGGACGAAGGCGCGGCGCGAGGCCGGCCGTGCTTCTCACCGGGGCACTCGCCTGGGTGGTCATGACTGGTGGAATCGGTACGACGCGGGCCGGGGAGACACTTCCGGACGGTGACGATTTCACGCTGAACGCCGACATGTCGGTCTCGGCGTACTACGCGTCATCCTTCAACAGCTTTTTCGGCGCCGGGGTCCTGTCGGGAGATGACGCAGGGAAGGTCGACCACTCCTGGTTCGAGGCCATGGCCCATCCGAGCCTGCGTTTTTCCTGCGAATGCGGCGATGGCGGGGGCCGTTGGCACGGCGAGGTCAGTGCCGTGGCGGCCACGCGCGAGAATCATATTGGCGGATGGAGTCCGAAGAACGATCGAGTGAGCCACGAGTTGGCCTACGTCGGCTGGGCGTCGGGCACCATGTTCGAAGGGCTCGGCGAGGATGCGCTCCGGATCAGCGTCGGGAACCAGCGCTTCTCGATCGGCGACGGGTTCCTCGTCCACGACGGCGGCAGTGACAGCGCCCTCGGCGCGCCCTACTGGCTGGCCCCGCACCGGGCATTCAAGGATTCGATCGTGGTCCGAATGGAAGCTGCCCCCATCCGGATGGCGGCCTTCCGTCTCGTCCGCCGGGGCGGGCCGGGCGCGGACACGCGATTTGCCGGGGTCGACCTGAGCGTCGTTGACGATGCGCTGGGAGTCCTGGGCGTCAGCGCGCTCCATATCTTCGATGATGAAGATCAGGACAACCGTGACGGCATGGAGGTCGTCAGCGTGCGGGGGCAGGGGCAACCATTCGCTGAAGCCGGTCTGCCCGGGGTGTTCCTGTCGGGCGAGTTTGTCCGACAGACCAACGACGACACGACGGTGCGGCAGGAAGCCAGGGCCTGGTACCTCGAGGCCGGGTACGCGCTCCCGGATCTCGCCTGGTCGCCGTACGCCGGTTACCGGTACAGCAGTTTTTCGGGCGACGATCCCGGTACCACGGAGACCAACGAAGGCTACGATCCCCTCTTCTATGGCTTCGGCCGCGGCTGGGGAAGCTGGTTTCAGGGCGAGATCATCGGCGGGTACGACATCTCCACCAACATGGGCGTGCACATGGCCAAGCTTGAAGTCCGACCAGCCGACAACCTGATCGTGAGCCTCCTCTACTTCGACTTCGACCTCGATCAGCCCCAAGGGGCTGCCGGAGCGGGCAGTTACGCGCGGGAATTCGACGTGTACGTGGACTGGTCGCCGATCGAGTCGCTTGCCGTCAGCGCATTCTGGGGCATTGCCGCTCCCGACGACGGCGCAGCCCGGATCTACGGCCACGGCGATGACGCGACGATTGCAGGCGTGTACGCGTCGTACAACTTCTGAGTGGCCGTAGCCGGCAAGGACGCGGAGCCATGCCGCCCGCCGGCCGGATCGGTACCGTCGCGGACAAGTTCGGTCTGCCGCCGCGCGGCCCGGTGAGGCCTCGGTACCACCCCCCGGGGTCGCCAGTGCCGCGCTCGACGCAGCGTCTCAAAGGTTTGGAAGGAGCAGCATGTGACCTATGTCGACGGCTTCGTCACTGCCGTGCCGACCGCCAACAGGATCGCCTTTCGCGACCACGCCCGGGCAGCGGCAGCGGTATTCAGGGAGCATGGGGCGCTCTCGGTGGTCGAGTGCTGGGGCGACGACGTGCCGGACGGCGAGATCACCTCGTTTCCACAGGCCGTGAAGAGCCGACCGGACGAGACGGTCTGCTTCTCGTGGATCCTCTGGCCGTCCAGGGACGTCCGCAACGAGGCCATGCCGAAGATCATGTCCGATCCCCGGATGGACCCAACCTCGGTACCGATGCCCTTCGATGGCAAGCGCATGATCTACGGGAGTTTCGAGGTTCTCGTCGACGCCTGACCCGTATCGGTGCCTCGTGCGACCGGTCCATGGGTCTAATGGGTTGGGATCCCCGCCCGCAGGCAGCTGCCCCGGCTAGTGCCGCGAGGACAGGCTTGGCTTGACCGCACGGTCATCGATCCTCCAGCGGTATGATCACCATGAACCGGAAGGTCGTCCGGGAAGTGCCGGCTTGCACGTCCGGTCGCGTAACGGAGCCTTCCCGGTGGCGCATGAAGCGACGGAGGCGCACGAAGATGAGGCTCTTGTTCAGCACGGTTCTGGCCTTGGGGCTCACGGCTCCGATGATCGGGGCCCTGGCTCATCACGGCTGGTCGTGGACGACCGGCGGCAACATCGACCTGACCGGCATCATCACGGCCGTCAGCCTGGGCAACCCCCACGGCGTCCTGAAGATCGACGTGGAGGGCGAGGAATGGACGGCCGAGGTCGGTCAGCCCTGGCGCAACGAACGCGCCGGCCTCGAGGACGGTGACCTGGCCGAAGGGGTCGAGATCCGGGTAATCGGCGAGCCGGCCGCAGATCTGTCGAAGAAACTGGTGAAGGTGGAACGGTTCTTCCTCGGCGAACGGGAGTACATCCTCTACCCCAATCGCGACTGAGACCTTGGAGGACCTGTTCGCGGCGCTCGAGGGGACGGCCCTGGCGCAAACCCTGCGGGGCTCGCGCTGGCTCTATGCCGGGGTCAACGCCGCGCACATCTTCGCGATCGCCTTGCTGGTCGGGTCCGTCATCCCGCTCAACCTGCGGCTGCTTGGCGTGTGGCGTGGTATTTCGCGCGAAGCGGTGGTGCGGGTGCTCGCGCCCGTTGCGGCGAGTGGGCTGGCCCTTGCCCTGATCACGGGACCGCTGCTGTTCTCCGTCCGGGCGCGGGAATACAGCGACGTCGGCTTCATGCAGCTCAAGCTGGCCTTCATCACGGTCGGGGTCCTGTCCGCACTTGCCCTGAGCCGGGCCCACGGGTTCCTGCTCCAGGACGCCCCGCGCGCCCACCTGGTCGGCCACGCCATCCTCTCGACGGCTTGCTGGCTGGAAGCGCTCGTCTGCGGGCGACTGATCGCGTTCGCGGGGGATTGAGGAGTTCGGTTCAACCGCAGGGCAACGGAAGTATTGCCCTGTCAGCAGGCGACGAAGATCCAGCGCGACCGAATCGACCGATGTCCAGTTTCACATCCAGAGCTTTGCGGCAACGGCGGCTGATTCAAGAACCTCGTTCAGTCTCTTTTTCGACCGTCCCGGCAGTCAACAGTTCGTCGCCCAAGCAAAGGCTGCCAGCGTGTCGCAACGATCCCGAAAGGTCGCCATGGCCGGAATCGAGTTGCGGCCCGCTCCCGCATTTGCCCGCCGGGAATTGTTGTCTACCCGATCCGCCCTTCGAGCGTCGAAATCCAGGAGACATCAACCGCCCGCTTTGCGAGCGCCAGATCGTAGATGCGCTGCAGATTGACCCAGAAACCGGCACCATTACCGAACAACTTTCCGAAGCGCACGGCCATCTCAGCCGTCACCGGCTGCTTCTCGTTGAGCATGTCGTAGAGCGTCTGGCGGGAAATCCCCAAAGTCTCCCGCGACAGCCGTCTTGCTCATCGCCAGCGCGGGCAGGATGTCTTCGCGCAGGATCTCTCATGGATGCACAGGATCGACAGAAGGGTGTCGCTCGACCATCAGTGGTAGTCCTCAATGTTGACCTCGGTCGCACCATCTTCGGACCAACCAAAGGTGACGCGGACGTTGGCTGTCAGGCGGACAGCGTAGCGACCAGCACGGTCTCCCTTGAGTGAATGAAAGTATGAACCTGGTTAGTTCATCTGCTCCGGCCTTTCGGCTGCTTCCAGCGCCGCGAGAATGCGGCGCAGCTTGGGGATCCATTCAGTGGTGGGGCCTTGCGTCCGCCCCCTACTCCAGTAACTCCGAAGACCCCTGTGTCGAATATGCCCGATCATGACGATCGACTCGCTCACGCCCAGCGGGCTGTCGAGTTGCACCTTACATTTCTGCCATTCGCGAACGCAGTTCGAGATGGAGCCGCCTGCGCTGTGACTTGGCCGCTGTCGCGTAGGGGGTTACGCGAAGGGGTCTGACGGCGGTACCCCACGGGTGGTGAGAAAAGCAGCGGGGTTCGAGCTTGGCCGGCGTCGGATTCGCCGGATTCCACCCCACGGCCCGATGCGGGGCAAGATTTTCCCGGGCGGCGGACCGCGTCTGCCGAAACCACACAGATTCAAGATTTAAGGCGCGTCTTCCCTGGCGGAAGCGGTCGCCACGGCGTACGATTGAAGGTCACGACAACACCAGCCGGGCTCCCCGGAGGAAGCGCCATGGCGACCACGCAGAATCTTGTTCTCATGGGACGATGTCGACCGGCTGGGGAACCTCGAGCGGCTGCGCCTGGCCCTCGAGGCGTTGCCGGACGGGCCCCTGCTGACGGCGCTGGAGAAGCGCCGCGGCCGTGACGACTACCCGGTGCGGGCGATGTGGCGTGGCGCTCAGGGCACCGGCATGCGTTCGAAAATCTGCCGAATGATCTCCTCGACCGATATTTCGGCCGCCTCCGCCTCGTAGGTAATCTGCACCCGGTGGCGTAACACGTCGTGGCCGATCGACTTCACGTCGTGTGGCGTGACGTAGCCGCGGCCCTGAATGAAAGCCATGGCCTTGGCGGCCAGCGCAAGATAGATCGAGGCCCGCGGCGACGCGCCGGAGTCGATGTGGTGCGCAAGGTCTTCCAGTCCGTGCGCCGCCGGCTCGCGAGTCGCGAGCACGAGATCGACGATGTAGTGCTTGATCTTCTCGTCGATGTAGACCGTGTCCACAACCTTGCGTGCCGCGAGGACGGCGGCGGTATCGGTGACCGCGTCCACCGGTTTCTCGGGCGTCGTCGTCGCCATGCGGTCCAGAATCTCGAGTTCCTCGCCGCGCACCGGATAGGTGATGCGCAGCTTGAGCATGAACCGGTCCGTTTGCGCTTCCGGAAGCGCATAGGTGCCTTCCTGTTCCAGTGGGTTCTGCGTCGCGAGAACCAGGAACGGCTGCGGCAGAGCAAAGCTTTCCTCGCCGATGGTCACCTGGTTCTCCTGCATCGCCTCCAGCAGTGCGCTTTGCACTTTCGCGGGTGCCCGGTTGATCTCGTCGGCGAGCACAAGATTTGCGAAAACCGGGCCCTTGCGGACTCGGAACTCGCCGGACTGAGGCTGGTAGATGAGAGTGCCGATGAGGTCAGCGGGCAGCAGGTCGGGCGTGAACTGGATGCGCTGGTAGTCGGAGTGCAGCGCCTGCGCGAGCGCTGTCGCCGCACGCGTCTTGGCGAGCCCGGGCTTGCCCTCGATTAGCACGTGGCCGTTCGCCAGCAACCCCACTAGCAGCCGCTCGAGCATGTATTCCTGGCCGACAATGGTGCGCTCCAGCGCTGTCATCAAGCGGCTGACGAAAGCACCGTGCTCCTGCACGCGCGCGTCGATCTCTCCGACATCAAGCGGCATGGTCGTCTTTCGTCTGTTGTCTGGGATAGGTGGCCCGCGACGGCAGCTATAGCACAGCCTCCGAACCACAAACAGCGACAGGCATGGCACGCCGCACGGCGGCGAGCACGATCGGCAGTCGCCGATCAGCACCACTTGCTCTTGCCGCTCCTGACTCGCCGTCTCCCCGCCAAGTCGTTGATTCGGCCTGGCCGAAGCCGTATGGCGGCGGCGCGATTTGGCGATCCGCATGCGACGGAGGGCAGCCGGTGAAGCAGACCTACTAGCCAAGCATTCACGCGCGTAAGCCGCGGCACGGCTTCCGCGCCCGCATCATCAGCGGCGGTGGCTGGTGGGTGCAGTCGTGGCGCCGCGCCAATGGCGGAAACGCCTGTCGTCCTGGCCTTTCCCTGACCTCCCTGACCGAAACCGTATCTCCGACTTCCGCGACTCACGCGGTGCGGAGAATTTGTCCGCCTGGCGCGGCGCGGTCAGCACATGGCGGCGGCCGGTCTGGTGTTGCTATTCGCGCGGCGGCCGGCCGGCGTCGGCGGGGTGCCCACGGCTGGCAAGTGGAAAAGCGTTCTGGCAGCACTCCGGATCTTGGTCTCGGCGATCCGGACAACACGCGGGAAAATAACCGTATGGCAGCAAAGGACTGCAGAAAATACCCAAGTGGTTGTAAAAGCATCCACAAGTAGCCACATGGCCGTATAGCAGTAACCTCTCCTCTCCCAATGAAGTGCGACGGGAAATCCGGGAAATCCCAGAAGCAGGTATTGACCCCGCTTCTGGAATTAGCTACTAGGTTGATTGTTAGACGGGCAAGTGTTTCGCCATTGCGCGCTGAGTTCTTGGATTCGGGTGCAGAAGTGCTTTGCGATGTCTAATGCGCGGTCGTGCCTGCCCGCCGTGTCGGATTTGCGGCCAGTGTTCGCCGCAGTCGCGTTGACGGCAGCCGCAAACGTGGCTTGTGCCGACGACGTTTCGCCGGCCGCGACAGACCGCTTTATCGACCCCCCGCTCATGACCTCCGAGGAGGTAGCGCTAGTCGATCGCGGGGCCGAACTGTACCGGCACTGTTCCGCCTGTCACGGCGGGGCGGCCGCCGGAGGTGCGGCGCCCGACTTGCGCTATGGCAGCGCCGCCGTTCACGCGGTGGATACGCTGGCTCGGGTCGTGTTCGGCGGCGGTGATCAGGGTCATCCCAGCGCGATCGAGTTCTCCGAGATTCTCGGCACGAACGAAATCGCGGCGATCCGCGCTTACGTACTCTACCAAGCACATAGCAATTACGAAGCGGAACTCTTTCTGCGCCGACCGGCCGACGTTTCTGAATAGCGTTGGCATCCCGCGGCTACGGCGTTCTCGATATCCACAACGTCTGGGAGACCAATTGGATGAAACTCCTGAAACTCTATAGGTACCTTGCGCTAGCGGGTATCGCCATCGTGCCGTTTTCCGGCGCGCTGGCGGACTACAACTCGGTCACGGCTGATCGGTTGGCCAATCCGGAGCCGGAAAACTGGCTCATGCAGAAGGGGAACTACCTCGGCTGGATGCACAGCCCGCTCGATCAGATCAATGCAAGCAACGTCGCGAATCTGAAGGTGGCCTGGACGTTCGGTACGGGCGTAGACTCGGGCCACGAAGCACCGGCGATCGTTAACGGCCGCTACATGTACGTCACCACGCCGTACAATCAGGTCATCGCGCTCGACGCGGGTACCGGCGAGCTTCTGTGGCGGTACAAGCACCCGTTACCCGAAGATCTCAGCGTGCTTCACAACACCAATCGCGGGGTCGCGCTCTGGGGCGACATGGTGTTCACCTCGGCACTCGACGGCACGATGAACGGCCTTGACGCCAAGACCGGCGAATTGATCTGGCGCACATGGGTGGGCGACTGGAAGGTCGGCGCCTACATCACTTCCGGTCCGCTTGCCGTAAAGGGCAAAGTCATGGTCGGCCCATCGGGCGGTGAGTACGGTGTCCGCGGCTTCTTGCAAGCCTTGGATGCCGAGACGGGCGAAGAAGTGTGGCGCACCTACAGCGTGCCCGCCCCGGGCGAGCCGAACAGCGACACCTGGGCACAGGAAGGCGAATGGGCCGACTCGTGGATGCGCGGCGGCGGCAGCATGTGGATGCCCGGCAACTACGACCCAGAAGCCGATATCCTCTATTGGGGCGTCGGTAACGGCTCGCCGTGGTTCGGCGATCAGCGACCCGGCGACAACCTCTATGTCGCCTCGGTTTTGGCGATGAACCCCGACACCGGCGAGATCCTGGGTCATTTCCAGTACCACTGGAACGACTCGTGGGACTGGGCCGCCATGAATGCCCCGACCCTGCTCGACTACGAGCGCGACGGGCAAACCGTCCGCGGCCTCGTATCGCCGCAACGCAACGGTTACATGTACTGGCTCACGCGTGAGGCCGACGGCACGATGAACTACGTCCATTCGCTTCCCTATGTGAAGCAGGACGTGTTCGCGAGCGTCGATCCGGTGACGGGCCGGCCGACCTACAACGCCGAGCACATTCCGGGAACCGGCAAGCGCGCCGAATACTGCCCGAGTCTGTGGGGCGGCAAGGACTGGCCCTATGAAGCCTACAACCCTGTTACCGGGTTGATGTACGTCCCGGCGAACGACCATCACTGCATGGCCATCGAGGGCAAGGTGATGGAGTACATCCCCGGCCAGTGGTGGGCGGGAGTCGACATCCCCGACATCGAGTTCTGGGTGGATGAAAACGCCGACTACTACGGCCAGATCCAAGCGTGGAACGTCCACACCGGCGAGCCCGCCTGGAACGTAGACTACCCCGAGTCGATGAACTGGGGCTCGATCCTGTCGACGGCCGGCGGGGTCATCTTCCTCGGCGGCACCAATGACCGCTATTTCCGCGCCTATGACGCGACGTCGGGCGAGCTGCTTTGGCAGATCCGCACCAACTCGGGGATCATTTCCCCGCCGTCATCCTACGCCATCGACGGCAAGCAGTACATCGCCGTGGTATCCGGCTGGGGGGTGGACGCGCGCGTCCAGAACGAGATCATCGCCAACCAGCTCGGCTGGCGTCCCGATCTCGCCGACGTGCCGAAAGGCGGTGAAGTCTGGGTCTTCACCCTGGACGACTGACGCGAACTGCGTTGACGCCGACTTACGAGGGCCGGGGCCGCAAGGCCCCGGCCCTACTACTGTGTCCAAGGAACGGGAAGATATGACGCAAGCGACAACAGAGCCGGGCGCGGAGCGGCGTCCGGCGACCCGCAGAACCGTGTTGGGTGGCCTCGCCGTCGCGGTTTGCGGATGCGGAACGGCGCAGTGGGCACCCGCCCGCGCGGAAGACGGCGAGGACGCCGCAGCCGGGCCCGATGCGCTTCCGCCGCAAATCGGCGATCGGTTCACATACATATACGGTGAGAAAATGGGCGACGTCATTCGGCCCGAGGATTTGCCGCTCGGCGGCGACCAAAAACTAGTCTATCCGATGGACCCCACTACCGGCACGATCCGCGATGGCTCGCGCCTAAATATGATGCTGCTTGTTCGCCTCGACCCCGACACTCTCGACGAGGAAACGCGCGCCGCCGCCGCCGAGGGGGTGGTCGCCTATTCCGCGGTGTGCACCCATCACGGCTGCCCGGTGTCGATGTGGAGCAAGCGGGCGGGTACGCTTTACTGCTCGTGCCACGGAACGGAATACGACCCGAAGGCCACGGCCCGGGTGGTGGCTGGGCCGGCACCGCGCCGCCTGCCGATGATGCCGGTCGGCATCGAAGACGGTGAAATCGTCGTTGCGGGACAATTCACATCGTGGGTCGGCAGCCAGAATACCTGATCGTCCACCGGCAAAAGCGCAACCTACCATTACCATATCTTGTCGATAGCAGCTTCGCGCAGGCGCGCGTGACGCGCTTCTCGCCGTTGGTCACGCGCCGCCTGCGCGTGTTCACGAGTCGCATCAAGAAGTTCGTTGGCTTCTTCCTCGGTCATAGGGGGCGGCGGCTCCACTGGAGCTTGCGCCTGCGCGCCGATGTCCGCTGGCGCGTCGGTTATCTGCGCTAGGCGGTGCAGCCTTTCCAGGAGCGCGCGCGTGCGACCTGCGTGCGCCTCCCGTTCCGACGGTGATCCCACCAGTGCGCGATCGTCCTCTTCGGAGAGACCTTTGCTGTCCGTGGTGCCGGGCTCGCGCTCGCGCGGGTTGGCTCGCGGCGTCGAAACGTCGCCCTCGTACCTGCGCAAAAGCCGATGCGCGAGCTCCAGGTTGTATCGCGCATCGAGGAAATCGGCATCGAGAGCTAGAGCCTTGCGGTAGTGCGCCGTCGCCGCGCGCAACGGGCCGACGGGGTCGCGAAATGCCTGCATCGCATAAAGCGCACGTTGATACATTACGTTGCCGAGATTGTACTGACTGCGGCTTGCGAGGCGCGGATCGTCGCCGTCCAGCGCCTCGACGAACGCCTCCTGGGCCTGGACGTAGTTCCCCAGCCTGTACGCTGCCGTGCCGAGGTTGAAGCGGGCGATCGCCGAGCGCGGATTGGCGGCGGATGCCGCTTCGTAGCTCTGTCGGGCGTCCTCGTAGGCGCCGGCGTGGAAATTGGCGTTGCCGCGCTCGAGCGCATCCCGGGCGCTTTCATCCTGCGCCGTAGCGGGCACCGCAACGAGCACGGCCACGAACGCAGCTGCCAGTATCGCGCGATTCACGGCACTGTCGTCCGCGCTTGGCCAGAGCGCGGCCGACCCGGCCGCACGGCAAACGCTCGCTGGGCAGCATCGACAGCGAGCAGCGCGAGCGCCAGCGCCACGAACCACTGGAAGCGGTGGGCCGTTCTCTCGTCGTCCGTGTCTTCCCGAGTTTTGCGCGGCTTGCCTGCAATGCCGTCGCGGTAGAGCTGCTCCATCACCACCGGGTCGGCACCGACGCCAAGCGCAATCCCGCCGGAGATCTCGGCGATCTGTGCCAACAGGTCGCCACGTGGCCGCGAATTTACGGGCTCTCCACGATAGACAAGCAGCGTGCGCGCGGAGTTGCGGCCGGGTACGGGGATAAAGGCGCCATCGCCGCCGACGGCGACGGTGTGGATGGCGACTCCTCGCCCCGCGGCCTCGCGCGCGGCGTCGAGCGGCACGCTGCCGTGGTCTTCACCGTCGCTGATCATGACGATATCGGTGTACCCTTCGTCAAACACCTCGAATCCGTCGAGAATTTGCCGGATCACGGCGTCTATCCGGGTTCCCTGCACCGGACCCGCGCCCGCTTCGAGGCTGTCGAGGCGCACGTCGAAGAGGTTGTAGTCGAGCGTCGGCGGCGCGAGCATGCTGGCGCGGCCCGAGAAGCCGACCAGCGCTAGGCGGTGGCCGCCGTCGCGTCCAAGCGCCTCCGCCAGGCGGCGGGCGGCCAGTTTGGCGCGGTCGAGGCGGTTCGGCGCCGTGTCCTCCGCGAGCATGCTCAACGACGCATCGATCGCGACGACGACATCGCGCCCACGCAGCGGCGCGGCGCCTTCCTCCCGACCCCAGCGCGGTTGTGCCAAGGCGACGGCCAGACTCGCCAGTGCGGCGGCGACGAGAACGGAACCAGCCCAGCGTGAGTATCGCGTCGATTGCAGGCGGACGCGGTCAGCGAGCCGAGGTGCGGCGAACGCGCCAGCACCGCGCAGGTGACCGCTAAGGTACAGCGCGCCGATTGCAGCGACCGCAATGCCCAGGGACGCGAACCATGGCGTGGCGAAGGTCATCGGCGCGCTACAAGAGCGCGCGCATGCGCGTCGCCCTGAAGACGGCGTCGAATGCGAGCAGCGCAAAAGCGAGCAAAAGGAACGGAGGGAATACCTCACGGTATCGCTGGTAATTCTCGGCGACGGTCGGGGCCGTTTCGAGCTGGTCGATGCGCTCGTAAACGCGGCGCAGGCTGTCGGTGTCGCCGGCCGCGAAATACGCGCCGCCTGTACGCTCTGCCAAGGCCCCTAGGGTCCCTTCGTCGACATGGGAGCGGGTTTGGCCAAACGTAACTGTTCCATCGGGGTTGCGCAGGCGCTTGCGGGCCATGCCGGGTCGACCCGCACCGATGGCGTATATTCGAACGCCGAGCGCTTCCGCGGCGCGCGCCGCCTCGAGCGGTTCGATGTCGCCAGCATTGTTGCTGCCGTCCGTAAGTATGATCATGGCCTTCCCTGCGTGGCCGGACGCACGCAAGAGGTCAAGTCCAAGTGCCACCGCATCGCCGATAGCGGTTCCGTCCTCCTCGGCGTGCGGCACGATTTCTACTCGGTCGAGCAGCGTCAGCAGAGCGTCGTGGTCGCGGGTCAGCGGGGTCAGGGCATCGGCGTAGCGGGCGAAGGCGATCAGGCCGATGGCGTCTCCGCTGCGCCCGTCGCCTTCTGCCGCGTCCCCTTCGATGAAGCCGCGGAAGGTCTCCTTGACGATCTCAAGCCGGTCCACGGGCTCTCCATCGATTTCGAAATCGAGCGCGGCCATGCTGCTCGATATATCCACGACCATCGCGATGGCGATACCCGGGCTGTATGTGCGCGTCGCTTCGACGCCCCATTGCGGGCGCGCCAACGCGATAACGCACAGCGTGACCGCCGCCGCGCGTACCCACGGAAGTGCCCGCGCCACGCTTTCCGCTCCGGTGCGCGGGAGGCCGTCGAGCCCCGCCACCGACGGGAAGGCAAGGCGCACGGGATGCCGGTAGCGGAACGCCCAAAAGACCGCGACGGCCAGTGGCAGCAGCGCCAGCGCGTGAGGCAGGGCGAGTTTCACCCGCGTTCCTGTGGTGGAAAACCGGCCGGCGCGCGCATGCCGCCATCGCCGGCGCGCTCGAAGAAGAGTGCAACTGCGTCGAGTGATTCCGCTGCCTCGCCGTCACTCGGGACGCGGCGCGCGAATTTCACCGAGTCGCCGCGGCGCAACACGTCGTAGAGCGCTGCTGCGAGTGGCGGGGCCAAGGCAATCCTCCGCGCGGAAGTTGCAATCTCCTCAGTGGTACGGTGCGGCGCGTCGACATCGAATCGCTCTTTGACATAGTGCCGCAGGATTGCGGTCATGGCGACATAGAGTTCATCGAAGCGACCCTGTTCGGGCAGACCCTGCGCACGCAGCCGCGCAAGAGCCGCCAACGCCGCGCAATGCAGTGGCTGCGGCTGGGGCTCCGCCGCCGTGCCCCGCCGTCGGAGCGCCCAAGCCGCCGCAAGCGCGCACACGCCGGCGAATGCAACCACCAACCAGTGGGTGCGGCTCGCGCGCGCCGCGCTAGGCGCGGCACCCGGCCGAGGGTCGAACGGCATGGCGATGTCACGGGGTGCCAAAAGGTCCGCATCGGCGGGCGCGACGGAAACGACGTCGACGCGAATCTCCTCGACGCGCAGGGAGACGGCAGGGCGACCTTCTTCGCCCGTTGCGTCTTCGAACGAGAAAACCAGCGGCGGCAGTGTGAGTACCCCACTCTCCACTGTCACAGGTTCAAGGACGAGTTCGTGGAGCCATTGCCAGGTCCCACGCGTATCGCGCGGCGCTTTCGCGTCGCGCACGACGACACGGAACGGGCCAAGGGTCCGGGATATGTCCGGCAACCTTAGCGTCGTTCCGGCGGGGGCTTCGAGGCGATGGCGCACGCGCCAGCGGTCGGTGGTGAATACCGGCCCTCCCTCAGCTTCCACCGTCACCCGATAGGCGCTGGATTCATATGTCCGCGTATAGGGTTCGCGTTCAGCCGCGGTAGCGGCGGACCACAGCATGAGGGCCGCCAGGGCCGCAAAGCGTGCACTCGGCGGGATCATGCCGTGGTCGGCCGGCGGCGCGCCCGAGCGCGAAACATGTGAAGCAGCGGGGGCGCCACCGGTTCGTCGGCGGACAGTTCCACCGTATCAAGGTCCATCGACCGGAATAGCCGGGCGCGCGCCGCGGCGACGGCTTCGTGACGCGCCCGCCAGGCCGCGCGGACCCTCGGGCTGGAGGAGTCGACCATGCGCAGCGCACCCGTTTCAAGGTCGTCCAGCAGGAGCAGGCCGGCATTCGGGAGTTCCACCTCGCGCGGGTCGTGAACAACGACCGGGATCGTATCGTGACGGCGACCCGTCGCACGTAAGGCAGCCTCGTAACCCTCAGCACAAAAATCGGAAACAAGGAAAACAACGGCCCGTTTCCGCACGACCCGGCGAAGGCAATCGAGCGCGCAAACGATGTCGGTTCCGCGCCCGAGCGGGCGATGGGCGAGCGCGAGGCGGAGCGCGGCGCGGGCGCGATGCCTGCCCTTTCGCGCCGGCACAATGCGCTCGACCCTGTCAGTAAACAGAATCATGCCGACACGATCGTTGTTGGCGATGGCGCTGAGGGCCAAGGTGGCGCACAATTCGGCAGCGGCTTCGATCTTGAAACGGGTTGCGGAGCCGAAGCGGCCGGAGGCACTGACGTCGAGCACTAGCATGACCGTCAGCTCGCGCTCTTCTACGTGGCGGCTGACGAACGGACTTCCGGAACGCGCGGTAGCATTCCAGTTGATGCTGCGCACATCGTCGCCAGGCGCATATTCGCGAACGTCGGAGAATTCCGTTCCGCGTCCCTTGAAAACACTGCGGTACTCGCCTGCAAGCGTGCTGTCGACCAGGCGGCGGGCACGAACGTAAATGCGGTCTACCCGCGCCAGCGCGTCGGGGGACAGGTCCTCATCGAAGTTCCGAACCGCGGTGCCCACGGTCTCTGGCGCGTCCGCTCACTCCGGCGCGCGCAGGCCCGCGCCGAGCGATCGGGCCACGCGGAAACCCACCGGGTCGTTACGGGCGCCTGCCCTTTCCGCGGCGCGCCCGGCTGATCGCGCGCCGCGCGGCGGGTCCATCCAGGAGCCGCCGCGAATCGCGCGATAGGCGCAATTTCCGTCTGTCCGCGCAGCACCCGACGCGGGCGCCCCCTTGTAATCGTCGTTCCAGCAATCCTCGGTCCATTCCCAGACATTGCCGAGCATGTCGTACAGACCGAACGAATTGGGTGGAAAACTCCCGACGGGGGATGTCCAGCCGAAGCCGTCGTCGCAGAAATGTGGCTCCCAGCGTAGTTTGTTTTGCTGCTTGCCGGTCAGGTCGTGAACATTGGCGTAAGCACAAGCCCGATCGTGCCCCTCGCCCCAGAAGCGCGCCGAAACCGTACCGGCACGGGCGGCGTATTCCCATTCGGCTTCGGATGGCAGCCGGTACGCGGCACCGGTCTTAGCGGATAGCCAGTCGGCATAGGCCCGTGCGTCTTCCCAACTGACGCACACAACTGGGTGGCCGTCATCCTGCGTAAAGCCGGGAGCGAACCAATCGGCGGTGTCGGCGAACGTGCGCTTTCGGGCTCGATGGTCCCATATCCCGCATCCCGCGCTCTCGTGTCCGGTATCGCGCACGAAGGCGGCGAACTCGGCACGTGTGGTTTCGTGGCGGGCGATAGCAAACGGCGCAACGATGCGCGCTTTGTGCGCCGGTCCTTCGTCTTGCCCGCGACCGCCCTCACGCTCCGGCGAGCCCATGACGAACGACCCCGGCGGCAGCGTCGCCATCTCAGGGCAATGCGGGCAGTCGCGAAACGCCGTCCCCGGCGCGGGCTCGGCGACGCGGAAGGCGCACGTGCCGTCGCGGCAGAAGACGGCGCCGGCAGAGACGGTGGGTGCCTCTCCCCCGCAGCGGACATCGAATACCAGGAAGGCGCCCTCCCGGCGCGATTCCTCGATGATGCCAGCGGGGCAGCCCACGCTTGCCGCTGCCTGAAGGGCCTGTTCCGAAAGATCGGGATCCTTGGCGGCGGCGAGCCCCGCTGCTACCACCAACGCCGCACACAGCAGCGCGCCAGGCAAAAGTCTACCCATCAGAGGTCCTTTGCCCTGCTTCCGCGTCGCGACAATGGGCGGCGCGGAGTATGGCGGGACGGGTAGGACACGTCAACCGTGGACCCGACTTGAGCCGCCTGCGCTGTGATGCTCGGCCGTTGTCGCATAGGGGGTTGACGGCAGTACCTCACGGGGGTGAGGACAGCAGCGGGGTGCGGGCTTGGGCAGCGGCGGATTGCCGGATTCCACCCCAGGGCCCGATGCGGGCCCGGATGTTCCCGGGCCGCGGACCGCGCCTGCGGAATCGCACGCAGATTCAGGATTTAAGGGGCGTCTTCCCTGGCGGAAGCGGTCGCCATGGCGTACGATTGACCATCACCACAACAAGCAACCGGGCTCCCCGGAGGAAGCGCCATGGCGACTAGTGGTCGTTAACACTAACGCAGTGCCTCGACAATGAATGCGAAGAGGATGAACCCGAGGAACACGGCGTCAAGCTTGTCGAAGCGCGAGAAAACCCGTCGGAAGCCCTTGAGATGGCGGAAGAGCCGCTCGACCTCGTTGCGCCGCTTGGGCATCTCCCGGTCGTATTCCCAGGGGTCCACGCGGGTTCGCCACGGCGGCACGACCGGGGTGAAGTCCAGGTCGAGGGCGAGCTGGCGGGTTTCGTCGCCCTCGTAGGCGCGGTCCATGATCAACGCCGGACGGCCCGGCTGCCGGCCCCGGCGACGCAGCAGCTTCCGGCCTTCCGGGGCGTCATGCTCCTGGCCGGGGGACAGCGCGAACGTCAGAGCCGTTCGAGCATCCGCGGCAACCAGATGAATCTTGGTGGTCCAGCCGCCGCGGGACCTGCCGATGGCCTGCGGACCGTTTTTTTTCGCGCCCCGGTACCGTCCGGATGGACCTTCACGATGGTGCTGTCCAGCGACACCGCCTCCAGCTTGATGCGCACGATCTGCTCGCGCTGCAGGTGCTCGAACACCCGGTCCAGCACCCCGCTCTTCGACCAGCGGTTCATCCGGGTATAAATCGTGTGCCAGTTACCGAACCGCGCCGGCAGCCTGCGCCACTTGCAGCCATGCTCGGCCACATACAGGATCGCGTTCAGCACCTGCAGGTTCGACAGGCTGACGTTGCCGCGCTGCACCGGCAGGTGCGGCGCCAGCCGCTCGTACTGAGCTTCCGTAAGCTCCATCCGGAAACCATAGCACAGCGATGCCCATTAGTGCTAACACGCCCCAGGCAGAATCTATTGATCTCGTGGGACGATGTCGACCGGCTGGGGGACCTCGAGCGGCTGCGCCTGGACGCTCGAGGCGCTGGTGCGAGAGTTGCGGCGCAACCCGGCGCTGCTGCAGCTGTGCGGGTTCGACGCGCTCGGCCGGCAGGGCGCAGGCATCATTCGATACAGCCGCCGGTTCGGCGTGGACACCGCGGACCCGGCTGAATTCGCGCAAGGCATAGATCGGCCGGTAGTAGGGCAGCCAGCTGCGCCCATCTGGCGCGCGATGCGAAGAAAGCGGTCAACGGCATTTCCAAGTCACGCAGGCAGGCCGTCAACGCCGGCTTCTCATTCGACCCAGCACTCCGAAACGCCCAATTCAGGCGCGTTCCCTTCCGTGTTGATGCACGTGATCACTGTGACATAATGTCGGATAGTTCTATCTGTTAGACGACGTTATATCACATGCCGCCTGCACCCTCCCCATCTCAGAAGGATCGGGCCATCGCACTTTTCGAGGCCTGCGGTCCCATGCGTGGCACCGAGCTCACCGACGCCGGAATCCACCGGGAAACACTCTCGCGCATGCTCAAGGACCGGACCCTCACCCGCGTCGCCCGCGGGCTCTACCAACTCGCCGATGCAGAGGTGACGGCAGCGCACGATCTCGCCGAGGTTGCGAAGCTTGTTCCCAGCGGAGTGGTCTGCCTCGTTTCCGCCCTCCAGTTTCACGACCTCACGGTCCAGCTGCCGAGCCGGGTGTGGCTCGCCATCGGCCCGAAGGCGCGAAGGCCCAAGATCGAATATCCCCCGACCCGAATCGTGCGCTTCGCGCCCCGAGCCCTTTCCCTCGGCGTGCAAATCCACGCCGTCGACGGCGTGTCCGTGCCCATCTTCGATCCAGCCAAGACAGTCGTGGATTGCTTTCGGTTCCGACAGCACGTGGGCCTCGACGTCGCGCTCGAGGGTCTCCGCAACGTTGTAAGGTCGGGCAAGGTCAAACCCGCGCAGATCGTCGACTACGCACGCGAACTCCGCATCTGGTCCGTCCTGCGGCCTTACCTGGAAGCAGTGGTCGCCGATGGCGCGTGAACCGAGGAATGTGGCCGCTTCAGTACGGGCACGGCTGCCAAACCTCGCAAGAGCGCAACAGGCCAATTTCCAGCGCGTGCTCACCCGATACGCCCTCGAACGATTTCTCTTCCGACTGAGCGTCTCACGCCATAAGGAGCTCTTCGTCCTCAAGGGCGCCATGCTTTATGCCGCATGGCTCGCTGACCCGTTCCGAACAACCCCGCGATCTTGACCTGCTCTCCCTTGCCGACCGCGAGACGTCGTCTCTCCTCGGGGCAATCCGCGATGTCTGCGCTCAGCCAGTCGCGGACGACGGATTGCGCTTCGATACCCGGAACATCCTCGCGGAACCGTTCGGCGAGGAGCGCCCTCACGGCGCCTTTCGGGTCCGCACCTCAGCCCAACTCGGCGCCGCCGTTATTCCGGTCCACGTCGAAGTCGGTTTCGGCGACGCCGTGACTCCCGGCCCCCTGGAACTCGAATATCCCGTCCTTCTCGACCAGCCCGCGCCCACGCTTTACGCGTACCCACGAGAAACCGTCGTCGCCGAGAAGTTCGAAGCCATCGTTGCGCTTGACCTCGCAAACAGCCGCATGAAGGACTTCTACGATCTTCTCGCGATCTCACGACTCTTCGCATTCGATGGCGTGATCCTCGCCGCTGCCCTGCAAGCCACCTTCGAAAGGCGTGCCACGGCCATTCCCCGCGGACTTCCTCCACCCCTGACACGCGCATTTTCAGAGGACCCCCTGAAACTTCAGCAGTGGCGATCGTTTCTCGCCCGCGATCCGCTGCTGATCAACGAACCTGACCTGAACACCGTCATTCGCGAAATCGGGGATTTCATCATGCCTGCAGCCCTCGGAGCCATCGATGATCGCCGCGTCCCGGGGTGTTGGACGATCGATGGTGGCTGGATGCCTGCCACCTGACAGCGTACACCCGGGACGCCATTTTCATCAGCCCCGCCGACCCCGGAGACAATGCATTTGCCGTTTCGCCCGGGCAGCCGCCCGTGTGCCCCGTGCGCCATCCTGTCGTCAAACCGGACACCCGGCTCCACGATACTCCGCCGCCCGGCCGGCTTGGCCGCGGAACCCGCCGTGCACTAACATTCCGCCTCGACCCATCGTCCGGGCTGGTCAGCTGCCCAGACTGTCCGCCCAGCTGCATCTGATGAACAAATCAACAGCATGTGGGACATTCCCCGCATGTCCATGACGACAGGGTTGCAACAACCAATCGTTTGGTGGCAAGGACATGGAACAAAACGTGCTGATCGGTTTGGAGGACTCCCCGTCGCGGGCCGTTGACCGCTGGCTGGCGGATTTCGAGACGGCCGTTTCCGATCCCGATCCGTCGGCGCTCGAATCGCTGTTTCTCCGCGACAGTCACTGGCGCGATCTACTCGCCTTCACCTGGCACGTTCAGACCCTCAGCGGCCTGACCAACATCATCGAAGCACTGAAGGAGCACGGTCCAGGCGCCAAACCCCACGATTTCGAGACGGATCAGGGGCGGACGCCGCCCCGCCTCGTCACCCGGGCGGGGACGGAGGGCATCGAAGCCATTTTCAAGTTCGCGACCGCATCCGGCCCGGCGGAGGGAGTCCTGCGCCTGGTCCGTGACGGCGAGGATGGCGTCGTCAAGGCGTGGACCCTGCTGACAGCGCTCAACGAGATCGAAGGGTTCGAGGAAGCGGTTGGGCAGGACAGGCCGACCGGCCAGTCCTATTCGAGGGATTTCCAGGGACCGAACTGGTTCGACGAGCGGCAATCGTCTGTCGCCTATGCCGACCGGGATCCGGCGGTACTCGTGGTGGGCGGCGGGCACGCGGGGCTGTCCATCGCCGCCCGCCTCACGCAACTGAACGTCGACACGCTGATCGTCGATCGCGAGGACCGCATCGGGGACAACTGGCGTACCCGCTATCACGCGCTGACCCTGCACAACCAGGTGCACGTCAACCACCTTCCCTATCTTCCCTTCCCGCCGAACTGGCCGACCTACATCCCCAAGGACAAGATCGCCGGCTGGTTCGAGGCCTACGTCGACATCATGGAGCTCAATTTCTGGATTCGCACCGAGTTCATGAGCGCCGCCTACGACGAGCAGGAAGAACGATGGTCAGCGAAGCTGCGTCTGTCGGACGGCAAGACCCGGGAGATCCATCCGCGCCACATCATCATGGCGACCGGCGTCAGTGACATCCCCAACGTGCCGGAGATTCCGAGCCTCGCGGACTTTGCCGGCCAGGTCCAGCATTCCAGCGAATTCGGGGCGGGGGCCGACTGGGAAGACCGCAACGCCCTGGTCATCGGGACGGGCAACAGCGGTCATGACATCGCGCAGGACCTGCATTCGAACGGCGCGCATGTCACGCTGGTCCAGCGCAACCCCACCCTGATCGTCAATATCGAACCCAGCGCACAGCTCCCCTATGCCCTGTACGACGAGGGGCCTTCCCTCGCGGACTGCGATCTCATCACCACGTCGATCCCCCTGAAGTTGATGAGGAAGACGCACCAGCAGATCACCAAGCAGGCCAAGGCGCTCGACCGGGAGCTTCTCGACGGCCTCGCACGCGCGGGATTCAAGCTCGACTTCGGCACCGATGGTACTGGCTGGCAGTTCAAGTATCTCGAGCGCGGCGGCGGCTACTACTTCAACGTCGGCTGCTCGGACCTGATCGCCGAAGGCAAGATCGGGCTGATCCAGTTCTCCGACATCGACCGGTTCGTCGCAGACGGTGCCCGCATGCGCAACGGCGACGTGCGGCCCGCCGACCTGATCGTCCTGGCCACCGGTTTCAAGGGCCAGGACTATCTCGTCCGAAAACTGTTCGGCCATGACGTCGCCGATCGGGTCGGTCCCATCTGGGGATTCGACCCGGAGCAACAGGAACTCCGCAACCTCTGGAGCCGGACCGGACAGCCCGGCCTCTGGTTCATCGCGGGCAGCTTCGCCCAATGCCGGATCTACTCGAAATACCTGGCGCTGCAGATCAAGGCATGCGACGAGGGCATGATCCCGCTGACGCGTCCGGCATCTCCCAGCAATCGGCTCCATGCCCCGAACGGGGCCACTGGCTGACCGCGGACTTTCCAAGACGCCGGAACGGTCGGATTCCTCGATGCACCGGGATTCGCACGAGAATCGGCAGGCATCGAGAACGTGGCTGATTGAGGCGCTTGGAGGTTGTGTGCGACCGGCCGCCACATGCGAACCCGTCTGAGCGTCTTCGCCTTTTCCGTGGCCCAAATTGCCAGGGCAGAGGTCAATCGTCGGTCCGCCAATCGATCAGGGCGACTTCGCTCCAGGTGCCTGGCGCACGCTCCACCGAATAGACGCGCAGGCGGTGGTGAATCTCCAGTTCCTGCAGGACATCGGCGAGAGCATGTGCACGCTCACGCTCCCGGAGGCGCCCGTCGAGCTGGACGTGCAGTGGCGGCGCATAAGGGGCGCCGACGCTCTGGACCAGGAGGACGCACCGGGTCGCGCTGCGGTGCATCTTCAACAATGCGGACGCAACATCCTCCATGCGATAGAAGGCGTTGCATCCGAAAACGACGTCGGCCTCCAATTCGGGCGCATCCTCCCAACTGCATGGCCAAAGCCGGGGCGTTGCGCCGGATCGTGCCTCCTCCCAGCGGCGCAGAAACTCGATCCGCATGGCCATCGAGGGCTCGACGGCAGAGATCTCGCCGACGTGGTCAGCGATCCGCCGGGTGAACGCACCGGATCCCGACCCGATCTCAAGCACACGGTCGCCGGGCTGCAGCAGTGGCAGGAGGTCGGTGATCAGGGCGTCGGCGCGCTGCGCCAGCGGGCTCCGCTCGTCGTAGTCCGGCGCATAGTGGCGCCAGAAGGATTCCTCTGCCGTGTCGTCGCGCCAACGCTTGTCGCGTTCGGCTTTCTGGGCGAATGCCGTTTTCCAGAACGTCGACGGCGTCATCCCGCCGGGCAGTCCTCCCATCTCCCCCTTCCCCGTCTTCCCGACGGCAGGCAGGCGGTCTCCCATCAACCGAGGTCCTCCTGGCCAGGCAGCACCGCCTGTCCCCAAGGCGTCGGGTACGTCTCGAACCGAACGCCGAAGACCTCGGTGAGGATCCCGGAGGTCAATACGTCCTCGCTGGTTCCGCACACGACGATCCGGCCTTCGGCCATGACCGCTATGCGGTCGGCAAAGCGTAGCGCGAGGTTGAGATCGTGCAGCACGACCAGCGACGCGACGTCGCTGAGGGATCGGCGCAGGTACTGCATGGTTCGGAGCTGATGGGCCGGATCCAGACTGGCGATCGGCTCGTCAGCGAGCAACAGGCTCGGCCTTGCAATCAGTGCCTGCGCCAGCAGCGCGCGGGCGTGCTCCCCGCCCGACAGCGAGGCGAACTGGCGGTCCAGCAGCCCGGTCAGCTCGAGATCCTGAAGCAGACCGCTCGACTGGTCCGCCGCATCGACGGCCGCGGGTACGGGGGTTCGAATCGCGCGCCATCCGAAGGCCGTCAGCCCGCGCTCCCGACCAATGTCGAGGAGGTCGGCGACGCTCAGTTCCCAGTGCGGTGCGAAGAACTGCGGGAGATAGGCGATTCGGCGTGCCCTTTCATTCGCCGGAAAGTCGGTCAGCCGGCGCCCTTCCAGTTCGATCCTTCCGCTCCACGCCGTTTCGATGCCGCCGAGGCATTTGAGGGCGCTGCTCTTGCCGGCCCCATTCGGGCCCACCAGGGCAAGCAGTTCCCCGGCGAATACCTCGAGTGCGACGCCGTCCAGAACCGGGCGACGGGCTTTGGTGAGACGCAGGTCTGACAGGCGCGCAAGTGGGCTCGGTTTGGCGGGCGCGTGAGTCATTGTCGGCTGCGCCTTGCCAGAATGAGCATGAAGAAGGGTGCACCGATCAGGGCGGTCAGCAAGCCGAGCGGAATTTCCGCCGGTGGAAGGAGACTGCGCGCCAGACCGTCAAGCAGGGTCAGGAGAATGCCCCCCACCAGGGCCGAGGTCAGAATGAGCGGGGCGTGGCGCGGCCCGAGCGTCCAGCGCACCAGGTGCGGCACGATCAGACCGACGAAGCCGATCGTGCCGCCCCAGGTGACCGCGAGCGCGACGAGGGCGGAGGCGAGCAAGGTCGCCATCACGATGAAGCGCTCGACGGGGAGCCCCATGTTGCGCGCCACGTCGTCCCCGAGGCCGAGGACATCGAGGCCGTGGGCAAGTCGGCGCGCGAACACCAGCAGGAGCACGCTCGCCAGGGCGATGTAGCCCAGTTCGCGCCAGAAGGGGGTCTGGATGCCGCCAAGCGTCCACGACAGCACGACCTGGAGGCTGATCGTCTCGTCGGCGAGCGCCAGCATCAGATAGCTCCGCAAGGCGCCGAGGAATGCCGCCATGGCGACGCCGGCCAAGAGCAGTCCGGCCGTATCTCGCACCTGGGCGATGCGAGCCAGCAGGAGGACGGCAAGCGTTGCGCCGAAGGCGCCCACAAACGACAGGACCGGCAGCAGCAGCAGCGGGGAGAGCGCCTGGAAGAGCGAAAGCCCCGGGACCAGCAGCGCGAGGGTGGCACCGAGCGCCGCACCCGGCGCGGTGCCGATCAGGAAGGGATCGGCCAGCGGGTTGCGGAAAATGCCCTGGAAGATCGCCCCGGCCGCGCCGAGCAACCCGCCGACCACGAAGGCGGTCAGCACGCGCGGCAGCCGCCACTCGAACAGCAGGCGGTCCAGGGGATGATCGCCCGCCGCCGGCCGGAGCAGATCCAGCAACCGGCCGGGGCCGAGCAATTCAGGCCCGAGCATCATGGCGAACCCGATGGACAGGAGCACCGCGGCAACGAGAGCTGCCAGCCAGCCGGTCGGGATGCCCAGGATGCGCGTCAAGTCCGGTGGATCGCAACGAGATCGGGGTGCAGCACGCGGGCGACGCTGCGCACGCCCTCGACGACGCGGGGCCCCGGGATCAGGACCAGGCCGCGCGGGATCGCATCGACCCGCCCGGCGGCGACCGCCGGGATGCCGTGCCAGTGGGGGCGCTCGCGAAGAGCGGCGACATCCGCCTCGCTGCCGGCGACGAGGATGTGGTCGGGATCCGCCCGGAACACGGCCTCGCCGCTCACCTGCGAGAGACTCGTGCGGTTGCCGAAGACGTTGAGCCCGCCGGCGTGGCGAAGGATGTCGTCGGTGTAGGTGCCGGGCCGGACCGAGAGGTAGCCGGCACGGCCGGCCGCGCCGGTCTCGAAGTAGACCCGCTTGGGTGGCCGCGACGCGAAGCGCTCGGCCAGTGCCGACAGTTCGTCTTCGATCGTCCGGGTCAGCGCCCGCGCCTCCCGCTCGCTGCCGATCGCGCGCCCGACCAGAGCGATATTGGCCAGGATGCGCGCCAGCGTCGGATGCTCGAGGACGATTACCGGGACGCCGGCCAGGCGCATCGGCCGCAACAGCCGTGCGGCCGCGTGCCGTGACGGTGTCACGATGACGAGGTCGGCGCCAACCCGGGCAATGATGTCCGGGCTGAAGCCGACGCGGTTGCCGATGCGCGGACGGTCGAGGACCTCCGGCGGATAACTGGTCAGGCCGTCGATCGCGACGATGCGCCCGGCGCCGCCGAGTGCCGCGACGATCTCGGTATTGCTGGAGAACACCGGCACGATGCGGGCAGGCCGGCGGGCGATACGGACGCGCCGGCCCAGCGCGTCGGTCACCTCGCGCGGCCAGCCGTCGTGCGACCCCGCCATCACCGCGCAGGGTGCGGTGATGGCTGCCGCGAGGGTCCCAGCCGCGGCCGGCAGGAAGCGGCGTCGAGTGAGCTTCATCAGGACATCAGAAGGTGACCCTGATGCCGGCGGAGAAGAAGCGCCCGCGCATCGAGTTGCCCCGGCCGCCGTTGGAGTTCGAGGGGTCGGAGATGTAGGGCTGTTCGTCGAGCGCGACGAACATCGGGTGCTGGTTCTTGTCGAGCAGGTTGGTGATCCCACCGTAAACGGTGACCCGGTCAGTCACGTTGTAGTGGCCACGCACATTGAAGACCCAGTAGGCATCCTTGCGGTGCACGTGGTTTCTGGCCGGCTCGGCGGTCGGCAGCAGTCTTTCCTCGGTATCGTAGTAGAACGGCCCGTACAGCAAGCTGACCAGACTGAAGCCCCAACGCTCGCGCCACTCGTAGCCGAGCCGCAGGGCAGCCAGGTATTCGTTCAACCGCTGCAGTTTGTGACCATAGGGGCCACTGTCCCGGCGGTCGATGCCGTCGGCCAGCAGCTTGAAGTTCCAGGTACCGTCGGCGCTGAGGGTGAGACGTTGGTCCGCCAGGCCGAGCCAGGGCGCAGCGTCAAGCTGGGCCTGCACCTCGATGCCTTGGACTTCCGCATCGCCGTCGGCGTTGAGGAACTGACGAATGTCGTCAACGTACGGTCCGGTCGTGATCCGACCCTTGATCGTCTGATCGAAGACGGCGGCGTCGAAGAAGAGGTTGCCGGGTGCGTACGTAAGGCCGACTTCAAACTGCTCGCTCTCCTCGGCATCGAGGTCCGGGTTGCCGCGGGTAATGCGCTCCGGTGTCAGCACCGCTGAGGACTCGCCAGCCAGCTCCCGGCCCGTCGGCGCGCGGAAGCCCGTGGCATAGCTTGCCCGGGCCTTGAGGCCGGGCAGCACTGCGTAGGCCAGGCCGACACCGTAGGTCGTGCCGTCGAAGGTGCGGTCGGGTTCGCCGCTCAGGTTGAGGTTCGGCGTGTCCCTTCGGCTGAGCTCGTTGCGGGTATACCGCACGCCTGCCCGCCCGGTGAGCCGGTCATCGAGGAAGGACTGGGTGAGCTCGGCATAGCCTGCGGTCAGCAGGTTGTCCTCGTTGTTGTCGTAGTGTGCGACCTGCGAGACCGGTTCGCCGCTGACGGAGGCGCGTGTGCGAGTGCCGCGCAGCTGGGATGACTCGCCGTCGAAGCCCACGAGCAGCCGCGTGGTCTCGGTCAGTTGGAATTCCGGTGTCAACCTCGCCCCGTATGCCGTGAGTTCCCGGCGAAGGTTGTCCGTATCGAATCCTCTGACTTCGGAGCCCCAGTGGAAGGAATCGACGTCACGGAAGGCATAGACCTGGGCATTCAGGTCGATGCCCAAATCATCCAGCACGCCGGCGTAGGACAGGTCGACGGAGTTGTTCCAGCGGTCGTCGTAGTTGTCGTAGTCCCAGGAGGAGCCGCGAAACCCCGCGTCATACACACCGTGGGTGCGCAAGGTGAGATTCAGCCACTGACTGGGGCCGAGGTCCCAGTTAAGGGCGGCGAGTGCTCCGCGCCGGTCCACCGCGGTGTTGATCTGTTTCGAGGCACCGGAGCCGCCGTCGAAGTCGTCGCTGGTCATGCCGTTGACCCCGACATAACCGGCGAGCTTCCCGGCAACGGCGCTACCGTACTCCGCCTTCGCCCGGCCGAACCCGTAGCTGCCGGCTTCGATCGAGGCCGTGCCGCCCGAGACGCTCCGGCCGTCGCGGGTGATCAGGTTGATGACGCCGCCCATCGCCTGGTTGCCGAATGCGACCGAAGCGGGGCCACGAATAATCTCGATGCGATCAAGCTGGTCCGGCGAGAGCTTCGACAGGTTCGCCGTGCCCGCCCGGCGGCCGTTCAGCAGCACCAGCACCTGGCCCCGGTAGTCGCGGCCCTGGCCGTCGCCGCGTGCGCCACGCATGGTGATCGACGTCTGGCCCGGGGTCCACTCACTGAAAAAGGCGACGGCGCGCTCCCGCATCAGTTCGGTGACCGAGTTGTCGAGCGATTCCCGCAGATGTTCCGCGTCGACCACCTGAACCGTGCTGGCGATCTTGCTGAGCGGCTCAGGGCGGCCAAGCCCGGTGACGACGACTTCGTCGAGGCTGATGATTCGGCTGTCGGTTTCCGGTGACTGTGCCCAAGCGGACATTGGATTCGTCAGCGCTGCCATCAGCACGGCAGCCGCCACGACGGACAGCTTGCCGCGATACGTACCGTAAATGGCGTTCATGTTCTTCCCCCTATTGATGAACGTTTGCTGTAGCTGCTAAGGAAGTCCCTCCATGGCGCTGCCACTGAAGCCATCTGGGCCCAGCCGTGGTGAACGACGGGTTCTCTCTTGTCCCGGCGCCACGGCGAGACCGACGATGGGCCCGGATGACGTCACGGCAGAAATTCAGCGCCCGTCTGCACGGGCGCCGCGTCTGACCGCGTGGAGAGCAACGAGGACTCCAAACCACGACGGGTTCGGTCGGGGCGCGCCACGCGACGGCGTGGCTCGGCGGAGGCATGCCTTCACGCAGAGACATCTGCGCCCCACACATGTGGCGGCACACGCCCCACGATGCTCGCGCGGAGTGGCTTCGGACGCCGCTCCCGCGGCATGAACCCGTCGCTGGTGCCGATGTAGAGCGCGACGCACGCCATGATGTGACGTGCGCTTTCGCCCGGGTGCTGATCCGCGAAGAGGTACGTCCACGCTCCGGGCGACGTGAGCGCGATTCCGCAGGGGCGCGGGCACAGGCTCAGACACTGGGCCGGCCGGACCTCCACGTGGTGGCCCAACGGGCTCGCCTGGAAGGTCGCGCGAAGCTCTCGATAGAGTTTGGCGCCGGCTCGATTCTCCCGTGGTTCACGCGGAGAGCCAGGCGCCCTGCAGGACGTGCACACGTGAAGCACGGATGAACGACAGGTGCCCTGAGAAATCGGCGACCCTTTCGCCAGGACCGATGGGGCAGTTTCGGTCATGCTGACTTCTTTGCCGGGCGCCGGGTGCCGTCGGCCCGACCGGTGAGCACAACCCGTGTTATGCGACTGTCGGTCCCGGCGTTCACAGGCTGCGCGGAGCCTTACGAGGCCAGCGCCCGCGCGAGCGTGGTCGCGTTGTGCCGCATCATGTCGAGGTAGGTGGGCGCCGGCCCGTCCGGGCCGGACAGCGCGCCGGGATAGAGCGTGCCGCCGATGACGGCGCCCGTCTCGTCGGCGATGCGCTTCAGGAGGCGCGGATCGCCGATGTTCTCGATGAAGACGGCGCGGATGCCGTCATCGCGTATCTGCCGGATGAGGCGGACGACATCCTGCGCGGACGCCTCCGATTCGGTGCTGAGCCCTTGCGGCGCGATGAAGGTCAGCCCGTAATCGCGACCGAAATACGCGAACGCGTCGTGGGAGGTGACGACGGTCCGGCTCTCGGCGGGGAGCCCGGCGACGATCTCGCTGATTCTTGTATCGAGCGCCTTGAGCGCGTCCACGTAGGCCGCGCGGTTCCGGTAGAACACGCCGGCATTCCCCGGGTCGGCCCTGGCGAGCGCCGCGGTGATGTTGTCCACGTACACCGCCGCATCGCGGAGGCTCTGCCAGACATGGGGGTCGAGGGCGCCGTGGTCATGGCCGTCGTGATCATCGCCCTCGGCGTGCGTGTCATGGCCGTCGTGGCCGTGGCGGTCATCGCCCTCGGCGTGGCCGTCGTGGTCATCGTCCTCGGCGTGCGCATCGGCGCCGTGCCCGTACGCCATCGGCTCGATGCCGTCGGTCGCCACCACCTGGACGCCGCGGAAGTCCGACGCCTCTATCAGGCGATCGAGCCAGCCTTCGAACTGCAACCCGTTGACGACCAGGATCCGCGCCTCGCTGATGGCGCGCGCATCGGCCGGGGTCGGCTGGTACATATGCGTATCCCCGTCGGGGCCGACAAGCGTCGTCACGACGACATGCTCGCCGCCGATCTGTTTCACCATGTCGCCGAGGATCGAGAAGGTGGCGACCACCGGGATCGGCCGGTCGGAGCGCGCGGTGTCCGGAAGGCAGAGCGCCAAGGCGAAGACGGCGGCGACGGAGGTCAGAAGCGATCTGCGTGTGAGCACGGAGACGTCCTTTCAGGCTTCGGGAGAGTGGCGCGGGAAGACCCAAGTGATGGAGCGGCCCGCCGGTCCGGGAACCAGCGACTGCGCAAGGGCGAGACCCGCTCCAGGGATGATCGCGGCCGCGGAGGGCAGACGGAAATTGCCGGAGTAGCGAAGCCTGTTCGGGCTCGAGCGCATCGCAACCGACACGGCGACCGCGATCGACGTGCGGTTGCCGACTCCCCGGAAGCGCACGGCGGCGGGAAGGCCCGCAATGCGGAGGGCCATTAGCGTGCCGAGCGCGCGGACGCCGGCCAGGAGGTTCCACGCGACAAGGGCTGGAAACGCAACAAGCTTCATGGCGCTGAGCCCCCCAAGGCGAAGAGATCGCGGGGCGGGCGGCATGCGCGGGGCACACCTTCGACACCGTGGAGGATCGGGATCGAAGGCGGGTGGCACGCCGGCGTGCCGGCGCGACCCGTTCGCGCAGCACACGCCGCCCTCTGCCATCCGGATCGATGCTGGGCCCGGATGAACGGTTCCGTCATTTCTTGGCCTCACCTTGAGAGGCGGACTGGTAATGTTATAACATCACATATCAGAAGACTCAAGCGGATCGCCACACCGGGCGACCCGCCAACGATCGGAGGTCCGGGTCCGGACGCTGCATGGTTCGACCGGTAATGACAGATGGAAACTCTAGACCGCCAGTTCCTGTCGCCCGCCAACAGCACCCATCGCCAGTACGAGGCGCTCCGCGCCCACTACGTCGACCGCCTGACGCTGGATGAGGCGGCCCGGCGCTTCGGCTATTCCGTCGGGACCTTCCGCAACCTCTGTGCCGCCTTCCGCAAGCAGCCCGACCGCTCCTTCTTCCTGCCCGACCGCCGCGGACGCAGGAAGCCCGGGCCAGAAGCCGACCGCGACCGGCGCATCGTCGAGCTGCGCATCCGCGAGAACCTCTCGGTCGGGGAGATTGCCCGGCGGCTCACCGCGCGCGAGCGCCTTCCGGTCAGCACCACCACCGTCGCCCGGGTCCTGCGCCGGGCCGGGCTCCCGAAGCTCTGGCGGCGCACCGCCGAGCAGCGCGGCGCCGCCCGCCCCGAGGCGGCGCCGACCGCCGACCGGCGCGCGCTGGATCTCACGCCG
>JAJDZX010000046.1 GCA_022824395.1 Alphaproteobacteria bacterium
TCGAACATGGTGTGCCTCCTGGGGAAAGGCACACCACCGTCTTCATCTCAAACTATGTTGTGAAGTCGTCAACGATCACCGGGCAAACCCGTCCTTCAGGGCGACTTCGCCACATAGTCAAGTTCGCCACATACCGCGAACTATGTTGTCGACAACATAGGGTGCGTTAACGCGCCCGCCGGGATCTGCGCGGGGGGACCGGGGTAACCCGGTTCCCTACCGCGATACATGGTGCCGGGGAAGCGCCCAGTCGTTGTGACGGGGTGCGTGTGTCCAAATTCCTGGACTTGAAGTGTGGGGTTCCATCAGGGACGTGGACCGGCTTTCGGCCTGTTCAGCCTTTTGGCCGCACAACGTCGCCGTGCCACTGCACAACGTAGTGCCGCAAAAGCGGACATCGGGAGTGTTGACCTTATCTGTCAACCTTTCTTTGTAGGTCCATATCCGAACCGTCGGTGACAACTCCACCGGCGTAGCGCCCCGTTCAACCTGGGTTTCGGCAGGAACGACAGAAACGCTTGCGCGTTTGCAGAACAGGCCTATGTGGCGGGGCACTCTGCACTGTGACGGGTCCCCAGTTCTGCATTAACTCGGTAACGGAGTTGGCGCCAGGCCGAACGAACGGCGGCTTCAGGACGGTCGTCAACCCTGGGTTCAGCCGCAGGATCTGTTCGCCTCACGGTCTCGACGCCGCAGTCGCGATGACTGCAACCGCCTTCAGTCCACCGGAAAGCGAATCACGACACCGCCCATTACGTCACCCACCTTGATGTCGGTACGCGGCGAATCCCTGTGTTCGTTATGGCATCGGATGCAGGCTCCGCTGACGGCATAATCGGGATACACGGCGGTGAAGTAGCGCTGCTCGCCAAGTTCCTCTTCCCCGTAGAAGTTCTCCCCCTCGTTGTCGACGACGAACTCCAGGCCTTCCTTCTCCAGTCCGGTCCCGGGGCCGTTCTTCTCGTTGATCGGCTGGAGCGAGAGCAACGCGTACGAGAAGTCCTCCGTTTCATCCGCCACCCGTTCCGCGCCGAAGCGGAACATCTGCGCGGGCAACGGCAGGGCGACATCGTCCTCGAAGTGTTCCGACGCGGTGATGACCTCGTCGTCCACCGTGAGGCGCTGAATCACCATCTTGGTATAAACCTCGCGGTCTGCGGACATGACCTGATACAGCATGTCGGCGACCTGTCGGTACGGAATGCCGTCTGCGGCTGCGCTCGCCGCCGCAACCATGGCGGCAACACCCGCCGTCAACACGGTGAGTCGGCCTGATCTTGACTGCATGGCGGTTCCCCTTTCTTTCTTGGCTGGGTTGAGCACGCGGGCGCGCGCTCAACGCCCGGTGTTCTCGGTTTCCGAAGCGGCGTGCCGCACTGCCCAATCGATGCTTTGGACATGAACCGCCAGCCGTCCCCTGAAGTTTCGCGCTACGAGCCCGGAGTCCGCGAGCGCGTTGATCGCGAAGCCGAGCCCGTGGCAATCGAGGCAAACAGGTCGGATCATTTTTGTATTGGGACGCAGGCCATCGTTCTGGTGGTGGCTGGTGGCGATTACGCCGCGGCGCTCGGATTTCAGCATATGGCAGGTAGCGCAACTCACCCCGGTCCCGGGCGCCGCGGCGCCGGACTGCTCGGCCTGCCAGAGCACGTGATGAGGACTGCCGACATAGGCCTGGCTGTGAGGGTCGTCATGACAGGTCACGCAGGCCTTCACCGCAGCTTGCCCGACATCGACCGCGTGGGGCTGGTGACAGGTCCCGCAATCGAGCACCTTGTGGGCGGCGGCGGCGCGCATCGGGAGGCGCGCCTCGCGCACGGTCATCCGGGTGGGATGCGGGGCATCCGCGAGCCACCGCACGATAGTCTCTGGCAGGACAGTGCCGATGGCCGTCTTCGCTGCATCCCGCGGCGGCGCGATCATGGGGTGCTGGCGCATGCCGTGCCGGCCGCGTGCGAACGTATTTGCTTCCGCCTTGTGGCAGCCCCGGCAGACCGTGAGGGGCGGGGCGGCGATCCATCGCGCCTCGACCTCCGCGACCGGGGCATCCGGCGCCACTTCCGGGGCGTGGCAACCGGCACAGTTCACGCCCGCCGCTGCATGACCCGAACCCGTCCACTGATCAAGGGCCGTCGGATCGGTGAGCGCCGCCACAGGAGCTAGGGCGTCACTTCGCTCGAGCGCTGTTTCCCCGGCGGGCGCTGGGGTGCGTTGCCGTGCCGACAAGGTGTGGATGGGGGCCGCCGTCAGCCACGGCTGGTTTGCGTGCTTCGCCAGGAAGTCCGCGTAGAGGGCACGATTGTCGTGATAGTTGTGGCAGCCTGCTGACGCACAGGTATCAAAGGCCAATCCGGCGTGGCTGGGTCGGTCTGTGCGAACGTCCTGGTCGCCCTCGCTGTGGCACGCCCGGCAAAAGTCCGCAGCCACGGTAACCGCTCCTTTCCGCGTGATCTCGGGCCGATGCTCCGCGTGGCAGGTCGTGCAGAGCCGCGCATCTAGCTTGTCCCAATAGACGGCCATCCGCGGGTTGCGGAACATCTTCCTGGGATGGCTGTCGTCGGCTTCGGCCAGTTCATCCTCGTGGCAGTTCCGGCAAGCCTTGTTCAACGCCTGCTCCGCTGTCGCCGCCGCGGCGAAGACCGGCGCGGTATGGCAACTTTCGCATGCCAGCTCGATCTGATGGTGGGCGGCGGTCGTCTCGCCGATCAGGAAAATCCTGCGGGCGCCGCCAACCGTCATCCACAGCAGCGCCACGCCGACCGCTGCCAGGGTCATCAGCACCCAACCGGCCCGGAAGAACGCCTTGCGCGACATGCAACACCCTCTTCAATACAGGTAGACGGCCAGCACGTGGATGATCACGAGAGCCGGAAGAGGCCAGAGCGCAACCGTGTGCAGGCGCATCGGGATGATGCGCACCCTGGGTGGTACCCCCATCCGCCGCAGCTCGCCTGCAGCGTTGTTGCAAACCCCGGCGATGCCGCCAAGGATCAACACCGCCAGGAAACAGACCATCAGCGCCGCGTTGAGATTGGCTCCCAGACGAAAGCCGGTGTGCACAAAGAGGGCGAGAACGCAGGCGACACCAAGCCCGGCATGGGCGAGCCGCCACCAATTGTGACCACCGAACCGGGCGATTCGCCGCACCTTCATGAGCACGACCGCGAGAATGCCTGCTGACGCCAGTGCGAGCAGGGCATAGCCGGTCCACAACTGCCAGCCGCTGTCGAACCAGAGGTGCATGCGGAGGGCGGCGCCGAAACTATCGGCTACGGGGACGCGCGGGAGTACGAACGTCGCGCCCGCCGCGCTTCCGGCAACAGCCGAGAGGAACAGCAGCAATTTCCGGAACCGCGCCGCCCGATCCCGTACCGCTTGAATGATCGAACGCTCGATGTCGGCGATTGCCGCGGCCACCTCGCGCCCGATCAGGTCCATTTTCCGCAGCAACGTGATGCGGGGACGCAGGTCCGCTAGCTCTTGCGTTGGAAGGATCTCGGGGAGGATCTCGCAGGCATCCAGGAGTGAGATCAGGGCGACGTCCCGGGCGTCGGGAATATCGTGGGAATACAGCACGGTCGCGATACGTTGGCGGATCTTCTGCGCCGTCTCGCCGTCGCCACACAGATACCGTCGCGACTCCAACCACGGGATTCTACCGGTCCGGACGGTAAGGACGCTCCGTTCGACGAGTCTCGCCAGGACCTCCTCGTGAACAGCCGGGGCCTCCTCGGTCGACAACACGCCGATCCACATTTTGGTATTGCAAACCTCGGCACGGACCGCGATCTTCGCCAGCAGACGGTCGAGCACGGCATTGCCGGTCGGTGTCTGGTCGTGAACGACGAGTGCGTCAAGATCCGTGTCAATCCTGTAATCGAAAGCAAGATCCATCAGCACGGCGCCCGCCAGCGCACACGCCGCGATGTCCGGCCGAATTAGCAGCGGCACGCCGTCTTCGTCGTTCAGCAACAGCACCAGCTCTTCGGTGAAGGTCAGCATGGTGTGTCCGTCCCGGTCAGCGGGCGCCTGCTATCACCAGCGGCGCAGATGTGTCGGATTGACCCACGTGAGCATGCTACGCCCCGGCGCCCCGGATGGTGCTGGCCCCGAGGGTGTCGATGATCCGCAGCCACGCGTCGCACTGCCAAGCATGACCCTCCTTTCCGCAGGCCATCAAGAATTTACCAGTCGGATCTTGGATTAAGCGGAGTTCCCTTCCCCGCTGGCCCGGGCAGGGTGAAATTGGATCAGCTTGGATCATACCCGACGAGCCTGAAGTAGTTGCAGCATTAGGTAGGTGAGAAGAAGTTGAGAATACGTCCGATGGCGTTCCAGAGGCTTTAGCCGGTACGCTCGTTCGCCTTGCGCAGCAGGAAACAGGAACTCGGCGCCTTGGGACAGGGGTCGCCCTGCTCTGCGGCCCGCCGGTTCGTTTGGCTGACGCTGGCCGCGCTCACTCCGAACCGATGGGAAGCCGCGCGGCAAACGCCCGATTTCGTGCGGTCACCGAGTGGGAATCGGAGTCGATGGCGATCAGCATCCTGAATGAGCCCTGTTGACTCAGCGCTTCCACCACATCGGCGGCGGTACGGTTCCGCTCCATCACCCGCTGACCGAACACATACAACGCCCTGATACTGTGAGTAATTGTTCGGTCGCCGGGTGATGGGGCAGATGCTGGGGTTGTCCTCCTCCAGACCACCACAGGCAGCAATTCGGGACTGGTAACGCGATTTGACCTGCGCTAGTTTCGGCGCATGGCGAGCCGCGACGAGGATTTCGGGGCAGACCTTGCGCTGATCGAGGGGGACGACGGGATGTTGTCGTCCTCCGCGTCGGCCCCGGCGCGCGAGGCGCGTGACTGGCGTTCCCGGTACGAGCAGGAATATGCCCGCGCGGAGCGGGAGCGCTCGCGAGCGGACACGGCCGAAGCGCGCTGCGGAGAGTTGCGCCGGGCGGAGGTGGGCGCGCGCGCCAGGGCGGGTTCCCTGAAGTGGCAGGCCGACTCGAACCGGGCCAAGTTGCAGGCTGCCCGCGAGGAGACGAAGGACGTCCGGCGCACGGCGGGGAACGCCCTTGCGTTGCAGGCCGAGGTGACACGGCTGGAGAAGCTGCTGTCCGAAGCCGGCATCGCGCCGGCCAGACGCCGGCTGATCGCGAGGACCGACAAGGAGAGGCGCCGGCTGCGTGCGACCCTGGAGCGGGTGGAGAGCCAGAAGGCCACGATCGGATCCCTGCGCGCGGAACGTGGCGAGCTGAGCAAGAAGGTGACCCGGCTGAACCGGGAGGTCGCCCGTCTGGGCAAGCGGCTGGCCGGTGCGGAGCAGGCGTCGGAGCGGCACAGGGAGACTATCCGCCGGCAGTACGCCGAGGATCTTCAGCTGCGCGCGGCGTTGAGACGGTTGCGCGATCAGTCGGACCGGGTTCGGTCGCTGTCGGAGGAGGTCTTCTGGCTGCGCCTTGCCCTGGACGGAGCCAGGGCCGGGAAGGCGGCCATGAAGGCCAAGCTCGGCAAGCTTCTGGCGGAGAAGAAAACGCTGTCCAGGCCCATCGCGGGCCCGCAGCTGCGTGCGGCGCTCAGAAGATCATGGCAGCAAAAGCAGACGATCAGGTCGCAGTCGAGGGAGATCCGCCGGCTGCGCAGGACCGTGCGGGCGTCGGCGGCTGCCAGGGCCCAGGCCGCCAGGCATCGCGCGGCCAGGGAGACGCTGACGAGGGCGCTGTCCAACAGGACCACGGAGCTGCGTGTGGCGCTCAGGAGGTCGCGGCGGCAGAAGGCAACGATCAAGCTGCTTGCCAGGAAGAATGCCCGGCTGCGCAAAGCTGTGACGGCCTCGCGGCACCGGATCGAGACGCTGGAGGCGAAACACGCGAGGCTCCGTGCGAGCGCAGCCGTGCTGCAGAAGGCCCTCTTCGGCAGCCGGAGCGAGCAGCAGGAGAAGCCGCGTTCGCCGCGCAAGCGCGGCCAGCAGCCCGGCGCTCCCGGCCACGGACGCACCCGGCGGCCCGCGCTGGAGGAGCAGAAGGAAGAGCGCCACCCGCCGCGGGACGCCCGCATGTGCTCCGGTTGCGGGAAGCCCTACGTGATGAACGGCGAGCGATGCTCGACCATCATCGAGATCGCCGTCAAGGCCCACACCCGCCGGATCGTGCGCCCCCGGTGGCGGCGAAGCTGCGGCTGCGCATCGTCGCCGCTGGAGGTATCGGCTCCCCCGGTGCCGCGGCTGTTCCCCGGGACGCCCTACGGAACCAGCGTGTGGGCGTGCGTCCTGTTCGAGCGCCACGCCTGCCTGCGCCCCCTGCACCGGGTCTCCGCATGGATGTCGGACCAGGGGCTGCCGATCTCGGTCGGGACCCTGGCCGACAGCGTGCCCCGGTTCCTGCCGCTGTTCGAGCCGTTCGACGACGCGATCCGCGCGCACCAGAGCGAAACCGCGGTGCGCCATGGCGACGAAACCGTCTGGCGCATCCAGTCGCTGAAGGAAGCGGGCCGATCGAGCCGTGCCTGGTTGTGGACCTCGGTGAGCGACGACGCGGTCTACTTCCACATCGACCCGTCCCGCAGCGCCAGGGTCGCCATGCAGTTGTTCGGCGGCACGGCGTGCACCCTGTTCCTGGTCTGCGACCGTCTCTCGTCCTACAAGACGATGGCGCACGAGCTCGGCGGCGCGGTCGTTCTGTGTTGGTGCTGGGCGCATCAGCGCCGCGACTTCATCCACGGTGCCGCCGGTCAGGCGGGGCTGACGCACTGGTGCCAGGAGTGGATCGAACGCATCGCGTCGATCTACAGGCTGAACGAAGCGAGGCTGGAACATTACGACCCCGCTCGCGAACGCCAGACGGCGGCGTTCGCGCAAACGCAGGCCGCGTTGGAAGCGGAGGTCGAGCGCCTGTTCGCGGACGCCGGGCAGGAGCTCGACGCCCTGCCGGCGGGAGCGCGCGAGGCCAGGGCGCTGCGCTCGCTGCTCAACCACCGCAGCGGGCTGAGCGTCTTCGTCGACGAGCCCCAGGTCCCCATGGACAATAATGCCGCGGAAAGGGCGCTCAGAGGCCCCGTCATCGGACGACGGCTCTCGTTCGGCTCCGACAGCGAGACCGGCGCCCGGTTCACGGCACTGATGTACTCCGTCGTCGCCACGCTGAAGACCAACGGCATCGATGTCCGGCGCTGGCTGGAGGCGTGGCTCGAAGCCTGCGCTGAAAATGGCGGCCGGCCGCCGGACGACCCGGCGCCGTGGCTGCCCTGGTCGATGAGCGAGGAACGCAGGCGCGCGCTGACGGCGCCGGGATGACGGCCGTCGTCGAGTGCCGCTATTACGGGCGCGACTTCACCGCCACGGAGATGGCGCTGCTGCGCGCGCTGATCGCCGCCGACCCGCCGCCCAACCGCCATGCGCTGTCCAGGGAGTTCTGCCGGCGCATCGGCTGGTTCAAGCCGGACGGCGGCCTCAAGGACATGATGGCCAGGGTGACGATGCTGGCCATGCACAAGGACGGACTGATCGTCCTGCCGCCGCCGAAGTGGCCGCGCCCCCCGCGCCGGCCCATGGTCTTCGGACCGGACACCGAGCCGCCGGCGCAGCCGGCGCCGACATCCCTCGACGCGATCCGCCCGCTCGATCTGCGGCCTGTCATCCGCTACAGCCGCGAGGGCAAGCTGTGGAACGAGTTCGTCGCCCGCTACCACTACCTCGGTTACAAGACCCTGGTCGGCGCCCAGATGCGCTACGCCGTCCATGACCGCAACGGCCGGCCCGTCGCCATGCTCGGCTTCAGCACCGCGGCACGCAAGCTCGCACCCCGCGACCGCTTCATCGGATGGACGCCGGAACTGCGGGAAAGGAACCTGCCCCTCGTGATCGACAACCCGAGGTTCCTGATCCTGCCATGGATCGTCATCCCGAACCTGGGATCGCACATCCTCTCGCTGGTCCGCCGACAACTGCCCGGGGACTGGACCGAGCGCTACAACGTCACGCCCGTGCTCATCGAGACCTTCGTCGAGACCCCACGCTTCACCGGCGCGCTCTACAAGGCGTCAGGCTGGACCCGCGTCGGAACCACCCAGGGACGCGGCCGATACGACCGCCACACCAAACGCGATCGACCGAAGAAGGACATCTGGATCCGACCCCTCCGAAGAGACTGGCGGCGAACCCTCAACCGTTGACATCATCCCCCGCCGTCACCCAGCGACCGAACAAAAATTGCGCCAGGCAAAGTCCTGGAGAGGAGGATGCGATGAACTGAAACCTCTCGTAGCGATCCAGCGGGTTCGACTCCCGCCCGGCAAAGGCGCAGCCAGCCAGCCGGAAGCGAGTCTTGCATGGCGTGCGGCAACGCCCGTCGTGAAGCGTAGA
>JAJDZX010000015.1 GCA_022824395.1 Alphaproteobacteria bacterium
ACTGGCCCAAGGCCAGGATCCGACACCCGTGGCCAAGCCAGCGGCTGGTCGTCAAGACCCAAGGGAGGAGCCCGGTGCGTTAGCGCGCACGCCGGGAACTGCGCGGGGGGACCGGGGCAACCCGGTTCCCTACCGCGATAACCTGGCCCAAGCTTGACCACGCCGCTTCGCCGCCGGCGCAGTTGGTATACTGATCACAAGCCGCGCCGCAGCAAGCGAGCGGATCAGGCCAAGTGAGCTGGGGAATAGTTTAACGGTAGAACTCTCGGCTCTGGACCGAGCAATCCTGGTTCGAATCCAGGTTCCCCAGCCAACCCCGTCCTAGCCGCCCGGCTCGGCTGACAGGACCCCGTCCGCTTCAGGACCAACCGGGCGGCGCCGCCAGATGTTGCCGGAAGAGTTGGTACATGCGCTCCCAATGGCGCTCCGCGGCATCGCGGTGGTAAACGGGCCGTTTCCAGAACGCGAAGCCGTGTTCGGTTCCCGGATAGAGTTCGACGCGATGGGGCCTGCCCTCGCCGGTAAAGATCTCCCGAATCCGGTCAAGAGTGTCGTTCGGCACCCAGTGATCGCGCTCGGCAAAGGCCAGATAGAGCGTTCCCTTGACCTGGTCAGCCCGGAGATGCGGTGAGTCATCTTCGTCGGTCACGATTCGAACCCCGTAATACGACGCACCACAGGCGAACGCTTCCGGGAAGGCGGCCATCACCGAGACGACGTACTGGCCGCTCATGCAGTAGCCGAGTGCGGCCGTCGACGGGGCCGCGGCGTCTTCGCGCGCGATGTACGCGAGCATCGTTTCCGTGTCGCTGATCACCTTGGCGTTCGTCAAGCCGGCCATGGTGTCGGCCATGATCTGGCGCTCTTTCGGATCGTTGCGGATGGCCGCCTGATCGAAGGGATAGTTGCGCTCGGTGCCGACCCGGTAGAACAGGTTCGGCAGCAGGACGAAATAACCGGCAGTGGCAAGTCGCCGTGCCATGTCACGAAGTTCCCCGCGGATGGCCGGTGCATCCATGTAAAAAAGGACGCTCGGAAACGGGCCCCCTTCTTCCGGATGGACGGAGAAGCAATCCATCGATCCGTCCTGGGTTTCCAGGTAGAACCTTCGTTCAATCATCGCGTTGTGAATCCTGGCGCGGCTGGCTGGGACGGTCGTCTATGGTGTCGCCGAGCGTAGCACAGCGGCTCGTGCTACACGCCGCACGGTATTAGGAGTTTCGCATGGCCCGCCCGATCGAGTTCTTTCTTGCCCTGACGTCGCCGTGGACCTACCTCGCAACCCCGAGAGTGCGAGCGCTAGCGGCCGAACACGACCTCGAGCTCCGTCTTCGGCCGTTCGATATTTTCTCGGTGTTCCAGCGGAACGGCATCAAGGCGCTGGGCGACCGGCCGGTGGCGGTGCGACAGAACCGTCTCAACGAGCTGCGCCGGTGGCGAGCCCATCTCGGCATGGACCTCAACCTGGAACCGAGGCATTTTCCGGTCGATCCCACGTTGTCGGGCAAGATGCTGATCGCGGCTCTGGATGGCCCCGGCGATGCGTCCGAATTCGCATTCCGCATGATGCGCGCGTGCTGGGCCGAGGAGCGTGATATCTCCGACGAAGCGACGCTGACGGACGTTGCCGGAGGCTGCGGATTCGATGGTGAGAGGCTCTTGGTCGCCGTCAAGGGAGGCGGCGCGGATCGAACGCTGGCGCAGAACACCGAAGACGCGATTGCCGCCAACGTGTTTGGGGCGCCGACCTTCCTATTCGATGGTGAGCTCTACTGGGGACAGGACCGAATCGAGTTTCTCCGCCGGGCGGCCGAGGCCGCTGCGTGAGTGCGGCACGGGCCATCGCGCCGCTGCTGCTGGCCGTGGTGGCGCCGTCGGCCGCCGCCGAGACGGCCGAGTCCAGCCTCGTCGTCGGAATCGTCGGCTCATCCCTCTCCGGCGACAGCTGTCACCTGTCGTTCCAGATCAGGAATCGGCTGTTTGGTGATCTGAGCCGATTTGTCGCCGATTTCACGGCGAGAAGCGCGGCCGGAGCGGAGATCGGCGAAGGAGTTTTTGCGGCCGGGCGGGTCCGCCGGCTGCAGCCTTTTCAGAGAGTGGCGTCGTTCTCGGTCCCGCAAGCGGACGCGGACGCTTGTCGCGCCGTCGCGTCGGTGGAACTCGAGATCCAGAGTTGCGTGCTGGACGGAACCGGTGATGTGGGGGTCGCGTACTGTGAGAACGCCTTTCGGCCGGCCAGCGGCGAGATCCGGGTGGAACTGGCCGGCCAGGTGCCTGACGGCCCGGCCGAAGAACTTCTGGTCGACGACCTTGGTGTCACCTTTTCCAACCTGACCCGCGCCCTGGCGACCGCCCACGGCATCCACGGTACTGTCCAGGGCCTTGTCGTGGTCGCCATACCGCAGCCCGCGGCGGCCCGGGGGCTGCGCGAAGGCGACCTGGTGGTTGAGGTTGACCAGGAGCGGGTCCCGACCCTGGACGCTCTCGCCGAGTTCGTCCGCGCAGCCCGAGACCGCGGTCAGAAATCGGTGCTGTGCATGGTCGTGCGGGACGGTGAGCGGCATTGGCTGGTCGCCCACTTTCTCGCCGAAACGGCTCCCGTGAAAGGGGATTCATCCGGCTGACCAGCTTGAAGGCGGCGGGACGGTACCGTACCATCGCCCGCACCAAGCGAGTCGCCTGATGCTCTCCATACCCGAAGAAATCCTCCTTCTTACTCTGGACGATGAAAAGGGTACGCCGGTCGACGTCCCAGCGATCCAGATCGACTGCGCGATCGCGGGTGCCATCCTCATGGATCTGGCGCTGCGGTGCCGGATCGATACTGGTCTTGATGAGCTGTTCACCGTCAGCACTGAACCCACCGGGGATCCACTGCTCGACGAGGTGCTCGAATGCATCGTGGCCGACCCGGAACCGCATGACGCTGCCTACTGGGTGCAGGTGTTGAGTCATCGCTCGGGCGACTACCGGGACCGAATTGCCGAGCGGCTGGTCGAAGCGAAGATCCTCAAGCGGGTTGAGGAACGACTGCTTTGGTTCTTCGGCTCACGGCGTTATCCGCAGATCGATGGCGGCGAGGAGCGCGAAGTGAAGCGCCGGATCGTGAATGTTCTGCTTGATGACGGGCTTCCCGACCCGCGGGACATCGTGATCCTGACGCTGGCCGATACGTGCGGCGTGCTCGACCGCATCCTCTCGACGCGCGAATTGAAGAACGTGGAGGGACGCCTGCGCCAGCTCGAACGCATGGACTTGATCGGGCAGGCGGTCACCAGAACGGTGTACGACATCCGCTCCTCCATACCGCCGCTGGTTGCCCCCATTATGTAAGGCTGGCCGTTCCTTCATCGGCCGGGGGCGGCGTCCGCATGTGGGTGGAACATTCAGTCTGGTTGCACTATCGATGGCTCGACAATCCACCCGCCGGTGCTTCGCACGCCTGCCACGAGCGGAAAAGAACAGGGGTTCGCCGCGGCCCGCCTGGCCGAACCGGGATCGTGTCGTGGCGAAGCCGTGGTACCACCGACAGCGGCTGCGAGCGGTTCCACGCGTCGCGGCCCTGATCGTTGCCGGCGTGCTCGGTTACCTGTCACCGGCGACCGGGGCTACCGATACGCTGACGATCGGCATCACACAGTTCCCTTCCACTTTTCATCCCGCCATCAATCTCATGGCGGCAAAGCAGTACATCCTCGCGATGACGCTACGGCCGGTGACCGACTACGGGCACGACTGGAAACTGCGCTGCTTTCTCTGCACGGAGCTCCCGACCATCGAGAACGGTCTCGCCAAGCCCACCGAACTGGTGGATGGCGGAACCGGGGTGGCCGTGACCTACCGGCTACACCCCGATGCGATCTGGGGCGACGGCACGCCGGTGACGAGTGCCGATGTCGTGTTCACCTGGGAGACCGCCCTTCGTGAGGGAACGGGCTTCGCGGCCCGGGAGGAATACGCGCGCATCCTCAAGATCGACGTGATCGATGCGAAGACATTCACGCTGCATGTCGACCGGCTCACTTACACGTACAACGCGTTTGGCGGCGCCATCCTGCCGGCCCATCTGGAGGCCGCCCAGGCGGTTGAACCGGCCGAGTACCGCAATCGGACGCTCTATGACACTCGGCCGACCGAGCCAGGGCTGTGGTACGGGCCATACCGGATCTCCGAAGTCGTGTCCGGCAGCCATGTGGTGCTCGAGCCCAACCCCACGTGGTACGGCCCGGAACCCGCGTTCGGGCGGATCGTGGTACGGGTGATCGAGAACACCGCGGCGCTTCGGGCCAACCTGCTGTCCGGCGCGATCGACTATGTCTCCGGGCAAGTCGGTTTCAATACCGACGAGGCCCTGGCGTTCGAGCGCGACGGCAGCGGGACATTCAATGTTTCGTTCGTGCCCAGTCTCGTCTACGAGCACGTCGACTTCAATCTTGACTCTGTGTACTTCCGGGACCGACGCGTGCGCCAGGCGTTGATGTATGCGATCGACCGGGAGGCGATGGTCGGCGCGCTGTTCGGGGGCAAGCAGCAGGTAGCACACTCCCTGATGCATCCGCTGGCCCCCGGCTTCGATTCGGACGTAATGACCTATGCGTACGATGCCGCCCGCGCCGCGCAGCTCCTCGACGAGGCGGGGTGGAAGCCGGGACCGGACGGGATTCGGGTCAACGCGGACGGGGACCGCCTGTCCTTCCCACTCATGACGACGGCCGGCTCGCGCGTACGCGAGCTGGTCCAGCAGGTGCTGCAGGCGCAGTTCCGCAACGTGGGTGTGGAGGCGCTGCTTCGGAACCAGCCCGCGCGCGTGTTCTTCGGCGAGACGGTCAGCCAACGGACCAACCCCGGCCTCAACATGTACGCGTTCCTCTCGACGCCCGAGGGCGTGCCGGTCGAGATGCTCCGGTCGGATCGAATTCCCTCCGAGGACAACGGTTTCTCGGGGCAGAATTTTCCCGGTTACCGGTCCGATCGCATGGACGAGCTGCTCGACACCCTCGAGCTTGAGCTGGATCCCGGCCGGCGCGAAGCAATGTGGTCGGAGTTGCAGCGGATGTATGCCGAGGACCTGCCGGCGATGCCGTTGTATTTCCGGGTTGAGCCCTACGTGGTTCCCGTTTGGCTGAGAGGAATCCGGCCGACCGGGCACCAGGTGCCAGCGACCATGTGGATCGAGGAGTGGCGCGCCGTCGAATAGCCGGTCCACTCCGGCCATGATTCGCTATCTCTGCCGGCGCGCCGTCGGGGCGGCCCTGGTGCTGGTCATCATGTCGATGGTGCTCTACGCGCTGATCGGTCTCATGCCGGGCGACCCGATCGACGTCATGGTGCAGGCCGACCCGCGGTTGACCCCGGCGGACGCGGCCCGCCTCAAGGCCCTCTACGGCCTCGACCTGCCGCTTCACGAGCGCTACCTGAACTGGCTGGCGGCCGCGCTCACCGGTGATTTCGGTTATTCGCGACTCCACCATCGACCGGTTCTGGAACTGCTCTGGCCGCGTCTCGGCGTGACCGTGGAGTTGCTCGGTCTCAGCCTCCTGCTGTCGCTCGTGGTGGCGATTCCAGCCGGTGTGCTGGCTGCCCGGCGCGCCTACTCGTGGCTCGACCATCTGGTTAGCCTGCTGTCGCTCGGCGCCTACTCGGTTCCAGCGTTCTGGCTGGCCCTGATGCTGATCATGGCGTTCTCGGTGGAACTCGGATGGTTGCCGGCGAGCGGCATCGGCGACCTGCCCGGCGACAGCACGCCGGTCTGGCACCACATGGTGCTGCCGGTCCTTACCTTGAGTGCCGCCACCGTCGGCGGGTTCATCCGGTTCGTGCGCGCGGCAATGATGGAGGAGTTGCGCCGGGATTACGTTCGAACGGCCCGGGCCAAGGGCCTGCGTGAACGCCGCGTGATCTACCGCCACGCGCTCAAGAATGCCCTGGTGCCGGTCATCACGATCGTCGGGCTGTCACTAGGGACGCTGGTTTCCGGCGCGCTCGTGACCGAGACCATGTTTGCGTATCCGGGCATGGGAAAGCTCATCTACGACGCGGTCATGGCGAGCGACTACAACCTTGCCCTCGTGAGCCTGCTCTTCGCGACCCTGCTCGTGCTGCTGGGCAATCTGGCCGCCGATCTCACGTACGCCTGGATGGATCCGCGCGTTCGGATCGGGGCGGGGCTGGCGTGAGGCCGGCCCCCGGCCCCCGCCTCGGAGCCTGGAGGCGATTCCGCCGCCACGGTCCGGCGGTCGTCGCCGGCGCCGTGCTGGCGGTCCTGGGCTTCATGGCATTGGCCTTCCCCCTGGCCGAAGCGGCGCTCGGGCTGCAGGTCGAGACCATCGATCTCCTGGCCCGGCTGTCCGGCCCGAGCTGGGCCCACCCGATCGGTACCGACGAACTGGGCCGCGATCTCCTGCTTCGCCTCCTGCAGGGTGCCCGGGTGTCGCTGTTCGTCGGGCTGGCCGCAGCGCTGGTGACGACGTTCATCGGTGCGGTGCTGGGACTCGCGGCCGGGTATTTCGGCGGCTGGCTCGATGCGGTGCTCATGCGCATCACGGACTTCGTGATCGCCCTGCCGTTGCTGCCCTTGCTGATCGTCATGGCCGCAGCGGATCTCTCGCGTCTCGGTCTCGATGCAGACCGGCCGGAGCACGCGACACTTCGGATCATCCTGATCCTGGCGCTGGTCGGCTGGACCACCGTCGCCCGCCTGGCGAGGGGGTCGGCACTGGTGGTGCGCGAGCGCGAGTACGTGCAGGCCGCACGGGCCCTGGGCACGGGTCCGGTCGCCATCCTGGTGCGCCACGTGCTGCCGAACTCACTGTCGCCGATTGTCGTGGCGGCAACGCTTTCGGTGGGAAACCTGATCCTGACCGAATCGGTGCTCAGCTTCCTCGGCCTTGGCATCCAGCCGCCGCTGGCCAGCTGGGGCGGCATGCTGACCGGTGCCCAGGCGATGATTCGCGACGCGCCGCAGCTGGCGATCTGGCCCGGTCTCCTCATCTTCGTGACGGTCGTCGCCTTCAACGTGCTGGGGGACGGCATTCGCGACGCGTTCGACGTCGAGGCCGACGTGCCGGGGTTGCGGACACGGTAAGGGGCCGCTCGGCGCCGTGGGGCATAGTTCACCGGGGCGAGGCGAGCCGCACCGGCCACTCGCATCATGCCTGCAACCAGGACCGCGAGCGTGGCGGCTTTTGAGCGCGATGTGCAAGGAAGGCCAGGCGAGGGGCGCCATGGTGATGGATGCGCATCTTGCGGCTCTGGCGATCGAGCACGGCGCATCGATTGCCACGACGGATCGTGATTTCACCCGTTTCCCGGACGTTGAGCTTGTGAATCCGGTCAACCCGGCCATCTGACGACGAATGGCGAAGGCGGTGCCGTGCGGCCCGCCCGCGAGCGCAATACCGGGTGGCGATGGAGCTTTCGCTCCTACACCCTGCGCAGGGGGCGCAATCTGTTGGACGTCCATGGCTTGAGCGAGCTGGCTTGGTTGCGCGATCGATGGACTGCCGCGGCGTCCTCATGCTCGAAGCACCGATCGGCGATGCCGCAGGCCTTCGAGAACGACGTGTTGTCCTTGCCAGCCATGGGATGGGGTTCGGACATGGAGAAGAGGGCCTTGCGGACCTGGCAGGCCCAGGTGTCCGTCTCCAGGATGACGACCGACAGCCCGGGATTGACGGCGGTGGTGCGAAGGACGCAGGCGCGCTCGCGGGCGTGTTGAGCCTTGGTGCTGCCGCAGCAAATCCCGTAGGGTGTGCGTCAGGAGCGGAGCGAGGCGCCAATGCCAGCCAAAAGGAACGCGGACAGTCTCGCCGTGCTGATTGACGCGGACAATACCAGCCCTGGCTTCGCGCAGGCGATCTTCCACGAGATCGTCAGGCTGGGCGAAGCCAGCGTGCGGCGGATCTATGGGGACTTCTCCGGTCCCCGGCTTGCCTCGTGGGACGAGGCGATCAAGTCGCTGGCGATCCTTCAGCACCAGCAGCGCAGCAACACCACCGGCAAGAACGCCTCGGACATCGCGCTGGTCATCGATGCCATGGATCTGATGCACAAGGGCCGGCTCGACGGCTTTTGTCTGGTTTCATCGGACAGTGACTTCACGCGGCTGGCGCAGCGTCTGCGCGAGGAAGGGATGATGGTCTACGGTTTCGGCGAGCAGAAGACGCCCGAGGCGTTCCGCCACGCCTGCAACCGGTTCATCTATGTCGAGAACCTTCTCGAAAGCGGAACGGAGGAGAAGAAGGGTGCCGGGGCCCCGGTGGATACCGCGGCGCAGAAGAAGGACCCGCCGCGCAAGGCCCGAAAGCTGATCGCCAGCGCGATCGGAGACCCGGACGGCGACGGTTGGGCGAACCTCGGCAATGTCGGGCACCGGATCCAGGGCGAGCAGCCGGATTTCGACCCGCGCAGCTACGGTTGCCCGAACCTGAGCACTTTGGTCGAAAAGAGCGGGGGGTTCGATATCCGCAGGGACCAGGGCGCCGTCTATGTCCGGCGCCAGGCAACCGGCGGCGGGCGTGGGAGCAAAGCCAAGGCGCGGTCCGCCTGACCCTTGGGGAATTCGATACAGGCAGCCGGATAGAGTCGCCGGCTTCGGGTCTGCCGGTGCTGGCGAACGGGCAGAAGCCCGACGGGCGTTCTTGGGGCGGCGGGTCGAAAGGACCACAAGTCTTCGGACTGCACCCGGGGAGGCATCAAGTCGCTTGATCCTCGCCGCTCTCGAGGAGCTCCACGGCCTCTTCCGGCGCCGTGCAATCGTAGACTGCCCCTTTGCGCCCCTCCGACGCACCGGCAGCGGGCCAGCACCGGATATCCGCCTCGGAGCCGTACTGCGAGCCTTCAGCCTATGCGTTCGCCGTCGACCCGCGTGATCGCGATCACGGCCGAGCGGGGGACCGAATCCCCGCCGCCGGGGAAGTGACTACCGCCCTGTTCTCCGGGATGCTGGATTCCGACAAACATGGTCCTGCGGTCAGCACTCCAGGTGACCCCGGTGACCTCGCACTCTCTTGGGCCCACCAGGAACCGGCGGATCTCGCCGCTCGCCGGGTCGCCGAGCAGCATCTGGTTGTTGCCCTGACCCGCAAAGTCGCCTTCATTCGAGTACGCACCGTCGGTCTGGATCCACAGCATCCCCCTACTGTCAAAGGCCAGCCCGTCCGGGGAATTGAACATGTTTTCTCGCGTGAGGTTGGGGGAGCCGGCGTTCGGGCCGGCGTGGACCGCCGGATTGCCGGCCATCACGTAGAGATCCCAGGAGAAATCCGGTGACACGTGATCGCCGTTGGCCGGCCGCCAGCGCACGATCTGGCCGTACTGGTTGTCTGCCCTGGGGTTCGGGCCGTTGATCGGCATCGGGTCCCCGCCGCGGTTGGGCCGCCGGCCGCGACCTTTGTTGTTGGTAAGGCAGCAGTACACCTCGGTACCGTCCGGGTGTGCGGCGACCCATTCCGGGCGATCCATCGTCGTTGCCCCGACGGCGGACGCCGCCTGGCGCGTGTGCACGCAGACGTCCGCCTTGGATGCTAAGCCGGTCGTCGCGGGCGAGAGTTCAAGCCACCGGCCGCGGCCATGGTCGTCGAAGCGCGCCACGAACAAGGTTCCCGCCTCCAGCAGTTCGGCGTTGTCCCCTCCTTCGCGGTAACGGCCTTTGCTGATGAACCGGTAGAGGAATTCGCCGCTTTCATCGTCCCCCATGTAGACCACCACCTGTCCGGAATCGGCGATCACCAGTTCCGCGTTCTCGTGCTTGAATCGCCCGAGCGCGGTCCGTTTTCTCGGAATCGAGGCGGGATCGGCCGGGTCGATTTCCACCACGTACCCCACGCGATTCGGTTCGTGGGGGTGTTTCGCGACGTCGAAGCGCTCGTCGTGCGCACTCCAACCGACGTTCCGGTCGGATGTGCGGATCCCGTAGCGCTCGAACGCGTGGGGGAGCTGCATGTCGGGGTCGCTCGCGGCGAAATAGAAATGGAAGTTCTCCTCGCAGGTGAGGAATGTGCCCCAGGGCGTCTTGCCGCTGCCGCAATTGTTCCAGGTGCCGAGACTCCGGACGCCGGAGGGATCGGCCGCAGTTCGGAGCAGGGGGTGTCCACGCGCCGGCCCGGTAATGTCCATCGGTGTATCCGCGGTGATCCGCCGGTTGAAGGGGGAGTCCAGAACGACAGACCAGATGCCGGCTTCCTGCCGGATCTCGACGATCGAGACGCCATGCGCGGCCTTGCTCTTGCGCACGTCGTCGGCGGATTGAGGCAGTCCGGAACCCGAGGTGCCGAACAGGACGTGACGGTTCACATATTCGTTGTTGACCGCCAGCAGCGTCCGTTGCCCGACCGAGAACAGTTCCATGCCGTCGTTGTTGTCGCCGAATGCTTTTTCCTGGCTGGCGCCGGTCCCGCCGGTGACCGGATCCAATGCATGCCCGTCCGACCAAATCGGGTCGGCCCAACGAACGACGACATGCCAGTCATAGCCCTCGGGTAGCGTGACGGTGTCCCGGGTGTTGGCGGCGACAGGCTCGAAGCGGAAGGAAGCATCCCCGGCTCCGGCGGTTCGGGCGCCGCCTGCGCTCATCACGAATGCGCTCGCGCCGAGAGCCGCGGCCCCGCCGACGAACCCCCGCCGCGAGAGGAGCCGCCGGGTCAGTTCGGCAAAGTCGTTGGACGTCGGGGCCCGCCCGCGCAAAGCGGCGGTCGGACACGCGAAAGTGGCGGTTCTTGGCGCGGTTCGTCGGGATCCCATGGTCTCGGTTCAGGCTGGCGGACGATGCCGGGCTTCACACGCCCCGAGTTATTCCATAGTCTGCCACTGTTAAGCGTTCGTGACACGACGACCTTGATGTTCCCTGATGTGCTCTGCGGCCATCAGAGTCACGTGTCCTGATCGTTGTCTCGGTACACGGGGTCTCCGGCGCTGAACTGCCCGGCTGCTGCTGCGGCGACGGGATCCGGCGGAACGCGGGTGGAAGAAGACGCTGGATTTCCGGCCTACGTGCCAAGCAACTGACCTTTCGCGATCGGGGGCATCGCGCCCCGAGGGATCAGTGAGGGGTTCCGTATGATCCCCAGGTTGGAGAGGCTTGTAGTTGCGATGGTTGGGGGCTGACACGAAGCGGCCGCCTGCCCTTGCCAGTAGGCAAGCTGGTATACAAGGCGTCGCCAGCGGCTCTTGAGTCATGGGCTTCGCCGGAACCACTCGATCCTGCCGGTTACGCAGAAGGAGACCCGATTCCTATGTCCATGGACAATTCTGGGAGTGTGCCCGTACCGGAGCGGCATCCGCTGGTGCGCCTGAGTCGCGTGCTCGACCGCGGGCTGACCTTGGCCGGTATGGTCGGGTCCTGGCTGGCGATCCCCCTGATCTTCATCATCATCTTCGACATCGTGACGCGCCGGTTCCTGGTGCTGGGTTCGACCAAGCTGCAGGAGATGGAATGGCACCTCCATGCGGCGCTGTTTCTGTTGGCGCTGGGCTTCGGCTACCTCCGGAACTCCCACGTCCGCATCGAGGTCGTCCGCGAGCGGTTTTCGCAGATCTGGAAGGCTCGTTTGGAGGTCACCGGAATCTCGTTGTTCCTGATCCCGTACGCCGCCCTCGTGATCTGGTTCGGCCTCGATTTCGCCGAACGATCATTCAGCATTGATGAAGTGTCGTCCGCGCTTACCGGCCTGTCCCATCGCTGGATCATCAAGTCCTTCGTGCCATTCGGGATGCTGCTTCTGCTCTTGGCAGGCATCGCGGTCCTCCTGCGGAATTTGGCGTACCTGGTGCTGCTCGAGACCGGCCAGACAGCGGCCGCGATGGAATTGTCCAAGTCGTTGCCCGAGCTGCGCAACCCGGAGGAGGAACTCCGTGCGGCGGCTGCTCAGGAAGCGCAAGCCATCAGGGGAGAGCAGTAATGGACACTCTCATCACCCTGATGCCGGTCCTGATGTTCCTGGCGCTCGCGATGCTCCTGTTTAGCGGGTTTCCCGTCGCGTTCGTGCTGGGTGGCGTGGCCCTCGGCTTCGGTTTCCTCGGCCTTGCCGCCGACGTGTTTTCGTTCATTGAGTTCTTCAACATCATTTCCCGCATCTGGGGTGGGGTCTGCGAAAACCTGATTCTCGTCGCCGTGCCCATGTTCATCTTCATGGGCACGATGCTGGAGCGCTCCGGGGTCGCGAACGACCTCCTCCACTGCCTGCAGGTCCTGCTCCGGCGGGTACCCGGCGGACTGGCCATGTCGGTAACGATCATGGGCACCATCATGGCCGCAACGACCGGAATCATCGGCGCTTCGGTCGTGATGATGACGCTGCTCGCATTGCCGGTGATGCTCGAGCGCCAGTACCACCCGTCCCTGGCGACGGGGACGATCAGCGCATCCGGGACGCTCGGGATTCTCATTCCGCCCTCGATCATGCTGGTCATCATGGCGGACCTGCTGTCGATCTCGGTGGGCACGCTGTTCGTGGCGGCGGTGTTCCCCGGGCTGGTCCTCGCTTCGCTGTACATCGTCTATCTGTTCTTCCGCACGCGCCTCAATCCGACGCTGGCGCCGCCCCTGCCGGCTTCGGAAGGCCCGGAGAGCAACGCCGAGCTGGTGTCGATGGTGTTCCGGTCATTCGTGCCGCCAATCTTCCTGATCTTCCTCGTGCTGGGCTCGATCTTCGCTGGTTTCGCCACGCCCACGGAGGCCGCCGGGGTGGGTGCGCTGGGGTCGATTCTCCTGGCGCTGTTCAACCGCCGGCTGCAGAGGGCCGTCCTGAAGGACGTGGTCGCGCGGACCGGTCTGACGTGCGCCATGATCTTCGGGATCTTCATCGGCGCGACGGCGTTCTCGTACGTCTTCCGGTCGCTGGGCGGCGACGATCTGATCCACGCCTTCGTCGAGCACATGGGCCTCGGGTCGTGGGGCATCCTGTTCCTGATGATGGGGATGGTGTTCCTGCTGGGCTTCTTCTTCGACTGGGTCGAGATCACCCTGATCGTGCTGCCGCTGTTTGCCCCGATCATGGAAACCCTGGACTTCGGAACGCACGTCGCCGCCGGGCTGGTCATCCCGTGGGTGGCCGTGCTGATCGCGGTCAACCTGCAAACGTCGTTCCTGACGCCACCGTTCGGTTTCGCGCTCTTCTATCTGAAGGGAGTGGCGCCACCGAGCGTCAAGATCCAGATGGTCTACCGGGGGATCATTCCCTTCGTAGCCCTGCAGCTGGTGGGGCTCGGCTTCGTCATCGGCTTCCCGGAGATCGCTCTGTGGTTGCCCGGCGTCCTGCTCGACTGAGCCGGGCGCGCGCCGGGAACCCTCCGCCGTTCCGGACGGGACTTAGGGTCCTGCCGGGACGGTTGGCGCGGGCGGAGCCGCGGCGTTGGTGACGGGAGCGGTCCTCCGGACGGCGGACGACCGGTTTCGGGAACTCCCCGGCTGGTCGTTTACCGCGCGCTATCTGGAGGCGGTGCCCGGCTTTGACGCCTGCGATCCGCTACGCATGCATTACGTGGACGAGGGGGCGGCCGAGGCTTCCCACTCGCTCACGTTCCTGATGCTGCACGGCCATCCCACGTGGGGATACCTCTACCGGTACCTCATTCCCGAGATCGTGCGGCAGGGGCACCGGGCGGTCGTGCCGGACCTGCCGGGGTTCGGTCGGTCGGACAAGCCGGCCGATCCCGAGGCCTACACGTTCGCCGGCCTCCGTTCCAGCCTGATCGCCTTGATCGAGCAGCTCGATCTGCGGGACATCGTGCTCGTCGTGCATGAATGGGGCGGCACCCTCGGGATGACGATTCCATGTGAGATGCCCGAGCGGTTCGCCGGTCTGGTGTGCTTCAACACCTGGCTGGCCACCGGGGCGCGGTCGTTGCCTGCCGGCTACCACAACTGGCTGGCGACTGCCCGGTCGGAGCCGGACATGAACGTCCGGTCGCTGATGGCCCGCACCAACCGGATTCTGACGCTCGCCCAGTGCAACGCGTACCAGGCGCCGTTCCCGGACGCTGCGCACAAGGCGGCGCTCAACGCGCTGCCGCGGATCTTCCCGGCTTCGCCGAAGGATCCGGGCGCCGAGATGTCCCGGACGGCGGAGGCTTGGTGGGGCGAGGCCTACGACGGCTTCGCGATGCTGCTGGCGGGCATGCGCGATCCCGTCCTTCCCCCCGACGCCATGCGCGGACTCGCCAGGCGGATCCGGGGGCTCGGCTCGCCCGTGGCGATCGGCAACGCGGGCCATTTCGTCCCGGAATGGGGCACCGAGTTCGCGCCGGACCTGGTGGCGGAGGTGACAGCCCTCCGTCGCCGCCAGATGGCCGGGGATGCGGCCGGGGAAACCGCGGCATGAACCGCCGGTCCCGGGTCGTCGTCGCGATGTCGGGCGGCGTGGACAGCTCCGTGGTCGCCGCGTTGCTGCACGAGGCAGGACACGACGTCATCGGCATCACGTTGCAGCTGTACGCCCGGGGGAGCCGCAGTGCCGGCACGAAGACCTGCTGTGCCGGTCAGGACGTGTACGACGCCCGTCGGGTGGCCGACCATCTGGGAATCCCGCACTACGTGCTCGATTACGAGAAGCGTTTCCACGACGGCGTCATGCAGGACTTCGCCGACCGCTATGCGGAAGGCGTGACTCCGGTTCCCTGTGTCCTTTGCAATCAACGGGTGAAGTTCCGCGATCTGCTGGCAACGGCGCTTGAGCTGGATGCCGACTGGATGGCCACCGGCCATTACGTCCGTCGGGTCGAGGGGGCGGCCGGCCCGGAACTTCACCGGGCCGCGGACGCCGCCAAGGACCAGAGCTACTTCCTGTTCGCCACCGCCCGCAGCCAGCTCGAGCGCCTCCGTTTTCCCCTGGGGGGCTTTTCCAAGGAACAGACGCGCCGGGCCGCGGCGCGGGCCGGCATCGGCGTGGCGGAAAAGCCGGAGAGCCAGGACATCTGCTTCGTTCCCGGCGGCAACTACCGCGACGTCGTCCGGTCGCTGCGGCCTGACACCGCCGCGGCGGGCGACGTCGTCCACGTGGATGGTCGCGTGCTGGGCCGGCACGCCGGCATCTCCGGCTTCACGGTTGGCCAGCGCCGCGGCCTGGGGATTGCCGACGCGGGCCGGCCGCTCTACGTGATCCGGATCGATGCGTCGGAACGGCGCGTTGTCGTGGGGCCGAAGGAGACGCTTGGTGTCTCCAGCATCACGATTCGCGATGTCAACTGGATCGCCGACGAAGCGTCGGCGCCCGGGACCGAGCTGCGCGACGTGATGCTCCGGGTGCGCTCCACGCATCGTGGCACGCCCGGCCGGGTCCGGCTGTTGGCGGGCGGGCGGGCAGAAGTGTCATTCGTGGCGCCGGAACGGGCGGTCGCGCCTGGCCAGGCGGCGGTGTTCTATCGGGACTCCCGCGTCTTGGGGGGAGGCTGGATCGAGCCCCGGTCGTGCTGGCCACCGGTGCGGGCCGATGACGAGGTCAGAGCGGCGTGAAGGGTGATCCCGACATCACGCTGGGCATCGAGGAGGAGTTCTTTCTCGTCGACCGCGACACACTCGATCTGGTGGCCGATCCCGACGCCGGTCTGCTCGCGGCCCTTGGCGAGCTCGAAGGCACGTGCCGGGTCGTACCGGAGCTCCTCCGCTCCCAGGTCGAGCTGAACACGCCCGTATGCCGTTCGGTGGCCGAGGTCCGGGAGGCGATCGTGGCCGCCCGGCGGGCGGTGCTCGAGCATACCGACCGGTACGGGATCGGCCTGATGGGTTCGTCCACGCACCCGTTTGCGGCCTGGGAAACCCAGGCCGTCACCCCGAACGAACGCTACCGCGAGTTCGCGGTCCTGTACCAGACCGTGATCCGGCAGCTCCTGGCGAGCGGAATGCACGTGCATGCAGGTTTCGGGAACCCGGACGAGCGCGTTCAGGTCCTCACCGCGGTGCGCCGCTACCTGCCGCTTTTCCTGACGCTGTCCGGATCGTCCCCGTTCAGCGGCGGCCACATCACGGGTTTCAAGTCGGCGCGCATGAATCTCATGGCGGCGCTACCCCGCTCGGGGCTGCCCCCCGTACTCTCGTCCTGGGCTGACTATGAGCAGATCGTCGACAACTACCGTCGTCTCGGTTTTGTCCAGAACGGTTCCGAGATCTGGTGGGATCTCCGGCCCTCGGTCCGGTTTCCCACGCTGGAACTTCGCATCGTCGACCTCTGTCCCGACGTCGACGACGCCATGTCCATCGTGGCCCTCTACGCCTGCCTGGTGCGCCATCTGCTGCACGCGGTCCGTGCCGGTTGCCTGCCCGCCGACCCGCCACCGGAGATCATCGAGCAAAATCGATGGCTGGCCCAGCGCTACGGTGTGGTGGCGTTCCTGGCGGATTTCGAGTCCGGGACCCGCGTCGACCTCGTGGACTATGTCGAGGAGTTGCTCGGCGTGCTGGCTGCCGACGCGGCTGCGCTGGCCTGCGAGCGGGAAGTCCAGCACGTGCGCACCATCATTCGCGAGGGAAGCAGCGCCGACCGGCAGCTCGACCATTTCCGGCTCTGTCGCCTCGACGGGGCGGGCGTTGAAGAGGCGCTCCGGTCGGTGGCACAGCTCATCGTGGACGAAACCCGGCGAGGGGTGCGCGAGAACGCCGGGACCTGAGGCCCGTCAGGGACTGAACTGCTCGGCGAGAATCCGTTCTTCGAGATGATGCTCGGGATCGAACAGCAGCGTCAGCGACGTTGAGCGGTCCGCGGTCACGGTGACCTGCCGGACGTTTCGCACCTCCAGCTCGCTGGCCGTCGCGCTCACGGGGCGCTTGTCCGCCTCCAGGACTTCAAAGGTCACTTCAGCCGGCTCCGGAAGCAGCGCGCCGCGCCAACGTCGCGGCCGGAACGGGCAGATCGGGGTGAGCGCAAGCAGCGGGGTTCCTAGCGGCAGAATCGGGCCGTGCGCGGACAGGTTGTAGGCGGTGCTTCCGGCCGGTGTGGACACGAGCACGCCGTCGCAGGACAGTGCCGCCAGTCGCTCGCGGCCGTCGACCAGGATTCGGATGCTGGCCGTCATGCGGGTCTGCCGGAGGAGGGAGACTTCGTTGATGGCGAGTCCCGTGCGGCGCGCTCCCTCGGCGGTGACGGCGTCCATGCGCAGCGGATGGACGACCGCGTCCTGGGCGGCCTCCAGTCGTGCGCCAAGGCCGTCCTCGCGGTAACGATTCATCAGGAACCCGACGGTCCCCTTGTTCATGCCGTAGATCCGCTTGCCCTGCGTGCCCCACTGCGAGAGCACGTTGAGCATCATTCCGTCGCCGCCCAGCACAATGATGACGGCCGCGTCGGCCGGCGGCACGTGATCGTACCGCCGACACAGCGAGTGCAGCGCCGCCTGGGCGTCGTCGGTCGAGGCCGCGACAAAGGCGATGGGAATGGACATGGCGGGGAAGGGTAGCGGCGCGAGGCCAGGTCGGCTCAGCCGCCGGTTACGCTCATGTGACGGGACACGGAAGGGACACGCTCGCGCCGGCTGATGACGAAATCGTGGCCCTTCGGTTTGCGGCCGATGGCGTCGGTGACCGCGGCGCGGAGCACGTCATCGTCGTCGGTGGAACGCAGTACCTCCCGGAGGTCGGCGCTGTCGTCCTGGCCGAGACACATATAGAGCGTTCCGGTGCAGGTCAGGCGAACGCGATTGCAGGATTCGCAGAAGTTGTGGGTCATCGGGGTGATGAAGCCGACCCGCCCGCCGGTTCGCTGGGCCCGGAAGTACCGGGCCGGACCTCCGGTCTGGTAGCTGATTTCCTCGAGACCGTAGATGTCGCGCAGGCGGGCCCGCACCATCGAGAGAGGGAGATATTGATCGGTCCGGTCGCCGGTGATGTCGCCCATGGGCATCGTCTCGATCAGCGTGAAGTCGAACCCGCGATGGTGGCACCACTCAAGCATCGCCGGGATCTCATCCTCGTTGACGCCTTTCAGGGCGACGGTATTGATCTTCACGTGCAGACCCGCTTCCGTCGCCGCCTCGATCCCGTCCAGTACCCGCTCGAACCGTCCCCACCGGGTGATCTCGCCGAACCGGTCGGGGTCCAGGGTGTCGAGCGAGACATTGACCCGGCGCACGCCGGCGGCGTGGAGGGCTCCGGCGTGACGCCGGAGCTGGGAGCCGTTGGTGGTGAGCGTCAGCTCATCGAGCCCACCATCGCCGAGCATGGCCCCGAGGTCGGCGAAGAGCTGCATGACGTTCTTTCGCACCAGCGGTTCGCCGCCGGTCAGCCGGAGTTTGCGCACGCCAAGCGACACGAAGACGCCGCACAGGCGGCGCAGTTCGTCGAGCGAGAGCACGTCCTTCTTCGGGAGGAACGTCATGTCCTCCGCCATGCAGTACACACAGCGGAAGTCGCACCGGTCGGTCACCGATACCCGGAGGTAGGTGATACCGCGACCGTACGGGTCCACCACGGGGGCGACCCCGGGCAGGGCATGACCATCAGGCATAGGTGGCTCCGGGCTCAACCCTTTAACTATATATCAGCGAATATAACGCCAGCAAGCAACTGGCCAGCGTGCGCAGGTCTCGATCGCGGTCGTCGGCCCGGCAGCATACTCTGGTGCGTGCGGCTCGTGACTCCACCGTATATCAGGCTCTGCCGCCTCCTGCAGCGCACATTTCTGGCTGGGCGGGCTGGACTCGAACCAACATTTACGGGACCAAAACCCGCCGTCCTACCATTAGACGACCGCCCAGGATCCGGGACGCGAGACATGGTCGGAGCGGCCGGATTTGAACCGGCGACCCCTTGTCCCCCAGACAAGTGCGCTAACCAGGCTGCGCCACGCTCCGCCACGCTCGAATGTGCAGGATATACGGAGGGAGGTTGCGGACAAGGCGATCCCGCCACGTCCCGGCGAGGGCAGGCGAAGCAGGCAGCCGCGCCCGGCGGAAGGTCCAGCCGGAACCAGCAGCTGCTCCACGCCGGGATCACGGTCGCGACGACAGGCTTCCTGAGCCGTCCGGCCGCGTGGGCGGTGCGGCTCCGGCTGGCACCGCCTGCAGCCGACCGATACACTCCCGCGAAGCCGCTTAGGTGCCGGAATTCGGCGGTTTGCAGGAGACTTTGACGTGGCTGCGACGGAACTCTCGAATGAAGGTGGGCCGCCGCCCGGGGAACTTCATGATGCCACGGCGGCCGAGCTTCTGGCCCGCTATGCACGGAAGGCGCTGTCGCCGGTCGAAGTCGCGGAAGCGGTTCTGGCTCGCATCGATGCCCTTAACCCGAGATTGAACTGCTTCGTCGCCGTCGATGCCGAGCGAACCCTGCAGGATGCCCGCGCCTCGGAAGCGCGCTGGCACAAGGGAACGCCCTGCGGCGCGCTCGACGGGGTGCCCGTGTCCGTCAAGGATCTGCTGTTGACCTCTGGCTGGCCCACGCGCAAGGGTTCGCTCACGGTGCCGGCCGACGGGCCCTGGGAGGAGGATGCGCCGTCCGTGGCCCGCCTCCGCGAGCACGGCGCCGTGCTCCTCGGCAAGACATCGACACCGGAATACGGCCACAAGGGCACGACCTCGAGCATCCTCTGCGGCGTCACGCGGAATCCGTGGAATCCTGACCTCACCCCGGGCGGATCGTCGGGGGGCGCCGGAGCGGCGGTCGCGGGGGGGATGGGGCCGCTCGCGCTCGGCACGGACGGTGGCGGCTCGGTGCGCATCCCCTCAAGCTTCACGGGGCTCTTCGGTCACAAGCCCTCGTTCGGGCGGGTTCCAGCGTGGCCGTTGTCACTGTTTGGGACGGTGGCGAACGTCGGCCCGATGGCCCGCACGGTGACGGACGGTGCCTTGCTCTATGAGGTCATCACCGGGCCGGACCATCGCGACTTTCACGCACTGCCGCCCGACGACACCGATTACCGCGCGGCGGCACTGGCGGGCGCCCGGGGTCTCCGGGTGGGCTACACCCCAGACTTCGGCATGCTGCACGCGATCGGCGAGCAGGGCATCGATCCTGCCGTCGCCGCGGTAACCTGCGATGCTGCCGCCGCACTCCGAAGGGCGGGTGCCGATGTGCAAGAGATCTCGCTCGAATGGCCCCGCGATCCGGCCCGCATCTTCCGTCTGATCTGGATCATGGGGGCGGCCCGTCTGGCGGACGATCTGGGTGCCGACGATTTCGAACTTCTCGATCCTAACCTTCAGTCGTTCTGCGAGGCTGGGAAGACCTGCGGCCTGACCGAGTACTACGAGGCTCAGGACGGGCGGGAAGTGCTATGGACGTGGCTGTCCGAGCAATTTCGGACGGGCCCCTTCGACTTGCTGCTCGGGCCGACGATGCCGGTGCTGCCGTTCAAGGCCGACCGGAATTACCCGGACGGCTGGGAGAGCAACCCGTTGGCATGGGTGCCCTTCACGCCCATCTTCAATCTGACCCGCCATCCGGCCGCATCCGTGAACGCGGGCTTCTCAGGGGGCCTCCCAGTCGGCGTGCAGCTGGTCGGGCCGTGGTACCACGATCACCTCGTGTTTCAGGCGGCGGGGGCGCTGGAACGGGAACTCGGACTGGTCACCCGGCGCCCGCCGCTCTGATATAGGCCGCTTAGCCGCCGGCCAGCCGCACGACGGTGCGGCCGGTGACGCCGCCCTTCAGGATGGTGGTGAGCGTTGCCTGCAGGTCGTCGAACGCGACCTCCGTGGTCATTGAGTTCAGGTCCGCTGGCCGGAGTTCCCCTGCCATCCGGGCCCACAGGGGGACGCGCTCGGCCATCGGGCACATCACGGAATCGATGCCGAGCAGCGAGACGCCGCGAAGGATGAACGGAAAGACGGTCGACTGGAGCCCCGGGCCGCCGGTGAGGCCGGTGGCGGCGCACACGCCGCGATAGGCCATGGTCGAGAGAGTCCAGGCCAGGACGCGCCCGCCCACCTGGTCGACGGCTCCCGCCCACCGGGCCCTGCCGATGGGACGGGGCTCTTCACTGACGGCCTCCCGGCTCAAGATGCTCTCCGCCCCGAGGCCGGTGAGGAATGCCGCTGCATCTGCCTTGCCGGTGGCGGCGGCGACGCGATGCCCGAGGTTGGCCAGCATGGCGACCGCCATGCTCCCCACGCCGCCCGAGGCGCCGGTCACCAGCACTTCCCCGTTGCCAGGAACGAGCCCGTTCCGTTCCATCTGCTGGATGGCCAGCGCCGCCGTGAAGCCCGCCGTGCCGAAGGTCATGCAGTCACGCAGGCTGAGGCCGTCCGGTCGGCGGAACAGCCAGTCGCCGGGGACGCAGCACTGTTCCGCGTAACCGCCGTCGTGGTTGACGCCGAAGTCGTAGCCGGTGCAGACCACCTCGTCGCCTTCCCGGAATCGCTGGTCGCGCGAGGCCGCGACCACGCCGGCCATGTCCACGCCGGGCACCCGAGGCCAGGCCCGCACCACGCCCCCTTTCGGCAGGGTCGCCAGGCCATCCTTGTAGTTCACGCAACTCCAGGCGATCCGGACGACTACCTCGCCGTCTTGCGGTTCCGGCGCGGGGCGTTCCTCGTATGCCAATCGGGTGGCGTCGTCGTCCTTGTGGACGACAAAGGCGCGGTAGGTCTCGGTCATGGTTGATCCTCGTGTAAAGGCGCGTGATGGAGCGGGCCCCGAAGCAGGGCCCCGTCCTGGATGAAGGCAACTGATCGGACGCTGACGGACAGCCGCACTGCGCGGCATTTATATCCGTAACGCCCCATTCGGCTACCCCGGCTGCTCTCGTCCCTGAGTGCAGGTGGCGGCCATCGCGATCTTCGTCCCTTGATCGGGTGGGGCGGCGGCACATACCGGGCGGAAGAGGCGCGATCAGGCGGATTGAAGTTCGGGCCCGGGCGACGGCGGCGAGCCCTCACGGAGTCGGCGGGCGAGTTCGAACACGTGGGGGTCGTCGATCGCCAGGCGCCGAAGGGCCGTTTCCAACTCCCGGACGTAGTCGACGTTGGTCCCGCTGGGACCTGCCGCCCGCGAGATCTGGGCAACCATCTCATCCAGCGGGGCCGGTCCGAGGAATGCACGGTTGCCGACCGGCGCGATGTAGACAATGCCGGCACCGGTCCCTCCCGGGCGAAACTCCAGCCGAACGTTGCGCCGCTGGTAGCCGTTCTTCTCACGGTGGTCGAGCCCCGCAAATGTCGCTGCGACCTGGTCGATGTGGAGGCGATAGGCGACGCCTTCACATGAGGCGCCGGGCTCCTGGACCAGCGTTACGACCCGTCCGGGGGCATGGGGAAGGCCTCGGTGGTCGTGCGAGCCTTGCCAGAAACGTCGCGCCCAGCCGCGGATGCGCGCGACCCGGCGTTCGGCAAACGCCATGCCCGGGCGCCAGATCAGCGACCCGTACCCGAAAACCCAGACGCCTTCCCGAATCCCGTCTTCCTTCATGCTTTGGACGACGTCCCCGCAAGGTGTGCGGCAAGTTGCCGGAGGCTGCACGCATGCCACGGCGACCCGGCGGCGCCGCACATTGCGTATCGCATCATGGCGGTCAGCACACTCCGGGCAAGCGGGGGTACGGGCCGCGGCCCTGCCAGCGGCGCTGCCTCGCCGCGCTTGAGTCGGCCGTTCCGGCGACGCTTACGGGCGCACGGTCCGGTTCGCGCCGCGCATTGGCGTCCCCTAGTATCCCACCACTGGTCGCACCGACGGGTGGCGGCGCATGACCTGGGGAGTTTGAGGATGGCCAAAGGCAACGGGGAATCGGCGTATCGGAGCCACGCCTGGTTCGGCGGCGACGAGATGATGAATTTCGCGCATCGGTCGTGGATGAAGAACCAGGGGTTCGCGGCCGAGAATTTCGACGGCCGGCCGGTGATCGGGATCTGCAACACGGCCAGCGAGGTGACCCCCTGCAACGCGCACCTCGGCCGGGTGGCGGAGGCGGTGAAGCGCGGGGTCTGGAAGGCCGGCGGCTTCCCCCTTGAATTCCCGGTGATGAGCCTGGGCGAGCCGGTCATGCGGCCGACGACCATGCTGTACCGCAACCTCACCAGCATCGACGTCGAGGAATCCATTCGCGCCAATCCGTTCGACGGGGTCGTCCTGCTGTGCGGCTGCGACAAGACCACCCCTGCGACCATCATGGGGGCGTCATCGGTCGACATCCCCACGCTGGTGGTGACCGGCGGGCCGATGCTGAATGGGAAGTACCGCGGCCGCGACATCGGATCGGGGACCGACGTCTGGCGCCTGACCGATGATCTCCGGGCCGGGGTCATTTCGCTGGAGGACTACCAGGAAGCCGAAGCGTGCATGTCGCGCAGTGCCGGTCACTGCATGACCATGGGGACGGCCTCCACGATGGCGAGCGTGTCCGAGGCGCTGGGGCTGCAGCTGCCCGGCTCGGCGGCAATTCCGGCCGTCGATTCCCGCCGCTATTCGCTGTCCGAGCGCGCCGGCATGCAGATCGTCCAGAACGTGCAGGCCGGCCTCAAGCTCTCCGATGTGCTTGACCGCAAGGCGTTCGAGAACGCGATCAAGGTCAACGCCGCGATCGGCGGCTCGACCAACGCCATCGTGCACCTGCTGGCGATTGCCGGTCGAATCGGTGTGCAGCTCCGCCTGCAGGACTTTGACGACCTCATCCGTGACGTGCCGTTCATCGTGAACCTGCAGCCGTCCGGCGAGTTCCTGATGGAGGACTTCTTCTATGCCGGCGGGCTTCCCGTGGTCATGAAGGAGATCCTTCCGCACCTGCACGGAGACGCCATCACGGTCACCGGCCGTTCGGTGGCCGAGAACGTGGGCGGTGCCAAGAACTGGAACGAGGAGGTCATCCGGCCGGCGGGCCAGCCGATCAACGTGGGGGCGGGCACGGCGATTCTCCGCGGCAACCTGGCGCCGGACGGTGCGGTCATCAAGATTTCGGCGGCGGATGCGGACCTCATGCAGCACCGCGGCCGGGCGGTCGTCTTCGAGTCGGTTGAAGACCTGCACGCACGCCTCGATCAGCCGGACCTCGACATCGACGAGACTTGCGTCATGGTGCTGAAAGGGGCCGGACCGAAGGGTTATCCCGGCATGCCGGAGGTCGGCAACCTGCCGCTTCCCAAGAAGGTCCTGGAGCGGGGCATCCGCGACATGGTGCGGATTTCGGACGCGCGCATGTCGGGAACCTGCTTCGGCACCGTGGTGCTGCACGTGGCTCCCGAAGCCGCAGTGGGCGGGCCGCTGGCGATGGTTCGGGACGGCGACATGATCGAGCTTGACGTCGCGGGCCGACGGCTGCACCTGGATGTTGACGATGACGAGCTACGGCGCCGTCGCGAGGCGTGGCAGGCGCCGCCGCCAGCGTCGGAACGGGGCTGGGTCAACCTCTACACTGAGCGGGTCCTGCAGGCGAATGAAGGTGCGGACCTCGACTTCCTGCGTGGCAGCAGCGGGTCAGGCGTCCCCAGGCCATCGCACTAATCCAGCGCTGTGCACGTCATCCTCTATCCCGACTCGGTTGCCCAGGACGGGCTGGCGACCGAGCGGGACGAGGCGGCCGGTCGGGCGGAGGTGGTCGTCTATCCGGGGCGCGCCCGCAGCGATGTTCCCGAGGCTGACTGGGCGCGGGCCGACGCGCTGGTGACCGGCCTGCACATGCCGATTGACGAAGAGATTATCGACGGGCTCGGGCAGTGCCGGATCATCACGCGGCTCGGCGTCGGCTACGACTTGATTGACGCCCGTGCCGCCGGTCGGCGCGGGATCAGGGTGTGCAACGTCCCTGACTACGGGACCACCGAGGTCGCCGATCACGCCATCGCATTGGTGCTGGCCTTTGCGCGCGGCATCGTGCAGTTCAACGAACGGTTCATCCAGGAAAGGGATCCGGTCTGGGACTATTCCGCATCACCCACGGTTACGCGGCTCGCCGGCCGGCGCCTTGGCGTGATCGGTCTGGGCCGGATTGGGACGGCCTCGGCCATGCGGGCCAAGGGTTTCGGCCTGCACGTGGCGGCCTATGACCCGTACATCCCGGACGGCCAGGAACTTGCCCTGGGCGTCGAGCGGTTTCACGACCTGCACGCGATGCTCGGGGTCTGCGACTTCGTGACGGTTCACTGCCTTGCGAGCGCGGAGACGGCCAATCTGATCGATCGCGCAGCCGTCGCGGCGATGAAGTTGGGCACGGTGCTCGTCAATACCGCGCGCGGCGCGATCGTCGACCTGGATGCGGTGCAGTGGGGGCTCGAGTCCGGACACCTCGGCGGCGCCGGCCTCGATGTGTTCCCCGAAGAGCCGCCGCCCGCCGCTCACCCGCTGATCCGGGCGTGGCGGGCGCGCGAGGCATGGGTTCGCGATCGGCTGGTGATCACACCGCACGCCGCCTTCTACAGCGCCGCAGGGTTTGATTTCCTCCGGCGCAAGGCACTGCGAACGTGCCTGGACTTTCTGGAAGACGGTCGGCTGAACAACTGTGTCAACACGCAGTACCTGGCGATCCGGTAGCCCCCGCCGCGGCCCGTCGACGGCCCGGTCCGGCCGAAGGGTTCCGCTCGCCTGCCTGATTGCGGGGCTGGCAGCGGTATGGCTTACCGAGGGGGCCCTCGCGGAACGAGAGTCTGACTTGGCCAATGAGACCTGCCAGTCGCTGGTGGACACGATTGCCCGGGCGGCTGAGCAATGGCCGAGCTCTCCCCACTATTTCCTGGAGGATCAGATCAGCCGGTCGTTCATCGCGGGCTACAACCGGGTTCGTACAGGTGGGGAGGAGCTTCGGGCCGATACGGTCGTGATCTTTCCGATGCTCAAGTTCGATACCTGGTATGTGCTGGCGGGGTTGGACGGTTGCTTCGTCTTCTGGACGGAACTTGCTCCGGACCTGATGCAGAAGCTGATGGACAATGGTCCGCGCGGACCGGTCGACCCGCGCGACGAAGAATTCTGAGTCATTGCCCTGCCCTCGGACGTGCCGAATCGCCCGGTTGGCGGTCGGCGGAGGACTCGCCGCGGGTGAGCGAAGGTCCCGATGCCGTTATGTTCCACGGGGACCAGCCAGACCGGCGGCTGCATCGAAAGTAGGGTTGAGAACTGGAGCACGATCATGAGATGGATGCTTGTCGCCGTCGCGGCGTTCACCGCCATGCCGTCTGTTGCCGAAGAGGTGACGCTCCGCGGCGTGAGCGCGTTCGCGCTCGGCACGACGTTCTCGCGACCTTTCGAGGCGTTCGTCCATTGGGTCAACGCGAACGGCGAAGGCACAATTCAGATCGATCTGCGCGGCGGTCCCGAGACGATGTCGCCGTTCGAGGTCGGCAACGCGGTCTCGACCGGCGTCGTGGACATTGCCAACAACACAAGCGCCTTTTACACGGGACTGGTGCCGACGGGTGACGCCCTGCATCTCGCCACGAACACGATTCAGGATCAGCGCGCCAACGGATGCTACGAGCAGATCGATGCCATCCATCGCGAGCAGATGAACGTCAAGTACCTCGCGCGCACCGGCGATCACATCGCATTCCATCTCTATCTCACGAAGCGCATCGATCGTCCTGACTTGAGCGGCCTGACGATCCGCACCACCCCGGTGTATCGGGCCATGTTCGAGACGCTCGGCGCGACACTGGTCCGCACCGCGCCGGGGGAGGTGTATACCGCCCTCGAGCGCGACGCGATCGACGGCTATGGATGGCCGGTCCAGGGCGTGCTCGACCTCGGCTGGGAAGAGCAAACGAAGTACCGCGTCGATCCGGGGTTCTACCAGGTGGACGTGAACTTCCTGGTCAATCTGGACACGTGGAAGGCCCTCGATGAAACCCAGCGGGCGGTTCTGGAGCGGGGCGCCGAATGGATCGAGGCGGCGAACGCGGAGAACATCCTGCTCAATGCGGAGGCGACTCGGAAGCAGGCCGAGGCGGGCATCGAGATCATCACATTTGACGAGGGCGATACGACGCACTGGCTCGAGGTCGCGCAGACGGCAGGCTGGGCGGCCGTGGCCGACATCGATCCGGGAATCGCCGCGGCTCTCAAGGCCTGTCTACTGAACTGAACGGCCGGTTGAGGCCTCCGGGACCACCGGCCTGGCGCGAGTGATGGGCCGGCTTGAACGGGCGTTCGACGCGGCCCTGCGGACGATGGCCCGGCTGGCGGCCGCCGTGTTCGCGTGCATAGCGGCGCTGATCCCCATCGATCTGGTCCTGCGCAACGCGTTCGATGCGTCGATCTACGGACTGCTCGACGCGATCGAGTACGGACTGCTGGCGGCGACCTTCCTGGCGGCGCCCTGGGTGCTGTCGATCAATGCCCACGTGTCGGTGGACCTGTTTGTGGCCCCCCTTGCTGGCAGGGCTCGCCGGGTGGCCGACACGCTTGCCAACCTGGTGGGTGCTGGCGCCGCCGCGGTCTTCCTGTGGTTCGCCGTGGTTGCCGCGGCGCAGTCGATCGAACGCGGGACGATGATCCGAACAGCGTTCGTCATTCCCGAGTGGTGGGTCCTCGCGGTGGCACCGGTGTCGATGGGGCTCATTCTGGTCGAATTCGCCCGCCGGCTCGTGCGCACCGGCGGTGCCAGCGCCAGGACCGGGCTGTGATGGACTGGGTGCTCCCGCTCGCGCTGATGCTGGGTGGCCTTGGCGCCCTGCTGATGCTAGGCGTGCCGGTGGCCTTCGCTTTCCTGGCGGTGACGGTGGCCGGTGCGTGGGAGATTCTGGGGGGAGAGCAGGGGCTGGTGCAGCTTGCCCGAAGCGCCGCCCAGAGTATTGCCAACTTCCAGCTGGCGCCGATTCCGCTGTTCATCCTGATGGGGGAACTGCTGTTCCAGACCGGTGTCGCACGCCGGGCCATTGACGCGATCGAGCGCGTGACCGCACGGGTTCCCGGCCGCCTGTCCGTGGTCACCGTCTTCGGCGGCACGGTCTTTGCCGCCCTCTCCGGTTCGACCATTGCGAACACCGCCATGCTTGGATCGACGCTGCTCCCCAGGATGTTGTCCAAGGGATACCACCCGTCGATGGCGATGGGACCGATCATGGCTTCCGGCGCCATCGCCATGCTGATCCCGCCCTCGGCCCTGGCGGTCCTTGTTGGCAGTCTGGCCGGGATCTCGATCGCCGGCCTCATGCTCGCCGGCGTGGTGCCCGCTCTGCTGCTGGCGGCGCTCTTCGTCACCTACATTGTGGTTCGCTGCACTGTTTCGCCCGCGCTTGCACCGCCGGACAGCGGCGACGCTGTGCCGGCCGGCGAGCGTTGGCGACCGTTCCTCGTCTACGTGGCTCCGCTGTCGCTGGTGTTTGTCGTCGTCATCGGCAGCCTGCTGGCGGGATTGGCGACCCCGACTGAGAGCGCGGCACTAGGCTGCGTGGCCGCTTTGGCCGCGAGCGCGGCCTACGGATCGCTCACGCGGGAGCGGCTGGGCCGTGCGCTGATGGAGACGGTCAAGCTGTCGGCAATGATCCTGTTCATCATTGCTGCAAGCCAGACCTTCAGCCAGGTGTTGAGCTTCTCCGGCGCGACATCGGGTTTGATCCAGACGATCGAGCGTTATCACCTTACCGAGTCCGAGGTGCTGCTCGGCATCGTCGTGCTTCTCTTGTTGCTCGGCTGCTTCATTGATCAGGTCTCGATGCTGATGGTGACCGTGCCCATTTTCGTCCCGTTGGCGGCCCAGGCCGGAATCGACCCGCTGATCCTCGGCGTCATCTACCTGCTGACGATGGAGATCGCGTTGCTGACACCCCCCTTTGGGCTACTCCTCTTCGTGATGCGCGGCGTGGCGCCCGAGGGGTTCGACATGCGGCAGGTGTACGCGGCAGTGGGCCCGTTCCTGGTCATCAAGCTGCTGGTGCTTGCACTGCTCTTGTGGCAGCCGGGCGTGGGTACGTGGCTGCCTGGACAAGTGACGCGGTAGGCGGCTGGCCGGGCCTCTTGATAACCCGGAGCAACACGGGCGCCGGATCATCGCTGGACGGCCCTGCCCGGAAGGTGGGCGATCGGGAATTCCGGAGGTGACTGCATGCGAGGCCCGGGCCGGGATGGCCAGCATCCCGGCCGGTCCGGTACGAGGGAAGAACAGGGGGAGCGGCCGGACGGTTCAGATTGATCGCCCCGAACGACCTGGTACTACGAGGCCGCTGCGGCGGACGCGAACGCCTTGAGCTCCGCTTCAAGCGCGTTGCCATGTTCGTCCTGCAGGGCGGCTTCGCGCAATCGGCGCAGAACATCCGCAGCGTCGCTACGATCCTTCAGCAAGGGCAATGCCTGCAGCACGGCGTTGAATTTCGACTCGCCACGCGTCCGGGTGTCGGAATACCCCTTGATCAGTCTCCGGCAGGCCAGGACCTCGGCAGCCAGCGCACGGTCTTCGGCCGCCGTCGTGATCGCCAGGTCCATCCAGTCGTCAAGATGCCTTATCTCGATCCGATGGCGGTAGGTGCTTCGCCGCCAGCGCTTCAGGCCAGCGACAACGTAGAGCGCGGCAAACCAGAACAGGCCGCTCGTCCGCACCTTTCGCCCCTTGTTGATCCGCCGATCGAGCCACCTCGCAAGCCGGGGCCGGGCTTCGATCCAGGCACCCAGCGGTGCCGGCAGGGTGCCGCATGCCTCCTCGATCCGCGGGTGCATGAACTCAGTGATGTGGGCGACGTCGCCGGTGCCCAGTCGCATGTCCTCGCGCACGCGGGCGAAACGTGCACGGCGGGTTTTCAGGTCTGCCACCCGGACCACATCGTCATAGACCATCGCGTTGGCGAGGTACTTTGCGGCCGTCACCGACAGATCGAACGGCCCCTCGTCGATCGCCACGAAACGGTCGAGGCGATCGAGATATTCCTCGCCATACGACAAGTCCTGAAAGTCGACCACGTGCCGAAGGCCGGTCGTCGCCATCTGCTGGACGGGATCCGGCAACGCCGACACCCGTGCTTCGAGCGCCGCCCAGGCTGCCACCAGGCTCTCCGGTCCGGCCGGCGGCAATTGCCCCGTCGCCGCCACTTCGCCTTCCTGGCGGTCGTCGGTTAGGGCTGCCTCGAATGCCCGGAAGCTTGCCTCCGCGCTGCGACCGGAACTCCTGACCACGTCTACGAAGCTCCGGCGCGGAAACGGCAGCACCTCGGACCGCGCCAGCGCGCCAAAGAGACTGGCTGAAATCACGGAACCCGCCTGCACGGCAATTCGCTGGAAATCTTCCGCAATCAGGTGTTTGGCCGATCGTTCCATGGCAGCGAAGATCCGCTCTTCAGGAGCCTGCCCGTCTCCGGGCACGATCTTTTCCGAGACCGCGTGAATCCGGTGGGTCGATGCAATTAGGGTCGTGCGGTCGGGTGTCACGAACCCGCGGAGTACCGCGCGTCCCGCCTCCATCAGCTCGGCGGCGATCAGAATGTCGACATCGCCGGCGGCGGGGGCCAGTGCCAGTACGGGGGCACGCGGTCCCATTGGACACAATTCGAGGTAGTAGATCGTCGCGCCCGTGCGCTGCGCCACGCCCGCGACTGCGGTCGACTGCACGCGCCACCCGTTGGCCTCGGCCAGCGCGACGATCCACCCGGTCAGCACCCCGCCGCCCTGGCCGCCGACCGCCAGGATCGCGATCTTGATGATGTCGGGCTTGTTCATCCGCGTTCCTCGAACACCAGTCGTCGCCGGTCCCGCCAGTGCTGGAGGGAACCGATGCAAAGATTGGACACCCGGGAGGCGAAGCGGTCCCACGGTCGGGGATTGTGGACAACATCGACCCGGTGGAACGAGGGGCAGAGGACAGCCGCATCAGCGACCTCGCCGCAGTTGCCGCAACCGACGCAGCTCTCGTCGATGGCGGCGACCGGGTCGTCGCGCAACGGGTCGTCCAGCGTCTTGACCGACAACGATGGGCAGCCGGACAAGCGCATGCATGCGTGATCGCCGGTGCACACGTCCTCGTCCACCCCGAAGCGCGGCACGACGACGCGCGCACCCGACTTGATCGCGTCGTTCCTTAGCGGCCGCTCTCGCCGCTGCTTGTTCAGCATGCACTCGGACGAGGCGATGATCACTTTCGGGCCCGTCTCTTCGGTGGTCAGCGCTTCGGTTAGGAGATTCTTGAGCCGGTTCACGTCGTAGGTTCGGTCGACTTCCCTGACCCATCGGACACCGAGTCCGCGGACGGCATCCGCAATCGGGTGATGCGTCGATCTTGACGTGTTGTCCGCCCGGGAAGACGGGACGTCCTGGCCGCCGGTCGCGGCGGAATAGAAATTGTCCACCACGACGATCACGTTGTCGCTCTCGTTGTAGACCGCGTTCCCGATAGAGGACGTCAGCCCGTTGTGCCAGAGGCCTCCGTCGCCGATGAAGCTGATCGAGCGCCGTGCGCCTTTGGCGCTGAGTGCGGCGGCGGAGGCTGGCCCGAGGCCGTAGCCCATGGTGGTCGATCCAATCTCGAAGGGCGGCAGGATCGAGAAGAGGTGGCAGCCAATGTCGCCCGCGATGTGGTGCGGGCCGAGATTCTCCTCCACGAGCTTGGTTGCGGCAAAGATCGGGCGTTCCGGGCAACCCGTACAGAAGCCGGGTGGCCGAATGGGCACGGTGCGCTCAAGCTCCGGGTCAACGGACTCCGCCGCCTGGCCATTGGTTACGCGATGGACGTGAGGGAGCAGGTCGTCCGCATGCTCGCGCAGGAACGCGGTGACGCCGTCCATCAGCACGGTCCCGGTGTACTCACCGGCCATCGGGAGGGGACCCTTTCCCACCAGTGCGCACGACGCCTGATGGCGGAAGAGCAGCGCGGCGATGGCATCCTCGATATAGGCGGGCTGTCCCTCCTCGACGACCAGGACCGCTCGCTTGCCGGAGCAGAACGCCAGGACTTCGGTGTCAACCAGCGGGTAGGTGACGTTGAGCACGTAGAGCGGTATGTCGCTCTCGCCGTAGGCGTCCGCGAGCTCCAGCCGCTGCAGCGCTCGGATCACCCCGTTGTACATGCCGCCCTGCACGATGATCCCGATCTCGCCGTCGCCGCCGAAACGTTCATTGAGCTGCCGTTCCTCAATGAAACGCGAGGCGGCCGGCATGCGTTCCGCCACCTTCTCCACTTCATGCCGGTAGGTGAAAGGTGGAAGCGTGATGCGTTCCGTCCGGCGCCGCGGATCCTCCAGCGCGTCGCGCACGGTAACGGGTGGGCGCTGGTTGTCGCGTGCGGTAAACGAGCCGTAGACGTGGCAGGCGCGGATTCGAACCTGGAGGATCACAGGCGTATTCGATGCTTCTGACAGCTCGAACCCGTCGCGGACGGCTTTCACGATCGACGGAAGGTTGGGGCGCGGGTCCAACAGCCAGAGCTGGGACTTGGTGGCAAAGGCGTGGGTGCGCTCCTGCATGATCGAAGAGCCCTCGCCGTAGTCCTCGCCCAGGATGACCATCGCGCCGCCCATCACGCCGCCCGATGACAAGTTGGCCAAGGCATCCGCGGCCACGTTGGCTCCCACCGGTCCCTTGAACGTTACGGCACCCCGAATCGGGTAGTTGACGGAACCCGCCAGCATGGCTGCGGCGGCCGCCTCCGAAGCATTCGCTTCGAAATGGACTCCCAAGTCGTTGAGAATGTCTTCGGCGTCGGAGAGGACATCAATCAGATGCGACACCGGCGCACCCTGGTAGCCGCCCACGTACCCGACGCCGCATTCGAGCAGCGCCTTGGTAATGGCCAGAATCCCTTCACCACGGAACTCCTGTCCAGCGCCGATCCGGAGATGCTGCACTTCCTTTGCAAATGAGCGCTCGGCCATGGGTTTTGCTCCTCAATCCCTCACTGAATTATGCACAACTGCTGGGGAGATCATGCTGACCGCCGATGGGACAATCGACACCCTTGCCTCGAGGATGTCGTGAATCCCGTACGATACGCCGGGCGTTCTCAAGTTCGTCGTCGGCGTCCGATATGTTGCTGACGCAGGCTCTGTTTTCCGACGCCGGCGCTTTTCCGTTGCATGTCGCAGAACCAGTGAATTTCTGCAGCGCGCATGGTCGAGTGCGGGCGCAACTCTCGAAGGATCGAGGCAGGGTTTGGTGCACGAGATGAGCAGACATATGACTTGGCAGGGGAAGTTTGTTCGAGACAAAGTGCAACGCTGGATCGCAAAGATGGCCGTGCACCACCATGCTTACTTGCGATACAACATCGGTGTGACGCAGTTGAGGATAAAATCGGCATTTCCTGTCAGGAAACGTATTATGGTACCTATTCCTCGATTGAAGGCGAATTCGATCTCTATCTTTGTTTTTCGCACGTGCATGTGAATGGAGAGACGAACGTATTGAGAAAGGATGCCTGTCAAGAGTACGAATAGATGCGGACGCGCGGGCGGCTTGGCTTGATGCGTATGACCATTTGGCCTTAGGTCTGTGTCGCTGTCCTGCGGATGTACGGATCGCCGAACTGACCGTTACAAACGACGTTTGCATTGCTGCGTGATTGTCTTATGTTCAAGTGTTATCTGCCGTTCTTGACACCATGGGGTCGCTGACATGCGTACGCAGTTTTTCACGTGCCGGTTCATCTCGGCAAGCATCTTGGCGTCGATGCTGTTGGCCCCTAGTGCATCTGCGCAGGAAGATGGCTTGACGGCTCTTGAAGAAGTTGTCGTCCTCGGATCGCGGCGGCAGCAGCCGCGTTCAGTTACCGCCTCGCCCGTTCCGGTGGACGTGATCAGCGGCGAGCAATTCAGCCGCACCGGTAATACAGCCGACGCTACCGACAACCTGCTGGCTACGGTTCCGTCGTTCAACGCTACTACGGCGTCCGGCGATTCCGACAGTTTTTCCAGACCAGTGTCGTTGCGTGGCATGGCTCAGGACCAAATCTTGCTGATGGTCAATGGAAAACGCCGCCACCGTTCGTCGGTGATCGCGCAGTTCGCTCCCGCAGCAGGGGCCGGTGCCCAAGGTCCCAACATTGGCATGATCCCACCAATCGCCGCGGAGAGCGTTGAAGTTCTGCGCGACGGCGCCTCTGCGCAATACGGGGCAGACGCTATTGCGGGCGTCATCAACTTCCGGTTGAAGGATGCAGCTGATGGTGGTGAAACGCGGATTCAATACGGGCAGTTCTACGAAGGAGAACTGAGCACTCGATGGGAAAGCAATGTCGGAATTCCCCTTGGTGTCAAGGGTTTCGCCAACATCAGCATTGACTACACCGACAACGATGGTCTTTCCCGCGGATTTCAGCGGCCAGACGCACAGGCGCTGATTGACCAGGGAGTAACGGGCGTTGGCGCAGATTCGCCGTTTGGCGACGGCTTCGCGCAGAGCTGGGGACGTCCCGAAACCCGAAACATCCTTTTCTTCGTCAATTCCGGGTATGACATTTCAGACAGTGCTGAAGCTTACTTCTTCGGAAACTATGCCAGCACTACCGGACGCTTCCGGTTCTTTTATCGCCCTCCCGACCACGAGACGCGAACTCTTTGGCTGGCAGAACGGGGCTATACGGGCTCGGTGCTTGATACGGGTTACACCCCGTACCTGGACGGAAAGCAGCTGGATTACAGCATGGTGGGCGGGGTCCGCGGGCTTCTCGCCAATGGCCTCTCGTACGATGTAAGCGCCGCAGTTGGTTCCAACGAGCTCGACCACTACCTGCACAACGCGGTGAGTTACGCGATCGATCCGGAACCGAATGACATCGGGAAGCGGTCGTTCTACATCGGTGCTTTCGGACAGCAGGAAACCAGCCTCAATGCCGACTTTACGAGGCTAATGACGGATGAACTGCACCTCGCGTTTGGCGCGGAATGGCGCGAAGAGACGTGGCGACTACGCCAGGGTGAGCCCGATTCTTATGAAGGCGAGTATCGGGGTCAATTCGGGACTTCCCCGGCTGGCATGGAGGGGTTCAGGCCGGAGAACGCGGGTTCATGGTCGAGGGATAACCTGGGGCTGTATGCGGAGTTGGAACAGGACGCGACCGACCGGATGTTCTTGCAGTATGCACTCCGTTTCGAAGATTACTCGGACTTCGGTGACGTAGTGATTGGGAAGGCCGCCGCTCGATTCGATGCCACCGACGACATAGTCCTCCGAGGTTCCGTCTCCACCGGGTTCCATGCACCCACCCCCGGACAGTCGAACTTCCAGCGTGAAACCACCACGTTTGACTGCCCGGAAGCAGGTGCCGGCTTCATCGGCGACTGTGTCCTCGGAGACGTGAGGCCGGGCAGCGACGCAGCGGTCGCCCAAGGCGGCGGCCCACTCAAGGAGGAGGAATCTGTCAATTTCACCGTCGGGACGGGTTTCCAGCTGGGTGCACTCGGAAACGTCACGGTCGACCTCTACCGCATCGATGTGGAAGACAGGATCTACAAGGTAACGCCGGCCGGGGTGCATACGGATGCCGACGGCAACGTCACCCAGGACATCGCCGCAGCAACAAGGTTCGCCGGAGCATCGTTCTATACAAACGTGCTGGATGTACGGTCTTCCGGGTTGGATCTGGTCCTGACGAAGGCAATCAATTGGAACGACAGTGTGCGCTCGGACGTGACACTTGCATACAATTTCAACAACTTCGAGGTAGTCGGGCAGGATGAAATCAACGGTCAGCGGCTGGTGAGCGACAACCAGATCGCGAGAATTGAACACAGCTACCCGCAACACCGTTTAGTGGCCGGTATCAATACGACATTTGGCGGCTGGGATTTCTTGGTCAGGGCTAACTACTTTGGCAAGCATTACGATGTTGACAGGGGTAGTATCCCAGAGGGCACATCGTCGCCGATTGACCCTGTTGTATTTATTGACGTCGAACTTGGTTACCAGCTCAGCGATACGTTGCGCTTGGTTGCGGGGGCATCGAACATTTTCGACGAGTACGTCGACAGGGTGGACCCCGACAGATACGCAAATCGATACGGGAACGGGCTACCCTATCCCCGCCGAGCTGCACCGAATTACGAGGGTGGCTCGTGGTACGTCCGAGCCCAGTACTCGTTCTAGCAGTTCGAATAGCCCCGCACGCTGATCGGGAACGGCACGTAGGCCGCTGCTTCCGGTCAGCCGTTGGGGCATTTGTTTTCCCGACGTGAGGTTGAGCATCACGCGGTGACGACCCCAACTCGGGTTGGGGCTTCGTCTTAGTTGACCGTCATCAGTGCGCGGTGCGCGCGCCGGCAGGCGTTGAATCAGGTTCGTTCAGGCATCGTCGAACAATGGCGTCTTCGGTAGGCCGTTAGCCAGTTCCGTTGGCTAACTGATTGCGCTGCATTGCGGGCGGATATTCGACGGAGCCAGACGTAAAGCGTCCTTGGCGGCTGTTCGCATGTTGCTGGCCCGCTTCGCTCACCGACGCCTGGTCTGACGGGGTCTGGCGGCGTTGGTGAGCGGAGCGGTCTAGCTCAGAAAGGCGCAGCCAATAACAGAATGAAGCTACGAATCCGTGGCCGTCGGATTCCCAAGTCGTACCTGCTGAGCGACTCGAGGTCGAATCGTCCGAGATAGCTTCCACCGACTTAACCCCGTCGGCGTCCAATTGGTGAACTGCAGAGGGATGCGACTGGGCCGATGCATGCCATCCGAGCGTTGTTCATGGCGAACGGCTCTCCTGATGACATCGTTCGGGTATCTGGCTTCGTTAGAGAGCGGGAATAAGTGTGCCGAATTGGGTGCTTTGCACAGAATTTAGGAGCGTCCTTCTATCGGCATACAATGACTGAACATTGGGTCAATGCGGCACTGGTGCGGCAAATGCCAAGATGCCATTGAAATGCCGCGATAGCTGAATCAAGAAATTGCAGAAGTTGAAATTTCCTGACCGGATATTAAGATTCCATATTTCCGGACGCGTTGTAACCGAGGATAGTTCCATGTCTCGATACAAGGTTTTGACTCGCTATCTACTTTCGGTTTTCGTGGCAGGAGCGTTCGCGATTGACGCCGTGGCTCAAGATGACGTCCCGGCTCAGGGTCCTGAGATCACGGTGCTGGAAGCGGTCCCGGTAATCGGTTCACGAAGGGCAGCTCGGTCCGCGTCCGAATCTCCGGCTCCCGTGGACATCATCAATAGAGAAACTCTCACTACGCAGCGTAGTATCGATTTGGACAGCCAAATAGCCCGGGTGGTGCCGTCCTACAATGTGGACGACCAAGCCATCAACGATGCTGCGACGTTGGTTCGTCCAGCCAGTCTTCGGGGCTTGCCGCCGGACACCGCCTTGGTCTTGATCAATGGCAAGAGGCGGCATCGCGCGTCCGTGATAACTTGGCTTGGCGGCGGGATCGCGAACGGTTCTCACGGGCCTGACATCGCGGCGATTCCGGCGATTGCGATCAAGCGCCTTGAAGTATTGCGTGATGGAGCATCTGCGCAGTACGGGTCCGATGCCATAGCAGGGGTCCTCAACTTTGTTCTTCGGGACGCACCTACGGGCGGCGAGGTTAATATTGAAGTCGGTCGGCACTATGAAGACGATGGTGCCGCGCACAGCTTTGCAGCCAACGTCGGCGTGCCGCTAGGCGAAGGCGGATTCTCCAATCTGAGCCTGGAATTTAGCGGGCTTGATCCGACCAGTCGTAGCGTTCAGCGTGGCGATGCACAGGCCTTGATCGACGCGGGCAATTTGAGCGTACGCGCTCCCGCCGCGCAAGTTTGGGGTACGCCGGCGGTCGACGGAAATTTCAAATTCTTCGGTAACGCGGAAGCCGAGATAAGTGACACCGTAACAGCTTATGCCTTCGGGAATGTTTCGAGCCGAACCGTGGAAGGAGGATTCTACTATCGCAACCCAACAAGCCGTTCAGGCGTGTTTAGTAATGACAACGGCCAAACGCTCCTTGTCGCTGACCTTTCCGCCGACGCGTCAGCGAATTGCCCGGTAGTCCCCATTACGGATCACCTACCCGATGCGAACGCGCTTGCCGGTGTCAGTGCGAATCCCGATTGCTTTGCATTCGTCGAACGGTTCCCCGGAGGGTTCACCCCGCAGTTTGGTGGCGAAGTCGACGACAGGAGTTTGGCGGTCGGTATCAGAGGGAGCCTGAGCGATGACTGGAGCTACGACCTCAGCGCAGTGACCGGACAGCATCGCACCGAGTTTTACATGGAAAACACCATCAACCCGCAGTTGGCCGCACAACAACTGGATATTCCGACGAACTATCAGCCGGGAGCGTACGAGGAAGTCGACGTGGTGGTGAACGCAGATATTGCTGGTCTGGTTGACGTCCCAATGCTGGTAGCTCCGCTTTCCACCGCGTTCGGCCTTGAATATCGAAGGGAATCTTTCGAGGTGTTCGCGGGTGACCCCAACTCCTACTACGTAAATCCAAGTCTCGCGCGTCAAGGTTTCGGGGTCGGATCGAACGGGTTTCCAGGCTTTCAGCCGCGTATTGCCGGGAAAGAAAGCCGCGACAGCGTTGCCGGTTATATCGATCTTGAGGCGGATCTCACGGAGAATCTTCTGACCGCAGTTGCCGTTCGTTACGAGAGTTACAGCGGTTTCGACGACACGCTGGATGGCAAGCTGGCCGCGCGTTGGCAAGCCACGAATAACATTGCGCTCCGAGGCTCCGTGGGAACGGGTTTCCGAGTCCCGACCATTGGGCAAGCTACGGTCGAAAACGTAACCACTTCATTTGAAGGCGGGCAGCTATCCGACGAAGCGACGCTGTCTCCCACCAACCCTATTGCAGTGCGAAAGGGTGCGAAGCCGTTGCGTCCCGAAGAATCCGAGAATTTCAACCTCGGCGCCGTATTACAATTGGGCAATCTGGACGCCACGATTGATGCATACAGGATCAATCTGAATGGCAGAATCGCCACGACGAGCAATCAGACTTTGACGCCCGAAGACAAGCAGGCATTATTTGCATTAGGCATATTAGATGCACCGAGTTACACGGCAATCAAATTCTTCACCAATGACTTTGACACGGTAACGCGCGGCATCGATGTTGCCACCACCTATACTTCTGATGCCCTGAGCGGCCAAACTACTTACTACGTGTCCTTAAGTTATCTCGATACGGAAGTGACTAAGTTCAATCCAGACATTATTTCAGACCACAGGGTGCGACTTCTGGAAGAGTCGCTTCCCAAGACCCGTGCGGTAGTTGAGGCCAACCATCGAAGGGGCGCGCTCAGAATTATGGGCAGAGTCCGCTACTACGACAGCTTCTACAATGAACCGACCGGCGATGTGGCCGACATCGCGTATACCGCGGGTAGCAAAGTGTTCCTTGATGCAGAGATTGCTTACACCCTTGCCAGCAATCTCACGCTTGCGATCGGTGCCGAGAATCTGCTTGATGAGTATCCGGACGAGAATCCGCTCGCCGCGATATTGGGAGACCGGTACGCGGTCAAGGCACCTTACGGCTTCAATGGCGGTTTCTATTATGCCCGTGCGAACTGGAGTTTCTAGGAGGTCGGTGCGCCGGAGTGCTTGTCTCTTGGCCATTCCGTAAGCAGGATTGGGTTGCAGGAGGCAGGTCGGGTTCCTCTGCTCATCCCGGTGACCTCTTTGCTTGGCATACGTACGCCTGCCTCCGCGTTACCGGGCAAAGTTGTAGCCAGTGGTGCTGTCCGGCAGGATTTCTCAGTGGAGGCGGCCTTACCTGCTGAACGCGCTGACCGGATTTGCCGGACTTCCGATGAAGTTCCGGCTACATGGAAATGATCTCGCGTGCGGCTCTCTCGCCGGATTCCATAGTGCCCTCCATGCCTCTAGCAGTGCGGGCGAGGTGTTCGCCACAAAAGTGAATGCGGCCATGTGACTGGCTCATCGTCGCACCAAACTTCGCAATCTGTCCGGGCTTGAAATACGCCCAGGCGCCTTTCGCGCAGGGGTCCTTGCCCCATGCCTTGTGCCCCAGGTACTCGAGCTTTCCCTTAGCGGCAGGCCGAACCGACTCGATGGCCCCCAGCACCGCGCGTACGCCATCCTCTTCGGGTAGAGAAGCGAGACGCTTTGCTCTTGCTCCCATGATCCAGGCCGTGAAGCTCGTGACTTCCTCAGGGTTCTTGCCATTCCGGGCGGCGGCGAACATCCCGGCTGGTCCATCCGTGAACATGCTGGGTGCGTAACCATCGTCGTCCCAGAAGTTGGACCGATGTGCGAAGTACATTTGTGTGACTGGCTGGGACGCCAATGAGCGGAGAGCTTCGCCTGACAGAGCCATCGGTGTTGGTTCGATGGTCACGTCCCGGAGCACGCCGACTGGCAGCGCGCAGACGACGTGCGGGGCCACGTGCACGTCACCGCTGGCACAGCGAACCTCTGCTTCGTGGTTTCCGGTGGTGATCGCGGTGACCGTTTGGCAGAATTGCACCCCCTCGTCGAGGAGATCCGCCATGGCCGCCGGAATTCGCTGCACGCCGTTCTCGACCGTATAGCCAAGCACGCCGTCGGGAGCTGACCGGCGTTGGGCGACGGAAAAGGCTGCCCGGAAGAACAGGAGCAAGGCCGACACGTCGCCGGCGTGATCGCCGAAACTGGGGTTTACGTCGTAGGCGATCCGCACTCCCGCTTCGTCCAGTCCCAATCCCGCCAGCCACGACCGCACCGACACGTCGTGGCCCGCGAATTTGGGATCGAGCCACCGCTCGGGAGCAGGAAGAGGGTTGTCCTGAACCGCTAGCACGCGATGCAGGTTCCAGGGCATACGCGTCTTGAATGGTTCCGGGAAGACATTGCGCGGATGCCCGGGCCATTCGGATTGGCGGATCAGCTCGCCGTCCAGCACCAAGTCCTGTTCCCGGAAGAACGCCAGCATCGGGGTGACGTCGACCAGCTCGATGCCGACCCGTGCGCAGACGGCCGTGATCCGTTCGTAGCCGGCCCCAATGTAGGTGCCGCCGGCTTCCTGTGAATGGCCCTGTTGCCGCATCGAATGCACCCGGCCCCCGACGTGGTCCCGTGCTTCGAGCACTTGGACCCGGGCACCGCCTTCCTGCAGGTGCAGGGCCGCGTTGAGCCCGGCCAGTCCCGCGCCGATGACAATGACGTCTGCGCCCGTGTAGCGCCTCATCGGAACCACCGCGGTCCCGGCAAGGGACTGCCACCGAGAGCAGCGGCCGGCAGGCCCGGCCTTCCCGACAGGCAGCAGTTAGCGGGGCAGAAGTCGTGGCTCGGTCCGTGCCGGCCGAGTGCGATGCGCTCGGAGCGCGGCTCGGAGCGCTCCCGAAGGAGATCGCAGACCATGGCGATGAACGCCGGGTGGGTTCCGACCGTCCCCGCCCGGACGAGGTTGATCCCGGCTGCATCAGCCGCGTCCCTGGCTTCATGGTCGAGATCCAGGGTCACCTCCAGGTGATCGCAGACGAAGCCAATTGGGGCGACCACGATGTCCCGCTCGCCGCAATCCCGTTCCTCCACGACGGCATCACAGATGTCGGGACCGAGCCATCGTTCGCCGCCGTAACGCGCGTTGTTGCTCTGGTACGCGAGCCGCCACCGGCGGGCGTTCCGCTCGCCCAGCGCGAGGTTCACCAGCCTGCATGCCTCGCGCAACTGGGCGACGTAGGGTGCGGCTCGGGCGGCTGCCTCGGGCAGACTGTGCGCCGTGAACACGATCGGCGTTCGGGACCGCCGCCCCGCCGGGATCTCCGCGAGTGCGGAGCGCACCCGGTCGGCGAATGCCTCGAGGAAGCCCGGATGGTTGTAGCCGTACCGAAGCCGGTCGATAGCGGGGGCCTGCTCCAACCCTTCTGTGGCATGGTGCAGGTCTTCGCGGTAGCGCCGGCAGCCGCTGTAGGAACTGAACATGCTGGTGACAAAGGCCGCGGCGCGACCGATCCCGTCTGTCGCCATCGTCCGAAGGGTGTCGGACAAGAAGGGATGCCAGTTGCGGTTTCCCAGGTAGACGGGCAGCTGGAGTTCGCGCCGCGCGAGTTCCTCCCGTACCGCCGCAACCAGATTCCGGGTGTGCTCGGCGATGGGGCTCACGCCACCGAACCGCGCGTACCGGTCGACGATCATGCGTCGCGTGGAGTCTGGCAGTGTCAATCCGTGGAGCACGTTGTCGAGGAACGGCTCCACGTCCGCCATCCCTTCCGGTCCGCCGAACGAGACGATCAGGAGCGCGTCGTACCGCTTAGCCGTTGAATCGGCGAACGGTGAATCACTCACTCCGGGGAACCGTCCAGATTCGCGCCGCGGCCCTGCCAAGCGACACGCCCTACAAAGAACGGGCCCAGGCTGTCCAGGTACTGCGATGTCTGCTCGGTGCTGCGCATGGCCTGCACGACAGCGGAAAGGGGATGCAGCTCCTTACCCACGAGTCCGACGACGAAGTCGTTGTCGTTCTTGTCGAGACCGTGGCAGGCGAGTCGGATGTCGTGGGCCAGCCCGGCCGATCCGAAGCGGTGCCCGAGCGTTCCGTGTTCGGCGAGGATCTGTCGCTGATGGCCGACATCCAGCGCCGCGAAGCCCTTGGCCCGCCGGAGCGGGTACCAGACCGCCCACCGCAGGTCCGGGTCAGTGATCCGCTCGATCGGGCGGTCGAAGAGCACGTGCTCGAGGTCCGATTCGTAACCGATCGCGTAGGTGCGGCCGAACATCTCGAACTCTTCCTTGCGAACGAGGTTCGCGAACGGCACGCGGTTCAGCAGGACGCGGAGGTTGTCGACGAAGTAGTCCGGATCTTCGTTCACGACTGCCAGCCCGATGCCGGTCGGGTCACCAACCTCAAGGTACAAGGCCCCCACCACGCCGGCGGCCGAGAGCGCTTCGATCACGGGGGCGGGATCCGGGCAGCCTCCGTAGGCGGTGAATCGCACGAACAGACGCCGATCAAGAGAGATCGGCGTCGCACCACGCCGTCCCTTTTCGCTGATGTCGATGGGTTCCGGACCACTCAGATGTTCCGGACGCTGCACGTGCTGCTCGGTCATCGAACCCTCCGCTCCAGAAGGACTTGGGCTGGTGCGGTCGACGGGTTGGCTTCGCACGAGCGACACCTCGCCGGGTTCCGCCCGTTTCGAGAATTCCTGCCCGCCAAGATCAACGCTGCCAGCTTTCGGTCAATGTGCCTCTCCACGAACGGTCTCCACAAGCGCTGCAACACTTTCGACCGGGGTGTTCGGTAGCACCCCGTGGCCCAGGTTGACGATATGGCCACGTGGGTGCACCTCGTTCAGGAGAGTCTTCGCCGCCGTCCGGGTGGGCCCGGGGCCAGCGGTCAGGATCGCCGGATCGAGGTTGCCCTGCACGGCACGCCGGTGCCCGTGGCGGTCCTGCAGGGCCCGGAGGTCGACCCGCCAATCCACGGCGAGCCCCTCTGCCGGCAATGCTGCGTAGGCCTCGACGAGATGAGGGGCGTTGTTTACGAACAGGATTCGCTTGATCCCGGCATCGCCGACGGCGTCCAGCATGGCCTCGAGATGCGGCCTGACCAGACGTTGCCACGCAGCAAGCGGTAACAGGCCGGCCCACGAATCAAAGATCTGGACCGCGTTGGCGCCGGCCTGACCCTGACGGATCAGGTAGTCCGCCATGAGGCGGGAGAGGCGGGCAAGCAGCCGCTCGAGCGCCTGGGGCTCAGCCGCTGCAAACGCGCGGAGGAGGGGGAAATCCTTGATGCCCCGGCCCTCGATGAGATAGGCCGCCAGGGTCCAGGGGGCGCCGCAGAATCCCAGGAGCGCCGTGTCGGCCGGCAGATCTCGGCGGACCAGCCCGATCGCTTCGATGACTTCGGGCGCCGCTTCCGCCACGTCGGCATCCGGCAGGGCCGCCACGTCGGCGGCGCTCCGGATCGGTTCCGCCACGACCGGCCCCGGGGCGAAATCGAATTCGATGCCCAAGGCCGGGAGCGGGCTCATGATGTCGGCGAAGATGATGGCCGCATCCAGCGGAAACCGGCGGAGCGGCTGCAGGGTAACCTCGGCGGCGAGGTCGGCGCTGCCGGCCAGTTCCTTGAAGCTGTGCTGCTCGCGGAGCTTCCGGTACTCGGGCAGGTAGCGTCCGGCCTGGCGGTTGATCCACAACGGCCGCCGTGGCGTCGGCTCGCGCACCAGCGCGCGATCCAGCAGTGTGCGCGGGTCTGCGCCCGCTTCTGGTGTCGCGGCCGCGATCGAGGTGACACCGGAACCCGTCACGAGGACAGCGGTCCGTTATGGGCTGACGCAGACACCTGTCCGCCGGCCATGACAGCGGGGCTCACAGCCACCGCTCCCGAAGGGCGTCGCGGCAGTGGTAGGTGATGATCAGGTCGGCGCCGGCCCGGGCGATCGCCAGCAGGTTTTCCCGCACCACCCGGGCTTCGTCCAGCCAGCCGCGCTCCGCCGCGGCCTTCACAGCGGAATACTCGCCGGAGACGTTGTAGGCGGCGAGCGGCCTGACCGTGGCTGCCCGCACGGCCGCGATCACGTCCAGGTACGCAAGCGCCGGCTTCACCATGAGCATGTCCGCGCCCTCCTGCTCGTCCAGATCCGCCTCGCGGATCGCCTCCAGCACATTGCGGCAGTCCATCTGGTATCCCTGCCGGTCGCCTTCCGATGGAGCGGAGTCGGCGGCCTCACGGAAGGGACCGTAGTAGGCCGAGGCGTACTTCGCTGTGTAAGCGAGAATGGCCACTCCCTGGCGGCCGTCGGCATCGAGCGCGTCGCGGATCGCGCCGACCCGTCCGTCCATCATGTCCGACGGGGCGACGACGTCGGCCCCGGCGCGAGCGTGGCTGAGCGCCGTTTCGACAAGGGGCCGGAGAGAACGGTCGTTGTCCACATCGCCGCCCTCGATCAATCCGCAGTGGCCGTGGTCGGTGTAGGCGCAGAGACAGACGTCCGTCATCACGACCAGATCGTCCCCGAACGCATCCTTCAGGCGTGCAACCGCACGTTGCACGGCGCCGCCGTCGTCGGTTGCCGCCCGCCCGTCCGGAGCCTTGGTGCCGGGAGCCGGCTGACCGAAGAGCAGCACGGTGCGAATCCCGAGGGCGAGGTCGGCTTCCACCTGCGGAACCAGTCGGTCCACCCCCATGCAGGCGATGCCGGGCATGGCGGACACGGGCTCTTCGGCTCTGTCCGCCGGCAGGACGAAGTGCGGCAGCACGAACTGGCTGGGCGCGATGCGGGTTTCGGCCACCAGGTCCCGCACGGCGCGGCTCCGCCGCAGGCGCCTCGGCCGGTCACGGCCGGGAAGCGTGATCTTCAGTTCGCGCAATGCAGTGTCTCCATCAGTCCCGGCAGCCCGGGCTGCGGCGCCTCTCCCGTTACGTCAAGTCCGGCGGCCCGTGCTGCACGGGTCGTCGACGGTCCGATCGTGAAGATATCTAGGGTTGTATCCAAACGTACCTGATTGCAGAAACCTGTGACGGCCGACGGGCTGGCAAGGAACACGTTGCGCGCGCCGAGTTCCGAGGCGGCCAGCCGGTGGCGAAGGCGGGGGAGAGGGGAAGTTCGATAGAGCTCGGCACGCATGCAGGCATGCCCGGAGGCCTCGAAGGCGTCCTCGAGGGCCCGGCCGGCGTTCTCCGCGACCGCGATCAGCACCCGGTCTTCGGGCGCGAGGCGCGGTACCAGCTCTGCCGCCAGCGCGGCGGCGGTCCCGCCGGTCCCCACCAGGTCGATGCGGCCAAGGCGCGTCCGCGCTTCCGCTGCCGTGACGGGCCCGACGGCCGCCACGTTGATGCGGCCAAGGGGCAGCGAACGCGGCGGGCAGAGGCGCGCCAATGCCGCCACGCCGCGTTTGGACGTGAACGCCATCCACTGCACGCGGGGGACTTCCCGCGCCAGTTGCGCGCGCAGCACCGAAGTCGTGACGTCTTCGCATCGGATGCAGGGAAAGATGACCGGAACCGCCCCGAGGTCTTCGATTTCGGCGGCCCATTCGGCACAGTCCTCGCGGGTTCGCGTGAGGAGGATTCGATCGCGCGGAGGCGGCCGCATCAGCGTATCTCGGTCACAGTATCTTGCGGAGCTTCGGACGGATCGCCGGCATGACGGTGCGCTTGGAGGGTCCGCATTTTCAACCGTCGCCTATCAGGAAGTTGACGGAGTGCCGGTCCGCGTCGGGTTCAACAGCCGCCAGAGATCGTCAGCCACGGCCGAAGGCTCGGTGCCGTGGCCGGTTTCCGCCGTTATGCGCCCCTCCCGCTCCAGCATCGCGTGCATGATGCATTTGCTGTCGCTCGAGTCGCAGTACGCCCCGAACGCCAGTTCACAGCCACCTTCCAGCCGACCCAGCAGCAGTCGCTCGGCGTCGATGGCGTTGCGGGTGTCCAAATGGTCGATCGGAGCCAGCACTTCCTGCACATCGACGCGGTCCCGCCGGCATTGCAGCGCCAGCGCGCCCTGGGCAGGCGCAGGCACGAATTGCTCCGGATCGAGGCGCTCGACGGTAATGCCTGCAGAACTGAAGACCGTCGGTTCGTCTGGCCCGCTGGTTTGGAGACGCGCAAGGCCGGCCGCGGCCAGCACGATGGCGTCGTAACCACCTTCCTGAAGGCGTCGAATGCGTGTGGGCACGTTGCCCCGAAGGGGCTCGGGCCTCAGGTCCGTGCGGAGATGATGGAGCCAGGCCTGCCGGCGCACCGAGGAAGTCCCCACCCGCGCTCCCTCGGGTAACGGCAGGAACCCGTTGCCGCGGTCCACGAGTTCAGTGCGGATGAGCAGGCAGTCCGCGGCATCGATCCTGGGCGGTACGGCCGCGATGGCGAGTTCGTCTGAACCGCTTGTGGGGACATCCTTGTAGGAGTGAACGGCGAGATCGATGGCCCCTGCAGCCAGGGCCTGACTGATTTCCCGCACGAATACGCCTTGGGGCCCGATGGATGCGAACACGGGCGCCCTTGACCGGTCGCCGGCAGTGGTGATCGGCACCAGTTCGGTCGTGTGACCGGCTGCAACGAGTTCCCTTGCGATGCTCTCGGACTGGGCACGCGCGAGATGGGAGTTGCGTGTGCCGATGCGCAGCCTCATCCGCTTCTCCCCTCCGGTGCCGAACTTGCTCACCCCGGCCGAAGACGCCGACAGTACGCGTCCCCATCTGCATGGAGGTCGCAAGGGGCTACCTTAACCGACGCTAGATTGGTGATCAGCCAGTATCCGGGTGCCGGTCCAGTGCGAGCCACCCCGTCCCGGCGATGGCGATCATGGCGACATGCGGTCGGTGGTGAGTAGCGGCTAAAGGTGTCGGGATGGTGACCGTTGCCTTGCCCCAGCGAAGAGGGACGACGGGATGACATTCCTATTTCGATGCGTGCTGGTGACCTTGCTCGTTCCGTGGCCCGCTCGTGCCGACGTAGCCGGGCACCCCACGGTTTTGGACGGCGACACGTTGGAGATCGACGTTCAGCGCATCCGTTTGCACGGCATCGATGCGCCTGAGAGGCGTCAGACGTGCGCCGTTGGAGGGAAACCGTGGGATTGCGGGGCGGAAGCGACGCGAGCGCTCGTCGCGCGCATTGCCGACCGTCGCGTGGAGTGCGCAGCAACCGACACGGATCGCTATGGCCGAGTGGTGGCTGTCTGCAGGTCCGGCGGCGCCGACTTGAACGCGTGGATGGTCGCCAACGGATGGGCCCTCGCGTATCGGCGCTACACTCTGGACTACGTCGATCAGGAGCTTGCAGCGCAGGCCGCCCGGCGCGGCATCTGGCGCGGCGAATTCGTCGCGCCATGGGAGTGGCGGCGGGGGAGGCGGCTTGCCAGCTCCGGCGAGGATGCCGCGAGACCGCCGACGGAATGCCGGATCAAGGGCAACATCAGCCGTCGTGGCGAGCGGATTTACCACGTGCCCGGTGGACGGTACTACGCGCGCACCCGCATCGATGCGGGGAAGGGGGAACGCTGGTTCTGCTCGGAGCAGGAGGCGCTGTCCGCCGGTTGGCGTTCCGCGCGATAGTCGGCGGCCAGGCCGCTTCCCGCGCCCTGTAGTCCAACCTCAGGGGATGATCGTCCCCAGCCCGCTGACAATCCAGATGCCGGGCCGAGTGGAGGCAAAATCGTTTCTTGCATTAGCGCCCGGATATGGCATCGTTTGCGCGTGTGCAGACCTTGGTGGCCTACCGGCGCCTCACCGTTTTCGTTGTCCTGATCGGCCAATAGGTCGTCCCGCGGCCGGGCGTCTACCGCCATTGGCCGAAGCCTGTTTGCGCTCTCTCTCCGGGCCGGAGTGGGATGCCAAGTCAGGGACGGCCAACCGCCGCGGCGACGGGAAACCGCGACATGGACTACCAGCAGTTTTTTTCCGATCGGATCGCCGATCTGAAGGCGGAAGGGCGGTACCGCGTGTTTGCCGACCTGGAACGGCAGGCCGGGCGGTTCCCGCGGGCGATCAGGCATGCGGGCAGCGCTGCCGATCCCGTTACGGTCTGGTGTTCCAACGACTACCTCGGGATGGGGCAGCACGACGTGGTCCGCTCGGCGATGCGGACGGCGATCGACGAAGTCGGCGCCGGGGCCGGCGGGACCCGCAACATCTCCGGGACGACCCACCGCCACGTGCTGCTGGAGGAGGAGCTTGCCGACCTGCACGAGCGGGAGGCAGCGCTGCTGTTTACCTCCGGCTACGTGGCGAACGAGGCGACGCTGTCCACCATCGGGCGTCACCTGCCGGGGTGCATCCTGTTTTCCGACGAGGCCAACCACGCCTCGATGATCGCCGGCGTCCGGCACGCCATGACCGAGAAATGCATCTTTCGCCACAACGATCGGGACGATCTCGAGCAGAGGCTGCGGGCGGCTGATCCGGACCGCCCCAAGGTGATTGCCTTCGAATCGGTGTATTCGATGGATGGCGACATCGCGCCGATCGGGGCGTTTTGCGAGCTCGCGGCCAAGTACGGGGCCATGACCTATCTCGACGAGGTGCACGCCGTCGGCATGTACGGGCCGCGCGGTGCCGGGGTGGCGGCCCGTGACGGTGTCATGCACGACATCACGGTCATCCAGGGAACCCTGGCCAAGGCGTTCGGCGTGGTCGGGGGCTACATCGCCGCCTCGGCCTCGGCGGTGGATTTCATCCGCTCGTACGCCCCGGGCTTCATCTTCACGACGGCCCTGCCGCCGGCGGTCGCGGCCGGGGCCCTGGCGAGCGTCCGGCATCTGAAGGCGAGTGACGCCGAGCGTCGGCTCCATCGGGAGCGCGTCGCGGCGTTGAAGCGGGCGCTTGCGGACTCGGGCCTGCCCGTCATGCCGTCGGAATCGCACATCGTGCCGGTCCTGGTCGGCGACCCCGTGGTCTGCAAGCGGGCGACGGATCTGCTGCTCGACCGCTACAAGATCTACGTGCAGCCGATCAACTATCCCACCGTGCCGCGGGGCACTGAACGATTGCGTCTCACGCCGACGCCGCTCCACAGCGATGCCGACATCGCGGCCCTGGTGTCCGCCCTGCAGGCCGTGTGGAAGGAGCTTTCGATCAGCGTCTCGATCTGACTCGCTTTACCGCCGCGTCCGCGCCCGGCGGCCTGCCCCGAGATCGTCTCAGACGCCGCCGAGCGCCTGGTCGAGATCGCGGAGGAGGTCATCCACGGTCTCGAGTCCGACCGAGAGTCGGACCACGTCCGGGCCTGCGCCGGCCGCGATCTTCTGGTCGTCCGTCAGCTGGTTGTGCGTGGTGGAGGCGGGATGGATGATCAGGCTCCGTGTGTCGCCGATGTTGGCCAGGTGCGAGAAGATCTGGACGTTCTCGACCAGCCGAACCCCGGCTTCGTAGCCGCCGCGCACGCCGAACGTGAAGACCGCGCCCGGCCCCTTGGGGAAGTACTTCTCGGCCAGGCCTGCGTACGGGCTGGAAGGCAGTCCGGCATAGCTCACCCAGGCCACGGCCGGGTGCTGCTCAAGGAATTCGGCGACGGCCTGCGCGTTGGCCACGTGCCGCTCCATCCGGAGCGGCAGCGTCTCGATCCCGGTGAGGATGTGGAAGGCGTTTTGCGGCGCGAGCGCGGGGCCCAGGTCGCGGAGCGCATCGGCCCGTACCTTCATGGTGTAGGCGAAGTCGCCGAAGGTCTCGGCGAAGCGGAGCCCGTGATAGGACGGCGTGGGTTCGGTCATGGCCGGGAACCGATCGCTCGCGAACCAGTCGAATTTCCCCGATTCCACCACGACGCCGCCCAGGGAGCTGCCGTGCCCGCCCATGAACTTGGTCAGCGAGTGGACGACGATGTCGGCGCCGTACTCGAACGGGCGATGCAGCCAGGGAGTCGCGAGGGTGTTGTCGACGACCAGCGGAATCCCGTGCTCGTGCGCGATGGCGGCCATCCGCTCCACGTCGACGATGATCCCACCGGGGTTGGCGAGGCTCTCCACGAACAGGCACTTGGTCCGCTCGGTGATCGCGGCGCGGACCGCCGCCTCGTCGCCGGGGTCGACGAAGGCGACCTGCCAGCCGAACCGCCGGAAGGTGTGCGTGAACTGGGTGACCGAACCACCGTAGAGGTACCGGCTTGCGACGAGCTCGTCGCCGGACTGCATCAGCGGGTAGAGCGCGAGCTGCTGGGCGGCGTGTCCGGACGCGCAGGCGACCGCGCCACGGCCGCCTTCGAGGTTGGCCACGCGTTCTTCGAGGACGGACACCGTCGGATTGGTGATGCGTCCGTAGATGAACCCGAAGTCCTGGAGGTTGAACAGCGACTGGGCGTGGTCGACGTCGTCGAACACGAAGCTCACCGACTGGTAGATGGGCGTGGTCCGGGCCCCGGTGGCAGGATCTGGTGCGGCGCCGGCGTGCACGGCGCGGGTCTCGAAGCCGAATTCCAGCGGCGTATCCGAGTCAATCATGTCAATTTCGTCCGCGTTCTGAGCGGCCGCCGCCGGTTGGAAAACAGCCCTGAGTTGATGCCGCCCCAGCCGAGTTCCCCGTACAGGCGCCCGTATTCAATCTTGGGACAGCGGTTCATGATGACGTCAAGGCCGGCTGCCTTGGCCCGGGCCGCAGCGCCGTCGTTCCGGATCCCGAGCTGCATCCAGACCGTCCTGGCGCCGATCCGGATCGCGGAGTCGGTGATCGCGCCGGCCTCCTCGGACCGACGGAAGATGTCGACCATGTCGACGTCGACGTCGATCGAATCCAGGTCCGCCACGACGGTTTCACCGAGCAGGTCGGTCCCGGCCGCCGGCGGGTTAACCGGAATGACACGGTAGCCGCGTTCGCGGAGGTACTTGTAGGCGAAATAGCTCGGGCGGCGCACGTTGGTGCTGGCGCCGACCATCGCGATGACGCGCGTCCGTTCGAGGATCGCGCGCAAGTAGGAGTCCGAGTAGGGGATCGGTTCCAAGACGGGTTCAGCTCCCGGTCCAGACCGGGGTGCGCTTGGAAAGGAACGCGTCAATTCCCTCCTCGGCGTCCCGCGCCAGCATGTTTTGCGTCATGACTTCGCTGGCGTAGGCATAGGCCTCGTCGATGGGCAGCTCGGCCTGCCGGTAGAACGCCTCCTTGCCGATCCGCAGCGTCAGGGGCGATTTCCCGGCGATCGTGCGGGCGAGTGCCATCACCGTGTCGTCGAGGTCGTCCATATCGACGACGCGATTGACCAGACCGAACGCGCGCGCCGTGTCGGGATCGATCGTCTCGCCGGTCAGCAGCATTTCCATGGCCTGCTTGCGGCCGACCGCGCGCGACAGGGCCACCATGGGCGTGGAGCAGAAAAGACCGATATTGACCCCGGGCGTCGCAAACCGGGCCGCCTGCGACGCCACCACCAGATCACAGGAGGCCACCAGCTGGCAGCCGGCGGCCGTGGCAATGCCCGCGACCTTGGCGATCACCGGGCGCGGATGGCGCGTGACAGACAGCATCAGCCGGCTGCATTCCGCGAACAGTTTCTCGTAGGCCTCCCGGTTCGGCTCGGCCCGGATCTCGCGCAAATCGTGACCAGCGCAGAATGCGGGACCGGCACCTTCGATGACGAGAACCTTCACGCTCTCGTCGTGCGCGGTGGCATCGAGCTCCGCCTGCAGGTGGAACATCAGTTCGCTCGACAGGGCGTTCCGGGCTTCCGGGCGATTCAGCGTGAGCACGCACACGCCGTCGTCATCGCGCCTCAGGAGCATGGGAGCGGTCTGCACCCGTTCCGCCGTTGCAACCATGGTCTGGCTCCGGGGGGAGTTGGTCGAAGCACAGTATATGGGGTAGGTGGCCGCCGGTGCGGGCGGCGGTACCCGCTCGCGGGGCGCCTCTGAAGTCAGGCGCCCGCCTGGGTCCGGGCCACTCGCCCTGCTCCGGAGTGGGGGCTCGGTGACCGGTAGCGGGCGTACCCGCTCCCGTCGTCGATGTCGGCCAGGATGTCAGGGAGGATCAGCACGCGTGCGTGCGGCCCGGCGGAGCGCACGGTATCCGCGAGGGCGGCCGGTGTCGACCAGCGAACGTTCAGCATGATGGTCCCTGCCGGCCGCCGGTTGGCAAAACCCGCGAGCCAGTACCCGCCGTCTGCGGCCGGACCGAAGACGAAGTCGTGGCGACGTAGGGCCGCCACGGCGGTTCGGAGGTGACGGGGCTCCAGGCCGGGGACGTCGGTGCCAACGATCAGTGCAGGTCCGGGCTGGCAGGCCGCAGTTCTTCGCATGCGCGCACCGAGATCGCCCGAACCCTGTGGAATGGCCGGAACACGGAACGTGCGCGCCATGATCCCGCAGGCGTGATCAGGCGTGACGGCCAGCACCGTGCGCCACGATCGGTGGGCCACAAGGCGGCGGAGCAGCCGAGCGAGCGTTGCGCGGTAGAAGCGCCGGGCCTCCACCTTGCCGATATCAGCAGCCAGTCGGGTCTTCACGGTCCCCAGCACCGGCTGGCGGGCGAACACCAGGACCGTCGGCCTGCGTGCTGAATGCGCCGGGCGGTCAATGCCTGGCGACGCGCTGGCGCGTTCCCGGACCCGGGGTCGGGTCCGCGCGTGCATTGGTCTTGACGAAGCCACGGCCAGCGTGTCCGGACGCGCAGGGAATCCTCTGTCGGAAGTTCACGACCGGCCGACTCTAGCGGCGGGCCGGCTCTTCATCAGCGGGCGGCGCCAAGCCGGCGATCGCGCGGTCGCCAGGCTCCGCACCAGGTTCCCAGGCTGACATTTCGTTGGAAACCGCTAGCTTCCAAGTTAACGGCAGAAGCATGCCGTCACGGGGGCGCGCACCGCTACCGGGCTGGAGGCAAGAGAAATGAAGCACAGGAAATCACTGAACGCCGCGCTGTTCATGGCCGGGCTGATCGGTCTTGCAGGTTGCGTTGCCCCGCCGCCCGTCCAAACAGATTCGAAGCCGGCTCCGATGGCGCTGACGTTCGATGCCTTCCATGGCGAGGGCGCGGCCTGCTACGACCGCGCCAGCCAACCGCACACGGCAGTCGTCGACAGCCACCTCCATTTCCGCCCATTTGGCGGTCCCGCGCTCCCGTTCGACGAGGTCGTGCAGTACCTCGAGGATAGCGGCGTCCTGTTCGCCAACGTGTACGGGATCGGGCAGATGCTTCCGGTCAATTCGCCCTGCACCTACTACCTCGACTGCATCGGCACGCTGGTGAGCCCGACAATGAAGAACGACTTCGTGAATGCCATGAATGTCGTCACCATGGGTTCGGACGCGGTTCATCTCACCATGTCCATGACCTTCCCCGACTTGGAGGAGCCCGAATCGGTGCTCACGGGCATGCGGATTCTTGACCGGGAATTCCCCGGCGTCTTCAGCTGGATGGGCGAGGTCAACCTGGTCAAGCAGGCGCTCTTCGGGAATTTCCACCAGGCGGTGCCCCTGGCAACCATTGCACGCTGGGTGCCATTCATGGCGGTGCTGCGTGCGCGCGGCATGCCGCTTGCGATCCATTCGGACCTCGGCAACGACGCGGATCCAACCCGGTACCTGCGGTGGATCAAGGAGGTGCTCCGCCTCTATCCCGACAACAAGATCATCTGGATGCATCTCGGTCTGTCGCGTGAACTCGTGACCGTCGACCCCGACACGCATATCGGGATTCTCCAGTCGCTGCTTGACCGCTATCCCAACCTGATGGTGGACATTTCGTGGCGCGTCATCGACGACGCCGTGTTCTCCGACCCGGAGCTTCGGGACCGGTACATCCCGTTCCTGAACGCTTATTCGGACCGCATCCTTCCCGGCACGGATTTCGTCGCGTCCGCCAACAAGAATTTCGACATCTACCAGACGGAACTCGACGTCACGAGTCGCATTCTCGGCTATCTGGACGATGAAGCGTTCCGCAACATCGCCCTCGGGGAGAACTACTTCCGGCTGCTGGACCTCGACTACGTGGCGCCGCCGGTTTGTGCCCCGTCGTCCTGAGGGACCGGTTGCACGCCCCGCCGGGCATGGGATGTCGCTGGCTGGCGACGGGCTGGCGCACGAGCGTCGTGTCGGGTTCGTGGCGGGTCCGATCCCTGCCCCTCTCGGTGGGGACGACCGCCGCCGTCACTGCCTTCGGGCCTTGGACCGGTCTACGCACTTAGCGCGATGTTTGTTGCCGGCTCGCGTCGCCCGGCCCGCTCGTCCGCCGACGCGCCCGAGCCGGTGGATCTGATCGCGCGCCAGGATCTCCTGAAGGCCGGGCCCGGACTGCTTGCCGTCGGGGCCCGGCACGTCGGAACGGGGCCGCGGTTACTCGCTGTTGCTGTTCCGCACGAGAAACATCCCCATCGAGCCGAGGAGGAGCGGCAAACTCGCATCGATCAGGATCCAGACCAGCGACACGGTGTCCGCTCCGATCGCGGTGAACGCGGGCGAGAGAAGGTTGAACCAGTTCCACAGCATCAGGATGCCGACGGCCAAAAGGCCGAAGAACTGCGTGTTGGCGATCAGGAATTCCCGCGTGACCGGCCCGCTGTCCGCTTCGCCGTCCGCGCGGCGTTTGCGCGCATAGCCAAAGATCAGGCCCAGCGCGATCCCCAGCACCATGAGGGGATTGAGAATGGCCCAGAGCGGGCTGTACGGCTGCGCCTCAGTGGAAGTGTGATAGAGCGGATCTGCGACCGTGTGGACGGCAACCGCGACCGCGAGTGCAAGCAGAAACGTCCCACAGATTCGATTGAGCATGGAAGGTCTCCCGTGGTGTGGCGCGCCGGCCACGTGCTCACGACGATAGCAAGCGGCGCGCGACGTCGAAGAGCGCGCCGAACCGGCCGCAGCGACAGTTTCGTACACCTTCAGGATGCGTACCGGGGGCATGCCCGCGAACCAGAGGGCGAGGCACAGGCCGTTCCGCAGGCTCCGCCGGAGCCAGCCATCGCGCCGGTAGCGCTCCGCTGAGGTGCGGATCACGGCGCCCAGGAAGCGGAGCCGGCGCCGGCCGATGCGGCGCACGATGTCCACGTCCTCCATGATCGGCAGGTCGCGGAAGCCGCCGATCTCGTCGAGCAGCGTGCGGGAGATCAGAAGGCCTTGGTCACCGTACGGGAGCGCCAGCAGCCGGGACCGCAGATTGGCGAGGGCCGCGGTCCTGCGCGCCGGCCACGAATCTTCGTCGAACGCGAGGCGGAAGCACGCCGCCCGGCGCCGGTGTTCCGGCGCAGTGACGAAGGCCCGGACCCTGTCGGCCCACTCCGCCGGCAGCGACGAATCCGCATGCAGGATCAGGAGCCACGCATGTGACGCCAGCGCACAGCCTGCGCGAATCTGGGTGCCGCGTCCCCGGGACGCCTTGGCGAAGCGGGCACCGTTTGACCGGGCGTGGCTCGCCGTGGCAGCGTGATCACGCGACTGGCCGTCGACCACCCAGACTTCACCGGCCACCGGTGCCACCGACCGAAGCAACGGCTCCAGGGTCCCCGACGACTCGAGCGTAGGGATCACGACAGAGAGGTTTGTGATCGGTTGGGCGGTCGGTTGGCAGTGGGCCGGCACGACTTCCTCCTCGCCGCGATGTCCGTCCCGTACCTCGGCCCGGTCGGGGCGCCTGATAGTGCCAGTTTGCCGGCCGGCAGGGTGGGGCCGTTCGAATTCCACCGGGATGTTCCATCTGCGCCTGCGCGCGCCTGACGTGAAGCTGTCCGCACGTGCACCCGCCCGGGCTCGGGGACCTGTCCCACCCAGTTCGGTCGGCGGCGCTTGCCCCTTCATGTTCTCAATATGATCTTTTCCTGATGCCAATGTTTGCTACAATGTCGGGATGAACAAGCGCGCGGACGGTGGAGGAATCCGGTTCGCGCCGCCGGCCGATGCGCCTGGGCGGCGGCGCGGCCGCGGGGCGGTCAGCAATCGCAGCGGGCGCTTCGAGGCACTTGTTCGCGAGGCCGACGCGCTCGCGCTTGCCGAGTGTCCGCCGCCACCGTCCGTCGAGACGACGGTCCAGATCAGCGAAACCCGGACCGGGCTGACCTGGAACCGGTCGCCGGACGTCGACTTCGATCGCTCGGTGAATCCCTACCAGGGCTGCGAGCACGGCTGCATCTACTGCTACGCGCGCCCGACCCACGCCTATCTCGGGCTGTCCCCGGGCATCGATTTCGAGACCCGGATCTTTGCCAAGGAGGCGACACCCGAGCGCTTGCGCGAGACGTTCGCCCAGCGGGGCTACCAGCCGGCGACAATCGCGCTTGGGGCCAACACCGATCCGTACCAGCCGACGGAACAGAAGCTGCAGCTCACGCGCCGCGTACTGGAATGCCTGCTGGAACACCGGCACCCGGTGAGCATTGTGACCAAGTCGGCGCGCGTGCTCCGTGATCTGGACCTGCTTGAGGAACTGTCAGCCATGAATCTGGTCCGCGTGCTGGTATCGATCACCACGCTGGACCACCGGCTGGCCAACCGCATGGAGCCGAGGGCCAGCACGCCGGCGCGGCGGCTCGAAGCTGTGGCGCGACTGCACGATGCCGGGGTGCCCGTCGTCGTGATGAATGCTCCGGTCATCCCGGGCCTCACGGACATGGAGATCGAGCGCCTGGTGGCCGCAGCGGCCGACGCCGGGGCTGAGTCGGCGCACTACGTTCTGCTCCGGTTGCCGGGCGAGGTGGCGGAACTGTTCGAGGAGTGGCTCCACGCGCACGTTCCGGGCGCGGCCAGGCGGGTTCTTGCGCTCGTTCGCGAGACGCGCGGCGGGGCCCTGTACCAGCCGGAATTCGGTCTTCGGAGGCGCGGAAGCGGCCCGTATGCAGATCTGATCCGAACCCGGTTCAGGGCGGCGGTACGGCGCCACGGCCTGGATGCCCGGATGCCGGTTCTGGATACGAGCTGGTTTCGTCCGGACCCGGCGCAGGGAGAGCTGGCACTCAGCTGACGATCGGACTGCTCGCGAGCAGGAGGTCGGCCGCCAGTCCGACAAACCACACCAACGCGGCGCGATGGGCCCCGCGGAAGGCGATCCAGCACGACGCGGCGCTGTCCAGGTCGACGGTGGCCGTGTACCAGGCAGATACGACGCTGAAACCCGCCAGCCCCAGCCAGGCCGCGGGGCCGGCACCGGTAACCGCGAGGGCAGCCGCAAACACGGTCGTGGCGACGACATAAGCGCCGGCCACGAACCAGCGACCACGGTGACCGAGCCGGACGGCCGCCGAACGGATGCCCGTCGTCACGTCGTCGGTGCGGTCCTGATAGGCGTACAGAGTGTCGTAGCCAATTGTCCATAGGATGCAGCCGGCATAAAGCAACAGTGCTCCTGCCGTCGGCCAGCTGGCGGTGGCGGCCGACCAGCCGACCAGGGCTCCCCAGTTGAAGGTGAGCCCGAGCCAGACCTGCGGCCACCATGTGAACCGCTTCGCCAGCGGGTAGAGCAGCACCAGCGGCAGCGAACCGGGCACCAGCCACACGGCGGTGGCCGGCAGCAGCAGCAGGAGGGTTGCGGCTGCGATCACGTGGACCGCGATGAACGCGCATGCCGTGCCGATCCCAATCCGGCCGGCGGCCAGCGGCCGGTCGCGGGTGCGCGCCACCGAGGCGTCCAGCTCGCGGTCCATGAGGTCGTTCCACGCGCAGCCGCCGGCCCGGGCGAGTGCGGCGCCGGTCAGCAGGATGACGCAGAGCACGGCCAGCTCGGCTGGGGCTGGTCGGGCCAGGGCCGCCCCCCATGCGCAAGGCCAGGCCAGCAGCCAGATCCCGATGGGACGGTCGTACCGGCCGAGCGCCACGAGGTCGGCCAGCAGGGCAGTGGGGCGGTGGTTCGCGGGAGCCATGCCCGCATGGGTAGGGGGCTGGCGAACGCGGTGCAACCGGCCGACCTTGAGGCCATCCTTCGAAGTCGTGGCGGGCCCGCGTGCCGGCGCCCCCGGGCGCGCTGCCGGAAGGCAGGTCTTCGCGTGGTCGAGCAATGAGGAGGACGACGACTATGACGAAGCTACGAGAGACCGGCGGCAGCTGGTTGCTGTGCACCCCCACGGTCGAGTCGGTGCCGGCGCTTCAATACGTTACCGAGTGGGGGGTTGAGCGGATCATCTGCGTCACCCCCTCTGTGGAGGCCGTTCCGCTGCTGGATCTCGCCTCGACCCGGGATGCCATCGCGGATTCAGGGCAGCGGAGTTCCCGCGCCGACCCGCCCGAAATCGGCCCATGGATGTCGCTGTCGACGGCGCTCGGAGCGGTGCGCGAAGCGGAACGAACCCTGTTCGTACTGGACGAATTGCATCGGGGCCTGGCCTTGGCCGAAGCGTGCCGCGGCCTGCCGTCCGGAAGGATCGCCCTCCTGGTCGGACCACGGGCCGGTTTCGGATCACGGGAACGGTCCATGCTTGGTGCAGCGAAGCCGCCGGCGCGTCACGTCACGCTGGGCCCGAGGCAGTTCTCGCCCGAGGCGGCGGCCTGTGCAGCGGTGGCGGTCGTGCAACACCTTGCCGGGCTGGAGCCGGACGGCTGACCCGGCCGCTGGCGCGGCGGAACGACCGGGCCGGGTGCCGCCCGTCCTTGCCCGTCGGGCCAAATGCGCAATACTGCGATGAGCTGGCGCAGCGATTTCGCCCTGTCCCGGTGACGCCGGGCGCGTCTGAACTTCCCGACCCGCAGGACTCTATGGTCGAAACGCCTTCGCCCGCTCCGGCGGTCGGCCATGTTCGGGAGCTCGTCGAGTGGCTCGAAGCGGGCTGCAAGGCGCCGGCAGACTGGCGGATCGGCACTGAGCACGAGAAATTCGTGTATGTCGCCGAGCACTGCGAGCGCGCTCCCTACGACGGCCCTGCCGGCATTCAGGCGGTCCTGGACCGGCTGGCGGCCGGCGGATGGGAGCGCGTCGAAGAGACGGGTCGAGTGGTCGGACTGCGCAAGGGCCGGCAGTCCGTCACGCTGGAGCCCGGCGGCCAGCTGGAGCTTTCCGGGGCGCCGCTCGCGACCCTGCACGAGACGTGCGACGAGATCAACGACCATCTCTACGAGCTCCGGGCCATTGGCGATGCCCTCGGGCTCTTTTTCGTCGGGATCGGATCGGACCCGCTGACACCGGTGGACCGCGTCCCCCTCATGCCGAAAGGGCGCTACGGAATCATGCGGCGATACATGCCGACCCGCGGTGCGCTCGGTCTCGACATGATGATGAACACGGCGACAGTGCAGGTGAACCTCGACTTTTCGGACGAGCGCGACATGGTCCGGAAATTTCGCACGGCCTTGGCACTGCAGCCCATCCTGGCCGCCCTGCTCGCCAATTCACCATTCCGGGCGGGCCGTCCGTCCGGGTACCTGAGCTGGCGCAGCCACGCCTGGTCGGACACCGACCCCGACCGCTGCGGGATCCCGGAGTTCGTGTTCGAGGACGGCATGGGGTTCGAGCGCTGGACCGACTACGCGCTCGACGTTCCCATGTACTTCGTCTACCGGGACGGGCGCTACATCGACGTTGCCGGGATTCCGTTCCGCCGGTTCCTGGCGGGGCAGCTGGACGCGCTGCCGGGGGAACGGCCCACGCTGCGGGACTGGGAAGATCACCTCACGACGATCTTTTCCGAAACCCGGCTCAAGCGGTTCCTCGAGATGCGAAGCGCCGATGCCGGACCGTGGAAGCGGTTGTGCGCCCTGCCCGCGCTTTGGACCGGTGTGCTGTACGACGCGACCGCCCTCGACGAGGCCGAGGCGTTGGTCCGGTCGTGGGGACCGGAAGATCGGGAGGATCTGTTTCTCGAGGCCCCGCGGCGTGGGCTGGGCCTCGATGTCGCCGGGCGGCCGCTGCTCGCGGTGGCGGCCGAACTGGTGGAAATCGCCCGGGGCGGCCTGAAGCGGCGGGCACGCCTGAACCCGGCAGGCGACGACGAGAGCGGTTTTCTCGATGTCCTGACGACCATCGTGGAGCAGGGCAGCACGCCCGCCGAGGCGCTGCTCGATACGTGGCGTTCGGGCGGACAGGACGGGCTGGACCGGCTCCTGGTGGACGAGGCCTACTGACGCTGCGGCGGCGACCGCCCGCCGCGGCAGTCGCGCGGCGGCATGACTTTGCTATTGTGGGAGCGAAACTGGTGGCGCTCGCCCGGGATTGACCGGGCGACGCCTGCGGGATTCGCGCGCCATTGCCGGTTGGCGCATTGCCCGCTCTCCGTTCGTCCGCGCACTCCGCCGCGCCGGGCGACTTCCCGCAGTTTCTGGCCCGGTCCTGCGGCGGCTGCCGCTCGGGTACCGATGTCGGGCCTGCGCCGCTTGGCGCCCGGATTGCCGGGCCGGGTTGCGCCGGCACAACAAGGTTGACGTCCGAGGGTTGCTGATGCATCGACGATTCCTCGCCAAGGCGCCGGTTCGGCAAGGGCTGTACGACCCCGCAAACGAGCACGATTCGTGCGGGATCGGCTTTGTTGCCGATCTCAAGGGCCGGCCGAGTGCAGCGATCATTGCGCAGGGCCTCGAGCTCGTGGTCAACCTCACGCACCGGGGTGCGGTCGGCGCGGATCCGACCGTTGGGGACGGGGTCGGGCTGCTGATGCAGGTGCCCGACGCGCTGTTCCGCGCAGCGGCTGCGGGCTTCGCGCTCCCGGATGGACCCTACGGGGTCGGGCAGATCTTCCTCCCGCGCGACGGCACGGCGCGGGAACGTTGCGAACGCGAAACCGAGGCCGCCCTGCGCCGCAACGGCCTCACGGTATTCGGCTGGCGCGACGTGCCGGTCGACCGGTCCGTACTGTCGGACGTCATCCGGGCCGGCGAACCGCTGGCCCGGCAGGTGTTTGCCGGCCTGAGCGGCGACGGCGACCAGGACACGCTCGAACGGCGGCTGTTCGTTGCGCGCAAGCAGCTCAGCAACGCCGTGCGGACGTTCGGTCCGGACTGCGACAGCTTCTATGTCGTCTCGATGTCGTCCCGGATCATCTGTTACAAGGGGATGATGCTGCCGGATGCGCTGGGTCCCTATTACCGGGACCTCCAGGATCCGCGCACCGCCAGCGCGCTGGCGCTCGTCCACCAGCGGTTCTCGACCAACACCTTTCCCTCGTGGCAGCTGGCGCAGCCGTTCCGGATGCTGTGCCACAACGGCGAGATCAATACCGTGCGCGGGAACTGCAACTGGATGGCCGCGCGGCGGCACGCGCTTCGTTCCCGGCTCCTGGGCCCGGACCTGGAGACGATCTGGCCGCTCATCTCCGAAGGCCAGTCCGATTCGGCCTGCCTCGACAACGCGCTCGAGTTCCTGCTTGCTGGCGGCTACACGCTGAGTCACGCGCTCGCGCTGCTGGTGCCCGAGGCCTGGCAGGGTCATCCCGGGATGTCACCGGGCCGCCGGGCGTTCTACGAACGCCACGCCGTGCTCATGGAGCCCTGGGACGGCCCGGCCGCACTGGCGTTCACCGATGGTCGACAGATCGGTGGCCTGCTCGACCGCAACGGCCTGCGGCCGTCGCGCTACGTGGTCACCCGGGACGACCGCGTGATTCTCGCGTCCGAGGCCGGCGTGCTGGCGATTCCCGAGCGGGACATCGTCGCCAGCCGGCGGCTCGAACCCGGCCGCATCCTGCTGCTCGACCTCGAGGAGGGCAGGATCGTCGGCAACGACGAGGTGAAGGATTCCCTCGCCGGGATGGCCAACTGGGCGGCGGAGGTGGCAGCGACCACGCTGCGGTTGTCGGAACTGCCGGCCGGCATCCCCCCGGGCGCCACCAACGTGGCCCGCCTGGATCGGCAGCAGGCCTTCGGCTACACCCAGGAGGATCTCACCTTCCTGATGATGCCGATGGCCGCCACCGGGGCGGAAGCGGTGGGATCGATGGGCACCGACACCCCGCTCGCGGCGCTGTCGGGGCGCGCGAAGCTCCTCTACCAGTACTTCAAGCAGAACTTCGCGCAGGTGACGAACCCCGCGATCGATCCCATCCGGGAACAGATGGTGATGTCGCTGATCACCTTCGTCGGCCCGCGCCCCAACCTCCTGGGCCTCGGAGAGCCGGACACCACGCGGCGGATTCGCCTGGAACAGCCGATCCTGACCGACGCGGAGCTGGCCCGGATCACGGCTCTGGGCGCCAGCAACGAGACCGGTCTCCGGGTCGCCGTGCTCGACATGACGTTCGACGCGGCCGCCGGCGAAGGCGGCCTCGCCGCTGCCGTTGCCGAGCTCCGGCGCGAAGCGGAAGAGCAGGTGCGCGCCGGCATCACCGTGCTGGTGCTCTCCGACCGGGCCACCGGGCCCGACCGGATCCCGGTGCCGGCGCTGCTGGCGACGAGTGCCGTGCACAGTCACCTGATCCGCTGCGGCCTGCGGACCTCGACGGGTCTCGTCGTCGAGACCGGCGAGGCGCGCGAGGTGCATCACTTCTGCGTGCTGGCCGGCTACGGCGCCGAAGCGGTCAATCCGTATCTGGCGTTCGAGACGCTGACCGGCGTGTGCGACCTGCTGCCGGGCGAGGTGTCGGCCGAGGCGGCCGCGGCGGCGTACATCGGCGCACTCGGCAAGGGCATCCTCAAGGTGATGTCGAAGATGGGGATCTCGACCTACCAGTCCTACTGCGGGGCCCAGATCTTCGATGCCGTGGGGCTGGCGAGCGGTTTCGTCGACGAGTACTTCCCGGGTACGGCGACCGCGGTGGAAGGCGTGGACCTGCCGGTGATCGCCGCCGAAACGGTGGCGCGCCACCGCGATGCGTTCGGCAATGCGGCGGTGCTCCGCGACGCGCTGGAGGCAGGGGGCGAGTACGCGTTCCGCCTGCGCGGCGAGGAGCACATGTGGACGCCCGACACCGTCGCGGATCTCCAGCACGCGGTGCGGACCGACGCGCAGGAGCGCTACGACGCGTTTTCGGCCGCGGCCAACAGCCAGGCGGAGCGGGCCAGGACGCTGCGCGGCCTGTTCACGTTCCGGCCCGCCCGCGCGATCCCGCTCGAGGAGGTCGAGCCCGCCGCCGAAATCGTCAGGCGATTCGCCACCGGCGCCATGTCGTTCGGGTCGATTTCGCGCGAGGCGCACACCACGCTGGCCATCGCCATGAACCGCCTTGGCGGCAAGTCGAACACGGGCGAGGGTGGCGAGGAGGCCGACCGGTTCGTGGTCCGGCCCAACGGCGACTCGATGCGTTCGGCGATCAAGCAGGTCGCGTCCGGGCGCTTCGGGGTGACCACCGAGTACCTGGTCAACGCCGACGACATCCAGATCAAGATCGCCCAGGGGGCGAAGCCCGGCGAGGGCGGCCAGCTGCCCGGCCACAAGGTCGACGCGGTGATCGCGAAGGTCCGGCATTCGACCCCGGGCGTGGGGCTGATTTCGCCCCCACCGCACCACGACATCTATTCGATCGAGGATCTCGCACAGTTGATCTTCGACCTCAAGAATGTCAATCCGGAGGCACGGATCAGCGTGAAGCTGGTGGCCGAGGTGGGGGTCGGCACCGTGGCGGCCGGCGTCTCCAAGGCCCGGGCCGATCACGTGACGATCGCGGGCTACGACGGCGGCACGGGCGCCAGTCCGCTCACGTCCATCAAGCACGCCGGGTCTCCCTGGGAGATCGGCCTCGCCGAGACCCAGCAGACGCTGGTCCTCAACGGCCTGCGCGGCCGCATCGCCGTGCAGGTCGACGGCGGCCTGAAGACCGGACGCGACGTGGTCATCGGGGCCATCCTGGGGGCCGACGAATTCGGGTTCTCCACCGCGCCGCTCATCGCCGCCGGGTGCGTGATGATGAGGAAGTGCCACCTGAACACCTGTCCGGTTGGCATTGCCACCCAGAATCCCGTTCTTCGCCGCCGCTTCACCGGCACCCCCGAACACGTGATCCGGTACTTCTGGTTCGTGGCCGAGGAGGTTCGCCAACTCATGGCCCAGCTTGGCGTCCGGACGTTCAACGAGCTGATCGGCCGCACGGACCTTCTCGATACGGCCCGTGCGCTCGATCACTGGAAGGCGAACGGATTCGACTTCTCCCGGCTCTTCCACCGGCCCGACGTGGGTTCGGAGATCGCCCGCTGGAACGCCGAGACCCAGGACCATCTGATCGACGACATCCTCGACCGGCGAATCCTTGCAGCGGCGGCCGACACGATCGAACACGGGACCCCGGCCGAACTCGAGTTCTCCATCCGCAACACGGACCGCACGACCGGCGCCATGCTGTCCGGTCGGATTGCCGCCAAGCACGGGCACGCCGGCATGCGCGAGAACACGCTGTCGGTCCGATTCCGCGGCACCGCCGGGCAGAGTTTCGGGGCCTTCCTCGCGCGCGGCGTGGCGTTCGAGTTGCAGGGCGACACGAACGACTACACGGGGAAGGGGCTTTCCGGCGGCCGGCTCGCGATCTATCCCGCGCCCGAGAGCGGCGTGGTGCCGGAGGAGAGCATCGTGGTGGGGAACACGGTGCTGTACGGCGCGATCGAGGGCGAGTGCTACTTCCGCGGGATCGCCGGCGAGCGGTTTGCGGTCCGTAACTCCGGTGCTGTCGCCGTCGTCGAGGGCGTCGGCGACCATGGCTGCGAGTACATGACCGGCGGCGTGGTGGTCTGCCTCGGGAAGACTGGATGGAATTTTGCGGCGGGGATGTCCGGCGGGCTCGCCTACGTGCTTGACGAAGACGGCACGTTCGCCGACCGCTGCAACCAGAGCATGGTGGAACTGGGGCCGGTCCCGCGCGATTCCGACACGGCCCTGACCGACGGCAATGGCCTGGAACTGGGTCCCGTGCTCGCGGACATGCTGGCCGATGACGAACATCGGCTGTACACGCTGATCGCCCGCCATCGGCACTTCACGAACAGCGCCCGCGCAGCTCGCCTGCTGGCCAACTGGGACGACGTGATCGGCCAGTTCGTCAAGGTCCTCCCGGTCGACTTCCGCGCGGCCCTGACCGAGGCGCGGGCGGCAGCGCAAACGGCGGCTCGAGCACAGCCGGCGGAACGTCTCTGACATGGGCAAGGTCACCGGTTTCCTCGAGTTCGAGCGGCGCGAACGGGACTACCGCCCGGTCGCCGAACGGATCGGGCACTTCCGCGAGTTCGTGGAGCCGCTCGTGGACGGCGAGCTGCAGGTGCAGGGCGGGCGGTGCATGGACTGCGGGATCCCGTACTGCCACCAGGGGTGCCCGGTCAACAACATCATTCCCGACTGGAACGACCTCGTGTACCAGGGCGACTGGCAGCGGGCGCTGGCCGTTCTCCACTCGACCAACAACTTCCCGGAGTTCACGGGGCGGATCTGCCCGGCCCCGTGTGAGGAGGCATGCACCCTCAACCTCCAGGACGTGCCCGTCACCATCAAGACGATCGAGTGTGCGATTGCCGACCGTGCCTGGAGCGAGGGCTGGATCGAGCCGCAGCCGGCCATCGTCCGTACCGGGCGCACCGTGGCGATCGTGGGTTCGGGCCCGGCCGGACTGGCCGGCGCCCAGCAGCTCGCGCGTGTCGGGCACGCGGTGACCGTCTTCGAGAAGAACGAGCGGCCGGGGGGGCTGCTTCGCTACGGCATCCCCGACTTCAAGATGGAGAAGTCCCACATCGACCGCCGGGTCGAGCAGATGGAGGCAGAAGGCGTCACCTTCCGCTGCGGCGTGCACGTGGGACGCGACGAAACGGCGTCCGCTCTGGCCAAGACGTTCGACGCGGTCCTGCTGGCAGGCGGCGCGGAGCACCCGCGCGACCTGGAGGTGCCGGGGCGCGATCTCGACGGCGTGCACTTCGCGATGGAATTCCTGACGCAGCAGAACCGGCGCGTCGGGGGCGATCCCCGAGGCAACCAGCCCGACATCCTGGCAGGGGGGCGTGACGTCATTGTCATCGGGGGCGGCGACACCGGGTCGGACTGCATCGGGACCTCGTTTCGCCAGGGCGCTTCCTCCGTGACCCAGCTCGAGATCCTCCCGATGCCGCCGGAGCACCCCGACAAGGGTGCGACGTGGCCGCACTGGCCGCTACGGCTGCGAACGTCGTCGTCGCAGGCCGAAGGGGCGGAACGCGACTGGTCCGTCCAGACACGCGCGCTGGCCGGCGCTGACGGACGGGTCCGGAGCCTGCAGTGCGTGCGGGTGGATGAGCGCTTTCAACCGGTGGCCGGGACCGAGTTCGAGCTCGAGGGTGACCTCGTGCTGCTGGCCATGGGCTTTCTCGGCCCGGTGCAGAAGGGCATGCTGGAGGAACTGGACGTCGAGCTCGACGCACGCGGCAATGTCAAGGCTGACACCGAGAGCTACCGGAGTTCGATCGGGAACGTGTTCGCGGCGGGCGACATGCGCCGCGGGCAATCGCTGGTGGTCTGGGCCATTCGTGAGGGACGACAGGCGGCCCGGTCGATCGACCAGTTTCTGATGGGGCGCACCGACCTGCCGAGGTAGCGATCGCACGCACGGGTAGTGAAGCCGAGGAACTGATAGAGGAACCCAGCCGTCGCGCCTTCTCCCAACTCTACAGGGCGAGCTGGGCGTGCTGACGGCAGTGCATCACCGAAGCCGTAGCCTGACTTCGGGACAAAAGGGCTTGCTCTTCAGGAACCATCTCCGGGCAACAGCGCGATGAGCGGCGGCAAAGCTAGAGTTAGGGTACTCAAGGCGATACGGCTGTTCGGTGCCGGTCTGGCTGGCTTTATCGGGTTGTGCGCGGTGCTTTATCTGCTTCAGGAACGGCTCATCTTTCTCCGCGCACCGCTGACGGATGCTGCCCGGCAGGCTGTCGCGCTCCTGCCCGGCACGGAGGAAATTCGGGTCGCAGCGGATGATGGAACTCAGCTCCACGGCTGGCTCCGTCACAGCGTCGACGACACGCAGGCGCGCGGTCTCGTGCTCTACTTTGGCGGCAACGCGGAGGAAGTGTCCGGGCAACTGGACGACGCCTTTCAGCTTGCGCCCTGGTCGTTTGCCACCTTCAACTACCGCGGTTACGGATTGAGTGGAGGACGACCGAGCGAAACGTCGCTCGTTGCCGACGCGCGGGTGATTTTCGACTGGTTCGCGAAGCAGGATTGGATCGATCCGAAGCGAATAGTGGTCTTTGGACGGAGTCTCGGATCCGGAGTGGCGGTGCAGCTTTCAGCCAGTCGGCCCGCCTTGGGGACGGTGCTGGTCTCCCCCTTCGACAGTCTGCGCAGCATCGCGAGCCGCCAGTATCCGTTCGTCCCGGTCTCCCTGCTGCTCAAGCATCCATTCGACTCACTGGCGCATGCACCTGAAATTCGATCGCCGGTGCTAATCGTCGCGAGCGAGGCCGACCGGATCGTTCCGGCGGATTTGTCGCGGCGCCTGCACGATGCCTGGGCCGGGCCGAAGCAATGGGTGAGCATTCCTGACGCCGGTCACAACGACCTCCATGTTCGGCGAGACTACTGGCGTGCGATTCGCGAGTTTCTGGCTTCGCTTCCTCCGGACCATTGAAATGTCGCCCATCTGCCCAGTAGCAGGGGCCCTAGGCAGATGCGCTGCCTTGTGCTGTGCGAGAGGTCGGCGAACGTCAAGAAACCTTGCCATCCCCTGTGATCCGGCCGCGCACAACGAGCCCGCATGCGTTCCCCAGGTCATGGGAGCGGAGACCAGGAAAGGAACCCGCGCCCCGACTTGTGCCGGCATTAGTCTGAAATGGTGACTACGGAGGCTACCGTTTCGACCACGAACCGCGCACCTTCCAGCGCTCGAAGGGCATCCGGCTCCCCGTAGAACTCCGAGGGGACCAGGTCCTCAGCACCGTAGAACGCGAGTTCCCGGTCGCGGCGCAAGTCGCGGGAAATCGCGGCCATCCGGTCGACGTGCACGTGGAGGGATTCCGGCAGGCGTTCACGTTCGCTGGCCAAAATCGCGGAGACATCGTGAAGGCGCGGCGGTTCGATGCCGGAATTCCGCAACAGTCCCTTCAACGCGAGTTCGACCGCTTCCTGCGATTCGCGTACGACATCGGCCCAGCTGCCGGCATCGTGCAACACTTCGATCGCCTGGACGCGAACTGCGGCGCGCCGAACATAGTCCGCCGCCAGTCCCCGGTTGCGCATCGTCAAGCGACCTCCATCCAATATCCCTGTCCGTGCACCGTTCGTCGGCGAAGCCGCCCTTCCGCCAGCACGCGTCGCATCGCAGCCAGGTGGGCGGAAAGGCGGAGTTCACGTTCGATCAGGACCATACCGTCGATCGCCACCTCGGCCCACAGCGCGGACGGCGGCTGTCGGTCGGTTGGCAATCGGGCGAAATGCGGGTCGACGGGCCGGCCTTCCCACGCGACCGGCTCTTCATCCCATTGCCGGTACAGGTCACGGGTGATCGGGATGTTCTCGTCGACCACGACCAGCACGTCGACATCCGAAGTGTCGGTCAGTTCGCCGCGAGCCCATGACCCAAAGACTGCAATTCCGATTAGCGAGTCCCCGACCAGGTCGTTCGCGCGCTGAATCGTTTCTGACGCCGCTGGGAAGCCGAGGGGCATGCCCATTGGGCTGCTGGCAAGGCGCCGCGTGCAAAGGGTATTGAGCGAGATCCCCCCGGCTAACGCTGCCCGTCGCAGGGCGGCATGCAGAGAGGGGTCAATGCGAAGCAGGAACCGTCCCGAGCACGCATCCGGGGGCATGATAACCTCATATGGTACTAAATTGCCTTATCAATGATATTACTAGGTTAACTGGATGATGCCAGTGCTGCCGTTGCGAACCTGCCGTGTCGGCATCCCGCGTGCGGACGCAGTGACAGCGGCGTGTTCGCGGGTGATGCTGCCAGGGCCAGTGGCATCGGGGACCCTTCGCACCGGAGTTGGGCGGGTACGGCTTTTATAATATGCGGTCGGGCCTGCCGCCGGTGCAGGAGCCGGCCCCGATGGTGCGCGGGGCGTCGTCCCGCCAGCGTGTGCACGGGTTCCGGGCGGCGAGGCATGCACGATCGAAGGGAACCGGCATGGCAACGAAGGAATTCGAGGGAAAGACGGCGCTGGTCACGGGTGGATCCCGCGGGATCGGCCGAGCGACCTGCGTGCGGCTGGCCCAGGAAGGCGCCCGGGTGGCGATCAACTACGTCGGCCGGGAAGAGGCCGCCCAGGAGACTCGTCGGCAGGTGGAAGCGGAGGGGGCGGCGGCGATGACCGTCCAGGCCGACGTGTCGGACCCGGCGCGGGTCGAGGCCATGGTGCGGTCGGTCGAATCGGAACTTGGGCCGGTCGATCTCCTGGTCGCCAATGCCGGGATCGCCGATGCGGTTCCGCATACGAAGCTCACGTACGACATCTGGAAGCGGACCATGGCCGTCAACGTGGACGGCGTGTTCCTGTCCGTCATGGCGGTCAAGGACGGCATGCTGGAGCGCGGGTACGGGCGGATCGTGTGCATTGCGTCGATCGCGGGTCTGTTTGGTCGACCGATGATGATCGACTACGCGGTATCGAAGGCGGCGGTCGTCGGCATCGTTCGCAATTTCTCAGGGGCCCTGGCGCCCGCGGTGCGGATCAATGCGGTGGCGCCGGGTCTCACGGACACGGACATGGTGGCAGGTTCGGACCCCGTCTGGCGGCAGTCGGTGATCGACAATACCCCGATGCAGCGTATGGGTACGGCCGACGAAATTGCGCAAATGATCCTGTTCCAGCTGTCCGACCGGTCGAGCTTCTCCACCGGGCAGACGATGGTCGCGAGCGGGGGCCGCATCACCCTGCCATAGCGCCGCGCGGGGGCCCGGTCCACGTCGGGGTGGGGCAGCCGTTCGCCGGACCCGGCTGCACGGCCCCGGGTGGGGCGCTCGACAGGCTCTACGGGTGTCGGGGAGCGGCAGGACCGCCGGTGTTCCAGCTGGTTGCGACTGATCGAGGCGGGCCGGCGGCCCTGTCGGGCAGGCTGCGCGTGCGCGTCGTTCCAAAGGACCCCTGCCCGGCTGCCCGGTCAGGTGTCGAAGGGCTCGCGGGTGATGCGGTCCCCCTTGCGGTAGGTCGCCAGGATGATCGCGACGGACACGACGGCGAGCCCAAGAAGCACTGTGATGAACACGATGAATTCACGGACGTGGACCTTCGCGTAGCCCAGGTACGCGAGGGTCGCGAGGATTCCGGCCCAGAGCAGCCAGTACAGGAGGGAGCGCTTCATGGCGCCCGGGCCGCCGGGCGCAGCAGCCCCCGCCGCCTGCCCACCACCACGAGCAGCAGGACCGCGCCGCCGGTGGCCACGAGCCACCACCCCGGCATCCCCACGACGGTCGCCTGCGGTGGCATGAACAGCAGTCCGCCGGTGAGCGCCAGCACGATGCGAAGTGCGGCCGGGAGCGATCCCCGGTACCAGCCTTCCAGCGCCAGCGACAGGGCCCAGACACCGGCGAGGGCGAACGGCAGCGACACGGCGGTCATCCAGACCGGTCCTTCCAGGACCAGTGAGGGGTTGTACACGAACGCGAACGGCACGAGATATTTGGCGATCCCGATCCGGGCGGATTCAACTGCGGTCGCCATGGGCGGTGCGCCGGCCACCGCTGCCGCGGCGAAGGATGCGAGTGCCACGGGCGGTGTGATGGACGAGACCACGCCGAAGTACAGCGCAAAGAAGTGTGCGGCAATCGGCACGACGCCAATCTCGATGAGGGCGGGCACGACCAGGGCGGCCACGGTGATGTAGACGGCGGTGGTGGTCATGCCCATGCCGAGGATGATCGCGCCGACGGCGGTGAGCAGCAGCAGGATCGGAAGGCTCCCCCCGGCGAGGTCGATCACCGAGTAGGTGAACTTGAGGCCAAGCCCCGAGGTGAAGATCGAGCCGATGATGATCCCGGCGCAGGCACAGGCAATGGTCACCGGCACGGTATTCCGGACGCCGGTTTCCAGGGCCGCGAACAGGTCGACGCCGGTCATGGCGGTGTCGCGTCTAAGGAAGCTCAGGCCGACCAGCGCGACGATTGACCAGAAGGCCGCGAGCATTGGCGTGTAGCCGGCGAACAGGAGGCCGAGCAGGACCCCGAGGGCCAGCAGCAGGTGCCAGCCTCGCGCCAGGACGTGGCGGAACCTGGGCAGCTGGTCACGGTCGATGCGGCCGATGCCGTGCTTTTCCGCCTCCAGGTGCACCATGAAGTACACGGTCGTGAAGTAGAGAGCCGTCGGGATGATGGCGGCGACGATCACCCAGAGGTAGCTGATGTGCAGGAACTCGGCGACCAGGAAGGCAGCGGCGCCCATGATCGGCGGCGTGATCTGGCCGCCGGATGACGCGCAGGCTTCGACCGCGCCGGCGAACCGGGGACGGTAGCCGAGCTGCTTCATCAGGGGGATCGTGAACGGGCCGGTGGTCACGACGTTGGCGACTGCCGAGCCGGAGACGGTTCCGAGACAGCTGCTCGCGACGACCGAGGCCTTGGCAGGACCGCCGATCCGGTGGCCGGTGAGCGACACCGCGAGGTCGATGAAGAACCGGCCCGCTCCGGAGCGCAGCAGGATGGCGCCGAAGAGGATGAAGAGAAGGATGTACGTGGAGGCCACGTAGATGGGGATCCCGAAGATCCCCTCCGTACGCATGAAGACGAAGTCGATGAACTTGCGGAACGAGGTGGGCGGTCCGTAGAGGAAGCCGGGGAAGTGCTGGGTGAACAGGGCGTGTGCCACGAAGAAGCCGGCCACTGCCACCATGGCGAGGCCCACCATCCGGCGCGTTGCCTCGAGTACCAGGACGACCATCAGCGTGCCGACGGCCATGTCGGTATCGGTGATGTCGCCCTGGCGCATCAGGAACGCCTCGAGGTCGAACAGGGTGTAGACCTGCACGAAGATCCCGAGCGCGGCGAGCGCCATGTCGGCGGCGAAACCTGCCATCCGGCGGGCGTTTCCCGGGTCGCCCGGCGCCAGGACCGGATCGAGCGGCGACGCGCGCCCCAGCGGCCGCAGGAGGAACGCGAGGACCAGCATGACCACCAGATGGGTCGAGCGGAACGCCCGCGATTCCGGAGTTCCGAACAGCGCGCAGAAGAGATGAAACAGAGCGAGCGCAATGCTGAGCGCGGCGACGGTGCAGGCCACGGTCCGGGTGATGTCGGCCCCCGGGAGCCGCAGCGCCTGCTCGAGTAGCGAGCGGTTGTCCGGGCCGGAAGGTGCCTGTCCGCTCATGGTCGGCCGGTCCTGCTAGGGGAGCAGGCCGTGTTCCGCGTAGTAGCGCTCTGCCCCCGGGTGGAGCGGGATGATGGCAGCCTGCAGGGCGTCTTCCCGGCGAGACTTCCTCCAGGTCGGGCTGACGGCGACGAAATCGCCGTGGCGCTCCCACAGCAGCCGGGTCACCCCGTAGACCACGTCGTCTGGCACGTCCTTGTGGACGATCAGGACGGTGGTGGCGCCGACGGTCGGCACGTCGCCAGGAAGGTCCTCGTAGGCATCCTGCGGGATCACGCTTTCGACGTATCCGGGATTTTCGGCGAGGAAGCGCGTGCGGATGTCTTCCTCCACCGGAAGGAACCGGATTCCCACGCTGAAGTTGAGATCGATGAACGATGCCTGCGGAACACTGGTGAGGCCGGAGAAGGCGTCGATGTGCCCGTCGCGCATCAGTGCCACGGAATCGCTGTACGAGACGTGATGGACCGTCCCGCCGCTCTCGCGGACGTCGTCCACCCCGAATCCGTAGTACGAGAGGAGCAGTTCCATGGCCTCGAAGCCGGACCAGCGGGCCTTGCCGGGGCTGATGTTGCGGTCCCGGAGGTCGGCGTAGGACTCGATATCGGAATCGGCGGGCACGGCCGTCTGCAGGGCGGCGGGATAGAGCGTCGCGACAAACCGGAGGTTCGGGTGCTCCTTGCCGGAGCGGTCGACGCCGGTGAAGGCGCGGTAGACGGTGTGACCGTAGCTGAAGCCGATTTCGGCGTCGCCCCGATTGACGTCCTGCACGTTGGCCCCGCCGCCGCCCGGCGCATTCGAGGTCACCACGCGATCCAGGTTGGTCCCGACAATCTCCATGAGCTTGGCTCCGAGGGGGTACCAGTTCCCGCCGGCCGGACCGGACACCATGCGCAGGAACGTGTCGGCCGCCGTTGCGGGGCTGGACGCGACCACCGCGCCGAGGAGAAGGATCGAAGCGAGGAAACGGGCCATGGGAGCAGGTCCTTCCGGTTCAGGGGAGCGATGCTCGCGCAGACCGCCGGCGAGTGCAAGCTGCGCGGTTGCCGCCGCGCCCGCCGGACACGCGGTCCGTGGAAAACGGAGGGCCCGTGTGGTAGACACCCTTGTTGGCTGTGGTATCGCCATCCGGGCCATTTCCGTGCCGGCCCCACGGTGCCCGGGCGCGCGACCACGGGCCCGGGCCAGGACTTTGCGGGCCAGTGCCAATCGTGTTCCTGCAGGGGTCCTGCCTCTGCAGTCATCGTCGCCCTGTGCAAGACGTACCCACTATGGCCGGAATACCCGCCGCGAACACGTTCCCGAGGCTGCTGCGGGCCAACGCCGAGCACGTGGGGAGTCTGCCCGCCTACCGCGAAAAGGAATTCGGGATCTGGCAGACCTGGACATGGTCCGAGGTCAGCGAGGAAGTGCGGTTCCTGGCGCTCGGCCTCCGCTCGCTCGGGCTCGAACGCGGCGACCGGTTTGCGATCATCGGGGATAACCGGCCGTCCCTCTACTGGTCATTCACGGCGGGCCAGGCGATTGGTGCGATTCCGGTTCCGTGCTACCAGGATTCGGTCGCCGACGAAATCGCCTACGTCTGCGAGCACGCGGGTGTCCGGGTCGCGGTGGTCGAGGACCAGGAGCAGGTCGACAAGCTCATCGAGGTCCGCGACCGGCTCCCCGAGCTGCAGGCGATCGTGTACACCGACCCCCGCGGTCTCGAGCGGTACGACGAGGTCGAGGGGCTGGTCGGTGTGGAGGCCGTCGTCGAGATTGGGCGGGGTCTGCACGGACGGGACCCCGAGGACTACGAGCGCGAGGTGGCCCGGGGGCGTCCCACGGACATCGCCGCCATTCTTTACACGTCAGGTACCACCGGTCGCCCGAAGGGCGTGCTGCTCACGCACACCAACCTCATCGAGCCGGCTCGCCGCGCGGTCAAGTTTGACAACCTGACCCAACGTGACGAGGTACTGGCCTACCTGCCGATGGCGTGGGTGGGCGATTTCGTGTTTTCGATTGCGCAGTGCCACATCGCCGGGTTCTGCGTGAACTGCCCCGAGTCCCCGGAGACGGTGTTGACCGATCTCCGCGAAATCGGGCCGACCTACTTCTTCGCACCACCACGCATCTTCGAGAACATGCTGACCTCGCTCATGGTCCGCATGGAAAACGCTGCCCTGCTCAAGCGTCGGCTGTTCGCCTTCTTCCTCGACGTGGCCCGGCGCGTCGGCTGCGACATTCTTGACGGCAAGCGCGTGCATCCGCTCCAGCGTCTGCTGTACGCGGTGGGGAACCTGCTGATCTATGCGCCGCTCCGCGACGTGCTCGGACTCGGTCGCATCCGCGTCGCCTACACTGCTGGCGAGGCCATCGGCCCCGACGTGTTCCGTTTCTTCCGCTCGCTCGGGATCAATCTCAAGCAGCTGTACGGCCAGACCGAAGCCTCGGTCTACGTGACGATCCAGGCTGACGCGGAAGCGCGGGCCGACACCGTCGGCTCGAGATTCCCGGGCGTCGAGGTCAGGATCCAGGACCAGGAGGTCCAGTTCCGGGGCGACGGCGTGTTCCAGGGCTACTACCGGGACGAGGCGGCAACGGCCAAGACCATGACGGAGGACGGCTTCGTGCGGACCGGAGACGCCGGGTACTTCGACGAAGCCGGGCACCTGCGCATCGTCGACCGGGCCAAGGACGTCGGCGCCCTCACGGACGGCACGCTCTTCGCGCCCAAGTTCATCGAGAACAAGCTGAAGTTCCACGCGTGGATCCGCGAGGCGGTGGCCTTCGGGCACGAGCGCGACATGGTCTGCTGCATGATCAACATCGATCTCGAGGCGGTTGGCGACTGGGCCGAGCGCCGGGGCATTGCGTATTCCGGCTACACCGATCTCGCCCGGCAGGAAGAGGTCTACGAGCTGGTGCGCGGCGCGATCGGAGACGTGAACGCGGACCTCGCCGAGGATCCCGCGCTGCGCGGGTCCCAGATCCGGCGCTTCCTCATTCTCCACAAGGAGCTGGACGCTGACGACGGCGAGCTGACCCGGACCCGGAAGGTGCGGCGCACCGTGATCGGCCAGAACTACGGCGAACTGGTGGAGGCCCTGTACGCGGGCCGTGATTCGTGCCGCGTGGCGGCCGAGGTCACGTTCGAGGACGGGCGTCGCGGCACCGTCGAGGCCGACGTGCGGATCTGGGACGTGGATGCCGCCGCACCGATGGCGGCGGCCGCATGAAACGCGAGATCGGCGGCGGCCCGCCGGTCGCCGAGCTCGAGAACATCCATCTCTCGTTCGGCGGCCTGCAGGCGCTCCAGGATGTGAGCGTGGCGGTCAAGCCGCGCGAACGGCTCGCGATCATCGGACCGAACGGCGCGGGCAAGAGCTCGCTCTTCAACATCATCAGCGGCATCTACACCCCGTCGTCCGGGACCATCCGGCACAAGGGCGGGGCGCGCCCGGCGCGCATGAAGCCCTACGAGGTCGCCCGCCTCGGCATCGCCCGGACCTTTCAGAACATCGCCCTGTTCTCCGGCATGACCGCCCTCGACAACATCATGACCGGCCGCAACAGCCTGATGCGCCGCGGCGTTCTCGGCGAGGCCCTGCAGTTGCCATGGGCGCGCCGGCAGGAAATCGAGCATCGCCGCCGGGCCGAGGAGATCATCGACTTCCTCGAAATTCCGTCGGTCCGGCGGACCCCCGTCGGCGAGCTTCCCTACGGGATGCAGAAGCGCGTCGAGCTCGGTCGCGCCCTGGCCGCGGAGCCTGAACTCCTGCTGCTCGACGAGCCGATGGCCGGCATGAACCTGGAAGAGAAGGAGGACATGTGCAGGTTCGTCCTGGACGTGAACGAGATTCACGGGACGACCCTGATTCTCGTCGAGCACGACATGGGGGTCGTGATGGACATCTCTGACCGGGTGGCCGTGTTCGACTACGGTCGCAAGATCGCCGATGCCCCACCCGACGACGTGCGCCGCGACCAGGCGGTGATCGACGCGTACCTCGGGACTGCGCACGAGCACTGACACCGGCGGCGCTATGGACGAACTCTACTTTTTCCTCGAGGTGCTGATCGGCGGCCTTCTCTCGGGCACGATGTACTCGCTCGTCGCCCTGGGCTTCGTGTTGATCTACAAGGCGTCGGGCATCTTCAATTTCGCCCAGGGCACCATGGTGCTGTTCGCGGCGTTGACCTTCGTGGGCGTGCTGGAGCTTGGCGCGCCGGCCCTCCTGGCCGCGGTGATCACCCTCGCCGTGATGGTGGTGCTCGCCTTCGCCGTGGAACGCCTCGTGTTCCGGCACATGGTGAACCAGCCGCAGGTCATCCTGTTCATGGCGACGATCGGGCTCGCCTACTTCCTGGAAGGGCTGGGCCAGACCGTCTGGGGGACGGAAGTGCACGTCCTCGATCTCGGAATTCCCGATCGGGGCCTCTGGCTCGGACCCATTCTGGTCAGCCAGTTCGACCTGGTCGCTGCCGCCGTCGTGGCGGGCCTCGTGGGCGCCCTCGGGGTCTTCTTCCGGACCACCACCATGGGGCGGGCGCTTCGCGGCGTCGCCGATGACCACCAGGCGGCCTTGTCCATTGGCATCCCCCTGCACCACGTGTGGGTCGCGGTCTGGTCCGTGGCCGGCTTCGTGGCCCTCGTGGCCGGCCTGGTGTGGGGCTCGAAGCTGGGCGTGCAGTTCTCGATCTCGCTGGTCGCCCTCAAGGCGATCCCGGTGATGATCATCGGGGGTTTCACCTCGATTCCCGGCGCGATCGTGGGCGGGCTGATCGTGGGTGCCAGCGAGAAACTGGCCGAGGTCTATCTCGGTCCCTTCGTGGGTGGGGGGCTGGAGAACTGGTTCCCGTACATGCTGGCGATGCTCGTGCTGATGGTCCGGCCCGAGGGAATCTTCGGCGAAAAGATCATCGAGCGCGTGTGAGGATCTGAGCGTGTTCTACCGCGAAACCGGCCAGTACAAGACGACCTACGCCGCCGACCGGGCGATCTTCCCGATCCGCCAGGATCGGGTCGCGTTCGCCGTTCTGCTGCTGGTCGCGTTTGTCGCGATACCGCTGCTTGCGAACGAGTACTGGCTGCGGTCGGTGCTGACGCCGGTACTCGTGTTCTCGCTGGCTGCGATCGGTCTGAACATCCTGACCGGGTACACCGGGCAGCTCTCGCTGGGAACAGCGGCGTTCATGGCCGTGGGCGCCTTCGCGGCCTACAACCTCGAGGTCCGCGTGCCCGAGGTGCCGTTCCTGGTGTCGTTCGTCGTGGCCGGGTTGGCTGCGGCCGGCGTCGGAATCCTGTTCGGCCTTCCATCCCTTCGGATCAAGGGGTTTTACCTGGCGGTGGCGACCCTCGCCGCGCAGTTCTTCATCGAGTGGCTCTTCACGCACGTGGGCTGGTTCACCAACTACTCGACTTCCGGCGTGATCACGGCTCCGCCCATGACCCTCCTCGGCTTCAGTTTCGAGAGCGCGGAATCGCGCTACCTGCTCACGCTCTGCATCGTCGTCGTGATGGCCGTCATGGCCAAGAACATGGTGCGGAGTGAACTCGGCCGAGCCTGGATGGCGGTGCGGGACATGGACATTGCAGCCGAGGCCATCGGCATCAACCTGATGAAGACGAAGCTCACCGCCTTCGCGGTGAGCTCGTTCTACTGCGGGGTCGCGGGCGCCCTCTGGGCGTACGTCTATCTCGGTACCGTCGAGCCGCAGGCGTTTGACGTCCTGCGTTCGTTCGAAATCCTCTTCATGGTGATCATCGGCGGACTCGGCAGCATCCTGGGCTCGTTCCTCGGCGCGGCGTTCATCGTGCTGCTGCCGATCTTCATCGCTAACGCCAGCGGGATCTTCGGCGATGCGCTCTCGGCCGAAACGATCGCCCACCTCGAGTTCGTCATTTTCGGCGGCCTGATCATCGTTTTCCTCGTTGTCGAGCCACGCGGCCTGGCCCGCCTGTGGCAGATCGTCAAGGAAAAGCTCAGACTCTGGCCATTCCCCTACTGATGCAGCAAATCTGGAGTAAGCCATGCGCAAGTGCTTGATCGTTGCCTTGGCCGCCCTGTTCCTGGCGGGGCCGGTGCCGGCGGTGGCGCAGGACCAGTCCGACGAAGGAGCTGGTGCCGAGCAGTTCATTCCCATCACCAGCTATCGGACGGGCCCGTACGCGGTCGGTGGAATCCCGTTCCAGGACGGGTTCGTGGACTATCTGAAGATGGTCAATGCCCGTGACGGTGGCATTGAGGGCGTGCGGATCACCTGGGAAGAGTGCGAGACCGCTTACAAGCCGGACCGCTTCGTCGAGTGCTACGAACGGCTGAAGAACCGGGGCGAGCGCGGCGCATCGGTTTTCAATCCGCTGGGGACCCCGCTGACGTACGCGGTCATCGACCGGTTGCCGGCCGACAAGATCCCGCTCATCACCCTCGGCTACGGCCGGACTGACGCGAGCGACGGAACCGTGTTTCCGTACGTGTTCCCGCTGATGGTGAACTACTGGAGCCAGAATACCGCCAAGATTCGCTACATCGCCGGCCTGGAGGGTGGCCTCGAGAATCTGGAAGGCCTGAAAATCGCCAACGTGCACCACGACTCCGCCTACGGCAAGGAAACCGCGCCGGTGCTGGCGAAGCAGGCCGAGCGGTACGGCTTCGAGGTCGAGCACTTCCCGGTCGTGCATCCGGGTATCGACCAGAAGGCCGTCTGGTTGAACGTGCGGCGCTACCGCCCGGACTACGTGATTCTGCGCGGGTGGGGAGTCATGAACCAGACAGCCCTGAAGGAAGCGGCTCGCGTGGGCGTGCCGGCTGACAAGATCGTGGGCGTATGGTGGTCCTGCGCAGAGCAGGATACGGTTCCGGCTGGCGACGCCGCCGTCGGCTACACCTGTTCGACCTTCCATAACAACGGGACCGATTTCCCGTTGATGCAGGACATCCTGACCCACGTCCACGATGCCGGCGATGGTACGGGCCCGCGCGAGACCGTCGGCACCGGGTTCTACAACCGCGGGGTCATCAATGCCTTCGTCACGGTCGAGGCCATTCGCACGGGCATGGGCAGGTTTGGCGCCCGGGCGCTGAGCGGGGAAGAGGTGCGCTGGGGGATCGAGAACATGGAGCTCACGGACGCTGACATCGCCGCGGCGGGCGCGACCAACCTGGTGCCGCCCATCAACGTGACCTGTGCCGACCACGAGGGTGGCGGCAAGGTCCTGTTCGTTCGTTGGACCGGCGAGTCCTTCGAAACGGCGTCCGAGTGGCTGGAGCCCGACCGCGACCTCGTGCGCGGGATGATCGAGGAATCGGCGGCGCAGTACGCTGCCGAGAAGGGCATCACCCCCCGGACCTGCGAATCCTGATGACGGAAGCTACGGCGGCAACGGGCCCGGGTGAGGCATCCGGGCCACTGCTGTCGGCCAACAACATCGAGGTCGTCTACAACCGGGTGATCCTCGTTCTCAAGGGCGTGTCGCTAAGTGTGCCCCAGGGCGGGATCACGGCGCTGCTCGGCGCCAACGGCGCGGGCAAGACCACGACGCTGAAGGCGATCTCCCACATTCTCAAAGGTGAGCGGGGCGAGGTCACGCGGGGCAGCATCGTGTACGACGGGACGGATACCGAGCCGCTCACCCCGTCGGACCTTGTCCGGAAGGGCCTCGTGCAGGTCATGGAAGGCCGGCACTGCTTTGAGCACCTGACGGTCGAGGAGAACCTCCTGCTGGGGGCGTACACCCGGCGCGAGAGCCGCGCGGAACGGCGCGAGCAGCTCGAAAAGACGTACACGTACTTCCCCCGGCTGCGGGACCGTCGGCGTACGCAGGCGGGCTACGTCTCGGGCGGCGAGCAGCAGATGACCGCGCTTGGGCGGGCGCTCATGGCGCGCCCCCGGATGATCCTGCTCGACGAACCGTCCATGGGCCTGGCGCCGCAATTGCTGGCCGAGATCTTCAGTATCGTCGACCGGCTCAACCGGGAGGAGCAGGTGAGCTTCCTCCTGGCCGAACAGAACACGCACACCGCGCTCAAGCACGCGGACTATGGCTACATCCTGGAAAACGGCCGGGTCGTGATGGAAGGCGCGTCTGAGCAGCTGACCGAGAATTCCGACGTGAAGGAGTTCTATCTCGGCCTCGGAGAATCCGGGAGGAGAGGGTTCCGGGATGCCAAGCACTACCGCCGCCGCAAGCGCTGGCTGTCGTAGGGAGCTACCGGCGAGCGCGCGTCGGCGGTCCGCGGCGCCAGGAGCGGCAGCTCTCGTGTCGGGGTTGACCGGATGCGGAGCGCAAGTCGGTTTACTGACGCTATATTCGGGAATCGAGCTGAGCCGGCTTGGAAGGCGCATCCAGTCACCTGACCGAACCTTCTAACAAGGAGGGGGTTTGTCTCGGCTTCGGAAATCCGGCAGGAGGGGGATCCGGGATGCCAAGCACGACTGTTGCCGGCAACGCCGGCTGGCGTACACAGGTGCTTGCGGGCGTGAGCCTGCTGCTCCTGGGACTGCTGCCGGCGGTGCCCGCGCTGGCGCAGGGGCCCACCATCCTGCAGCAGGCGAAGGAGGAGGAGCCCGAAGAGGCCACGATCGCGCCTGGCGCGGATTCATTTCTGGCGACGTACCTGAACGTCGAGACCCTCCAGTACGTCTTTCCGGGTGCGGATTCGTACGAATTCGTCGAGGGCGAGTTTCCTAGCGTTGACGTCTACCAGGGGGGTGAGCGCGTAGGCTACGCCTTCGAGACGTACGATACCGTCCGCGGGCTGGGCTACTCGCGGCGGCCCTTCCATCTCCTGGTCGGCGTGCGGACGGACGGGGTCCTGTCCGGCGTGCGGCTGCTCGCCCACGTCGAGCCGATCGCCATCCTCGGCCGGACCGACGAGGATTTCCACCAGTACCTGACTCAATACGCGGACATCGATACCGCGCGTGGAATCAGCATGCGCCTCGGACTGTCGGATTCGGTCCTGGAGGGCGATGCGATCGCGATGCGCGAGACAGCGGGGGACACGTCGGATCTGGTCCCGGTCGATGCCATCTCGCGGATCACCACCTCGTCACTTCTGTTCATGGATTCGATCATGCGCGGTGCGCGCAAGGTCATGCGGGACCGGGGGTCCGTCCTCTCGGCCGACGACCTCGGCCGGGTGCTCGATCTCGAGCTCATGCGCGAGCAGCCGTGGGCGTCGCTGCTGGAGGACGGTTCGATTGCCGCACGCACGGTGACGGTCGGGGACCTCGAGGCCGCACTGGCCGGCGACGACAACACGGCGCTTCCCAGGTCCGTGCGCTACGCGGGCGCCGACGAGCCGGTCGCCGAGGTCTATGCGGCGTTCGTCACGCCGGCCGGCATCGGCATCAACATCCTCGACCGCCGCTGGTACGACCAGTACGTATCCGCGGGCCGGTCGGTGGGAGACGTGGTCGTCTGGGTCGGGTTCCGGGGTCCGATCGGCTTCCGGGACACGCGCGCGACCGCCGTGGCGCCGGACGTCTACGACAGGCTTCGCATTCGCCAGGACGACCGCTCAATCACGCTGACGCCCACGCTCTTCAAGTCGCTTCCCTTCCACCACATCGCCGAGGCCCCGACCCTCGACGACCAGGGACTGTTCTACTTCGCGCCCGGCACTGGACCGGATCCGACCCGACCCTGGACTCTCGAGTACGTGGTCGACGGGGACCTCGCCCGGGGTGCGCCCGAGGACGCCGTGCCGGCGTCCGCGGTCTTCCCGGTCGCCTACACCATCCCCGCGCGGTACGTGCGCGCCGTGCCGCTGCCGTTGCCGCCCGTGGAGACGGCGGCGCTGGCCGCGATCGACAGCGGGCTGGACTGGCAGGGGATCTGGCGCGACCAGCCCGTGACCGTGGTGCTCGGGTTGATGACGGCGCTCGCAGTCATCCTGACGCTGGCGTTCCAGCGCCTCATTGTCCGCCACCGCACCCTGTACCGGATCATCCGGATCGGCCTCCTCGTGTGGATCGTCGGCTGGCTCGGGATCGTTGCCGGCGGGCAGCTCACGGTGCTCCACCTGATGAACGTGGTCCAGGTCCCGTTCTACGGGGGTGGGTTCGCCGGTTTCCTCGCCGAGCCCCTGATCACCATCGTGGGCGTCGCCGCCCTCGTCACCCTGCCGTTTTGGGGGCGCTCGCTCTTCTGCGGCTGGCTGTGCCCGTACGGGGCCATGCAGGAACTCCTCGGCCGGCTCGCCCGGACGTTCCGGGTCCGGCGGCCCCGCATCCCGCCGCTGTGGACCAAGCGCCTGACCCGCGTGAAATACGTGATTTTGGCGGTCCTGCTCGTGCTCACGTTCGTGGATTTCGAGTGGGCTGCCTGGGCAGCCGGCATCGAGCCGTTCAAGACTGCGATCACCCTCCGCTTCGATGCCCCGACGGCAGCGGTGCTATGGGCCGGCGGTCTTCTGATCGTGGCGCTGTTCGTGGAACGGGCGTTCTGCCGGTTCCTGTGCCCGCTGGGCGCCGGCCTCGCGATCCTGGGCCGGATCCGGTTGTTCTCGTTCCTTCGCCGTCGACCCGAATGCGGCAGTCCGTGCCAGGCTTGCGGTCCCGTCTGTCCCACCGGCGCCATCGACCGGTCGGGGAAGATCAACATGAGCGAGTGCTTCTACTGCCTCGACTGCCAGGTCCTGCACGACGACAAGACCCGGTGCCCGCCGCTGGTTGCACAGCTGAAAGCCCGGGCGGCCGCGGAGACAGCCGCGAGGCCCGCCACCGCGTCAGCCTAGCGGACCGCTGTCGATCGCAGGCTGCGGGTCGGGCGCACCGGGCGGGCAACCGGAAGGCCCGGCGGGTGGCCGGCGCCGACGGCAACGACCGTGATGCGGTCGCGGTCCTGGCCCGGCTGCGGCCGGCGCCGGAGCGCACGTCGGCAGCGATCCCATGTGTTAGATTGCAGCGCGTACCGCAGCATTCCAGCAACTTGCCGAAACGCTCATGGCTGGCCATTCGCAATTCAAGAACATCATGTATCGCAAGGGCGCGCAGGACGCCAAGCGATCCAAGATTTTTTCCAAGCTCTCCCGTGAAATCACCGTCGCCGCCCGCTCGGGGCTGCCGGATCCTGACAAGAACCCTCGACTGCGCACCGCGGTCCTGGCCGCCCGAGCCGAGAACATGCCGAAGGACCGGATCGAGCGGTCCATTCAGAAGGCGCAGGGACCGGCGGCCGGCAGCGATTATCAGGAGGTCCGGTACGAGGGTCATGCCACCGGCGGGGTGGCGGTCATCGTCGAGGCCCTGACCGACAACCGAAACCGCACGGTCTCGGAGGTGCGCGCCGCGTTCGGCAAGCACGGAGGCACGCTCGGCGAGACCGGAAGCGTCGGCTTTGCGTTCTCCCGCCAGGGGGTGATCCGGTTCCCGGCCGAGACGGGCGACGCCGATGCCATGCTTGAAGCGGCGGCCGAGGCTGGCGCCGATGATGTGATTTCGGGTGCCGACATGCACGAGGTACGGACCGAATCGGACACGTTCGGCACGGTCAGGGATGCGCTGATCGAACAGCTCGGGACACCGACCAGCGCCCGGCTGGAGTGGGTTCCCCACACGATGGTGCCGGTGAACGAGGATCAGGCACGGACCCTTTTCCGCATGATCGAAGTGCTGGAAGACAACGACGACGTGCAGTCGGTCTCGGCCAACCTGGAGGTGCCGGACGACGTTCTCGAGAAGCTGCGAGAATCGACCTGACCCTGGAGCGGACCGCGGAGCGCTGACGTGGCGTGCCGGCACCGATGCGTCTGATTGGCCTGGATCCGAGCCTGGTGCAAACCGGCTGGGGGATCATCGACGTTCAGGGAAGGGACCTGTCCTTCGTGGCGTCGGGCGCCATTCGCACGCGTTCCGGGCATCCCATGGCCGAACGACTGGGTCTTATCGATGATGAACTCGGAAAGGTACTGGCCTTGCACGAGCCGGATGAGGCAGCGCTCGAACAGGTCTTCGGCAATCGCAATCCGCGCTCGACGCTAGCGCTCGGGCAGGCTCGAGGCGCGGTGTTCGTGGCCGTGGCCCGCCGCAGTCTGCCCGTCCACGAGTACGCGGCAACCACGGTCAAGCAGGCGGTGACCGGACATGGCCACGCGAGCAAGGAACAGGTCGCCGCGCTCGTGCGGATGCAGCTCCCGCGCTCCAAGGCCGAGACCCATGACGCATCGGACGCTCTCGCGGTGGCGATCTGCCACGCCAACCATGCACTGATGCACGCCCGCACCATCCGGGCCAGGGGTCGGTCATGATCGCCAAGCTCCGTGGCCTGCTGGACTCCACGGGCGAGGACTGGGCCGTGATCGATGTCGGCGGTGTCGGCTATCAGGTCACATGCACTCGCCGCACCTTGGGCTGGCTTCTCGATACCCGGCCGGATGCGGAAGTGCTGGTACACACCAGTGCGCGCGACAATGCCGTGGAACTCTTCGGTTTCCGGGACGAGGCCGAGCGAGGCTGGTTCCGGGCACTCCTGACGGTGCAGGGCATCGGCGCCAAGACCGCGCTCGCAACGCTCGACGCACTTGGACCCGCGGAACTTGAGAAAGCCGTGGCTGCCAGCGACGTGAAGGCCATTACCCGTGCGCACGGCATTGGCGCGCGCGCTGCTTCGCGCATTGTGACCGAACTCAGGCACCGGGTGGACGCTGTGCCGACCTCCGTGGATGAGGGGCCGGGTTCCGTCGGGGGCGTTTACCGCGATGCCGTCGATGCCCTGGTGGCGCTCGGGTACGGCCGCATCGAGGCTGTCGAAGCCCTGTCGGGCGTGCAGGCAGAGCATCCAGACGGGAGCGCCGAAGACCTCGTCCGGCACGCGCTCAGGGCGATCGCCCGGTGAGCCCGGAGGCATCTCTCGACGGCATGCGGGTCGTTGGCGCCGGGCCACGGCAGCCCGCGGACCGGGCACTTCGGCCGACGCGCTTTGACGAATTCATCGGCCAGGAACGCAACCTTCCGAATCTGCGCGTCTTCATCCAGGCGGCGCGGGCGCGGAAAGAGGCCCTGGACCACGTCCTGCTCCACGGACCGCCGGGGCTGGGCAAGACCACGCTGGCGCACATTGTCGCGCAGGAACTGGGCACCCGCATCCTGGTCACGTCGGGACCGGCGCTGGCACGCCCCGGCGATCTCGCCGCCATCCTGACCGGGCTCGATGCGCGGGACGTGTTGTTCGTCGACGAGATCCACCGGTTGCCCGTCACCGTCGAGGAAACGCTCTACCCCGCGCTGGAGGATTTTCGGCTCGATATCGTGATCGGCCGCGGTCCGGGTGCCAGGACGATGCGGATCGAACTTCCGCCCTTCACCCTGGTGGGTGCGACAACGCGGGCCGGCCGCCTTTCGAACCCGATGCGCGAAAGGTTTGGAATCCTGTTCCAAGTGGAGTTTTACACGCCCGAGGAACTGCAGCGCATCATCGGGCGCGGTGCCTCCCTGCTGGGCCTCGACCTCGATGCCGACGCTGCGGGCGAGATCGCCAGGCGGGCCCGCGGCACACCGCGGGTGGCAACCCGCCTCCTGCGCCGCGTTCGGGACTTCGCGACCGTCCGGGGCGTGAACGCAGTGCTGAAGCGCGACGCGGAATCCGCGTTGCAGCAGTTGCACATTGATGCCGATGGCTTGGACGCGATGGATCGCCGGTATCTCGACTGTTTGATCCGCAACTACGGCGGGGGCCCCGTCGGGATTGACACTCTCGCGGCCGCGCTGTCCGAGGAGGCCGAGACTCTCCAGGACGTGGTGGAGCCGTTCCTGCTGCAGACGGGATTTCTGCAGCGGACGCCCGCCGGTCGCGTCGCCACCGCGTCGGCATGGAGCCGGCTGGATTTGGAACCGCCCCAAGGGGGAACCCTTCCCGGATTGTTCACTTCAGACGACGGGTCAGAGGGCGGACCTACTGATGACGCGTGACGCGGTACCGTCGAGCGGATGCTTTCGGAATGGTACGCACGTCTTTCCGGTACGGGTTTACTTCGAAGACACCGACACTGGTGGCATCGTCTATCATGCGGACTACCTCCGCTACGCGGAGAGGGCCCGGACCGAGATGTTGCGCTGCCTCGGTATCGAGCACACGGTCGTGCTGGCCGAACACGAGGTATTCTTTGTCGTTCGCGAGATGCACGTGCAATTTCACGCTCCGGCACGCCTTGACGATGTGTTAGAAGTGCATACTGGAACGGGCTCCGTGAGCGGGGCCAGGCTTCGGCTTTCACAAACTATCCGGACCCGGGACGCAGTTCTGGTGGAGTTCGCCCTGACCCTGGCCTGCGTGGCTGGGGACGGGCGTCCGCGGCGCTGGCCCGCTCCCGTGGCCGCGGCATTCGCCAACTTGACCCGTCGATAATTCCGGACATCTTCAGTTACATGGACGAGATTCTCACGACAACCGGTGACATCGACCTAACGATTTGGGGTCTTGTCCTGCAGGCCGACCTCGTGGTGAAGGCGGTGCTGGTGGTACTTGTCCTGGCCTCGATCTGGAGCTGGGCGGTGATCATTCAGAAGACCGGCCGGCTGCGGTACCTCAAGCGGAAGGCCAGTCAGTTCGAGCAAACGTTCTGGTCGGGTGGCTCCTTGGAGGAACTGCACCGGCATCTCCAGAGCCGCCCCGATCACCCGCTGGCCGCAGTGTTCGTGTCCGGCATGAATGAATGGCAGCGGTCGGTCGCGCAGACGGAACGTCAGCGCACGATCGCGGCAGGCCTGAGCGAGCGCATCGGGCAGGTGATGCATGTGACCGTCACCCGGGAAATGGACGCCCTCGAGCGGAACGTGGGCTTTCTGGCGACGGTTGGGTCGACCGCGCCGTTTGTCGGCCTGTTCGGGACGGTCTGGGGGATCATGAACAGTTTCCAGTCGATTGCGGTGAGTCAGGACACGTCGCTTGCCGTGGTGGCGCCGGGCATCGCCGAGGCGCTGTTCGCGACGGCGCTCGGGCTGCTGGCCGCCATTCCCGCGGTGGTGGCCTACAACAAGATCTCGAGCGACCTCAACCGCTATGCCGCTCGGCTGGAGACGTTTGCGAGCGAGTTGGGCGCGTTGTTGTCGCGCCATATCGACGAGAACGAGTCGTGAAGATCGACCCGGTTCAGCACAAGGCGCGCGCCGGTCGAGGCACACGGGCGCCGATGTCGGAAATCAACGTCACGCCACTGGTCGACGTGATGCTCGTGCTGCTGGTCGTATTCATGATCACCGCGCCCCTGTTGACCACGGGCGTGAGCGTCAACCTGCCGGAGGCGGATGCCGAACCCATCCCGGGCAACGACGAACCCATCGTCGTGACGGTTCGGGCGGATGGGCAGGTCCTGCTGCTCGACACGCCGGTTGAAGTGGAGACCCTGGCCGCGAAGCTGGACGCCATCCAGGGCGCCAGGCCCGACCAGCGGGTGTTTGTTCGAGGGGACCGCGATGTAGACTACGGTCGGATCATGGAAGTGATCGGACTCATTTCGGCGTCGGGTCAACATCGCGTGGCCCTCGTGACGATCCCGCCCGACCCCGACGGGCCCTGACACGGTGGGCCGTAGTGTCTTTCTATCGGTCCTGCTGCACGCCCTCTTCGTGACCCTCGCAGTGGTGGGCCTGCCGACCCTGTCGCGCCCGATCGTCTTGCCGCCGTCCATCGATGTGGAGCTGGCACAGGCACTCGAGCCTGCGCGGGAGGCGCCCGAGGTGCCGCCGCCGGCGGCGGTTCCACAACGGGACCCGGAACCAGAGGACCTTGCCCCGCCGCCGCCGCCGCCGGAACCGGTCGCTGCCGTGAGCCCGCCGCCACCCGAGGTGCCCAGCGCACCGGTGGAATCGCCGCCTCCCGAACCGGCCCTGGCGGCGGCCCCTCCTCCCGAGCCTGCACCGTCCCGATCCCCGCCACCACCACCCGAACCGGTTGCGCCGGCACCCGCCCCAACGGTCGTCTCCCCGACTCCCGCACCGACCGAGCCTCCGGTACCGCCTCCAACGGAAACGGCTCAGACCGCGCCAGCTCCCGAACTTGCTCCCGCGGCGCCACCACCACCCTCGCGCTTCGACGACATGCTCCGGGACCTCTCCGATCGGGCGCCCGCGCCGCCGGAACCCGAGAGGCCCCCCACGCAGCTGGAGGACACCATCGAGCAGCTCGCGGCGCTTGAGCCGCCGCCCACGCCCCTCACTTCCGAGACCCCCGAACAGCGGTTTGCCCGGGCTCGGATCTACGGATTGATCCAGAGACAGATACAGGCCAACTGGCGGCGACCACCGGCGCTTCAGGAGGCCGAAGACATGGCGGTGATCCTGGAGTTCCAGCTGCAGCCGGACGGCACGATCCATGATCTGAAGATTTCGGAGGCGGAACTGGCTCGGGTCGATCGAAACTCGCTCCTGCGTCCGCTCCTTGACAGTGCCCAGGCGGCAATTCTCCGGACCGGCAAGATCACTGGGCTGCCGCCAGAGGATTACGCACTCTGGCGGCGTGTGCGGCTAAACTTCCGTCCACAGCGCTAGCCTGCCAGGTACTCCCGATGTCACGCATGTCAGCCTTCCTTCGTGGAACCGCGACCTTCATCTTCCTGCTCGCCATCTGCCATTTGGCGGCGGCGCAGGAAGGGCCCCTCGAGATCGACATCACCGAGGGCCGGATCGAGCCGGTGCCGTTTGCGCTGACGCTCGATGTGGAAGGCAATCTCCTGGCGACGGACGCCGGCGACATCGGCGATATCGTCGTCAATGATCTTCAGAGTTCCGCGCTGTTCCGCCAGATTGATCCGGATGCCTACATGCAGCGTGCAGCGGATGCCGCCGAACAGCCGCGGTTCCGTGACTGGCGGATCATCGATGCCCAGGTGCTGGTGGCCGGAACGGTTCGCGACGGGGGCGACGGGACGATCGAGGTGGCTGCCCGGGCTTGGGATGTCTACGGCGGTCGGGAGATGGTCGGTGTCCGCCTGAACGGTCCGCTATCGCTTGCGCGGCGGATGGCGCACGTGCTTGCCGACCGCATCTACTCCCGGGTGACCGGAGAGCCCGGATATTTCGATACGCGCATCCTGTATGTGGCCGAGTCGGGACCGGCGACAGAGCGCGTCAAGCGGCTCGCGATCATGGACCAGGATGGGGCCAACCAACGGTATCTCACCGACGGGTCACACCTGGTCCTGACACCGCGCTTTTCACCCGACGGGAAAGGGGCGCTCTACTTCAGCTACCAGGGTCGCGAGCCGAGCGTCTTCCGGTACGACCTCGACGCAGACAGAAGCGAGGCACTGGGTCAGTTCTCGGGCATGACGTTCGCGCCTCGGTTCCACCCGGAGGGGTCGGAAGTCGCCATGTCGCTGGCTCGCGATGGGGTGACCAACGTCTTCACCCTTGACCTCGAGACCGGAGACCTCACGCAGCTGACCCGAGGCCGGGCCATCGACACGTCCCCGAGTTACAGCCCTGAAGGCGACCGGATCGTGTTCAGCTCCGACCGTTCGGGGCGGCCGCACCTCTTCGTGATGAATGCGGATGGCGGCGTTGCCCGCCGGATCAGTTTTGGAGAGGGCAGCTACACCACGCCGGTATGGTCGCCTCGCGGGGATTACGTTGCCTTCACGAAATCGGTGAAGGGGCGCTTCTACATCGGCCTCATGCATCCGGATGGAACCGGCGAGCGGTTGATCGCCGACGGATTCCTAGTGGAGGGGCCGAGCTGGGCACCCAACGGACGCCTCCTGGCGTTTGCGCGCACCGAACCCCGCGCCGGCACCACCGACACGATACGGATTTACACCATCGACATTACGGGAAACCGCGAGCGGGAACTGCCGACACCTACCGACGCTTCGGATCCCTCTTGGGGGCCGGATCAGGCGGCAGGGTCATAGCGCGCCGTCTGCCCGGCGAGCCCCGAGAGGCCATTGATCGTCTGATCGCCGGCCGCGCTGAGTCCGGTTGACCAGCAGCCCGGTGTACGGGCGGAGCCGGGTGGCGCGCGGTGCGCGGATCGAGGTGTTGTCGTCGTCTTCCCTGGATCCACTGGCTCTTGCGTCGTTTCGGCGCATGGCTCGAGGAGCCGTTCGAAGAAGTTGCCTGTGTCGCGGGGCATGCCGTCGGCTGGCACTTCGAGTGGCATTCGTGCAGGAACCAGCCGGAGCCCGCCGAAAACCGCCGCCTTGTAGTCGATCCGGTGGGCTGGGCCCTCGTTCTCGGGAACGGGCATGGTCGTGTGACGTGCGACAGACCGCGCGAATGCACGGTTCAAGAGAGTCCGGTCGATCGTTCGGTCGTGAATGTTCTTACCCATGCCGGGAGCCGCGCCCGCCGCATCACCGCGTCAACCGTTGCCCGCCGGCACCATGCGGTTTCAGCAGTCCTGGGTCCGACGGGCATGGAACCACTTGGCGAGGCGCAGGACGGTTTGGTCGTCCCCCTGCCGGCCAACGAGCTGGATTCCCACCGGCAGCCCGGCGGGCCCCACGGCGCCCGGGATCCCCGCGATCGGCACGTGGAGAAGCGTCCACATCGCTTGGAAGACAGGGCTTCCCGTCGCTGCGATGCCCCTTGGCGCTTCGCCCACGGCACTCGGGCAGAGAAACGCGTGCCAGTCGCCGAAGACGTCATTAACGACAGCCCGGCACGCCTTCGCGCGGCTGCGCAGGGCCTCTTCCCGGGCCGCCGGCACGGCAAGACCGTCCTCGATCATGGTACGAAGCACCTGACTCATCTGATCTTTGTGGATCCGGTAGTTCTCGCCCAAGCTGCGAGTCAGTGCCGCCCTGAGGATCGTCGCGTGCGTGCTGAGCAAATCGTCGAACGCGGCCGGCAGCCGGACCTCGTCGATCTGCGCCCCGAGTGACGCGAGTTGATCGGCCGCCTCCTCGAGCGCGACGATGCTCGCCTTCTCGGCCTTCGACCACATCGGCGTGCGGCAGAGCCCGATGCGCGGCCGGCGGCCGATGCCGTCGGCCAACGCCTGCGGTGTCACGTCGTGAACGATTGCGGAGAAGGCCGCCAGGTCGTCGAAGCTCCGCCCCATAAGGCCGAGTGTGTCGAAGCTTGGCTCCAGCGATAGGACACCAGAAAGATCGATGTTGCCGTGCGTCGGCTTGAAGGCGCAGACGCCGCAGTACGATGCCGGGCGGATTAGGGAACCCGCCGTCTGGCTGCCGAAGGCGAGCGGCACCATATAGTCGCCGACCGCGGCTCCCGAACCGCTCGACGAGCCGCCGGGGGTATGGGCGAGATTCAGCGGATTCCTCGTCTTGCCCGGATGGTAGAGCGCGTACTCCGTCGTCACGGTCTTGCCCATCATCACCGCGCCAGCGGCCTTCATCCTGGCGACGCAGCTCGCGTCCTCGAGAGGCCGTCGTCCCGCGTGGATCGGCGTGCCGCACTCGGTCGGCAGCTCTGACGTGTCGATGATGTCCTTGACGCCGAAAGGAATGCCGTGGAGCGGACTCTTCGGTCGCGTCGCGTCTGCCGCGCGTGCGGCATTCAACGCCAGGCCTTCGTCAAGATGTGCCCAAGCTCCGACCGACGGCTCGCGCTCGTGAATGCGTTCGAGACAGGATTCAACCAGTTGGACCGAAGAGAACTCACCGTTCGCCATTCGGGTCGCCGCTTCCGTCGCAGTGAGTTCGTACAGTTCAGACATGCTCCGCTTCCTTGAGACCTTCTGCGAGGTGTCCGCGAAGGCCCCGATGGCGGTTCCAGCCGCCAAGACGGGGTCTGGCAGCCCGAGAGGCGTGCCGGCACACCTGGAGAGACCCCAGTGGTTTCGCGACTTGCATGTTCACACGCGCGAAACCGGGGGCAACATCGCAAGGACTTCGATCCGAAGGCCTTCCGATGACTCGCACCGGGACCGGGCAATTGGGCAGAATATCGCTGGCCGGTCTGCTCGTGCGGCCCGGCCCCACCCTTGAAGGCGCTCTGGAAGTCGGTAATGCCAGTGGACGCGGCGAAGCTGCCGCGTGCGCCGAGGCGGAGCGCACCTCTCCGTCAGCGCACGCGGTCGGTGGTCAGATGCTCAGGCGAGCGGATTCTTCGACCACGGCAAAGCGGACACAGCATTCGCCCCGCGTCTGGTCTGCGACCCGGCGCCAAGCAACCAGGGCCGCATCGCGATCCAGGTAGGGGCCCATTACGCGCTCGCTCCCGTTCACGAGCTCGGTGAAGGCGGTGTCCGTGTACTTTCCGCCAACGACCCAAAACCTCGTATTCATCGCACGATCTCCCTTGGATTAATGCGCTCTACGCGGCCGCCTTGGCCGGCGCGCGAAATTGCGCGGCCTCGGTCGACTCGCTTAGGGCGGTGGTTGAGGACTGGCCGCCGCCGACCAACCTGCTCACGTTGTCGTAGTAGCCGGTGCCCACTTCATGTTGATGGCGTGTGGCGGTGTAGCCCTGAGCCTCGGCCGCGAACTCGGCCGCCTGCAATTGAGCATAACCGGCCATGCCGCGCTCCCGGTACGCCCCGGCCAGTGCGAACATGCCGTGGTTGAGGGCGTGGAACCCGGCCAGGGTCACGAATTGGTACTTGTAGCCCATGGCGCCGAGTTCGCGCTGGAACCGTTCCATGGTGGTCGCGTCAAGGTGGGCCGACCAATTGAAGGAGGGGGAACAGTTGTAGGCCAGCATCTTGCCCGGATGGTGCGCATGGATGGCCTCCGCGAAGCGCCGGGCCACGTCCAGGTCGGGCGTCGACGTCTCCATCCAGAGGAGGTCGGCATACTCGGCGTAGGCCAAGCCGCGGGCGACGCAGCGCTCGAAGCCCGTGCCTTCCCTCAGCCGGTAGAAGCCCTCCGCAGTGCGTTCGCCGGTAAGGAACGCGTGGTCCCGCTGGTCGACGTCGCTCGTGATCAGCTTGGCGCTTTCTGCGTCGGTTCGCGCGAGGATGACTGTGGGCACTCCCGTAACGTCAGCGGCGAGGCGGGCCGCCAGGAGATTGCGGATGTGCTGCTGGGTGGGAACGAGGACCTTGCCCCCGAGATGGCCGCACTTCTTCTCGGAAGCGAGTTGGTCTTCGATGTGGATTCCCGCGGCGCCGGCTTCGATGTAGGCCCGGGTGATTTCGAACACGTTCAGAACCCCTCCGAAGCCCGCCTCGCCGTCGGCCACGATGGGAACGAGCCAGTCGATGCCGCCTTCGCCGTCCAGCGACTGGATCTGGTCGGCCCGACGCAGGGTATTGTTGATGCACCGGACGAGTTCGGGCCCGCTGTCGCTCGGGTAGAGACTCTGATCCGGGTACATCGAACCCGACTTGTTGTTGTCTGCGGCAACCTGCCAGCCCGACAGGTAGATCGACCGGAGACCGGCCCGCACCATCTGCATGGCCTGGTTGCCGGTGACGGCGCCAAGCGACCGCACGGGCTTGTCTTGTTGCAGCAGCTGCCAAAGGCGCTCCGCGCCCTGCCGGGCGAGGGTGTGCTCGACCCGAACGGTTCCCGTGAGCCGCTCGACGTCGGCGACCGCGTAGTTCCGGCGAATGCCCGCAAAGCGCCCGGACGGCGCCCGGGTGTGTCGTTCCATTGCTCCCTGCATCGATCAAGTCTCCCTTTCCAGCTGCCACTGGAACCGCCATCTACGGCCAACCTAATTGACAAAAAAGGGATCCGTCCATACCATTCGGAATGTAAAAGGGTCATCGGGTGAATTTTGCAAATTTGGTGTTTGTGAAGTAGTAAATTGTGAAAAACCCTGGAGCCACGGACAATGCCGTCGACCGACCGATCCGTAGAGCGAAAAGTGCTGCTAGGGCACAAGATCCGGCGGTTTCGCGAGGACCTCTCCCTCAAGCAGACCGAGATGGCGGAGCAGCTCGAGATCTCACCGAGCTACCTGAATCTCATCGAACACAATCAGCGCCCGGTGACGGTTCAACTCCTGTTCCGTCTCGGCCAGGCATTCGATATCGATCTCAAGGAATTCGCCGAGGACGATGATGCGCGGCTCTATGCGGCCCTCCGGGAGGTATTCGGCGACCCGTTGTTCGGAGAGCGCCCGGTACGGGAGGCGGACGTCCGGGCCGTCGCGAAAGCCGGTCCCACCGCTGCCGAAGCCGTGCTTCGACTGTACAAGTCGTATCGGGAACTGCGCGAGGATTCCCAGATTCTGGCCGAGCAGGTGGCGAGCCGGGACACGCCAGTCGGGACCGGCGGACCGGTGTTTCCGGTGGAGGAAGTCCGTGACTACCTCCAGTCTGAAGCCAACCACTTCCCGGAGATCGAGGCGAGCGCGGAAGCCCTCTGGACCGAAGCCGAATTGGATCAGACGGATGTATTCGGCGGCCTCGGCAGGTACCTACAGGATGTGCACGGAATCGCGGTGCGCGTGCTGCCCGCCGACGTGATGCCCGAGACCACGCGCCGTTTCGATTTTCACCGCCGCCGCGTGCTGCTTTCCGAACTGCTTGCACCGGCGACGCGCAGCTTTCAGCTCGCCGTTCAGGTCGCCCTCTACACGCGCCGTGACCTGCTCGACCGTCACGTGGAACGGGCCGATCTGTCGAGTCCGGAGGTCGAACGCCTCTGCCGGCTGTCGCTTGCCAACTACCTCGCGGCCTGCGTCATGATGCCCTACGGGCGCTTTCTCGACGCCGCCAAGGCCTTGCGCTACGACATCGAGATCCTACAGCGCCGTTTTGGTGCCAGCTTCGAGCAGGTCTGCCACCGCCTGACCACGCTCGGGCGACCCGGTGCCCGCGGCGTGCCGTTCTTCTTCATCCGGGTCGACAACGCCGGCAATGTCTCGAAACGTCTCAGCGGGGGTGGCTTCCACTTCGCCCGGTTCGGCGGCACTTGCCCGCGCTGGATCGTGCACGACGCTTTTCGCATGCCGGCACAAATTCGAACCCAGGTGGCGGCCATGCCCGATGGCTCGCACTTCTTCACGATCGCCCGAACCGTCGACCTGATCGAGTCGCGAACTTGGGAACAACCGCCGCAGTATGCCGTCGGCCTTGGGTGCGACATCCGGGATGCCGGACAGCTCGTCTACGCGGACGGACTCGACCTCGGAAACGAACGAGCGGCGACGCCGATTGGTGTGGCTTGCCGTGTGTGTGAGCGCCTCGACTGCCGGCAGCGGGCCCACCCGCCGCTCAACTACCGGCTGAAAATCGATGAGAACGTGCGGCGGAGCACGCCGTTCACCTTTGCGCCGGCGTGAGCCGTTTGCCGATGCCTTCCTCCTCGGCTCCGATACTCCGTTAGCGGTACCTGACCTGAGTCGGGGAAAGCATCCGGGGCGTTCCCCGGTCCGCGACGGTGCCCAGACCGCTTCCGCCGTCAGGACGGGTCAGCAGCCTTCCGCTCGGCGCGGCGGCGGTGGAGCACGGGCTCGGTATAGCCGGACGGCTGCTCACGTCCCTGAAGGACAAGCTCGCAGGCAGCCTTGAAGGCCGGGCCGTCGAAGGCGGGCGCCATCGGCGTGTACGCTGCATCGTCGGCATTCTGCCGGTCGACCATCCGGGCCATCTTGCGCATGGTCGCCTCCACCTCGTCCTGGGTGCAGATGCCGTGGTGCAGCCAGTTGGCCATGTGCTGACTGGAAATTCGGCACGTGGCCCGGTCCTCCATGAGGCCGACATCGTTGATGTCCGGGACTTTCGAGCAGCCGACGCCTTGGTCGACCCAGCGCACCACGTAGCCAAGGATGCCCTGCGCATTGTTCTCCAGCTCGGCGCGGATGTCGTCCGGCGACCAGTTGGGCCGGAGCGCCACCGGAATCGAAAGGATGTTGCCAAGCTCGGCTCGCCCGCGATCGGCAACTGCTTCCTGACGCTCTTCGACACTGACGCGGTGGTAGTGGGTTGCATGCAGGGTGGCGGCGGTCGGCGACGGCACCCAGGCCGTATCGGCGCCTGCCATCGGGTGCCCGATCTTCTGCTCCAGCATGTTGCTCATAAGGTCGGGCATGGCCCACATGCCCTTGCCGATCTGGGCACGACCGCGCAGGCCGCAGGCGATGCCGACATCGACGTTCCAGTTTTCGTAGGTGTCGAGCCAGAGTGCTGCCTTCATGTGGGCCTTGCGGATCATCGGTCCGGCTTCCATCGACGTATGGATCTCGTCGCCCGTGCGGTCCAGGAAACCGGTATTGATGAAGGCGACCCGGCGGCGCGCGGCGCGGATGCACTCCTTGAGGTTGACGGTGGTGCGTCGCTCCTCGTCCATGATCCCGATCTTGATGCGGTAACGCTCGAGGTCCAGCAAGTCCTCGACACGGGCGAACAACGTGTCGGTGAACGCGACTTCCTCCGGCCCGTGCATCTTGGGCTTGACGATGTAAATGGAGCCTGTCCGGCTGTTCCCGTGGGCACGGTTGCCCTGGAGGTCATGGAGCGCGATCAGGCAGGTGAATACGGCGTCGAGAATACCTTCCGGGGCTTCCCCGCCCTCGCTGTCCAGTACCGCCGGATTGGTCATTAGGTGACCGACATTGCGATTGAGCATGAGTGACCGGCCCGGCAACACGATCTCGCCGCCGTCGGAACCGATGTAGCGGCGGTCGGGGTTGAGCCGGCGCTCCACCGTGCCGCCGGCCTTCTCGAAGCTCGCGGTGAGGTCGCCCTTGATGAGGCCGAGCCAGTTGCGATACGCCGACACCTTGTCTTCAGCATCGACAGCGGCGACGGAATCTTCGCAATCCACGATGGTGGTCACGGCCGACTCCAGCACGACGTCCGAAACGCCTGCTTGGTCAGTTCGGCCCACCGGATGGGTGCGGTCAATCGCGATTTCGATGTGCAGGCCGTTGTGGCAGAGCAGGACTGCGTCCGGCGACGCCGGATCGCCCTGGTAGCCGACGAAGAGGCTAGGGTCGGCGAGGCCCGTCGCGCCGCCAGGCATGCCGGCCGCAAGGGCCCCGCCCTCCACGCTGTAGCCGAGAACATCACGGTGTGAGCCGGCAGCGAGTGGCACCGCCTCGTCCAGAAAGGCCCGCGTCCAAGCGATGACCTTCTCGCCGCGAGCCGGGTTGTAGCCGCCGCCTCGAGCGGCGTCCCCGTTCTCGGGAATCGCGTCCGTTCCGTAGAGCGCATCGTACAGGCTGCCCCAGCGCGCATTGGCCGCATTGAGCGCATAGCGGGCATTCGTTACCGGTACGACGAGCTGGGGTCCGGCGATATGCGCGATCTCTTCGTCAACGTGAGAGGTCTCGATGGAGAAGTCCGGTCCTTCGGGCACGAGGTAGCCAATGTCCGTGAGGAACGCCCGATAGGCGTCCGGATCGACCGGCTGCCCGCGATGGGTCTTGTGCCAGGCGTCGATCTTCGCCTGCAACGCCTCTCGACGGGCAAGGAGATCACGATTGACCGGCGCAAGGTCGTGCAACAGGGCGTCGAAATCTCGCCAGAACGCGTCGCTCGCGAGGCCTAGACCCGGCATTACCTCGTTTTCGACGAAGGCGTGCAGTTCGGCGGCGACCTGGCTTCGTCCCACTCGCACTCTCTCGACCATTGGCTTCTGCGCTCCGAATTACGGGAGTTACCGGTCCAACACGAACGGTTGCGCGCGACAATCGCACGGCTGGCCCGGGAAGTGAACCGGCACGCCAACAGCCGGGCGTCGCCAGCGCGCAGCAGGTGCCCTACGGTCCCAGCGGATGAATCCGCCCGCGACCGACGCCGTAGTAGCGAAGCCCTGCGTTTCGCATTTCCTGTGCATTCAACGCGTTCCGGAGATCAATGACTACGGGTTCGCGCAGGAGGTCTGCGATCCGGTGGGCGGCAAGGCCGCGGAACTCGTTCCATTCTGTGAGCACTACCACTGCGTCGGCGTCGCGGAGCGCCGCCTCGGCAGAATCCGCCCAGCGCACATGCCGGAACTCCGGGAGCGCACGGGGAGCCGCGCTGCCCGCCGGGTCGTAAGCGGTCACCGATGCGCCCATTTCGAGCAGTTTCGGAACAATGATCAGACTGGGCGCCTCACGGAGATCATCGGTGTTCGGTTTGAACGTCACCCCGAGGACAGCAATTCGTTTGCCCGCGATGTCGCCGTCCATCACCTCGCGAACGCGATCCGCCATGGCCGCCTTTCGGGCCTCGTTGACGCGAATAGTGGTTTCGACCAACCGGACGTCGACATCAAGTTCACGGGCGATCGCGACGAGGGCGTTGGCGTCCTTGGGGAAGCAACTGCCCCCGAAGCCCGGACCGGGGTGCAGGAACCTGGGTCCGATCCGCGGATCCAGTCCCAGGCCCTGGGCCAGGTCCTGCACATCCGCATCACACCGTTCGCACAGATCGGCCATCTCGTTGATGAACGAGACCTTCATGGCGAGAAAAGAGTTCGCGGCCAGCTTGATGAGTTCCGCGGTCGCGCGGTCGGTAAACATCATCGGTAGGTTGCGGACATCGAGGGGGGCGTAGAGTTCCCGCAGGACATGCTCCGCGTGCACGCTCTCGGTTCCACAAATCACGCGGTCCGGGTGCATGAAGTCCTCGATCGCCGATCCTTCCCGGAGGAACTCCGGGTTGGAGGCGACGTCGAAGTCGCGTCCCGGTACCAGTTCCGGGCGAGTGGCCACGACAATCTGCTCGATCAAAGCGGCCGTTCCGACCGGCACGGTCGACTTGGTCACGATCACGGTCCGCGACGATACGGGGGACAGTCCTGTAGCAATGTCGCGCGTCGCCTGCTGCACGAAGCTGAGGTCGGCGGCCTGACCGCCACGCCGCGACGGTGTGCCCACCGCGATGAACACGGCGTCGGCCTCGCCAATCGCGTCGCTCAGGCGGTCACGAAAGGCCAACCGGCCAGCCGCGGCGTTGCGCTTGACCAGATCCTCGAGACCGGGCTCGAAGATGGGGACGCGACCGTCCTGCAATTCGCGAACTCGCTCGCTGTCGGAATCGACGCACGTCACGTTGATCCCGAACTCAGCGAAGCAGGCACTGGAGACGAGCCCCACGTAGCCCGCACCCACGATCACGATCTGCATCTGTCGCTCCGGTTGGATTGATCAAGGCATCGCATCGGCATCGCGCCGGCCGTCTTGCGCTCGGCACGCGATCCACGACGGATCGGTCGAACGGGCGGGGCCACACTAAAGCAGATCCAGATTGCGGTTTCGTGGCACCCGGCTCCGCCGGGGGCAACGAGGCCGGCGCATTCGTGCGGACATACGTTTGCCGGCGGCCGGCCCGATGGGGGAGAGGACGACCGATGCGGCCGCGCACCGGAAGGTTGCCCGAGCGATGGTGAGCCGAAACGCGGTGCAGGCCGGATCCAGTTGAGGCCGGGCACTGGCCCATGCTTGGCAGCGCTGGGGCTCGTCCGGGCGGTCTTGATCAATCGCATGGCCGGTCTTCTTCGTGCGCGTGATCCGGTGCCGGACGAGGATCCGGTGCAGCGCACCGAACCCAACGTGGAAACCCCGCCTGGCCAACGCCCGCCGCAGCTCCGCGATCGTCAGGTCGGGCTGGTCAGCCAGCTCCCTGCGGATGTGCTCGCGGTGTTGCTCGATCCAGCCCGAATGATGGTCACCGCCCGGTGCCTCGGGTCCGGAAATGCCCTGCGTGGTTCCCCGCCGGCGGCACCGGTTGACGCCGCCAGCCACCCGGCCAACACACGCATCCGAAGATCCGAAGAAAGGGTGATCAGAGGCGAGCGTGCCCGTTTCCCCGGTGCTCCTGCTGCCGCGGGTCCTCCAAGGGATAACGAGAGGACCGGCCGGAGTGCGGTGGCCAAACGCGGCAGCAGGAGCTGCGCAAGATTGCGCCAATCTTACCATTAGATTACTTGCTCATGCCTCATCTATGAATTAGTTTCGCTGCGCCTCCCATTGCATGGAGGCATCTGGCGGCGGCGGGCGGGCGCACCACCGGCTTCCGCCTCTTTTCTCTGCGCGGGCCCGGACGTCCAAGACAAACCATGTCGCCCGGGCCCGCGCACCCATCCAATGGGGTCTGGAGCACCGCGAACCAAATTCTGCGGAGAAAGTCGTTCAGCCCAGGCACGCACTGCAACAAACCGACCACTCCTTCCGGGTCTGTCGGCCCAAGACCCGGTGTTCGCCGTGTCGGATATTCCGCTGACGCCTCTCCCCATGGTCAACGTGGCGACGATGCTGATCGGCATGCTGACGAACGACGTCAGCGCTTCGCTGCGGTCCGCGCCACTCTTTCCACCCATCTTGAGCAGCGTCTGCCCTGATTCCGGGGACCTTGCTGCGATGCTGGGGTCGATCTCGGCATGGCCAGCATTGGGCCGCCGACCGCACTGCCGCTGTACCCAGGGACCCGAATCACCGAGACTCCGGACAGCGAGATGACCCGGCCGACCGTGACCCTGATCGTGTTCGGCGGGCTGCCGCCGCCGCGCATCCCAGCTCCGCATTCCGGAGATTGACCCTTGGCTCCCCGAGCGTCTGCCCGGCCGTCAGACCGGCATGCTCCGCTCGGCGGCGGTACCGCCACGAGATCGCCCGGAGCAACTATCCCTGCTGGTCAAGGATGCTCCGGGAGGCGGGCACCGAGCCGTCCCCGTCCGCTCCTGCGTCAACTCTCATGAGCAACGGAGGGAGAAGGAAGAAGTCGGCGAGGAGCGCCAGCGCAATGACGAGCGCAGTGAGCTGGCCCATGTCGGAGTTGAGCTCGAAGCTGGAAAGGCTGATCACGATGAAACCCGCGACCAGCACGAGGGAGGTCGTGAGGAGGGCACTGCCCACGGTACGGAAGGCCATGCGCACCGCGTCGGGAGCCGGATGGCTTAGCTCGCGCCGCGCGCGCTGATAATTGCTCAGGAAGTGAACAGTATCGTCCACCACGATGCCCAGCGTCATGGCCGTCACCATCGACAGGGAAACGCCGACCTGGCCGACCGCCAGTCCCCAGATCCCGAAGCCCAGCGCGCCGGGAACCAGGTTCGGGACGAGGCTCGTGATCCCGATCCGTAGCGATCGCAGCGCAAAGACGAGGACGAAGGAGATGCCGATCAGCGCGATGGGGGTGCCGACGAGCATCGCAAGGGCGTTGCGACGACCGAGATTCGCGAACATCACGGCGGCGCCCGAGCTCCCCGCAGGCACGATGTTGGGCGCGTGGTCCGTGAGCCAATGGAGCGCGCGTCGATCCAGTTCGATTGCCTCATTCGACGAAAGCGACCGCGTTGCCACCGTCATTCGGGAGGACGACCTGTCAACGTCAATCAGGTTGTTGAGATCAACACCGAAGGGAAGCGACAACTCATAAAGGAGGAGGTACTGAGCGGCCAGCTCCCGGCTCGCCGGCAGCCTGTATTCGGCCGGATCGTCGCCGTGCATGCTCATGTTGAGGCGCCGGAACGTGTCGGTGATCACGCTGACGTGGATCGTTTCGGGCTGGCCCTGGTACCAGTCGGCAAATGCCGCGGCGTCGGCGAGGTAGGCAGGTTCGGTGATCCCTCCCGGCATGACCGATGCGAGCGAGTACTCCAACGTGTACATGCCGGTGAGGTTCTTGGCGGTGAATTCCACGTCGCGCCGGAACTCCACGCTCTCGTCGAAATAGTGGAGGAAGGCGTCGTTCAGCTCGTTCCGCGGTATCGACGCAACGAGCGCAGCCACCACCATTCCGGAACCCCACAGCAATGCGCGGCGCCGGCGAACCACGAACTCCGCGAGCGCGTTCATCGCGGCAAGGGGCCGCTGCCGGGCGTCGCTTCCCCGAATCGGCAACAACGACAGCAGGGCGGGCAAAAACGTCACGGAGAGCACGAAGGATGCCCCGACGCCAAACGCGACGAACGTGCCGAGATCGTGGAACGGCGGCACTTCAGAGAAGTGCAGACTCAGGAAGCCCAGCGCGGTGGTCGGGCTCGCAAGGGCGATGGGCTCGAGGTTCACCCGCACAGCTTCGATGATTGCACCCTGCCTGCGCTCTCTAGATCGCGGACGCTGGTATGCGGCACCGTCGTCGCGCGCTAGAGGTGGGCCTGGTGCGTCGCCTCCCAGCTGCTGGGCGAGGGTCGAGAAAATGTGAACGCAACTGGCGATGGCGACCGTGAGCACGACGATTGGCGCGACCGCGGAAGGCGACGTCATCGGGAGCCCTGCCCAACCGCCGAGCCCCATGGCTGTCATGACCGACAGCACCACGACGAGCATGATCGCGAATGTTCCGCTGAAGCTCCGGGTAAGGAACACAAGCATCAGCATCATTGCCCCGAAACTCAGCGGGAGCAGGATCTTGAGATCACGCTGCGACACTTTCATGAACGCCTGATTGAAGATCACGTGACCGGTCACCCGTACGTCGAGGCCCGGAAACCGCTCTTCGGCCTCACGCGCGAGGCTGTGGCGAATTCATCGACGCGTGCCCCTTCGCGCAACTCGTCTTCACCCGGTAGCTGGACGGAGATTGCGCCAGGCGAAGTCCTGGAGAGGAGGATGCGATGAACTGAAACCTCTCGTAGCGATCCAGCGGGTTCGACTCCCGCCCGGCAAAGGCGCAGCCAGCCAGCCGGAAGCGAGTCTTGCATGGCGTGCGGCAACGCCCGTCGTGAAGCGTAGA
>JAJDZX010000004.1 GCA_022824395.1 Alphaproteobacteria bacterium
GATACCGGAACAATCGCCCATGTCAACCATGATATCCATTCTTACATGGCTACATCTGCACGCACACATAGGCACGCAAACCCCGCCAGCACAAGCGCTTGGCTCGATCATCCGGCAACAATCAGGGGGAACTTCAGACTAAGGACGGGCTGATCAAGTGCTGGCAGGAGGACGGTAACTGGTACGCTGCGATGGCTTAGTGGACTCTTAACCAAGGGCTATTTGCAGACCGCCGAGACCGTCGCGTGCTTCGGATGGGCAAGTGGCCCTAACGCCCGACGGTGACAAGGGCCTCGAAGCCAAGGCGGGCAGCCAGCGGCAGCAATAGGCGGTTAGCGGTGCTGCCCAACCCGCCTCCCGAACCCTGCGCGTTGCGAACGGTGCGGGAAAGGACGCGGCGGGATGCCACGGCACCGCTTCGTCAAGCGTCAGCTTCATCGCTGGATACCAGCATGGTCGTCGCGCGCCGGAGAAGCGCAACAACTTGATGTCGCGACACCGTTGGGTAGTCGGCCAAAAAAATCCTCGAGCCGGTCGCCGGCTTCGAGGTGTTCCATCAGAATGCGAACTGGGACCCTGGTCCCGGCAAACACCGGTGTTCCGCCAAGGATGTCCGGATTCCGATCGATCAGCGTATCGGTCATCTTACTCTCCTAGGCTCGATTCCTGCCCCAATCTCCACCGGCAGAAAGCTGCAGCACACCGGATGGCTACGCGCCGCCAAGTCCACGACTGATACAAGGATGCGCCCAGGAAGTGGGAAGGATGACCTCGTGCCCCGTACGCCGCTGGTGGATTGTTGGCCGCTCATGCGCGGGCCGGAGCCCTCGCGGCGTTGGAGCAGGACAGTCAGGGTGTGACCCATGTCCGGCCGGGGACGCCGTCACCGGCGGCATGGATACCGTCTGCTGATGCAGGCTACGCGGCGAGCACAATCTACATCTCGTGGGATTTTGCGGTGACCTTTACCCGTCGTGGCAGTAACCGGCGCCCCTCACCGAGGCGTGGACACGGCTCTCTGTCAGAGGCTGTGGGCACTTTCGTTCTCGAGAGGTGTCGCAAATGACGTGGGCAGCTATCGCCGCTCCGGCAGGCGCTCCTCAAGCAGGGTTTCAATTCGCGTGAGACGTTCGGAGACGTTGTCGATCCGGTCGCGGTTGGCCGCGATCTCTGTCCGCAATTCGCCGATGTCACTCCTGACCCAGCCGATGCCGATGGCGAGTAAGCCGAACCCTGCCAGCGTGGCAGCGATCAAGATGGACATGGCGGACGGACCCGCACGCCGTTCGAGCCGGTGCGCGATCGCGGCGGCGAGCTTCGGGTCGGCGCCGGCCGCCTCTAGGTCGTGAATTGTGTTTTGGACGTCGGTCGCGGCCATGGGCGGATTCTACTCCAGTGGGAAATCTTTGGAACCGCTTGCAGCCGGCTCTCGGTTGATCGCGATCCAGGGAAGGGAGAGGCGTGGCCCTGCGTGCCAGCACGGCATTGGATGTCAGCAGCATATTGGTCGTCCGCCCTTCCAGTCGGTGGTCAGGCACTGCACGGAAATTCGCGCCGAAATCGTCGCCACGCGATAGTTGGCTATCGACGACGGGGGGCCGCAGTTCCAACATCCCTTTTGATGCCGTAACAGCACCTTAGCGGACGTGTTACTTGAGAGAAGTGGCGGATGGGGCGCCCGCCAGCGTAATGTGCCACCATGTTCTCTGAAGCGCCATCGGAATGCCATAAGATAGTCAATAATAAGCTTCAAACGGAAATACTGTCTTCCGAGTTGTTCCTGTAGTGTTCTTTCCGTGCCTGCCAAATCCGTGTCGTATCTGTGGATGTATCTGTATATACTCCCTGTGATTTGTGTACAGGGATATATACAACGACGGGACTGGCAAATGGCACACAATCTCACCGACCGATTCGTCCGGAATGCCGCACCGGGATTCTACAGCGACAGCGGCTGCCCGACGCTCAACCTGCGGGTGACGCCGGCGCGTACGCGCCAGTGGGTGCAGCGCCTCGACGTGCACGGCCGCCCCCGCCAGCTGGGTCTCGGCGGATACCCCTTGGTCGGTCTCGCGGAGGCGCGCGAGCAGGCGATGGCCAACCGCAAGCTGGCGCGCGCCGGCGGCGACCCGTGCGCGCTCAAGCGGGCGAGGGAGGCGCCCACGTTCGCGGCGGCGGTCGACCGGGTCATCGCGATTCACCGCGCGGCCTGGAAGGATGGGGGCAAGAGCGAGGGCCAGTGGCGGGCCTCGCTCCGGGACTACGCGATGAAGCGGCTCGGGAAGAAGCCGGTGGACGCGGTCACGACGGCGGACGTGATGGCGGTGCTGCTGCCGATCTGGGTTCCCAAGCACGAGACGGCGCGTCGGGTCCGGCAGCGGATCAGCGCGGTGATGCAGTGGGCGGTGGCGGAGGGCTACCGTTCCGACAATCCCGCGGGCGATGCGATCGGGGCCGCGCTCCCGAAGCGGAACAAGCCGAAGGTGCACCATCGCGCGCTGCCGTTCCGCGAGGTCGGGGCGGCGGTGGCCACCGTGCGGGGCTCCGCGCAGGCGCACTGGGCGACGAAGGCGGCGTTCGAGTTTCTCGTCCTGACTGCTGCACGGTCGGGCGAGGCGCGCCTTGCGGAATGGAGGGAGATGGACCTGGAGGCGTGCACCTGGACCGTCCCGAAGGGGCGCATGAAGGGAGAGCGGGAGCACCGGGTGCCGCTGCCGGACCGGGCGGTGGCGATTCTGGAGGAAGCGCGCGGGCGCACGGGCGGAACGGGGCTGGTGTTCCCGACCGACCGGGGCCGGCCGCTGAGCGATTCCACCTTGTCGAAGCTCCTGCGGGAGTTGAAAGTCGGCGCCGTGCCGCACGGATTCCGCTCGTCGTTTCGCGACTGGGCAGCGGAGTGCTCGGACGCGCCGCGCGACGTCTGCGAGCTGGCGCTGGCGCATGTCAATTCGGATCGGGTGGAGGCCGCCTACCGGCGGACCGACCTCTTCGAGCGCCGGCGGTTGCTGATGCAGGAATGGGCCGCGTACGTCGCGGCGGACCGGTCCGGGAAATAGACGCCAAAAATCGGCATGCATCGCCATGAGGTACGTTTGAGGGACCTGATTTGCGCTAAAATAATATCGCGAACACTCTCCATAACACACTGTTTGACAACCATTATTACCAGGATTACCGTTCCTGAGCCAATTGGAATCCGGAGGAACGGGAACGTGTCGACCATTGACCGCATGCTGCGTCGTGAAGAGGTACAGGAACGCACCGGACTGAGCCGTTCGGCGATCTACCGGCTGATGCGGGAAGACGATTTTCCGCTGCCGCGCCGGCTCGGGCAGCGCGCCGTTCGCTGGCGGGAGAGCGACCTCGAGGCATGGCTGGCGTCACGTCCGCTCGCCACTGGCCGGAAGGCAGCCGCCTGAGCGGAACCTGTCCAGGACGGGCCATGCGCGGGCCGCGACGCCATCCCGCCCGGGCCCGGCATTCCCTGACCGTATCCGTTTGAGCTGGTGCAGCCTCTGACTTCCCCGGCGGGCCTGCGGCCACGCCGGAGCGGCACCGGGCCGAGGCGCGCGCATTGGTAGCCTCCATCGGCGCCATCGCCTCGGCCGCGCAGGGCGCGAGCTACTACGAGAAGGATGGCTACTACGCGAAGGACGATCCCGAGCACCGGGACGCGAGCGCGTGGTTCGGGAAGGGGGCCGAGGCGCTGGGGCTCTCCGGGCCCGTCGACGCGGAAACGTTCAAGGCGATCCTGGAGGGCAAGGTGCCGGACGGCTCCGGGACCGAGCTCGGCCGCCGCGGCAAGGACGGCGAGATCACGCACCGCCCGGGCAGGGACCTCACGTTCTCGGCGCCCAAGTCCGTCTCGATCGCGGCCCTCGTGGGGGGCGACGAGCGCATCGTCGGCGCACACGACCGGGCGGTGCAGGCGACGCTCGCCTGGGTCGAGAAGAACGCCGTCCGGACCCGGATGCAGGACCCCGAGACCGGCCGCATAGTGCGCGCCGGCGCCCAGAAGGCCGTCGTCGCGACGTTCAGGCACGACACGTCCCGCGCCTTGGACCCGCAGCTCCACACGCATTCGGTGCTCGCCAACATGGTCCAGGGCGAGGACGGCAAGTGGCGGACGATGGCCAACGAGACGCTCTATGAGCGTCAGAAGCTGATCGGCGCGATCTACCGGAACGAGCTGGCGGCCGGGCTGACGAAGCTCGGGTACGACATCGAGAAGACGCATGCGGACGGCCGCTTCGAGCTCGCGGGGGTCTCGCGCGAGGTGATCGAGGCGTTCTCGACCCGCCGCGCCGAGATCGAGACGGCGATGGCAGCGCGCGGACTTGGCAAAACGGCGGACAATCCCCGCTATGCCGGGCGCGCCGCGCTAATGACGCGCGCCACCAAGCGGGAAGTCGACCGCGACGAGCTCCGCCAGGTGTGGCAGCGGCAGGTTACCGACCTGGGAATCGACGTCGGCGGGTTCGTCGCCGGTGCGCTTGCACATTGCATCGTGCAGGCGAGGGAATCGCGGAGCCGGGTACCGGACGCCGTGCCGTGCGTCGCTGTCTCGCCGGAACCAGCCACGGCGGAGCCGGCGGTGAACCCGGTTGTTGACCCGGCGCCGGCGGCAGATGAGCGCGGGCGGCATGACGGGCGGGCAGCAGCGGCTGCGGGCAATGAGCGGGACACGCGGCTGGATCTGCTGCCCGCGGCCGAACGACAGGGGCACGGGCTGGCCGGGGCAGCCGCTCCGGCGGGGCCGGAGGAGGCGCTGCAGGATCGCGGCACGGTGAGTGGGGCGGTGGCCTGGGCGATGGCGCATCTGTCGGAGCGCCAAGCTGTGTTTGCGCGGGCGGATCTACTCGCTGCAGCCTTAGCCCATGCTCCGGGCAGGCACGCCGTCGAGGCCGTCGAATTCGAGGTGGCGCGGCTGGAGAAGGCGGGAGCGCTGCACGCGGTGACGCTGCTGGGGGCCCGGGACTCGCTCGCGACCGACCGCACGGTTGGCGAGGAGCGCGAGACCATCGCCCTGATGCGCGCCGGCGCGGGCCGCGGGCAGGCCCCGATGCGCGGCTGGGTGGTCCGGGATCGCCTCCACAAGTCACCGCTCACGGCCGGGCAGAAGGAGGCGGTGAAGCTGATCCTGTCGGCGAAGCACCGGGTGGTGGGCGTACAGGGGTATGCCGGGTCCGGGAAGACCACCATGCTCGACCGAGCGCGCATGCTCGCGGAGCGGAAGGGCTGGCGGATGATGGGCCTCGCGCCCTCGGCCTCGGCGGTGAAGACGCTCGCTGCAGAGGCCAACATCGAGTCACAGACCCTGCAGGGGTTCCTCGCCCGGAACGCCGGCGTTGGCGCGGGGCGCCTCACGAGGCGTGCGGCGCGCGAGTTGCGAGGGGCCTACGCGAAGACGATTTTGGTCGTCGACGAGGGTTCGCTCGCCTCCACCGTGCAGGCGCGCGACCTGCTCCGGATCGCGGCCGAGCTCCGCATCCCGCGCGTGGTGCTGGTGGGCGACGCCAAGCAGCTCGACGCGGTCGACGCGGGCAAACCCTTCGCCCAGCTCCAGGCCGCCGGGATGCAGACTGCGACGATGGACGAAATCCTGCGGCAGCGGGATCCGGCCCTGAAGGAAGCGGTCGAGGCGAGCATCAAGGGCGACATTGACCGCGCCTTCGGCAAGCTCGGCGCCAACGTGGCCGCGGTGCCGCGGGGCGGGATCGCGGCGGCCGTGGCCGAACGCTGGCTGGCGCTGGCGCCCGAGGCGCGGGAGAAGACCGGGGTGATGGCCCCGAGCCACGAGCTGCGCCTGAAGATCAACGGCCATATCCGCGACCAACTCGCCCGCGAGGGACGGCTCCACGGGCCGGCTGCGCAGGTCGAACGGCTGGTTTCGAAGGGCTACACACACGCCGAGAAGGCGCTCGCGGGCAACTATGCGAAGGGGGACGTGGTCGCCTTCTACCGGCCTTACAAGCGAATTGGCGTCGAAAAGGGTGACGAGCGGCGCGTAATGGGCGTCGACGGCAGGCGCCGCGCGGTGCTGCTCAGCGACGGCAGGGGCGGGACCGTCGCCTGGAAGCCATCGCAGATCGGCGGCCTCAAGGGCGGCACCGAGGTGTACCGCTCGGAGGGGATCGAGCTCCGCGCCGGTGACCGCATCCGCTGGACGCGGAACCACGACGGCCTCGGCGTGGTCAACAGCCGCACCGCCGAGGTGCTCAGGGTTGGCAACGGGCGCGTCGCGTTCCGCCTGGAGGACGGGCGGCGGCTGGAATTGGGGAGGGGCGACCCGCAGCTACGGCATCTCGACCACGCCTGGGCCTCGACCGTGCACGCTTTTCAGGGGCGCACGGTCGACAACGTGATCGCCGCGATCGAGGCCAGGCACCCGCACCTGACGACGCAGAAGAGCTTCTACGTGGAGATCAGCCGCGCGCGGGACCGCGCCGAACTGGTCACCGACGATGCGGCCGAGCTCCGAGCGCAGCTCCAGGCGGTCACCGGCGAGCGCATCGCCGCCCTCGAAGGCATCGGGGAAATGCCCCGGGAGGCGTCCGGCCGGGCGGCGGAAGCCGGCCGTTCACGCGGGACA
>JAJDZX010000043.1 GCA_022824395.1 Alphaproteobacteria bacterium
GCCCGCGCGCGCCGCGGTTCCCGGGGCCGCCGGCAGGCGGTCCGGGCGCTCGGGCGCGCCTGGCAGCGGCTTCGCGACGCCGACCGGCAGGCGCTGCACCGCCTCGCGCACGCGCTCTGCGCGCGCTTCGACGGCTTCGCCGCCGAGGACCTGGACGTGCGGAACCTGACCCGTTCCGCCAGGGGCACGGCCGCCGCACCCGGCGTGCGCGTCGCGCAGAAACGCGGTCTCAACCGCACCATCGCCGACCAGGGGTGGGCGGCCTTCGTCACGATCCTGAGGGACCAGGCTGCAAGCGCCGGCCTTCCGGTCGTCGCGGTGCCGGCGCACGGCACCAGCCAGACGTGCTCGCGCTGCGGCGCCGACGTCCCGAAGACGCTCAGCGTCCGGCGGCACCGGTGCCCGCACTGCGGGCTCGACCTCGATCGCGATCACAATGCAGCGTTCTGCATCCTGCGGCGGGCCTGGCCCGCCCACGGGCGGGGCCTGGCGGACGTTCCGCCTCCCGTGGCCACGGCAGGGCCGGGCGCGTCTCGCGCGTCCGGTGCAGGCGGGACGCCCGTCCCGTCAAGCGGGGCGTTGGCCCCGTTCGTGGCATGACCGTGTCCATGTCAACCCATGGACATAAGCCCCCAAAGAAGCTCCTCTGCTCCCGCGGCGCGAAGGTCATCGATCTGGCGGGCTGACGAGTGGGCAGAACGATGGCCCTCGAAGCCGGCTTTGGCGACGGCGGTCTGGCGCTGGACAAGAAGCTCGTGGACCTTGACCGGTGCCGTCACCGCGTCATGCCTCTCGCGCAGGAGCCATCATGTCGGCGAAATCGCGGGCAGACATGACTGCGGCGTCGCTCGGGGGGTTGTCGAGAAGCAGTCTGTCTCCAGTGTCCAGCAATGCCTGCGTCGCTTCTCGCCTCGCCAGAGACCCGTCCAGGAAGCGTCCACGATACCGGACCCGTCCCCATTATTCGTCCCTGAACATGGCCCGTATCGTGTCGACGGTGATGAACATTCGTTCCGGGCGATCCTGAAGGCTCTGGAATCCGAGGCGGTGGTAGAACGACTTCCGGCGCATGAAGGCCTTGGCTCCGCCATCATCGATCACGTCGAGGATGACCAGCTTCAAGCCGACTTCCCCGGCGACATTCAGGGCGCGTCCGAGCGCGTCGATTGCAAGATCCGATCCGAGCCCTTGGCCTTGTCTGCTTCGATCCACGGCGATCATGTCTGTCTCCAGGTGACGATTCGGTATTTCGACAATGGGCCACTCTCTGCCCGACGGAATTCTCGCTCTCCTTGCATCAACATCAGCCGCGCCGCTCCGTGGGCACCATCACATGGATGACTCACCCGCGGAGCATGGAAATGCCTACGCCAATGTCATACATTGTCAGACGCCTGCCGACCATCATGGCGGACGCGATACAACCCGCGTGAGGATGCGTGCATGACCACTACGCGACTGAGCTTGCGCATCGACGCAGAACTCAAGAACCGCCTCGAACAGGAGGCCAAGCGCGAGGAACGCTCCGCGTCGTTCCTCGCGGTGAAGGCGATCGAGTCCATGCTCCGCAGCCGTGCCGAAAAACGGGCTGCAGTCCGTTCGGCAATGCAGGAGGCGGACAGGGGATACTTTGTCTCGCAGGACGCGATGGATGGCTGGGTAGCTTCTTGGGAGACCGACGCAGCAGTCCCGCCGCCGCCAGCGGACCTCAAGTTCGATCCATCGTGAGCCGTGAAGCTGGTCTTCCTGCCGTCCACGAGAGCCGATCTGCTGTGGATGCGAACGTACTACTCCAGCGTGTTCCCCGATGGTGCGAAGCGGGCGGCGCGGCAGTACCGAAGGGTCTGTGACACCATTCGAAGGAATCCGCTGATCGGCCACCTGCTCGAAGACATGGAAGAAGTTCGAGAGCTATCAATCCCACGGACACCGTTTTCCTTTATCTACCGCCTCGTCGAAGACCGGATTGAAATTCTGCGCGTTTGGGATCAGCGTGGTGACCGTGCAAAGCTTGGCTGAACCGGCACAAGGGTGCCGCGGGATCCCACCGCAAGCCTGCCGCCATCGTGAACACGCCTTCTGACGCTCTGCACGGCGGACCGGATCATCGCCGAGACCGGCCGCTTCATCCGCCTGCTGCGCTCGATCTACCGCGACTTCGGCTTCGAGGACGTACTCGTGAAGTTCGCCGACCGCCCCGAGGTGCGGGCCGGCGACGACGCGGTCTGGGACCGGGCCGAGGCCGCGCTCAAGAGCGCTGTCGAGGAAACGGGCCTCGCGGTCGAGCACAATCCCGGCGAGGGGGCGTTCTACGGGCCCAAGCTCGAGTTCGTGCTGGCCGACGCGATCGGGCGAAGCTGGCAGTGCGGCACCCTGCAGGTGGACTTCGTCCTGCCTGAGCGCCTCGATGCGACCTACACCGCCGCCGACGGCGAGCGCCGACGGCCCGTGATGCTCTACCGCGCCATCCTGGGATCCTTCGAGCGCTTCATCGGCATCCTGATCGAGCACTACGCCGGCAACCTGCCCCTCTGGCTGGCGCCCCGCCAGGTCGTCGTCGCCACGATCACCAGCGACGCCGACGGCTACGCCCGGGAGGTGCAGGCCGCGCTCGAGGCGGCCGGCCTGCGTGCCGAGCTTGATCTCCGCAACGAGAAGATCGGGTACAAGGTACGCGAGCACTCCCTCGCCAAGGTGCCGGTGCTCTTGGTCGTTGGCCGCCGCGAGGCCGAGAACGGGCGGGTCGCGGTCCGCCGGCTCGGCGAAACCGCGCAGCCGGTGCTGGCGCTGGACGAGTGTGTCTCCGCCCTCGCGATCGAAGCGCAACCGCCGGACGCGGCTGCCAGCGAAACGACCGAATCAGACTGATCGCCAAGGGGCGCCTTCGGCCAACACAGCCGGCCCTCAAGGCTGAACATTCGAGAAAGAGAGCCTGCACGCCCGTGTGCCGCGCTCTCGGAGCATGCGGCGTCATCGATGTGCAACTTGCCCCACTCGGGTGAAGCAACCGGTGGTGGGCTTTGCGCATCCGCACCCTCCTCGCCCAACGCGACCCCCCGCTCAGCCGGGCCGCGCTGGCGCGCGCCGTCTGCGAGCACCTCGACTGGCGCAAGCCCGACGGCGGGCTCAAGGCCATGAGCGCGCGCGTCGCCCTGCTGCGCATGCACCGCGACGGCGTCATCACCCTGCCGCCGCCGCGCAGCCGGCCCCGCCGCCGACAGCCGATCGCGCATCTCCCCGCCACCGACCCGCCGGCGCTGTTCGCACCGCCCGCCACCCTCGACGCCGTCCGGCCGCTGCGCTTCGACCCCGTCACCGCCGCCGCCGGGGGCGCCCTCTGGAACGCCTTCGTCGACCGCTACCACTACCTCGGCCACCACCCCCTGCCCGGCGCCCAGATGCGCTACCTCGTCCGCGCCGCCGACGGCCTCCCCCTCGCCGCACTCGGCTTCGGCGCCGCCGCCTGGAAGACCGCCCCGCGCGACCGCTGCATCGGCTGGACCCCCGACGCCCGCCAGCGCAACCTCCCCCGCGTCGTCAACCACGCCCGCTTCCTCATCCTCCCCTGGATCCGCATCCCCCACCTCGCCTCCCATCTCCTCGGCCGCATCGCACGCCGGCTGCCCGACGACTGGGAGCAGCGCTACGCCCTCCGCCCCGTCCTCCTCGAGACCTTCTGCGAGAGCCCTCGCTTCGCCGGCACCGCCTACCGCGCCGCCAACTGGAGCTTCCTCGGATACACCCAGGGGCGCGGCAAGCTCGACCGCCACCACCGACACGAACTCCCCCGCAAAAGCATCTGGATCCAACCCCTGCAGAACGACTGGAAAGACGTCCTCTGCCGGTAATGCCACCGCCGGCCAACGTCGCGACACCCGCACCCCGCCAGCCTACAGCCCGCTACACACCCGCTCGAAAACCGCTCCACGTCACCAACGAACGGTTACTTTCGGACTAGCGCTTCCGGGTACGCGCGGCTTCGCGGCAGCCCGGTTTCGCCAACGCAGTGTCCAGTATCTTCCGGGCTCGGTCAGCCTGCCCCGAATGTGGAAACAGATCCGCGTGGATCGCCATGGCGGCGTCCGCGTCCTGGATGCCCAGGGTCCGAAGCAGCCTGGCGATGTCGACCTGATCCGCGCGACGTGCAGCCTCCAGCTTCATGGCCAGCAGGTGCTCGGCCGAGGCACCGGTGATGATCAAGTGCGGCGAGTCGAACACGACTGGAGCGCGTCGGTCTGGCGCTACCGGGAGGTAGGAGGTGGCCTGCTCGTTCAGCCAGGTGGTCGGTAGTCCGTGGCGTCGGGCGATGGTTCGGACCGCCGTGAGCACGGCCTGGTGACCGTCGTCGATCCGGGCGTCGACGTCATGCGTCGCACGGTCGCGCTGGTAGGCCATGGTCATCGCTGCACCGCCGACGATGTAGATGCATGCGCGAACCTGCACCTGCGCGAGTTCATCCGCGAGCTCATCGAAGAGTTGGTGCAGGGCGTCCCGGTCGAGCGCGCCGGGCGGATTACGGGATCCAGGCATGGCGCTCCCCACCGCGGGCATCCAGGTCGCGTGGGTCCGGCAGCGCCCCGTGACGGATGAAGGCAGCCGGCCCGTACAGGATGGCGTTCCGCCGCATGAACGGGATGTCCGGGAGCACCCAGGTGCGGTCGAGGAAGCGCTCGGGTTCGTCGATCCAGGCTGGCAGATCGTGGCCGTGCAGCCTGGCGACGTGCTCGGTCATGGCGGCAATAAGCGCATCCCAGCGCGTGTGCGTGAGCGACGGAGCCACCGCGAGGACGTCGGCCTGGGCCTCGGCCGGCAGGTCGTGGAACCGGCGGGGCAGGTCATGCAGGATCGCCCGTTCCAGGTCGCAGGCCGGCCAGCCACTGCGGACGGCGTCAGCGTATATCTCGAGCGCGAGGCGGAATTCGGTCATGCAAGCCGTACTGGTGCATTCAACGTGTGCGTGGGACTGCCGATCGCCATGGTCAGGTTCCCGGAAACCCCGAGTTTGCACTTTATGAGAGATGTCGGCGTGTTTCACGGCAGGTTGCGACCAATCGGCCCTAGATCATGCCGCATCGCGGCTCTTGTCGTGGAGCGTCCAGCTCACGCCGCCGCAAAACTTCCCGGCCGCAGTTTCTTCAGCGCGGTCCCGGGCCCACCAGAGACCCCAAGCAGTCTGCATTTCGAGCCACCCCTCCGGCATTGAGCCGAACGCCTTCGACAGCCTGATCGCCATGCCCACCGAGGCTTGCTCTGGACGGCCGAGCGGCACGGGAGAAATCTGGAGCGCACGGCGGGGTTTGGGCCCCGCCGTCCGGGTCCTGCGGCCCAGATCGGCGCTATCACGCGATGATCGCTCCCCGGTCTGGCCGGAGGCGCTGGACGCCCGGCGCCGGCACCGGCCCGGTCAGGTCCGCTCGAGATCGAAACGGTCCAGGGTCATCACCTTGGCCCATGCCGCGATGACGTCTTCCAGGAACGCTGCCTGCGCATCGTCGGTGGTGTAGTACTCGGCGATCGCGCGTTGCTCGGCGTTCGATCCGAAGATCAGGTCGACCGCGGTCGCTGTCCATTTGCGTTCGCCCGTCGCCCGATCAAGACCCTGGTAGGCCCCCTCGATGGACGACTCCGACCACTGCGTGGCCATATCGGGCAAATTCACGAAGAAGTCGTTGCTCAGCGTCCCGGGGCGATCCGTCAGCACGCCGTGAGCGGAGCCACCGGCATTGCCGCCCATCGCACGCATGCCGCCGACGAGCACCGTCATCTCCGGGATCGTCAGGGTCAGCAGCGCTGCCTTCTCCACCAGCATGTCCGCTGGTGAACGGGCATTGCCGTCGGCGAAGAAGTTCCGGAACCCGTCCGCGGTCGGCTCGAGCAGGGCGAAGGAGGCGGCGTCGGTCCGCTCCGGGGACGCGTCCATGCGGCCCGGTACGAACGGCAACGGCACCTCCACCTCGGACCCGGCTTCCGCCGCGGCCCGCTCGATGGCGGCGGCCTCGCCCAGGACGATCAGGTCGGCGAGCGAGACACGCTGGTCGCCCGATTGTGCAGCGTCGAATGCACGCCGGACGGTCTCGAGGATCTCCAGCACCCGCGTCAGTTCCTCCGGATCGTTGGCGGCCCACCCGTTTTGGGGTGTGAGAAAGCCGCGCCTCCGGCGTAGGGAAATCACACTTCGCCCACGCATCCGTGAGACGCTGAAAACCGCGTAGCTGCAATAGCTTGCAGCCTGCGCGGCGTTTGAGCGCTGCACTTCCGACCCTTCCGAACTCCGAACCCGGCCTGTTACCCGGCGTGTCCTGGGTGTTCCCCAACGACGGGACATCCGCGCCGCGCTGGTCGCGACCAAAACGATCGGAAGGGATCGGAACATGGCGAACAAGATCAAGATCACCGGGGCGCGTGCGCGCGCCTTCACGCCTGCAGACGGGCGCGAGGCCGTGCTGTGGGGCAGTGCAGCGCCGGGCCTCGGACTGAGGGCGCGCGCGAACGGGCGCAAGACGTGGATCGTGCATCGGCGTTGCAACGGCTCCGTTGTCAGGCGGACGCTCGGTGCCCTCGATGCGCTGACGGTCGAGGATGCGCGGCACGCGGCGCGGGCACTCATCGCAGGAACGCAGACGAGTAGCGCACCGACGACGATCCCGACGGTGCGAGCATTCGCGCCAGCATTCCTTGCCGACTGTGCAGAGCGCTGGAGACCTGCGACACGGAAGAACTACGCGGACACGGTGCGACGCTGGAGACTGCCTGCCTTCAGCAACCGCCCGGTCGATGCGATCGGCGTAAAGGACGTGCGCAATTGGCACGACGGTATCGCGACCACGCAACCCGGCTCGGCGCCCTGGGCGCTGGCGGCGATGTCGTCGCTGATGAAGCACGCGGAGACACTCGCACTGCGGCGTGAGGACACCAGCCCGTGCCGGGGGCTGCGGCGGCGCAAGACGGGCTTCGAGGCGCACTACCTGACGGGCGACGAATTCGCCGCGCTCGGTCGGGCGCTCGCCGGCGCGGAGGCCGATCATCCGGTCGCCGTCGCCGTGGTGCGCTTCGTGCTCTACACGGGCGCGCGCAAGTCCGAGGCGCTGCGGCTCAGGTGGGAGCACGTCCGCGGCGGCCGCGCAGTGTTGCCGGACTCCAAGACCGGCCCACGCACGATCTGGCTTGCATCGCCTGCCCGCGCCGTTTTCGCCGGGCGGCCCCGACTTACCAATTGCCCGTGGGTGTTTGCGTCGTCCTGCGGCGGGCCTCCGACGGTGGACAGGGCATGGCACGCAATCCGCGCGGCAGCAGGGCTGCCGACGCTGCGCATCCATGATCTGCGCACATTCTCCGTACGGACCCTGATCCGGTGGTATCGCGACGATGTTGACATCGACCGCCACCTGCCGCGCCTCTCCACCTGGCTCGGCCATCGCTGCATGGCCAATTCCTATTGGTACCTCACCGCCGTTCCCGAACTCATGGCGCTTGCCGCCCGGCGCCTTGACGAACGGCAGGGGAGGAGCGGCTCATGAGCGCGACCGCCGATCTGGCCAGACTGCTGACCCTGTTCTTCTCCAGGTACCTCATGCAGCAGCGCCAGGCCAGCCCGAACACCATCGCCAGCTACCGCGACACGTTCCGGCTCCTCGTCAACTATGCCAACACGGTTCTCGGCAAGCCGCCGCAGGACCTGGCATGCGAGGATCTCGACGCCGACTTCATCGGCGACTTTCTCCATCATCTCGAGCACGGGCGCGGCAACGACGCCCGTACGCGCAATGCCCGACTGGCGGCGATCCGGTCCCTGTTCGCCTATGTCGCCCTGCACGAGCCGCACCATGCAGCCCTGGCTCAACGCGTCCTGGCCATACCGACCAAACGCCATACCCGACGAGAGGCCGCCTTCCTCAATCGCGCGGAGAGCGAGGCTCTGCTGCGGGCACCGGATCGGACCGGCTGGGTCGGGCGACGCGACTACTGCTTGCTGCTGGTGGCGCTGCAGACCGGGATGCGGAGCTCGGAGATCATCGCCCTGCGCCGCGCCAACGTCCGCCTCTTTGACGGCGCTCATGTCCGTTGTCACGGCAAGGGGCGGAAGGAGCGCTAGATCCCGCTGCGCCGGGACTCGGTCGTGACCCTGCGCGCCTGGTTGCAAGAGCGCGGCGGCGAGGCCGATGACCCGGTCTTCCCGAACCAGCGCAGCAGACCGCTCACGCATGACAGTCTCGACTATCTCCTGGCTCGGAACCTGGCGGTCGCGCGGACGGACTGCCCGTCGCTGCAAGGCAAACGGGGCACCCCCCATACCCTGCGCCACAGCGCCGCCATGGAGCTCCTTCACAACGGTGTTGACCGTGCCACCATCGCGCTGTGGCTCGGCCATGAATCCGTCGAGACCACCGACATCTATCTGCATGCCGATCTCGAACTGAAGGAGCGGGCAATGGCCAGAACGACCCCCGTCGGGACCCCAATGCGAAAGTACGAGCCTCAGGACCATGTCCTGGCGTTCCTGAACGGCTTGTGATTATTCCGGCATCTTGCGCCTGATGGCACGCGTATCGGCGGGTCCCGAGACGATTCCGGAATAATCCGGGATCCGGAATAACCCGGGTTGTTCGTAAAGCTGGGGTCCGGGTCGCTCATGAAGCGGAGGACGGACGCCTCGTGCCTGGCGAGACGCTCATGGAGGTTGTGGGCGTCGGACTTCGCGATCCGTCCGCGTGTTCCTTTCGGCCGGGGCGGGATGTCGGGCAGTTCCCTGCCGCCCTAGGTCAGGATGGTCCGGTATCGCCGGATGATGCTGCGGCGTTCGGGCTCGGTCAGGATCCGGGTCGGGCTCTGGTTGACCTTGTGGCAGGCCTCGCGCAGCAGCTTCTTCATCAGGCGCGCCCAGCGGAAGCCGTTGGCGTCGACGACGAAGGTCAGCTCGCGTAGCAAGTGGGAGCCACAGATCTGGTGCCGGCATTGCTGGTAGGCCAGGTACGCGGCCCAGCAGTCGTGGACCAGCGTGCCGGTGTAGCGCGGGATGATGCCGATGTCCTCGATCGCCGCCCGGCCGCGCTGGCGATGCAGGAACTTGCACGTCAGGGAGCCGTCGGTGACGACGTGGAGCCATTGCGTCTTGCCGTCGACCCGGAAGCCGGTCTCATCGGCATGCAGGGCCGGGCGTGTCAGCAGCTGCGCGGTGGCGGCCTGCTCCCATGACGCCAGCGCGTCATGCAGGCGCCGGACGTAGCCGAGGCAGGTGGCCTCGGAGAGCCGGAGGCCGGTGATCGCCTGCACCAGCGCGGCGGTCCGGCGCAGGGACAGCATGTGAGCGACCAGCAGGTTGATGATGAAGGCCTGCAGGCCGGTGCCGTATTGCCGCGGGCCCGGCATGGTGTCGGGGAACCGCCCCTTGGTCCGGGCCCGGCAGTGCGGGCAGGCCTTGATCTCGGCGTCCACGCGGCGCTCGACGACCTCGAAGACGATGTCGTGCAGGACACGGCGTTCCCGTCCGACCGGGTCGATGCCGGACAGGTCGGCGCCGCAGGCGCCGCAGGTCTCGACGGTGATCGTCTCCTCGACGACGGTCTTCCGGAGGTTGTCGCCCGTCTCCAGGTTCGGCTTCGCACCCTTGCCGGGCGCACCCGTGCGCCGCGCAGTCTCGTCCTTCCCCGTCTGCGACGGCGGGAGGCCGGAGTTGGCGCTGGTCTTGCGGGTCGTCTTCTCGAGGAACACCACCACCAGGATGTCGAGCAGCAGGAACAGGGCGTGGATCAGCGCGAGGGTCTCCGCGTTCGCCTTGCCGTCGCGCTTGATGGCCTCGAACCGGGCCCGGCAGTCGTCCAGCTGTGCGCGCAGCGAGGCCGCGTTGACCGTCGCCATCACCCGGCCTCGACGGCCATGATCGCCGCGACCACCGCGAGGCGCTCGCCCGGCGGCATCTTCCGGTACTTCGCCGCCCAGCGGGCGGCCTTGCGCTTGATGCGCTGACGGTCGGTGTGGTTACGCCCGGCATGGCCAGCCCCGTGCAGCCGCCCGGGCGCAAAGTTGAACCACACCACCTCGGTGCGGACCTGGGCCTGGGTCGTCACCTGCACGGCGACGCGGCGCCAGTCCTGCAGCAGATCGTCGTACAGCGCCGAGGGGTGGCCCGAGACCATCACCTGGCACGGCAGGCCCTTGAGCAGCTCAAGGAGTTCGACATGGTCGGCGTCGGTGTAGTCGTGGCGGTACCGCCGCTCCGAGCGGCGGGTCGCACGCAGGTACGGCGGGTCGCAGTAGACCAGCTCACTGCCCAGGAACGGGAACTCCGCCAGGTTCGCATGGGCGCAGCCGTGGATCAGCTCCACCGGATACGCGCACGTGAACCCGTCCAAGGCGCGCCGGTCCCGGTCGATCCCGATCGAGCGCAGCGCCGGCGCCTTGCGCCTCATCAGCGCACCGCCCCCAAGGTGCGATTCAATGTACAGATCATGCGGGGGCTGGAGGCCCAGAAGCAGCTGGCACAGCCCGCTCGTCGCCTTGGACCCGAAGTACCCCACCGGCAGTCCCCGTCGCGCACGATGACCACCGATGGCCCGGCCCGTCTACGGTGTCAACCTCCCGCCGCCACCGGCCGCTTCTTCCTCACTGCAAGCACGCACGCCGTCACACCGACATCAAACTGAAACCGGGGGGTGAGCAGTTACGCAATCGCCACATTCCCTTAAACAACGTCGGTCGTGGATGGTCGTCGATCGGTCGGAAATAGCGGAATACCCTTGGAAGCGGCGTATGCCACCGGCGGAGGGAACCTCCATGTCCACTGATCGCGGTCAGGCCACCGCCCCGAGGCCGTTCTTCGCCACCAGCGTCAGCAGCTTCAGGGAGGCCCCGCGCGGCCGCTTCTCGCCGCGCTCCCACTGGCTCACCAGACCCGTCGTCACGTTGAGGTAGCGCGCGAACACAGCCTGGCTCGCCCGCTCGCGCAAACGCAGCTCACGGATCGCCTCCGGCGACATTTCCTCGACCGGCGTGAGGCACATCTCGTCGAACTTGCGCATGGTCTGTTTCGACATCAGGCCGGCTTCGGCCAGGCCGAGCGCCGCCTCATGCACCGACGCCAGTACCTCGCTCTCATACTGCTTGGTCATCGCATTCCACCTCGATTATCGTTCCAGTCGCCTGCGCGACCGCAAGACCGGCCGCATCCAGCCCCAGATACTCGTTTGCCAGCGAGCGCAGCCCCGAGAGTTCCTTGCGCCGCAGGTTGTCCCGGTCGCTCTTCGCAAACCCGTGCAAGAAGAACGCCAGTTCGCCCCGGCGGAATAACACGATCGTGCGGAACCGGCCGGAACGGCCGCCGCCCTTGCGGGCGATGCGCTGCTTGATGACGCCCCCGCCGAGGTCGGCGTCGATCAGCCCCTCTCCGGCGCGCCGGACGGCCTCGCACAGCGCCGCATCCTCCAGCCCCTCGCGGTCGGCGAACCGGGCGAACGCCTTGGTCTTGAACGTCTGCAGCCCGAACCTCGCCTGCGCCCGCCTTCATGGCTCCTTTTGTAATACCGGGTGCGGTGTTTTTCAATCTACCCGCGCCGCTTCCAGCTTCCCCCGATCGGGTATTCCTCCGTCCGATCTCCCATCCCGCCGGCACGCCCCGATCCCGTCATGGTCTCCGCCGAGCGGGTTCGCGCCGCCGAGAGGGGAGGCCTGGCCGTAAGCGGGGCGGCGGTCGGATGTCCGGGGGAGGACGTCCCGCCGCCGTTTCCCATCATCGGCACGAAGGAGACGGCGCCATGACGGCAGCCATGGCGATGCCCGGCAACACGGCGGAGACCTTTCTGGTTCATTTCTTCGGCACCGGCCTGGCCGACGACCGCTATGTGGTCGAGCGGTTCCGGGCCCGCTGCGGACGGCGACATCGTTCCCGCTCCCGCCGAGGCGCTCGCGGCGAAGGGCCAGCGCGAGGGGAAACGCAAGGTGGTCTCGCGCATGGAGGTCGAGGCGATGCGTCCCGACCGCGTGAGACCGACAACTCCTGCCGGCACGTCAAGCGCTACAAGGAGAGCAAGCGCGAGCGGTTCCTGTCGCCCGAGGCGACCGGTCGCCTGGGGGAGGTTCTCGCCTAGGCCGCAAGCGAGATGCCCTCCGTGGTCGCCGCCTTCCGCCTGCTGCTCTTTACGGGCTGCCGGCTTTCGGAAATCCAGTTCCTGCGATGGGAATACGTCAGGGACGATTGCGTCGAGTTGCCCGACGCGAAGACCGACAGCCGGGTCGTGCCGGTCGTGCCGGTCGGGCCCGAGGCCCGCGCCGTGCTGGCGGCCCTGCCCCGCGAGGAGGACAATCCCTGGGTCATCCGCGGCCGGGTGCCTGGCTCCCACATCACCGATCTCCAGCGCCCTTGGCGGTGCATCCGCGCGCACGCCGGCCTGGGGGACGTGCGAATTCACGACCTCAGGCACTCGTATGCTTCGAGGGCGCTGGCGCTCGGCGAGAGCCTCACGATGATCGGGAAGTTGCCCGGTCACACGCAGGTACAGACGACCAGCCGCTACGTTCACCTCGACGACGCCACGCTGAGCCAGGCGGTCGAGCGGGGGTGCACGTCTTATTTGTGAGATTCACGCGGTAGCGTCGGCTCGTCGTTCCCAGAAGTCGTCGAACCGGTTGCTTTCGACGGCGCAGCGGAGGGCGATGATGGCGTTGGCGCCGTTGACGGTCCAGCGCATGCCGCCCTGTTTGAGGCGGACGCCGACGATGTGCTTGCAGCCGCCCTCGACGCCGCCGCTGGCAACGCACAGGCCCATGGTACGGAACTTCGGGTAGTTCATGCGCTGTCGGTTGGTGGCGAAGTACTCGGTGTTCCTGCGGGCCTCCTCGCAGGTGCCGGCATGGCCGCGCAGGGCGGCGATCACCTCATCGACGCGGCCGCCGTCAAGCTCCTCGCGCCGCTTCCTGGCCCACTGCTCGCCGATCTCGCTGCCGTGCCCGAAGATGGCTCTGGCGACCTCGAACAGATGGCCCTTGGCATGGAAGATGTCGACGATCTGGATGGCGTCGGGGAAGTGCTCGTCGGCAAAGCTCCAGATCCACGGCGCGCCGTCGCCGAGGATGACGCGGCGCGTCGCCCGATCGAAGCCGCGGCGTTCGGCCTCGCGCAGGACGCGCCGGGCGAAGGGCGCGGGCTCGGTGTCAGTGTCCCGGGTAGCGATGGTCTCGATGGCGGCGTTGTCGGTGGCGGAGCCGGGATCGCGCACGGGGCGTCCCGCCGGGTCGCGGGTGTCCGCCGACCAGACGACGGTGAGCTTGGCCTCGCGGGTTCGCGACGAGCCATCGGGCTGTTTGCCCGCGCGGCCGTCCACCTCGCTCGTGCGCGCCGGCACGCCGGTGCCGTCGAGGCCGAGGTAGAGGGTGGCGGCAGCGGTGGGCTCAGGCTCGATGACACGGTCCTCGTCGGCGGCGATCTCGCGCCCCAGCGCCTCGGCGTGGCGCTCCACCGTCTTCGGCGCGAGAGCGAGGCCGGCCAGCTCTCGCAACAGGGTACTGGCGCCCTTGAAGCTGGTCCGGGCCGCCGCGATGCCGATCATGCGCAGCGCCGCCGGCGACAGGAAGGTGCCGCCAGCCCCAGCGTGCGGTCTCGGGGGCTGAAGCCGTGGTGGCAGCGCTCGCAGTGATACCACGCACGCTCGAGCGTCAGGGGGCCGAGAGCGGTGGTGAAGGTCCTGGGCCGGCGCCCCGCGAAGCGCGCGGTGCCGCCGCACGCGCAGGGCAGCCGCGGCCCCTGATGGTCGGAGTGGTCGGCATTGAGCCGGCGGGCGATGGCCCGCCCCATGATCTGCAGCGCCACCTGTCGGGCGGCGGTCTCGATGGCCTGGAAGTCGTCGAGGGCGCCGACGCCGATCAGGCGCTCGACTTCGGCGCCGGCCTCCGCCGCGATCGCCGAGTGGAGCCCCCCCTTTTTGCCGGCTCCGCCGGCTGGCCCGCGTCCAGCCGCGCATCGCATAGCCGGCCGCTGACCTCGACCAACTCGCGCACCAGTCCACGCAGCCGCTGGTACTCGGCGATCTGAGCCTGCGTGCCGGCGACGGCTTCGGCAGGAATGCTGCGGCCGCGGGACTTGCCGGTCACCCGGTCCAGCCAGGTCAACAGCCAGTAGGGGCCGTGCCCTCGCGCACCCTCCCCAGCGCAGTGGCAGTTGGGCTTGCCGCACTTGCGGTACTGGGCCCGGAGCGATCCCTGGCGGAGGTCGCCGATGCCCGCCAGCTTGCGCAGCAACTCCCCGCGCCGTTCCAACAGGACGTCGTGATCGCCAGTCACCATGCCGGCCTCCACCTGTTTCCTATTACAAGAAACAGATATCGTAGCACGAACAGCCCTTCCTTCAGTTACTCACAACTCTGACGTGCACCCCAAAGGGCGCGGCCGATTGCAGCAGGGCCATCACGCCGCTAAAGTCGATCAAATTATCTAATTTGTCTAATTGAGGGTGTGCGTGCGCTACGTATCGGCGTCAGAGGCGAAACAGCGGCTCGCTGCCCTGCTGGACGCCGCGCAGCGCGAACCGGTCACGATCCGCCGCCAGAACCGCGATGTCGCCGTGGTAATTTCGCCCGCGGATTACCGTCGGCTGACCAGCACCAACATCAAGGCCTTCCAGCACCTTTGTGACCGTGTCTCCGCGGGAGCGAAGACCCGCGGAATGACCGAGGACACGTTGCATGAAATGCTGAACGACTGATACCGGTGCGCGTCGTTATCGACACCAACGTATGGGTCAGTCGTCTGTTGCTCGCGGGCTCGGTGTCGGCACGGGCTGTCGACGCGGCGCTGACCCGGTGCGAAGTTGTGGTCTCGGAGGCGTCTGTCGAGGAGCTCGCCGACGTGCTGTCACGCGACAAGTTTGACCGGTACGTCTCCCTGCAAGACCGCGAGGAGTTCCTTCGCCGACTGCTCCAGGTGACGACGATAGTGGCAGTGCTGAGCGAGATCACGGACAGCAGGGATCCCAAGGACAACCGGTTTCTGGCGCTGGCGCTCGACTCGGAGAGCAGCTGCATCGTCAGTGGCGACGACCACCTCCTTTCGTTGACTCCATGGCGAGGCATCGAGATCGTTTCTCCTGGGGCGTTCCTTGATGCGCTCGCGTGACGGACCTCATGCGCTAGCGCGACGGATCCGCAATGCTGCGACGGAGGCAGCCGGGTAGCGGCACCGCAACGAACCTCCGCCGACCCGGATTCTCAGTCGCGCGATCATCCCAGCCACCCAGGATCCGCCCCGCCATCGGCAGGTTCTCGCCGCTCAACACAGCCTCCGAAGCGAACCGGAGCCGGAGGTCGTGAGTCTGCACGTCATCCCGGTTCGGCCGCTTCGCGCCGGGCGCTTCACCGCCGGACGCCCGGCGGCGGCGACCGGCTCGAGGGCGACTTCCACGGGCCGGGCCACGAAGAGGCGTGGGGCGTCTTCGACACCACGGACTACATCGGCGCGTTCGAGGCCAGGCGGGGGCCGTGAGCCCAGAGCGCGGCGTCCCGGCGTCCCTGCCGGCAATCCGGCGGTGACGGCGACGGTGCTGCAGCGCGGCCTGCGGGTGGATCCGCGGCGGGCGGGGGTCGGCTTTCAGCGGGACCGGTCGGCCGGGACTCCGATCACGATCACGTCCTGATCGCAACACCCCCCTGTTATCACCATTGACAGCATGAAACACCCCCTTGTTTTGCTAAATTTCCCCTGATCGTTCCTCTACGCCGGGTAGGCGCGCTGGTAGGCGGGACGTTGCTGCAACCGCTGGTAGTACGCCTCGAGCACCGGATAGTCGCCAATAGGCAGGCCGACGACGGTGGCCATGAAGCAACTGTGGCCGATGAGAATATCGGCACCTGAGAAAGCCGAGCCGACAAGGTACTCGCGTTCAGCCAGGGCGTCGGACAGGATCTTCGCCCGCCGCTCGAATTCGTAGCGGTCGCGCTCGCGGTCGGCCCGGCGCGTAGCTTCGGGGTCGCGAACCGGCTTGCCCTCGGCCCGGAGCCGGTCGGCGCGGGCACGCTCGGCGGCCCTGGCCTTCTCGTTGCAGGAAACACAGATGCTGCGCTGGGGCGCGGGCGGACACTTGCCGCATTTGACGCACAGGCCGCGCTCCCTGCGTTCGGCAACACGCCGGTGGTAGCTCGCGAGCTTGCGTTGCCGCCGCCTGGCGGAGTCCCGGTCGGCCATGACGGCCTCCTTCCTGCCAATCCGGAAACGGACGGAGGACGCCCGCCGGCGCCGGGCCGGCAGGACGTCCTCGGGAGGAAGGGGTCAGCCCTTCTGCTTGCGGTCACAGAGGAGGCCGGTGGCCACCGACCCCCACAGCTGGACCCCGCCGCGCGTCTTGAGGCCGGTGCAGACGATGATCTCGGTGCGCTCTGGGCGCAGCGCCTGCACCGCCTTCCGGGTGGCGGTGGGGCGGGTCGTCTTGCGCTTGCCCTTCTTCGCCGCGGGCGGCTGGTCCAGGCAGGGGCGGATGTCGCCGTTGATCATCGTCTTGAACCGCTCGACGACATAGGTGTCGTCGGCCAGGCCGCTGCCGAAGAAATGGGTGAGAAAGGTCGAGGCCGTATTGCCGGGAATCGCGAATGCCGTGCTCATGAAGCCGTCTCCATCGTGCCGTGGTGGGAAACGGCGGCAAATGCCCTCCCCCGGACATTCGACCGCCGCCCCGTTCACGGCCGGACCTCTCCTCTCGGCGGCGCGTGGCGCGTGGATGGAGACGGCTGCGGGACGGCGGCGCAGCACGCGGAGGACCGGCAGAACCGGTGACCGCAGAAGGGAAGATCGACGGCTGTCCCGCATGATCGCGATTGGGCTGGAAACCCCGCCCGTGGACGGTAGATTTCCTTATCGGACAGGATGCGTTTGAGACCGGCGCCACAAGTCCCGCGTCGGAAGGGGGAGCCCGCCGTGAGAAAACCTCGGAGGCAGCACCTGGACACCGTCCGCCGGGAGGTGCCGGGTCCATGGCGCACTGGCGGCGAAGACGATGCAGGTATTCACGTGCTGGACGTGAACGGCGAGCGCGTGGCAACCATCTGGAAATCGGCGTCGCGTTCAGATGCGGCGCTGGAGGCGATCCAGGCGCTCATGGTCCGCATGGCCGACGAGGTGCTCGCTCAGCGGCTGTGCGCCAATCCCGAGTGCAGACGCCCGTTCGACGCCCCCAGCCGCACGCAGAGGCACTGCTCGACCGTGTGCAGCGTGGCGACCCAGCCGCATGTCATCGAGGCCCGCAAGCGCGACGCGCAGGCATTCGAACTGCGCTTGCAGGGGTTCACCTGGAAAGAGGTCGCCAAGCGCAGCGGCCTTCGCGATGGCAAGCGGGCGTCCCGCGGCGCACAGAAGCACGCGCGCCGCAACGGGTTGACCCTGCCGGCGTAGGGCTGATTCTGGATTCCGGCTGCGATGGCCAAACGCGACGGTGCATTGGAGCACGAGGACCAGGGAAGATTCACGGGCACCGCCCGGATGCAGTGCGTCAAGTCTGCATGACTGCCGGTCTCGCCCGGCGCAACTCGGCAATTGACGAAACAGACGGTATAGACCATTATTGGAACGACGTTTCCTTGCCCTGGAGGACTGCCATGGCCCGGGCCGGCGGAGAGAAGATGCGCGAGCTGGAAGGCGTGCTGCATGAGGCGGCAGGCCGGCTGAGCCCGGCGCATGTGGCGGCGCTGGTCGCTCACCCCGACGCCGTGCGCTCGGCGCTGGCGGTGGCGGCCAACGTGTTGACGCTGGACGACCCGCGGGGGCCGGCGCTCGAAACGATCGCGGGCGCTGAACCTGTCCGCGTGGGAGCCGAAGAGGCCGCCGGACGACTGGCGGGGCGCACGCGCGAGAGCGCGCCCGAGACGCTGCTGAGCTCGGACGAACTGGCGTCGCGGGTGGGGCTCAAGACGCGACAGTCGGTGCATGACTGGCTGAAGAAGGGCCGGATCGTGGGCTGGCGGGGCGCGAGGCGCGGCCATGTCTTCCCGGCGGGACAGCTCGATGAGCGGGGCCGGCCGTTCGACGGACTCGACCGTGTGGCGGGGCTGTTCGACGACGGCTATGCCGCCTGGGTCTGGCTCACGACGGAACTGCCCGCGCTCGACGGGGCGACGCCGCTGACGCTGCTGGCCGGCGGCGAGATCGACCGCGTGGCGAAGGCCGCGGAGGGAGACCGGCAGGGCGATTTTGCGTGACCGGGTCCTACGACCCGGACCGCCTGCGCACGCGACTGCACAGCGTGCGTCTCGGTCGCGTCTTCCGCGTGATCCACCGCGACCGGCGCCCGACCCCGCTGGGGGCGGCGCCCGCGCCGAGCCGGTTCAGCGATCCGCTGGATCGCTATTCCGTGCTGTATGCGTCGGACACGGTACGCTGCGCATTCTGGGAAACCCTGGCGCGCAACCGCTTCGCGCGCCGCCGTCGGCGCGAACTGCCGCGAAGCGAAGTCGAGGCCCGGCTGGTGGTGTCGATCGGCTCCACCGGACCGCTCGCCCTGATCGACCTGCGCGGCGACGGGCCGGTGCGCATCGGCGCGCCGAGCGCGGTGGCGCACGACGGCAACCATGCGGCGGGCCGTGCCCTGTCGGCGGCGGTCCATGCCAGCGTGCCGGAGGCGGACGGATTCCTGTTCGCATCGAGATTCACCGGCGATGCCTGCGTGGCCGTGTTCGATCGGGCGTTCGGCAGGCTGGGGGTGCTCGGCGTCGACGAGCTGGTCCGACACGCAGGATTTCTGGATGCCCTCGACGACTACGATATCGTGCTGACGGAGCCGCCGGGGTAGCGGAGGCCGGCAACGGTAACCGTTCCGAGAGGCCGTGCCGATCCGGACAACCAGAGGTGGCGGACGGCCGAGAAGCGCAGAGATCCGCCATTTCAGACGCCAACCGCAGCGGCGGGCCGCTCGGCTCCACGGCCTCTTGGAACGTTTACCGGCAACGAAGCTGGCGATAGCCGGAATCGCGCGATTCCGGAAAATCGTGAGGGTAGCGCGGGAGGCGCGGCATGCGGCGCCTGGAATACGGTCGACTCCGGTGACTATGTGATTCCGGATTTTGCGCCGGGAAAATAAAGTCAATGAATACGGTGGGTTAGAGGGGTATGCGGCACAAGAGTGGCGGAAGTCCAGTATGCGCAGGGATGACGAAGTCAGTTTGCGGCACATGCTGGACGCCCCGCGCGAAACAGTGTCTTTCGCGCGGGGCCGGACGCGCGGAGCCCCCCGCCTTACCGGCATCCCGCGATCAGCGAGGGGACAGGCCATCTCGCGGGTTCGCTGGCGTGGCCGCAGTTCGCCGTCATCCCGCCTGATACAGCGGCTCAGGCGGAATGACGAGGCGTGAGTCGCCAACGATCAGTGCGAGCCGATTCTCGCAAAGAATGAAACGATCTGCCCCGCAATCATCTCATGCCACACGACAGATGGGACAGAAACGAGGCCCGGATGCCGGTCGGCGTCACTATGCGTAAAAGGGCCACCCTCCCTCCGCCGGGTCGTTCGCGTCCAGGGCGCGCTCTTCCTCCTGCCAGGCGGCAACGCTGGTGTCGAGTACATGCTGCATGATCGGGATTCCCTCCAGCGCCTCCCCGTCGATCAGTGCCGTGGCAGTCGCCACGAAGGACCGCCAGTCCCGATCGCCGGTCGCGGACCGGAGCACATGCGCTGACCGGACCATCAGCTGCGCCCAGTAGTCGCGCCGCCTTTCGAGCGCTGTCCATAGGGCCGCGTGCTGTGGCCGCGAGCCGTTGATGCCCTCCAGCGCTCCTTCGACGATCGCCGTGCCCTCGGACCAGTTCGCAATCAAGCTGTAGTCGAGCGGCCAGTCCCCACTCCGCTCGATCAGCTCCGCGCGTTTGCCGGCCGGCAGGCGCACAACCTCGCCTTCGGGATCGATGCGCGAAAGCCAGTCCCGCGCGGTCAGCACCTGTGGCCGCAATGCCTCGAGACCGCAGGCGCGCGCAACGTCGATCAGGATAGGCGGCGCGGTCTTACCCTCGGCAAGACCGTCCGCGAGCGCCGCGGACAGGGCGGGCTCAAGCGCGTCAATTGCAAGATCGACGCTGGACGCTTCGCTCAATTCGGCCAGCTGGGACAGCATCGCGTCCGCCGCCGCCATCTCACGCATCAGGAAGGCGTCCTTCACCCCGTGGCCGGCCTTGAGAAGAACGAACGCCGCCGCAGATCCATCTGCACTGTCCAGAGACACCGCGAAGCTCTGGCTGCCGGAACCATCCGGAAGCGTTCCGAGAAGCCGAACCGGACGCATCGATGGCATCTCCAGCCCTTCCACCGGATCCGGCCCGCGGGCCTCCCGGAGGGCCGTGTCCAGAACCGGCAGGACCCCGTCTGCCGGCACCCAGGTCCGCATCAGCGTCAGCTTCGATACAGCGGCGGTATCGAGACGGCCCCGTCGCGCCTGCTCGCCGAGGCCATCCGCCGCGGCAAGACGCACCTCGGGGACAGGGCTGAGCAGCCAGTACAGGGCGAGGCTTCCGGACCATGCCTCGTCCCGGCCGGCCACGTGCTGAACGAAGGCCACCTGAAGCGGCACCAACATCCCGCCAAGCAGATCGTTCAGGAAGGCGTACAGCATGTAATCGTCGTCGCCGACCTCGCGGCGAAAATCCTCGATCTGCGTGTCCAGATCGTCCGGCAACCCGTCCGATCCGATCTCGGCCAACGTATTCTCCTGAACCGAAGCAACCAGGCCCTCCGGCGCCTCGACCCCGGCCCTTGCATAGGCCAGGACCAGCGACATACCCGTTTCCGGGTCGAGGCTGCCTGCCCCGCTCAGCGCCGAGACCGCGTCCGCCGCCTCCGCAAGGAACCGCCTCCCCAGGCGCCCCCGGTTCTCCATGTCCATGCGCGCTTCGTCCACCAGCATGTGGAACAGGTCCAGGCGGAGTTCCTCGTCCATTTCCCCGTCTGAAACCAGCGCCTCGGCAAGGCCAGGCATCCCGAGGAGCAGGTGACCGTGCTCCTCAACCAGGGCCGTGAGGGCGCCTGGACCATCACCGCTGCCGAGGCCCGCGAACAGGGACGGAAATTGGGTGTCGTTCGCCATCAACGCTCTCCTTGCGGCCGTGGACCGCGGTTGCCGTGCGGCGTTTGCCGATCACGGCATGTGCAGCTTGCGCGACCAGGGGACAGCCAGCGTGAAGTACACCTTCGCTCCCGGACGATGCGGCCGGATAAGCCTTGGGATCGGTGCAAGCGGGGAGGCCTGTCGTCGTGGCGCGGCCCACCCTCGCATTATTGGGATGCCGTGCTCAAGTGCAAAGATCATCGCGATCAGCGTCAGAACGCACATGGTCAGTGTTGCCGACGGTCGGTCCGTTGGCGATAATTCGATTGCATCGCAATCGATCCGTGAATTAGAATCTGGGCGGAGCGGAGGGTATGGCCATGGCGAGCATCACGATTCGCAACCTTGACGACGACGTGAAGGCCCGCCTGCGGGTGCGCGCTGCGGAACATCACCGCTCCATGGAGGAGGAGGCGCGGCTGGTCCTGCGAGAGGCTGTCGAACTGAAGAAGGCTCCTCGCAATCTCGCCGACGCCATCCGCGCCCGGATCGCACCGCTCGGTGGCATCGATCTGGAACTGCCGTCACGCGTGCCCATGCGCGAGCTGCCTTCCTTCGATTGAGGCTGCGCCATGTCCGTGCTGCTGGACACGAACGTAGTCGTGGCTGACGTGCGCAGCCGCTCAGGATCGAGTAATCCGCTCTTGGTCTCGGCGTTTCACGGGCGGTTCCAATGGTGCTGCTCCGTACCGTTGTTTTATGAGTACGAGGACGTATTGGGGCGAGCCGACTTTCTACTGGACACCCGCACTAGCAGGCACGAAATCGAGGAATTTCTGACGGACGTTGCCAGAACAGTCGTGCCGGTCGAACTGCATTTTCTCTGGCGACCGCAGTTGTACGACCCTGCCGATGAAATGGTGCTGGAAACGGCTGTCAATGCCGGGGCCGCAGCCATCGTGGCCCCATAATGTCAGGGACTTTGGAGACGCACCTGGGCGATTTGGATGCGCTCTCTGGACGCCTGCTCAGGCACTGAGGAGACTTTTATCATGAAGGCACGAGTCTCGTTGAATCTGCCGAGATCGCTCAAGGCGGCAGCAGAAGACTGGGCAAGACAAGAGGGCGTCTCGCTCAACCAGTTCATCGCGTGCGCCCTGGCCGAGAAAGTCGGCGCCAAGAACGCGGCCACGTTCCTGGAGAAGCGCGGACAGGGTGGTGATCCGGAACGTGCCGTGCGATGGCTGGAGGCCCGGCCAGAATAACACTTGGATGCATCTCTCTGCGTCCATCTGCACCGCCCGGCGCTCGGGGTTCCCTTGAAGTGGTCATCGTGCTCCCACGTCTTCCAGATTCGCCGGGGACCTGCCTCGTCAGTATCGGCAACCCTCGGTTAACCGAAGGGCCGCGAGGTGACACATTGCGCACTGCACACCTCCATGCGTACGAAACTGCCCAATCCCGGGGTTCTTCGAGCGCTTCATCGGCATCCTGATCGAGCACCACGCCGGTAACCTCCCCCTCTGGCTGGCGCCCCGCAAAGTCGCCGTCGCCGTCTGGGCCATGTGTTGCGGACCCCGTCATGGCGCTGCCTGAATGTGTCTCCGTCCTTGCAGCCCAAGCACATCTGCCGGACACAGCGGGCACAACCAATTGACCATCAAGCTGATCACGACGGGCGAGCCGGCAGCCGCTCTTTTCGCGCCGGGCCCGGCTTCCGGATCATCAGCCCCGTCCGGGAGCCCATCGGCCAACCGTGGCATCGTGCTGCACCCGTGTGGTCCCGCGTACCGCCGAAGCCGTCTCATCGCTACCGTGATTTTGGTATTTCAGGCGGCATGATGTCGGCTGCGATGTTGGCGCCGACCCGGTCGGCCGAGTCTGTTACTGAGACTCGCACCAGATGCGCGGAGCGCGCAGTAGACTAGATCTTGGAGTGGGCCAGCAGTTTGGTGATCATCGGAAGCAGCTCGCCGAGCGCCAGGGCCAAGGAAGCGAAGGGACGGCGCAGGTAGCGCTGATCGAGGTGACCTGCAGTGCCGTCTACGTCCTCGCCACGATCAACCGGGAGGAGATGCTGGACGCCGGGCGCGAAAAGGAGGTCGACGAGATCGTCGAAGCCGCCCACGGGACGATGCGGGAAATCATGGACGAAGGACCGTCGTGACGGGACGCAGGCGAACTCAGCCACCGATCTCCTCAAAATATTCAAGCGCAGGCAGGTTGCGGCGCTGATGGACGATTCGAAGGATCACCGGCGCATCGTTTGCGGCAGCAATTCTGGCGAAGAAAACCAGATGCCGCCGATAGCTCGGGGAGCGCAACCCGGGTGCGAATAGGCTCCGGTCGCGCCCGCCGTCTGGGTCGGCCGCAATCCGTTCGAACGTCCGTACCAGCCCTTGGTACTAGGCGAGCCACTGATCGGCGCCCCAAGCCTCCACCGTATAGAGCCGATTCTCGTCCAGGTCGCGGCGCGCCTGGCGCGACAACCGGATCGTCATGGCGCGGCGGCTATCTCGATTCCAGGCCCGGCTCGTAGGCCACGGGGTCGAACTCTTCGAACTCGCCGGCCTCTACCTCCCGCAACGCCGCCTCCAGCTCTCCCTTCAGCGCATAGAATTGCCGCGCGCCGTCGCGCTCCATGAGCAGCCGAAGTCCGGCGCGCACGACCTCGCTCAGAGTACGATTCAAAACTCTGCGTAGTCAGCATGCTACGGTTTGATTGAGTGTTTCGGCCCGTCCGAGGCGCCGTAGCAGTAGCCGGACCACGGCCAGTTGCAGCCATGCCAAAGCACTGGCGATCGTGCGCTCGAAG